>CAMOSQ010000017.1 GCA_946624985.1 uncultured Caryophanales bacterium | reverse complement strand
TATAAACTAGAATTTGTTTTTCAAAAGGATGTATATAATCTCCAACTTTTACATCTGATAAAGTCATATTTTTGCATATTCGTCCGTTTATATATGAGAATAGTTCTTTCTCAAAATAGAAATTTTTGGAATCACTATCTGAATAATAGATATATTTATCATCTATATTATTAATTATTCCTAAATGTACAACTTGATTAGATAATATTTTTTGAGTAATATCCTGTGATTTGTTATTTATATTAGATTGGTCGTTTTTTTCTTCATCTATATTATGAACTTCTTGCGATTGCTTTGCTTTTAAAAAACTATAATCATTTGATGAATTGTCTAATTCTCTATTCTTAATATATCTGGTATAGTTGCTGTAAAAAAAGCATGAAAATAGCAAAACAATAATTGATGTTGCAACAATTACAACTATTTTTGACTTTTTTACATTCATAAAAATATTTACTAATATTATAACTATGCAAATTATGTATAATGATTCTAAAATAAGATTAACTATACTGAAAGGTCTTAAATTTTCATAATCTTTTGCAGTATCAATATTATCTAATTTGATTTTGCATTTGTAATAATCTCCCATATCTTCTTTATTAGTACCATATGCTAATGCTCCTATACTTTCGTCAGAATAATGCAAGTTATTACTTTCATAATCATCTTTAGAAATATCAAATACTAATATTTTGGCATTATCTCCATTAAATCCTAACATACTTTCGGTATATGATAATGGCTTAAAAGATCTTACATCAGTGTTAATATAAATACTTTCTTTGATTTCATTCTTTTCTTTTTCGGTAGCAAATATTAAATTAAAATCCTTATATTTAAAACCTATAATCACTAATATAATAAGTAATATGATTAATGCTATTTTTTTATTTTTCATACAATCAATCCTTTACAACTATATATTTTTTATTTGGGAATCTTTAAAGTTCTTTATTATCTAATGCTTTACATTATCTAATTTCTTCCAATATTTCAACACTTTTATCGTCTTTTCTATAAATAGCACAACAATAGTTATTATTTTTAAGTTCTTTTAAATCTCTTCCATAAATATCAGATGATATAATATATTTTTTTATATCTTCGTTATTTGTTTCAAAATATATTTGATAGTAAATATCTCTATATGATTTTGGAACTTGCATTTCGTTTAGTATAATATCATTTGATATTTCTGTACAATTTAATAATTCAATAATTTCTTTCTTCTGACTGTCACTAATATTTTTTAAATCATATTTGTTGTTTCCAAATATATTAAAAAAGATAATATTACATATAACAAATAAAATTATTAATATTGCAATAACAATAAATATCACTTTTTTCATATAAATCATCATCTCCATAAATTACTAGTTATTGTTATAATTTGCCTTGAAATTATTTATTGGTTTTTATACCTTCTTCTAACAATTTTTCAAATATTGTATATATTTTTTCATTCTTCTTTTTTATATTTATTGGTCTTAAAGTTTTATCCGTAAAACAATGTTTTGTCCAAGCATTTATAACAATTTTTTCTGTCTTTTTATCAATAACATTATAAGTTACTGTCATTCTTACTCCATTAAATTCATTTATTTTAGGTTCTATTGTAATTATATCTCCACTTGTTATATGATATTTGTATTTACAATTGACTTCTACTGTTGGAATAGTATAACCTAATTCTTCTAATTTTTCCATTGATATATTCAGTTCTTCTAACCATCTGCATCTTGCCTCTTCTAGAAATCTTATATAATTTGAATGATGAACTACTCCCATTTTATCTGTTTCATAATAGTTTATTTTTCTAGTATATGAAAAACTCATCTTTTTCCCTCCAATTCAAACAAGAAATTACTATTTTTCTTTATTCTTTAAATCTTTTGAGTAATAATACATATCTATACAATGTAAATCTCCATCTATAATTTCTTCATCATAATTATCTATAAAATAGTTTTTAATTGTCTTTTCATATTTATCAAAACCTTGCTTAACATAGAATGGAATATTATTCTCTGATGTTCCAACTAACATCTTATTATATTTCTGTTTATAATTACCACATAAAGATTTTAATAATTTCTTTGCATAACCTTTTCCTCGATATTCTTTTTTGGTAACTAGATTTTTTAATTCTAATGTATTTTTATCAATGTGCAAAATTACTGCTAAAGAAACTATATTTTTATCCACTTGTAATCCATAAACATCAGAATCGCTTAAATACTTATCAACACTAGCTTTTGATGGATCTGCATCTAATAATAGGTCAAGGTACTCATCTTTGTTCTCTATCTTTTTTACACATATAGCCCTTCTACTTTCGTACTCGCAACCTGTTGGTAATTCTGGTTTTGGTGGATTGGGGTTATTATATCTACTTTCCTCTGAATTTTTCCTATTTAACCGCATAAATTTGCGTATGTAATTCTTCATTGTTGTTATTTTATAAAACTCCTTTGACTGTAAGTCTTTCATTTATTTAAAACTTCTTAGATATTTATAATAAAATATTTTGCTATTATACTAAAAAAATTATTTATCAATATCTTTTAAAAATTGCGGTTATAATATATAACCTCCTTATGGTTTCAAAATTATGATATTATTTTTTATCTTTATAACTAAATTGGTACTTTAATTTTTTATTCTAATAATTTTTTTGTAATGCGTTTTTCCTATAATGCTTCTAATTTTGGTTAATATTGTATTTATTAATATTGGTATAGTTAATCCAAATATAAGATATAATATTAGAAAAACACTATTTTTAGGATAATAATAATACCAAATATTACTCTTAAAACTCTCAAAACTAAATGTTAAAAATATTGGAGTTATTTTACTAAAAATACCATAAATACATTTTAATATAAAAAAACCAAAAAACTGATGAGCCATTATCGGATATGCATTGTTAGAAATACAATTAATAACCTTACTATTCATAGTTATTGGTTCAAGTATTTTTGCAATTCTTAACCAAAAAAGAATTCCTAAATAACCAACAAGATACGGTAGTACTAAATTAGGCGTAAAATCATTACACCACGATGGAGTAAATGATGGAGCTTTGCCTTCAAAAAATATTATTATCAGTTGGACTAGTATTATTATTGAAAAATAACCAATATTATTTAGCTTGTCAATTTTCTCTAGTTTTCTATTATACAATATTCCTAATCCAAAAAAAGGAAAGAAAAATAATGTTCTTACTATTAATAAATTCCATTCTTTGTTTAATCCCATATTGCTTAAATATATTCCTAAAACTCCTAACAAAAAGTAAATAATAAAAAATACATATTCGTTTACATTTATAATTTTACTTATAAATTTTCTTATACCACATGTTATGATTTCTATTAAAAACAGTTCTGGCACAAACCAAAAACACATGTTATATACAAATTGATGTCCGTTTTTTAATGGTTGTATAAATAAATTATAGAGAGTAAAATCTCCACCTATTGTAAATCCTTTTAATCTAGTTAGTTGTACAAACACTCCATATACTAAATTCCATATAAACATAGGAATAATCAATCTTTTAAATTTTTTCCAGATGTATTTTCCTAATTCTTTTTCATTTTTACTTTTATAAAAATAACCACTGCAAAACATGAATAGTCCAAGATGAAATGAATATATAGGAAAAAGATTAAAAACTAAATTAATACCACCATTATCACAATGTCCAGCTACAATAAGAATAGTTCCAATAGCATATAAAAATACAAAAACTTGATTCTTTTCAATATTCATTTTATTAATACTTTTCATATTATTTTCAGTTTCATTTTGTATTATTTTATTATTCAAATATAGCTCCTTTCAAATATTACATTTCTTTATTTTCCTTTTCTTAAATCTTTTGAATAGTAATACATATCAATACAATGTAAATCTCCATCTATAATTTCTTCATCATAATTATCTACAAAGTAATTTTTAATTGTCTTTTCATATTTATCAAAACCTTGTTTTACATAGAATGGAATAT
>CAMOSQ010000016.1 GCA_946624985.1 uncultured Caryophanales bacterium | reverse complement strand
ATTATCTTCAAAGAAAGCTTTAAGCATTTTATCAAATGTTAATGGTATCATTGGATGTTCTTGTTGTAGTTTTACTAAATTATCATAGGTTATAGATTCTATCATTAGTCTCCTTATCTAGGCTCCAATATAATCATTCAACAAAACTTTTAAAAATCCTTAAGAAAAATAAAAAAAATCATAAATTTATCAAAAATTTGATTTATTTATGACCTTTTAATCTCTATAATTTAAGTATTTCTTATCCAACTATTTGATATTCATCATTTTCTGCACCAGTTCCACTTAAACTAATACCTGATTTAAGATAGAATGCTGGGCGAACACCATAAGTGTAGATCGCGCTGATGTTGTAGAAATACCCTGTCGAGTGCACACTCCACACGCCGTAGCGGTTGTTCGAAACAGGCGAAAGGGACCATTGGTGATATCCACTTTTAAATGTCCAATTTGATGCAGCACATGGCCATCCTGTAGATGGTGTATGTATTGATGCTGTTGATGCTCCTTCATCTTTATAATAATATAACTCTGCATTATATCCAAAATTTGTAAATACATCACAACTTTCATTTAATGATGCTTCTGCATATTCTGTTATATTCATTAGCCCTATCTTACCTGTCCATGTTAACAAGCTTTCTTCTTCTTTTTCTCTTTGTACTCCTTTATCCCCATTTTTATATGAACTTGTATAATATAATCCGCCAACATTAAATTTATGATTATCTATGTAACTGTTTAGGTACTCTAGTGGAGCCCAACTTCCATCATTTAAATATTTATTTAATGTTGATTCGTCCGCTACTGTTCCTGATGCACCACTTGTTAAAGTAGTAGCTGTCGCACTATTGTAATAACTATAATGAAAACTATTATCTAGTGACTCTCCATTATATAATGTATTACTTTGTTTTCCCCATACATTACATCCATAATCAGCTGCACTTGAACAATAAGTATTACTATCCCCTATTCTTATATTTTTAGTATCCCAAGCCATATTTGTACTTAATTTCTCATCTCTTACTACTTTTATTGTTCCGTCAGTTTCATATGATACAATTCTATATAAAGTATTATTTGTTCCGTCTTCTTTTAAGAATATCCTATTATTTGGATTTTGTCCTCTATATACGAGTCTTCCTGGTTCAGTTTCAGACTTATAAAGTCCATCTCCCTCAGTTACTAATTTTTGTGTTGGACAATTTCCTTTAGAAGTATTTATTACTTCATTGTTATACATATATGATGCATATTCATCATATTTTAAACATCCTGATATTCCGTCATTATCTATTAATATTGTTCCACTATCTGGTTCTTGCCCTGTTACTTCTAATCCTAATGATTTTAATTCATCTACTGTATAACTTCCTTTTAATCCATTGCTTGTTGAATCTACTGTTTGTAGATATACACTATAGCTTTTTATTGCGTTTTTATATCCATATGCAGAATCTGTTATTGATCCTTTTTTTGCATCTTCAATTATATTTAATATTATTGGTACTGTTATTACAGCTATTATAGCTAGTATTACTATAATAGCTAAAAGTTCTATAAGTGTAAAGCCTCTATAATACCCCCCCCCCAGGGTTGCTACTGGCAAATTTGCGTTCTTCCATATTGTCTACGCTCCTATTCTACATTTAATTATACAAAAAAAAGCACTTTTAGTAAAGTACTTTTATGTTTTCAAATAATTATATTATAAATCTTTTACTCTTGAAATATGTATTGGTTTTCTATGTACCATTGTGTCTGTCTTATAGAAAGCTTTTTTTGATTTTTTGTCATATTGTATTAGTAGTGTTTTTGCGTCCCTTCCTAACATTCCTACTATTTTTGTTATTAAGTTTTTGTCACTAATTATTTTTTCTGTCATAAAAATTCCCCCTACTGCATGACTAAACCCTTAATTATTCTTTGTTTTCTTTTTATACAATTTTCTTTTGAGGTGGTCTCCATAGTTCAATTTCTTGTACTTCTGGCTCTTTTGTATGCTTTGCATTATAGTGAATTATCATCCATCTTATATGGTCATCTATAGTTCCTATATTTCCTTGCTTTTCGGTTTTCGATAATTCTATTTCTGCATTTCTTATGTCTTTTATTATTTCATAACCATATTTATTTAATATATCATGTATTGTTTCTTTAGATAACTTTTCTTCTTTATATGGTTCATATATTTTTGCATAAAGAGATTGTTTATTTATCTTTACAAAATTTTTAAATTTGAAAAAGTTAAGTGAAATATAAAGAGCACCATAAATTATTTCTTTTTCTGCTTGATTTAACATACTATCACTGACCTCTTTTTGTCTTATTCTAACACAGGTTTTTATGGTTGTAAATATGATTTTTAAACTTTTTTTGAAAAGTTTTTTATTTATTTTCCCATAGTAAATTTTGTTGATTTTTTGTTAAATTTGTTAATTTTTATGTTATAATAACCTTTTGAGGTGATTCTTATGAAACACAGTGTTGATTTAGCTTATAAGTTACTTGGAAAGGATTCTGTTACTAAGGGTCTTAAGATTGATAAACGTGATGTATTTTATCTTGATAGTGTTGATGGTACTAAGAATGAGATAGTTAATTTTTTTCGTGTTAATTCTCAAAGTAATCATTTTTATTATGATGTTAGTATTATTGTTAATAAGAATCAAATTACTTCTTTTTATTGTGAGTGTGAACAGTTTAAGAATTATCACACTTGTAAACATGTTGCGGCTTGTTTAATTTACAATAGCGATATTATTTTGGGTAATGGTTTTGATAGGACTAATATTTCTAATAATATTTTAGAGTTATTTGAAAGTAATGGAGTTAGTGGTATTAGGGAAAAGGTTCAAATTGATCTTGAGCTTGATTTTAGTAAGAGTGTTCCTACTTTTAAGTTAATGGTTGGTATTAATAAGAAGTATTCTATTAATCGTGAGTCTAAATTTGAGTCTTTTATGTATTCTGTTTTAAATAATGAAGAGTATGAGTTTGGTGTTAATTTTACTTATAATCCTTCTATTCATTATATAAGTGATGATGATATGGAGTTATTAAATTATTTGTTTGGTTATATCAAGAATCGTGGTTATTATTATAGGTATAATCCTTTTGAACTTTCTGATAGAGAGCTTTATTCTTTATTTGATAGATTGGTTAATCATGATTTTACTATTGTTGGGTATGGTCTTATTCATGGTGTTTTTAAGGGTATGCCTACTAAGTTTAGTTTAAATTCTGATAAAGATGTTTATAGATTAAGTATTGATGATTTTGATAATTATACTTTTATTGATAAGAGGTTTAGATATTGTATTTATAATCATTCTTTATATATTATTCCAAGTAGTTATTCTACTTTGATTTCTTCTATGATTAATAATGGTATTAGTTCTTTGGTTATTGATAGTAATCATGTTAATTTATTTAGGACGGGTTTACTTCATAAGATTAAGAGTGATGTTGTTATTAGTGATGATATAACTGATATTGTTATTGCGGGTGAGCCTACTGTTTCTTTATATTTTGATCTTGCTCGTGATATGATTGATTGTTCTATTAAGTTTGATTATTCTGGTAATATTGTTGATTATTTCGATAAAAATAGTAGTGTTGTTAGGGATAGTGATTTTGAGAGTGTTGTTCTTAATGATTTAGTTTCTTATGGTTTTACTATTGATTCTAATAAGATATTATTGGTTGATTTTGATGATGTTGGTTATTTTCTTTCAGAAGGTATTGGTTTACTTAGTGAAAAATATAATATTTTTACTTCTAAGAAGATTGATAGTATTAATGTTTTAAAGGAAAGTAAGATTAGTTCTAATTTTAGTATTGGTATTGATGGAATTATGTCTTATGATTTTTCTACTGATAATTTTGATACTAGTGAGCTTGATAAGATTATTTCTTCTATGAGAAAGAATAAGAAGTATTATAAACTTAAAAATGGTAATATTATTGATTTAAATAATAAGGATTTAGTTGAGTTTGGTAATATTATTTCTGATTTAAATATTTCTAGTAGTGATTTATCTTTAGGTAGTGTTGTGATTCCTAAGTATAGGGCTTTATATATTGATAGTTTAAAGAATAGATATAAGTCTATTAAAACTTCTAATTCTTTTGATAAGTTTATTGATAATTTTTATAAGTATAAGGATATTAATGTTGATTTTGGTCGTGATATTGATGTTTTACGTGATTATCAGAAGGATGGTGTTCGTTGGTTATATACTTTGTATAAGTGTGATTTAGGTGGTATACTTGCTGATGAGATGGGTCTTGGTAAGAGTTTACAAACTATTTGTTTTATTAAGCAGGTTATTTTAAAGAAGCCTGAAGCTAAAATTATGATAGTATGCCCTACTTCACTTGTTTATAATTGGAAGAAAGAGTTTGATAAGTTTGGTAGCGAACTTAAGTATGTAACTGTTCATGATAATAAGTCTAAGAGATTAGAGGTTATTAATGATTTTGATAAGTATAATATTTTTATTACTTCTTATGGATTAATTCGTAATGATAATGATGAGTATGAGGATAAGAATTTTGATGTTTGTATTATTGATGAGGCTCAGGCTATTAAGAATTATCAAGCTGGTATGACTCGTGAAATTAAGAAGATTAAGGCTTTAACTAAGATTGCTTTAACTGGTACTCCTCTTGAAAATTCAGTAATAGAATTATGGAGTATTTTTGATTTTATTATGCCTGGTTATTTAGGTGGTGTTAAAAAGTTTAGAGATAATTATGGTATTCATGATGTTGATGGTGAGTCTTTATCTCGCTTAGATGATTTAAATTATTTGATTAAACCTTTTATTTTAAGAAGAAAGAAGAATGATGTTATTACTGATTTACCTGATAAGATTGAGAATAATATTTATTTAGATTTACCTGTTAAGCAAAAGAAGTTATATTTGAGTGTTCTTAAGGATAGTGAAAGAGAGTTTAGAGAGATTTTAGCTACAGAAGGCATGAATAAAGCTAGGTTTAAGATTTTACAATTACTTATGAAGCTTCGTCAGATTTGTATTGATCCTAATATATTGTTTAGTAATTATGATGGTGAAGTTATTAAGATGGAAAAGTTATTAGAGGTTGTTAATAATTTTGTTAAGGATGGTCATAAGATACTAATTTTTAGTAGTTTTAAAACTGTTGTTGATAGAGTAAAGTCAATGTTTGATGAGAGCGGTATTTCTAGTTATATGATTGCTGGTGATGTTAAGAGTAAGACTCGTATGGATTTAGTTGAGAAGTTTAATAGTGATTCTACTAATTGTTTCTTAATTACTCTTAAAAGTGGTGGTACTGGTCTTAATTTAGTTGGAGCGGATGTTGTAATTCATTTGGATATATGGTGGAATCCACAGGTTGAGAATCAAGCTACCGATAGAGCTCATAGAATTGGACAAACTAAGAAGGTTACTGTTATTAAGTTTGTTACTCGTGGCACAATTGAGGAGCGTATTATAGAACTTCAAAATAAGAAGAAAATTCTTTCTGATAATTTAATTGAGGGTAAAGATAATTCAGATGTGTTATCAAGTCTTAATGAGGATGATATTAAGAATTTACTTTCTTATAGTGAATAAAGAGTTGTGGAAAACTCTTTATTTTTTTATTTATGTCCAAAAGTATAGTTTTGAACATTGTTGTTATTTAAATATAAAACTGATAACATTTTGTTATCAGTTAATTATTACTCACTTTTTAATTGAATAGCAATTGTAGGTATTTCCATTACAGGTCTTACGACACCTTTTTCATTATGATTATTTTATTCCTAATTCATATGGACTTTCTTCAGTTCCTTCTCCACCTGTTATTATTACATTATCTTTTAATAAGAATACAGGGCGAAGACCAAGTCCTTCACGTATATAACTTGGTTCAGAAAGAGAAGTATGTGCTATATCCCCTGAAGTCAATATCCAAGTAGAACTTATATCTCCTGAATAATCACTGTAAAATCTTATCGCAAAAACAATACTTGATTCTGGATTTATAATATCTCTAGACGCAAACCAATATGCATAATTTCCGATAATTTCTAAATCCTTCATCGTAGGATAATCAGTATCACTTGTTATTCCATAGTGTGTATCTGAATTTTTATATTTCCCATTTATATCAAAGTATGTCAAATAACTAGCATTACCGGTAAATAATCCATTTTCGTTATTTTTATTCGACATCATATTATTTGTCATGATTGAAACACTTCCTACGCTTCTCGCGTCATATGCTAAATTAGTATTAAGATAATTCATTGTATAGTTATTTAAGTTTTCTATTGCATTATTATATGAATTTTGTGCTTTTTCTAAACCAGTCCCCGATGTATATAATGGATCACCACTTCCTAATATTACATTTTGTACTGAATTTGCTGATATTATTTGTACTCCATGAGTACTGTCATTATATAGAACTCTTGATAAAATTGTATTACCATTTTTATCAATATAATTTACATAAGGACTTTTTGTGGATGCGGTTGCACCTTCTGGATTAACTATCAATAAATTTTTAGCAAGTCCTAGAGATTTAATACATATTCCTTTTTCAGCATCAACTACATCTCCGTTTTCCATTTCAACTTTATATTCATCAAATTGTAAACAACCTGATATAATTTTATTTGTTATAGAAACATAACCACCTGTTGGATTTTTCCCCGAGACTGTAATATTTATTGTTTCATCACCCTTTGTTAGAGTACTATTATTAATATCATAGATACCACTTGGAAATTGATAATTTTTATCTTTTGATAGTTCACTTAAATAATATTTATTAATTGCGTCTTTATATCCATATGCAGAATCTATTGCTGCTCCTTCTTTTGAATTTTCAATTATATTTAATATTATTGGTACTGTTATTACTGCTATGATTGCTAGTATTACTATTATTGCTAATAGTTCTATTAAGGTAAAGGCATTACGTTTATTTATAATACCCACCTTTAGTTTGCTATTGGCAAATTTTTGTTTTTTCATAAACCTCTTTCCTTTCTTTAATAGACTATTTTTTATATTATTTCTAGTCTATATACATAATATCATACTTTTTCTTTTTTTTTAAATAACTTTTATGATTAGATATGTTTATTATTTATATTTATGTTCAAAAGTATAGCTTTCAACATGGTTTTCGTTTGACAATTTTAGTATTTTATGTATTATTCTATATCTTTTAATTGCTGGTAATTGCTGGTTTTTTATCAGCTATTATGTTATTATTTATAAAGTAATTACAGTTTTACATTAGATAGCAAAAAAAGATAATTGCTTGTTATCTTTTAATTTTATTACTTTTTAATCTTCGTATTTATAGAATCCTTCTCCTGATGATTTTCCTAATTTTCCTTCTTCTATATACTGGTTTACAATTTTTAACATACCTCTATAGTTATATGGAAGCATCATTTTCTTTAGTAAAGGATTTATTAGTGTTGGAACTTTTTGATATTGCTCAACTATATTTTTTACGGTTTCTAGTCCTACTGTGTCCATTATTTTAAATGGTCCTTTAGGGGCTCCTGTTCCTAATGTCCATGCAGCATCTATACTAACTGGATCTGATATTCCATTTGCGTATAAGTCTAGTGCACTCATTAAAAATGGTACTAACATTGAGTTTAATAGATATCCAGATTTTTCTTTTATCACTGGAAGTGGTATCATTTTTATTGATTTACCAAATTCTATTATTTCATCAAAATATTTTTGCTCTGTTTTATCATGTCCCATTATTTCTACTATGTTGTTTTTCCAAATTGAATTAGCAAAGTGCATTGATAAGAATTTATTTGGTCTTTTTGTATATTCAGCTAGTTTTGATGGTAATAGTGTTGATGAATTTGTTACTATTACTGTTTTTTCTGGTAATATATTTGATATTTGTTCATATAGATTTCTTTTTATTTCTATATTTTCTGTTATTGATTCTATTACTAGATCAGCATCTTCTAAAGCTTTTTTTTGATCTAGTTCTATAGTTATTTTTTCTAGTGCATTTTGTGCTTGTTCAATTGATTTTTCTCTATTAAAGTTTTTAGGATCACCTAATCCCCTAGCCCAGTTATGTTTTGGGGTCATTTCTGCTATTGTATCTATGTAGGTTTTTTCTAATTTTTCGAGTGATTTTTTTATTTTTGTTTTTTTATCTTCTCTTCTTATTAGTATGGTCGTATCATATCCATTGTATGCGCATTGAAAAGCTATTTGTGAACCTAATACTCCTCCACCTATTATTACTATTTTTTTATATTCCATGTTTTTCCTCCTTTATATGTGCGGTTATTATTGTAAAACTATATGAATTTATTGTTATTATGATATTATCTATTTCACAATAATGGTTTTTCCTCTTTTTGTTATTTTGGTTTTTTTATTTTTTCTTTACTGTATTCTACTACATTATTAGTATTCATTTTTAAATTATTTTTTATTCTTTATATTCCTAATTTTGTAATTTGTATTTTATCTATATTATTTATTAGTTTTTTCAATAAATCACCATTTTAATTATATAATGAAAAAAAAGTATTTTTAATACTTTTTGATTATTTTGTTTTTTCTTTTACATTTTTGTACATTTTTTGTTTAAAAAACTAAGTATTTCTACTTAGTAATTTCTTAAATGGGGCGCTGTGTGGGAATCGAACCCACGCGTGTCGGAACCACAATCCGATGTGTTAACCACTTCACCAACAACGCCATGTCTTTTTTAGACATATATATTTTATCAGTAAATAGGGGTTTATGCAAGTGTTTTTTTTATTTTTTTTATTTTGTGTTTTTGCCTATACACTAATTAATCATTATCATAATATAACCTAGGAGGAATGTTATGAAGAATTACAGAGCAAATGATTATTATAATTATATGAATAATAATTATAATCAACCACTTTATAATCAACAAAGTTTTAATAATATGAATAAAA
>CAMOSQ010000015.1 GCA_946624985.1 uncultured Caryophanales bacterium | reverse complement strand
GCAGTAGCAGTTGATAAATAAAAACGAAGTGAATCCGCACCAGACTCTTCAATAACATCCATAGGATCTACACCATTACCTAAAGACTTACTCATCTTACGACCTAATTTATCACGAATCAAACCATGAATTATACAATCCTTAAATGGTCTTTTTCCAGTTAAATAAAGTCCTTGAAAAGTCATTCTATTAACCCAAAAAGGAATAATATCATAACCAGTTACTAAAAAATCATTTGGATAATATCTTTTATATAAATCACTATTTGGATAATCAAGAGTTGAAAATGGCCATAAAGCACTACTAAACCAGGTATCTAATACATCATTATCTTGTACCCATCCATCTTCTTTAGGTGCTTCCATTCCAACATAAATTTCATCACCCTTATACCAAGCAGGAATTCTATGACCCCACCAAAGTTGTCTAGAAATACACCAATCATATGTAATTTCCATCCAGTGATTCATCGTTTTTTCATATCTAGCAGGTACAAAATTAACTTTAGTTTCTTTATTTTTTTGATTCTCTAAAACTCGATCGGCAAGACCTCTCATTTTAACAAACCATTGCTTAGAAAGATAAGGTTCAACAACCGCATCAGTTCTCTCAGAATGACCTACAGAGTGAACCATCTTCTCAATAGAAATCAACAATCCTAAATCACTTAAATCCTTAACTAACTTTTCTCTACACTCTTCACGAGATAAACCAGTATAACCTATTGCATTCTCATTCATAGTAGCATCAGGATTCATAACAACAACACGCTCTAAATTATGACGATTTCCAACTTCAAAGTCATTAGGATCATGAGCAGGAGTAATCTTAACAACACCTGTTCCAAACTCTGGATCAGCATGAATATCACCTACAATCGGAATTAACTTACCAACAATTGGTAAAACAACATTCTTTCCAATTAAATGATTATATCTTGAATCATCTGGATTAACCGCAACAGCAGTATCACCAAATAAAGTCTCAGGACGAGTTGTCGCAACCTCTAAATACTCATCAGTTCCCTCAATAAAATACTTCAAATGATAAAAAGCACCAGGATCATCTTTATAAATAACCTCTTCATTAGATAAAGCAGTAAGCGCAACAGGATCCCAGTTAATAATACGTTCACCACGATATATTAATCCATCATTATACATATCAACAAAAACTTTTTTAACAGTTTCAGATAGACCTTCATCAAGAGTAAATCTCTCCTTTGTATAATCAACAGAAAGACCTAATTTTCCCCATTGAGTACGTATATTACCACCATATTCATGTGTCCAATCCCAACAAGCCTCTAAGAACTTCTCACGACCATATAGATACTTATCAATACCTTGATCCTTAAGTTTCTTAACAACCTTTGCCTCTGTCGCAATAGCTGCATGGTCCATTCCTGGAAGCCATAAAACATCATAACCATCCATTCTTTTATAACGAACCATTATATCTTGAATTGTAGTATTCCAAGCATGACCTAAATGTAATTTACCAGTTACATTAGGTGGAGGTATAACAACACAATATGGTTTCTTACTTAAATCACCACTATTAAAATAACCTTTCCTATTCCAATTATCATACTTTCCTTCTTCTACAGAAATATGATCATACTTCTTATCTAACATAAAATCACCCTCTCTAAACAAAAAAATCCATGAACTTAAGGACGAATATTCGCGGTACCACCTTAATTCATAGATTTACTATGCACTCAAATCTCTTAACGCGAGAAAACGTAACTCCCTACTAATTTCAGGAATTAAACTCCCTTGCTACCTTCAAAGATTTCTATTATTAGTTTTCACCAACCACTAACTCTCTATAAATAAAATATCCTTTACTCCTCAAGTTCAACATTTCTAATAACGCTATTATATACTAAATAATTAAAATAATCAATAACTATAATACTCTAAATTAAAATTATTAAATTCTTCAACTTTATCTTTAGGAAAAACAATTAAATCCTTATCACCATCAGATATATATCTATTAGATTCTAATAACTTAAAATTCATTTGAATATCAAAATCAACTCCATTATTATCATAAGCACGAATTCGTTTCAAAAAACTCTTGTCAAAATCATTTGAAAATGGAGAATAATCACTTTCCCATCCTACTCTTAAAGTAGATAAAGTGTTATAATCAAAACCTTCATAACTACCACTCATAATAGATGGAAAATTACTATGACTCTTTGTATAAGGAGAACCAAAAGGTAAAGCAACTATATTAACATACTTATCACCTAAAATAGAATCTAATATCTTATAAACACTTCCTATTTCATAAATAGATTTATTATTATCTATCTTAGAAAAATCAGCATGACTATAACTATGATTACCTATATCATAACCATGATCAACTAACCAATTAAGTATCTTTTCATTATACTCTTCTTGATTAAATAATCCACCATTTACAAAAAATGTAGCTGTTACATTAAAATCATTATACTTATTTTTAAACTCTTCAAGAATTCCAACAGCAGAATTAGGATCAATTATAATATCACCATTATCATCAAGTCCAAGAACTTTTATATTATTTTCAAGGCCATCATCAAAAGTAATAACCAAAGGACTATATCCCAAAGGAACATCAATAATTCCATTAACATAATCAATAAGCCTTACCATTCTATAACCACTAGAATAATAAAACTCTAAATCTTTTCTAAAAGCATCAGATGTCCTTTGATAACCATCCTTATCAACATTACCACCTACATATTTAGCATCAACATTATGAATACCATGATACATCATAATAGGAACCCTACCAAGTTCATTAACATTTTTTTGAGGATAAATAGATGGATCAACACCTTTAGAAATCTTAATAACTAAATCACCTAATTCTTCACCAGGTAAAATACTTTGACTAATAAAACTTCCCTTAGCTATATCACTATATTCCTCTGAAAAAGTTACATTAATATTATTTTTCTCACAATATTCTTTAATTTCATCAATACTCTTATTACTTAAATCATCCATATAAATCTTCTTACTTCCACACGCAGTAACAAAAAATAATAATAAAACTAATAAAAGTCTCTTCAAAAAATCACCCCATTTTAATTAAAAAACATAATTATAAAGGAAAAAAGTAAATAAAGCTAACAACACAAGTAAAATAATTATAAATATAACAACACCTGTTGACTTTTTCTTTGGAATAGAGCCTGATAAATCATTATTAACATCATCCAATTCAGGTAAATCCAATTTATCACTAATCAATGTTTTATCAATATCACTTAAATCAGAATCTAAAGTACCAAGTTCAACATTATTACGATTTTGAATCCTACTTTTAACCTGATCAATATAATCAACACCAAAAGATGAATTATTATTAACATTATTATTAGAATCAACTGATATATTATCCGATAATTGAACATTATCTATATTTTGAACAGAAGAATTTACATTTTCTTGAATATCATTTTGAGCAACATTACCTTCATCAACTAATGATGAACTTATATCAGATTCAACACTATAATCAAAATACTTTTCAGTATTTAAATCATTTGAAACATTTATATTACTATTATCAATATCATTATTTAAATCTTGAACATTATAAACACTTTGACTATTTATAGATGTATCAACACCTTGAACATCATTTATAGGTTCAGCAAGATTTTGATTAACATCAACAAATTGATCAACATTTTGACTATTTATAGATGTATCAACACCTTGAACATCATTCATAGGTTCAACAAGATTTTGATTAACATCAACTAATTGATCAACATTTTGACTATTCATAGATGAATCAACATTCTGATTATTACTAGACAAATTAGAAAAATAATCGCTTGAACTTAAATAATCACCTAAAGAATTATCAACAGGAATATTATCAAAATCAATATTCATATTATTATTTGAATTATCAACAACATTCATCTTATTATTTAAATCAGTAGAAGAATCAAAAGTTTGAAGATTATCCATAGTTTCATCTTGAATATCAATATCATCTAAAATATCCTCTTGTACTTCTTCAGTTTTAAAATCAGAAGAAATAGTTGAAACATCATCACTATTTTTCTCTAAACTACCATCAAATATCGCAACATTATTATAATCAACAAAAGTATCATACTTAAAATTATCTAAATAATTAGAAATACTCCTTTTGTTACTTTCAAAATTACTTTCATTTATCTCACTCATATATGAACCCTTAAATAATTTCTTAACATTATTATCAGATTCAACAGTATTTTTGACTTTAGTTAAATATTCAAATATTTCCTGATCACTAACTAAAAACCCCTTTTTAAAGGCAACATTAACCCTATTAACCAATTGACTCATAAAAAAATGTTGATTAACACTAGTTAATGACTTTCCCTCATTGTCATATAAATCAAAACTTATAATAGGTTTTACATATTTATTATTTACAATTTCAAAATATAGTATCTTACTATTATTTCTCATAACAGTATATTTATATTTTCCCAAACTAAAGTCAATTAATTTAATATAATTATCATTCATAATATCACCCTTACAATACCCCTATTATAATTATAACAAAAATTAAAAATAATAATAGATTAAACAAATAAAAAATGAAAACTTTACAAAAAAATAATAAAAAAAATGTAAATATATGAATATAATTATCAAAAAAACATAAAATTTACAAGAAAGGATAAATATGAAACACATAAAAAATATATTTTATCTTACATTTCCATTATTTTTAGGAATAGTATCAGCTTTAATAACAAGAAATAGTATTAATTATAATACACTTAATAAACCCCCTCTATCACCACCAGGAATAGTATTCCCAATAGTATGGACTATCCTATATATACTAATAGGATTATCATATTATTTATACAAAAAGAATACATATACAAATAAAACAGAAATATTTGTATACTACTTACAACTATTCTTAAACTTTACCTGGACAATAATATTCTTCACACTAGAACTAAGATTCTTAGCAATCATTTGGGTACTTGCTCTATCAATATCAATATACACACTAATAACACTATTCCTACAAAAATATAAACCTTCAGCATATCTATTAATTCCATACCTAATATGGTGTTTATTCGCAACATACTTAACAATAGGAACATATCTGTTAAACTAAAAAGATACAATGTATCTTTTTTATAATATATCAAAATTAGAACTACAAATAATACTCACTTCTTTACCACTAACAGGATGAATAAATTTGAAAACATTAGAATGTAAATAAAGTCTCTTATCCTTGTTACCGCCATACTTCCTATCACCAAGTATACTAGTACCAATCAAATTCATATGAACACGAATCTGATTCTTACGGCCAGTCTTAATATTAACCTGAACTAAAGAATAATTTTTACTACTCTTAATAACACTATACTCCGTAATAGCTAACTTACCACGTTTAGGATCATTACAAGACCTAACATTAAAATTCTTATCCTCATATAAATAACTCTTAATAGTACCGCTACCACTAATCTTATTAACAACAGCCAAATAACCACGAGTAATAACTACATCATTCCAATTATCCTGCATCTTTAAAGCAATACTTTTATCACGGCAAAATAATAATATCCCAGAAGTATCACGATCTAATCTATGCAAAACATATAATTTATTAGTATACCTCTTAACAATATCATAAGCACTAACATTATGCTTCATATCACTAACAGATAATAATCCACCAGGTTTATTAATGCCAATAAAATAATCATCCTCATAAATAATATTTATTAAACCATATTGCTTATCTCTAATCTGTCTTAAAATAACAACTAACTTATCCCCTTTTTTTAATAAATAATTAGCCTTAATAACAACATTATCATTAACTAAACAACAACCATTAGAAATAAAACCCTTAATATTATTTTTAGACTTCTCTATATTATTCTTCAAAAAATCAATTAATAAACAATCATTATCAACATAAAACTCTAAAATTGCCCTATTCATAAAACCACCAAACTAATTATAAGAACAAAGATAAATTTTCCTGCGAAAATTCATTAAGAAATCTCACAATTTCTTTTTTTCTGCTTCATAGACATCGTTACATACATTCTCCACAGACTTAAAATTCGATGGTAGTCACCGTACTCATTAACTTTTTTTAATAATAATTTTTTCATATTTAGCTTTAAACCTTAAAACATAATATTTTTCAATACATCACAATATAAATGGTATCATACAAACAATTGTATGTCAATTAAAAATCAAATTTTTTAAGTATAACTTTCAATTATAAAAAAAGGATTTAACTAAATCCCATTTTTCTTATTATTCTTTATTTCTTTTTTAACGTCATTAAAATGTTGAATATTTTCACTAGTATAACCTAAAACAATATTTGGATTTTTATCAATAATAGTATTCCATACCTCATCATAAATAGCCTTTTGAGCCTTAGTCACAACACCTATAGAACAAAGTATAGAAGTTTTACCATCTTTAGTAAAAATCTTGATTGCTCTATTAGTTCTAACACCATTATATCTTTGTTCAAAAGGATACATCCATAAAACATCACTATACTTATAAACCTTAAACTGACCATTCAGCATAATAATATAATTACGAGTCAAATATAGCTTAATATCTTTATAGAAAAAAGACTCACTATCAGCCATCTCAGACTCAATACTATCAATTTCATTACCATCAAACCTTTTTACATTAGAAGAAAACTTAGCAAAATTAACAATACCAATTATTGAAACAACTAAACCAATAATACCTGTAAAAAAAGCTAAAACATTATACATACTAGCAGTTTCGCTATAAACAGCAGTTTGATCTAAATAAACATTTCCAAAATATTTATAAAAATTTAAATCAGTTAAAGGCTCTTCATCATCAGCTAAATCACTATTCCAATCCTCAATTGCGATATTTTTTACATCATCAGGAATATTACGAGCTATACCCTCTAATCTATAAGGATTATCAGATAAATCCATACCACTTAACTCTAAATACTTGCTTTCCTTTAAATACAAAATATAATAATATTGACCATCAAAAGCATAATAATATGCATCAGTCTTATCATCATAAACAGCAAAAGCAGATGTAATTTTTTCAACATTTAAATATGTTTTTTGGCCAGCTTCTTCATTAGTATTTTCAATAATATCATTTAAATACTTAATATTATCGTTATCACTATCATCTTGTTTAATAGACAAACCTATAAACATACAAGTAAGAGCAATAAATAAAACACCAACAATAATAGTTATCAAGCACTTATTTCTACAACTAATAACATTTTTATTAGTAAACCTCATAAAAAATCACTCCTAAAAACTATTATATATTACAAAAACAAAAAAAGATAGTACATAACACAAAATTATTTTATTAACTCAATATCAAACAAATCATTACCATCAAATAATAACTTAAATACATGAGGACAATTCATAACCCCATTAATTACATCATTATTATTAAAAACTAAATGTCTAGACTTTGTATCCAATGAAGCACTAACTAACCTACACCAATTCATTAATAAAAATGTTATGGCAGCACCATGTGACACTAAAACAATCCTTTTATCTTTATAATTATCTAAAATATAATTAATAAACAAAAGCATTCTTTCACAAACTTCTTTTCTGCTTTCTCCACCAACAGCCTTCGCATCCTCTTCATATAACTGTGTTAACCAAAAAGACTTAGGAACACTATTCATATCACCTAATCTTCTCTCATTTAATTTAGAAGATATATTTAAAAACAAATTATTTTTTAAAGCAATATACTTAGCTGTAGAAATCGCACGTTTATACTCTGAAGAATAAATTAAATCAATATTCATTAATTCTTCTAAATCAGCTAATTCCTTTGCCTTAATTTCACCATTTAAACTTAAAGGTATTTCTTCATTAATAATATCAGTTGATTTTAAAGGTTCAGAATGTCGTATTAAATATATAGTTGTCATAAATCCTCCCTAAAATCCACAATTTCTATAGCATTCTTCAGCAATCTCTCTAATACTTTCAGTATCTTCATCAATATCAGGATCATTTATAAGTGCCAATATATCATCCTTTAAAGCATTTTTATGTTCAAAAGAAAAATCAGGAATAATTAATTCCATTATCCAATACTTCCACATATAATTATCACCACGCAAAATATCTGACATATATGGAAAAATAATATTTTCCCTTTCTTTAAGTAAAGAAATTAATTCTTGCGCAACAGGCCAATTATAATCCTGTATCCACTCAAGTAAATCATAAACAATTAGTTCCATTTCATCATCAGTTAAACTATATAACTTATTAATATTACTAACATCATGTTTATCTTTTGGAACTAAATCTTTAACATTCATTTTATACCTTCCTTCTAAAAACTATTATTTATTATATTGAAATTCCATATCATCAACTAAAACAATATAATCAATCAATTTATTCTTTTGAAGTAAAAAATGCACCTCATATCTTTCTCCAGACTTATATACTTCTTCATATAAACAACATGCACCATGCAAAGGAGCATCCTGTTTTATAACATCACAATTTTTCATTCTAATTTTATTTATTTTAGTAATTCCATAACTATTATCAACAATCATTACTATATCATTACCATCTTTCCGACAAGATAAAACATCACAATCATGTAAACAAAGTTCTGAAACAAAAGTTGGAACATTCGATTCAAAATGTTTTTTGAAATGTTCTTGATAATCATATTCAGCCTTTTGAACTTCTTCTTCATTCATTTTACAATACTTTGTAATATCATTTTTCACCTCTAAAGAAGCATGATTAAGCGCTAAAACCCTAATATCAGCTACCTTTTTTAAAATTTTATCAGGAAGATTTTCTTTCAGTTTATTAATATTTAAATGAAAAACATGTTTAAATTTCTTCTTTTCCTCTAAAGGATTAAATGGAGGTCTATTATTAAATTCTAATCTATCTTTTTCTCTTTGCTCAAAATATTCTCTTTCTAATCTCTCAAAATCCTTTTTTTCAAGAGGAGAACCATCAACATTACAAGCATGAAATACTTCTGGATAAATATCTTCGAATTTAACATTTGAAACATTTTCTTGCAATTCTAGCCATTTATTTTCTTCACTCTTATATAATTCTTTAAAATATCTCTCAGAAAATAATTCTGCATCTTTAGAAACTTTAAGACGTGAATAAAAATCAGTTTTCTGCATAGTTTCATACCACTCTTTTGTCATATATCTCATATATTATCTTCACCTCAAATCACTTAATCTTTAAACTTCTTAAATATTCCTTTTGCTCAAAAGAAATACGATAACTCTCTATAGCCTTTTGAATAGTCTTATTATGTGTCCATTTATCTAACTTCTTACATTCAATAAAAGGTAAAGTAGATTCATACTGTTTAGCTAATGCAGTCGCAAAATACCACGCTATCATCATATTTACATAATATTCATCAGACTTAATTTTAGAAACCATATCTAAATACTCTATTTTAAAATCATCATCTAAATAATACTGCATCAACATACCTATTCCAAAACGAATAGTATATACTTCATCAGATTTAATCCATACTTTAATTTGATTTAATAATTTATCGGTATTCTTCTTAAAAACCTTAGGAGACATTTGATCACAAGTTGCCCAATTATCAACATAAGGTAAAAACTTATTTAAATACACTATACAATCATCATAACTTTTAATTTCTGAAATAATAAATGCATGAAGCTGATTTTCATCAAAATACTTATGAGGTAATTCATCAAAAAATGATAAATAATTATCACTTTTAAAGAGCATCTTCGCATACTTTCTAAGTTCAGGAGTACGAACTCCTATAATCGAATCAATACTAATATTAGGAATTATTTTTATTTGCAAATCTCTATACTTTTTATCCTGTAATTTAAATAACTCATCTTTTATATTCATTTTTATCACCTTGAAAACATATCAAATAATATTTTAAAAAAGCACCATTTTCATATAAACATCATCCTAAAAAACATCTAATAAGATTATAACATATTTAATTATAAATCTATCGTTTTTATTATTCTTTTTATATAATCTATATCATTATTCTCATGAATACCAAAACACTTTTTACCTAAATCTTTGAATGATGCACCACATAAATATAACTTTCTTCTATCAATAATTATAAATCTATCATGAAAAGAATTATTATTTATAAATGTAACATTCTTATACTGAGTTTCGTATTTTTTCTTTAATACCTCATCTATATTTTTAGACACTATTAATACCTTTCTATTTATGTTTCTTATCATATCTAATAATTCTTTACTAGCATAATTATCAATTATAATTATTTCTTCTTTAGAACTATTAAAGATATCCATAATAACTGAATATGCATCGAATATATCATTTTCAAAAAAAATACAATTTTTTATAATGTCTTTAGGACTAAATTTATCAAATAATTCATCTATCCTTTTAGTATTATTATCCACTTTTTCTTCCAAAATCATAAATCTTCTAGGTAATAATTCATTATTATAATTAATATAATGTCTCATCTTAACAAAAGTATCCATTATTCTAATACTTACTTCAGTAGCAGCCTTTGACTTTAAAATAGTAGCAAGCATATAAACACCTTGTTCTGTAAAAACTCTAGGATTATATCTTCGGCCACCATAATTATTATCGTTCAAACTTGAGGTCGAAATTTTCGACCTCAAATTTTTAGTTTCACTATCATCCAAAATAAAACTATACCTTCTTGGAAATTTCTCAGGATTATTCTTAACTGCCTCATTAATTCTTTTTGTTTCAACATGATATAACTTAGCTAAATCAGAATCTAACATTACCTCCACACCATTTACTTCATAAATCATATTCTCAATATTAATATCTTTTTCTATTATTTCATTCATATTATTCCTCCTCTACAAAACAATAAAAAAAAGGACACTTATCCTAAAATAAGTATCCCGCATGCATGCAATCTTTTTATCTTACCCTAAAAAGAGAACCCTAGTCGACCAATTTGTCATATTAATTATCGGTAAGCATTAATACAAATAGAATATATCACATATAGTTAATTAATGTCAAGTAAATTTTTATTTTTTCTCAAATTTTTTTTCTAAACATATTATACAAACAATTTATTATTTTAATATAATAATTATTTGTTATTTAAACAATATTCAAATAATTCTTCATATTCATAATTCTTATTTTTAACAATATTAAATTTATCACCACATCTAATTACATCATAAAAGGTGTATCATAATAAATAACCTCTCCATCACCACTTCCAAGATAAGCTGATATTGCTCTAAACATTGGCGCAACATTATTTCTTTTAACATTTATATAATCTGTAAAAAATAATATCCTTATTATATTACCATATCTATTAATTTTGCATGAAGTACAACTCTTTTTTTACCATCACCAATACAACTTGATAATGTTAAAATTTTATCATTTGAATTTACTTCAACGCCATAATCATAATTACTTCTAGAACTAATTTCACTTATAAATCTAGAATATTCATCATCACTATTAAATAATGTATTTATATAATAATCTTCTGCAATTATTGAATAAGTAGAAAAAACTTGATATTTATATTGTCCTTTTTCAGTTACTAGTGTTATCTCTAAATTATCTTTATTATCTTGCCAACTCTTATCTAATACATTTTTTAATGTCCCAAACATCGATCCATCTTTTGTATTATGACCAAATATAACTATATTCTTGTCAGTTTCATCAAGCTTATTATGATAATCGCTAAATATCCATCCTGCTACATTATATTCTTTGTTAAAGTTATGATTTAAATAATAATTATTGTCTTTTCCTTTTACTACTGGATATTCTATATTAGTACCATTAACCTTAATCCACGCTACAACATCAGAATTAATTTCTTTTAATGATTTAAAATCTACATTATATTTGTCTTTCAAACTATTTTTTTCATCAATCTCTACTAATTCATTTATTTCTTCTTTTATTGTATTATTTCTATCAACATTTTGCTTCCACATTATTATTTTATAAGTAGAATAAATTGCAACAACGAAACATAATATACCAAAAATAATTATTATATTTGATTTAATTCTTATCTTTCTTTTATTTTTTTTCATATAGTCCTCCTACTAAAAATAGACTAGCATTGCTAGTCTATCAATAATTAATTTCTTGCAAATTTTCTTCTTTTATTAACAATTAAACTTGCACCAGTAAGTCCTGCAATACTTAATAATAATGTTATAAAATATGTTGTAATATTATCACCAGTTTGTGGATTTGATGTAGTAGAAGTAGTTGTTGAACTTGAACTACTACTACTATTATTGTCTGTTTGTGAACTTGTCTTTGTTGCTATTGCATAATTCGAAAATGATTTTGTTTTAAATGTAATAGTGTTTGTTTCTGGATCATATGAATCAA
>CAMOSQ010000014.1 GCA_946624985.1 uncultured Caryophanales bacterium | reverse complement strand
AGCAATGAAAAAGGCTAAAATCTTCATTCTAATCTTAACGGAATATCTTAATCTTCCGAACAATCATTATTTAAAAATTATTGGTATATTTCCATATATTACTAATCTTATAATTCCAATAATTATTAAATGCAATGGATAATATATGTAAAATAAATATTTCAGATTTACTTTACCTCTTTCACCATTATATAAATATAATATCGGAATAGTTAAACAAGTAAACAATTGCAACAATCCATATACCTTATCTAGGAAAATAAAATAAACAGTTGCATACATTAATGTTCCAAGCATCATCATTATCATTTGTTTTTTAAAATTGCCTCTATATTTATTCATAAATATTATTGAAAATACAGCTATACAACTCCAATCTGATGGAAATGTTATTACAAATATTAAAATCATTAATAACACTTTTAACTTTTCGTTTATCTCACTATCAAATATGGCAAGAAGTGCTACTGCCCAAGCAAGAGACCACATAACACTTGTTCCATTAAATATAGAGTTAGGTATAAACGGTATACCAAATGCTAAACAGTAAGCAAAATGAGAAATAAATGCAAATAAAAATAATCTTATTAAATATTTTTTTAAATTATGGGTATGATTATACCCTTCTACGATGAAAAACCACATTATTGGAGCTGTTAATCTTCCAACAATATGAAGTAACATTACATACCATATTTTTTGACATCCTGGAAATGCTAACCAAGTTAAATGATCTATTGTCATCGCAATTATTGCGATTAGCTTTAAATGATTTGAATTTAATTTTTTCATTTTATCACCTTTATAATTATACCATACTTTTCTATAGTTTAGATTAATCGCAAGATTACTATTTTACGAACTATTTTAATCTACAAAAATGAAACAATTAATAACCAAATTGAAAAACTTTCATTTTGCGTAGGTAGCTTGGTAGGTAAAATTTTTGATATTTTTTAAAAGTCTTCGGATTTTCTTATAAAATAAAGCACAAAAAAAGCGGAGCCTTAGTGGCTCCTTCAGGGGGGGAAATCTTAATATCAGTTCGTAACAATTTAAAAATGCATTAAAGTCTTATAAAATAAGGCTTTTTAGTTTTCTTAAATTTACTAAAGTTTATTAAAATAACCTTATTTTTTGCAATTAGTATCTAGATTTGGTATCTGGAAAATATAAGTCATTAAAGTTAATCATATTTTGACTTTATTGCAGAAAAATAGGGCTCTATCCGAAAATAGACCCCTTACAAAAATGTATTACCATTTTTTCCTTGCATAGATAATATAGCATATTTTTTTATCTATGTCAAACTATTGATCCAAATTTTCTTTATAATTTTTTTCTATTATTTTATCAAAATATTCATATATGGATTTCAATAGTCCATTATTATTATAGTATTTTCTATTAAGAATTATTCTTCCATAAAACAATTTACTTAATTCATGATTTACATTTTGTTTAACACCTGTACTACTTACAATCTCATTAAATAAATATAAGGTATAGGTAATTTGCCTGATTCTTGAATTTCTTAACTTATTAGTTCTATTTTCCTTTCCTATTCCACAATCTTGTAAATAGTTGATTACTAATGTATCTGCTCTATGCAGATTATCCTTTTTATCAAGTTCAGATAAAACACAAGAATTATGAGCTACAGCATTTCTAAGCTTATTTACTTCTCTAAGAATGAATATATATTTATTATCATCAAGAGTATATTCATTTGTGAAAAATTCAAAAAAGTTTATTAGCTCACCAAAAGTTATTATTTCTAAAAATTCCCATATTGGAATATTTTCAATTTTAGTATCTCCATCTATATCATATTTTGAAAATATTTTATTATAATATTCATTTGTAACTTTCTTTCTAATACTGTCATGTACTCTTCTTGGATATTTTGTATCATTATAATCATGTTCTAAATATAAATTAACGATATTGTATCCATCTTCTTCTAATTCTTCTACTATATTCAATATTCTTATTTTAAGATAATGTTCTATATCAATTATCATTTTAAATAACACAATTCTAGTTCTATAGTCTATAATAGATAAATCTTTTAAATAAGCAAAGTCTAAATCGATATATTTTCCAGTTAGCTCACCACATTGATACTTTGGAAAATTATTTTTATAAGCAGTTACATTATAATAATTATTATTTTCTCTCAAATACTTTTCAGCATCAACTTCAGAACAATCTTCAAATTTAATATTTTTATTTTTTAAATATGGTACCATATCTGATATTTTCATCATTGGTCTTAAAATAGTATTATAAGAATTTTGATTCATGTACTTCACCTTCTTCTTGTAATAAATATTATATCATAATGTATAAAGAATTGGAATGTAAATAAACTACTTTAAACTTAGTCGCAGCAAACAAATAATTATTAAAATCACAATTTTGGTATCTATTTGGTATCTAGAAAAATATTTAATTCTAATAATTCCTTTATTTAAAGCAAAAAGCGGAGCCTTAGTGGCTCCTTCGGGGCTTATGGAAATAAATCCATATATTTCCATTTCCTTATATTCCCTAGTGTTATTTGATATATATCGTCATAAAATAGCACTTAATGTCATAAGATTTTAAGAAATTAATCGCCTAAAATATCGCCTAAAATACAATTAAACACTATAATGCCTTCAACAACTGCATAATGTATCACATCAGTACAAAAAAACAAGGAGATGACTATTCCTTGTTCTTTTGATGAAAATATATATTTGTCAACAGCCTGAAACTTTAGCAATCTAGTTTATAATTTTAATAAATATTTTAATGCTGCAAATAAAAATAAAAAACCTATTATTACAAATACACTAATAAAAATATTATTTGTTTTTCCATGAATACAATCCTTTTTTGGGTCATAATATACTTTATAACTATCACCTACATGTGTTTTTCTTGGTTTAATAGAAGAATTTCCAATAAATGTTTTTTTTTGGCCATTATAGTTAAATTCAATTTCTGGAAAAAATGTTCTTCTTGATGTCCCATCCTCACTATCCGCATCATTACGTTCATGTATATTTGTAATAGTACCAATAACTTCAATATAATTATTACCATTGATATAAAAATTTTCCTTAATAAGATAAATAGAAACTCCGAAAAAAGCCATAGAACTAATTAATAATAATATAAATTGATTTATATCAGAAGTAAAATGGATATTGCAAAATATGATTAATATAATTAAAGCCAAAAAAAACAATAAAAATAATAATACTTTTCTAGAATTATCAACTGGTTCGACATTGCAAACGATGTCTTTTTTAGAATTATAGAAAGCTTTAACCTTATCTTCATTCTTTACAACGTTTGTAACAGTATAGTCATTATATAACTCTTTTTCTAAGACTTCACCATTATAGTTAAACTTACACATAATCTTATAACAATATCCTTCAACGTAACCGAATTTATTAACTCTATCATCACGCTTAACATCGGTAATAGTTGCCTCGATTTCTTTCCAATTCTTTGAGTCAAAAAAGGAAGTCTTTATTAAATAAGCAAATCCATATAACAATAATGA
Source organism: uncultured Caryophanales bacterium (assembly GCA_946624985.1). GTDB lineage: Bacteria > Bacillota_I > Bacilli_A > RF39 > UBA660 > UBA3631. Next base: position 15,028 of record CAMOSQ010000014.1, on the reverse strand, counting down.
TATAATACTTATTGCAACGATAACTAAAATAATTAATATAATCATATCTAACACCTCTATTGTCATTATACTAAATCTGTCACGCGCAGTCAATTAAATTATTTAAAATATCTCTCTTGTAAATATTTTAAAAAGTCGCCTAAATGTCGCCTAGAGGTATTTTTAATTTCTCAAAATCCCTTATAAATAAACAAAAAGCGGAGCCTTATGGCTCCTTCAGGGGGGACTTTTATATCATGCACTCCTTAATTTAATCTTTTATAAATAAGGGTAAAAACGTATATAAAAATACTAAAAAGTTTAATTATTACCTACTAAATTTTAAGATTTAGTGGTTGATTGGGTGGTTGAAAAATTACTTTTTTTATTTATAAATTTCTATCAACAAAAAACTCTTTTATATCTATCTCAAGTATTCTAGCAATTCTATATAAAACAGCAATACTAAATGATTGTTGTACTTTACTAGATTCTATATTACTTATTAAACTATGACTTAAATCGCATTTTTCGGCTAATTATTCTTGTGTCATTTTACCATAGGAGCTATATTTACTATTATTATGCATTCTAAAATACTTGATGTTCTTACTAACTAATTCATAAATATATCTATCATCTTCTTTATCAAACATATACATCACCTATATATATTTTCTCATTTATTATAGAATAATATTATCGATATATTGTAGGTAAAAATTCTATCATAAGTGTCAAAAAATATTGCGATAATGAAAAAAAATGATATACTATTTTTAGTAAGGTAAGGAGGTGAAAAAAATGAAAAAAAATAGCAAAGCTTTTACTTTGATTGAACTTTTGGCTATCATTGTAATACTCGCAATAATAGCAGTAATTACAGTACCGATAATACTTAATATTATCGAAAATTCTAGAAAGGGAGCAGCTATTGATTCAGCTCATGGATACAAAGATAGTATCAATAAGTGGTATGTATCAGAATTATCAAATAATAGACAGTTACAACTAGAAGGAAAATATACTGTTGAAAATGGTGTTTTAAAAGGAGGTAATATTGAGGACACAAATATTCCTGTATCAGGAACAATTCCATCAAGTGGTACATTAACATATTCTAATAATACTTTAACTAATGGTTGTTTAGTAATAGGAGAATATGCAGTTACATTTGATAGTGGAAGTGTTTCTAAAACAGAAAAAGGTGAATGCTTAAACAATGAATATGTTCCTCTAATCGGAGATGTTCTCGAAAATATTCAAAGTTATGACGCAGTGGAAATAGTATATTATAATCCAGTTGATGGTACAACATGTTCAAATTATAATGAAGAAAATAGTATACCAGAATATAAAGGAATAAATCCACAAGGAAATCAAACAGAATGTTTAAAATGGTATAAGTATAGTACAAATAACGATGGTTCAATAAATATGATATTAGATCATAACATAGAAGTAACAAAACAATACTATACATCACAAAATAATACTTATGGACCATCAAATTTAATGCAGTATTTAACATTATCAGAATGGAAGAGTGTGCCAACAAGAAGTGATAAATATGTAGCATATAAAATAGAACAAGATGGTACAAAAACGCCAAAATTTACCAATGCAACTAATAATGAAGTGAACTATTCAGATAAAAAGGCAAGACTTATCACAGCTCAAGAAATAGCAGAAATAACAGGTGTTGCGTCAACAACAAGTCCAGGAATTAGTTGGGATGAGCAAAATACGTCATATAGTGCCTTCTATCTAGATGGTGGTACATCTCTAACAAAAAATTCAGATACACCAAGCTCATATTATTGGTTATTTGAAAATTTAGCAGGATGTGCAAATTATGGATGTTCTTTAACTGGAGATTCATCATATACACAGCTAGGAAATAATGTATTTGATGGAAATGCGGGATATTGGACAAGTTCTCCTTACTCTAACAATTCGCGTTTTGCTTGGTATATGAGAAACGATGGTTTATTAAATAATATTTATGTAGACGATGGTACGCATTTTGGCATTCGACCAGTTATAACAATACCTAAAAAATAGTTATTTTAATGTAAATACTTTATAATGGTTAAGACAACTTTAATCAGTTGTTCTTTTTTTATGGAGAAAGAAGGTGAAATATGGCTGATATTAAAACAAAGGATATGAAACCTAAGACAGTTAAAGCGATTATTAAGCTATTGCTTGGACTGAAAGAGTTAAAGATGCAAGTGATTACTAGCAAATAAATTGGATTATGGAGAAAAATAAAAAAATGACAATATGACATTAATATCTAGGTGGGTACCCTACCTAAATCAAATGTCATAACGTCATAATTGTCATTAATTATTTAAACTAATACCATCTATACAGTTATCATATATCCACCCTTTTAAATCTGTATTATCTCCTGTTTCGTAGAATTTGATTAATTTTTCAAAGAATGTTGTTTGTAAGTCCTGTTCAATAGTTATAATACCACAACCATTGTCTATTAATATTTTATTTGCAAATAACATTGCTACTCTTTTATTACCATCTATAAACATTTGTCTTCTCATGATCCAAAGCATTATTTCTATTGCTATTTCTGTTTTTGTTTTTTCAGGTTGATTTAATAGATTTTCTAATTCTTCTTTTATTTGACTTTCTATTGGAAATTGTGGTGTCCATTTTGTACCACCAATATTTACTGGTGTTGTTCTTATTCTTCCTAAATTTTCATCTAGTACTAATTTATCACAAGTAAGTTTATGTATTTGACATAGTGCTTTATAGTCGTATTCTATACCCTCATTTTCAAGAACAAATTGCCAAGCATATTTTAGGTTATTAATAGCAATTATATTATCAACTGTTAATCCATTTACTACTCCACCATCATATATTGCTTGTGTTTCTGGATATGTTACTCCAATACCTTCTAGATTAGCACTTTTCCATATATAATCTACTATATTTCTTTTTGCTACAAATATGTTTTGTTCTCTTGTTAAGTTAAATTTATTTTCCATTTAAACCGACTCCCTCTGTATCTATTATACACCAAAACACCATTTTTTTATACAAAAAGCGGAGCCTTAGTGGCTCCTTCAGGGGGTTTTGGTTGAACATTCTTATACCTATTAAGATATGAGAATATTCGCGTGAACTATTCACGCTAGTATAATTATATATTGTTTATTTTATTTTGTCAATATGCTAATCTAAATTTATTGATGTAGCTAATGCCTCTTTTATGTGTTTATATTTGTCTTCATTTATATGCTCTTTAATAAATAAAAAACTGTCTTCTTTTGCTTTTAGAAGCATATTATAGTCATTTTTTATGTCTGCTATTTTAAATGACATATCTCCACTTTGTCTTATTCCAAATAGGTCACCACTACCCCTTAGTTTAAAGTCTTCTTCACTTATTTTAAATCCATCTGTTGTTTTAGTAAGTACATTTAGTCTTTCTGTTTCTTTGCTACTTATTAATATACAGTATGATTCTAATGAACTTCTTCCTACTCTTCCTCTTAATTGATGTAGAGCAGATAGTCCAAATCTAAAGCTATCAAATATTGCGATTACTGTTGCGTTTTTAACATCTATTCCTACTTCTATTACTGTTGTACTTACTAGTATTTGAATTTTATTTTCTTTAAAGTCATTCATTACTTCATCTTTTTCTTTATTATTCATTTTTCCATGTAGTATTCCTACTTTAAATAGTTTTCCAAATGCTTTATTCATTTTTTCTTCTAGTTCATATACGTTTTCCATATCTATTTCTTCATTTGTTTCTATTAATGGAGCGATTACGTAGATTTGGTGATTATTTTTTAGTTCTTTATACATTAGTTCAAGTACTTCTTTTATTTCCGAATCTTTTTTTAAGAGGGTTTTTACTTCTATTCTTCCACTTGGCATTGTTTTTATGCTTGATACATCCATGTCACCATATATTGTAAGTGCATAAGTTCTTGGTATTGGAGTTGCGCTCATATATAGTATATCTGGTGTTGTTCCTTTATTTTTTAAGTTAGCTCTTTGATTTACTCCAAATCTGTGTTGTTCATCTGTTATAACTAAGCCTAGGTTATTATAAATAACGTCTTCGCTTATTAATGCATGTGTTCCAATTAGAATGTCTATTTCATTATTTTTTAATTTATTTAGAATTGTTTTTTTATTTTTTGTTTTACCTGTTAGTAGTTCTATTTTTAGATTAGGTAAAATCTTTTTAATATTTTCATAGTGTTGTGTAGCAAGTATTTCTGTTGGAGCCATAAGTGATCCTTGATATCCTGCTAGATAGTTCATATATAATGCTATAAATGATACTATTGTTTTTCCTGATCCTACATCTCCTTGCAAGAGTCTATTCATTTGTTTAGGATTTACCATATCTTCATATATTTCTTTTATACTTTTTAATTGATCTTTAGTTAGTTCAAATGGAAGATTATTTATTAGTTCTTGTACTTTATTAAAGTCTATTATTTTTTTTAGTCCTATTTTATGGTTTTTATTTTTTAAATAGTTTATTTTTAACATAAACATAAATAGTTCTTCATATTTTAGTTTTGTTCTAGCGATTTTTAAGTTATTAATATCTTTAGGATTGTGTATTATTTCTAGTGTTTCTTTTTTATTTAAAAATTTGTATTTTTCATTTAAATAGTCTGGTATATAGTCTTCTACATTAAAGTCTGCTAGATTAATAAAGTGATTTAATTGTTTTCCTGTTATTCCGTTTGTTATATGGTATACTGGCTCAATTAGTGGTTTATCTGGTAGTAATCCCATTCTTATATCTGAGGCTACAATATTATTTTTTTCTACTTTTCCAATAATTGTTATTTTTTCTCCTATTTTTAATTTTGGTTTTAAAAAACCTCTATTAAATATAATTATGTTTAAAAGTTTATTTCCTGTATTCATTTTAAATGACATTTTATCTTTTTTTCTAGAAAAATAATATATGTTTGGTATTGTTTCAATTAATCCATCTATTATTATTTTATCGTCTAGGTTAATATTGTTGATGTCTGTTTTTTTTATAACATTATATCTAAATGGGTAATATTCTACTAATTCTTTTGTATTTGTTATTTTTAATTTTTCTAATAGTTTTATTTTGGATTCTCCGAGTCCTTTAATTTGTTTTAATTCCATATTCATCCCTCATAAGTATTATATCATTTATCTTAATAAATTCCTTTATTTTTAAAAAAATAAAAAAGTTGTATCACTTTTATTGACAAATAAATCTTTTTAGTTTAGTATATACAGTACCAATTCGGATTTAGGCGAATTGGCGCTAGTATCACACTAGCCAACCCCTTTTTATTCTTTTATAGGAACGGCCCTCAGGGGGTGCCGTTCTTTTTGTTTTTAAAAAAAATAGATTAGTAATCTATTTTATAGTTGTTCCCCTTTAGGATCTAGTGTTATGGATTGTTCTAGTTTTTCTATATAGGAATCACACTCTTCATCACTATCTACTTTATTTCTAAATAGTATAAAGTATTTATTATTGTAATCTTCAAAAAAGTATGAATAAATCTTTTCTGTTCCATTATTTTTAAATCCATAGCTTATATTTATATCATTTAATATAATTTCTCTATGTTCTAATTCATCTTGTATAAGTGTTCTTTCTGCTCTATCTTGATCAAATAATGATGTTCCACCGATGATTCTACAATTGCGTGATGGGCTTACTAAATAATCTCCTTGTTTCTGCCAATTTTTTGGTATGTATACTCTTAATCCTTTTATTTCATAATTAGTGTATCCTGCTTTTTCTTGAATTGAATCCATCATTTTTGGTATGAGTAACACACCTGATAATGCTACTATAAATGGTAGTGCGATTATTAATACCGCTATTATGACTATTATTACGATAAGTGTTTTATTTGTTCTTTTTATTGGTCTTTGTTCATTCATAAATACTCTCCTTTGTTTTAGTTTATCATATATTTTTTGTTTTTGATATTATATTTGTTTATTATTTCATATATTTACACATTAATATACAAAAATAACTACTTTAAGTAGTTATCATTTATTTTAATTATTAAATTTGAATTTATTATTATAGTTATAATTATGTTTATAAGTCCTAAAAGTCCTAATATTTTTGTGTTTATAAATGCAGTTATAAAATATATTGACATAATTATGTTTAAAATATTTGAAAATAAGTATGTTAATGATAATAGTATAAAGTGTTTTGATTTTATTTTTTTCTTTATCAATAATAGTGTTATAAATGGTAGTATTGTTAGAAATATAAACCAAAACAAGCTTGTTGAAAAGTTATCTTTTAGTATTCTAAATAATACAAAGTTTTTATAACTTGCTTTATATATATCTTTTATTGATACATATGTTATTAGAAAGTTTAATAGTACAAATATTAGTGAACAAATTTCTTTTTTTAATACCAGGTTGGATATTTCTTCTTTTTCTTTTTGTTCTAATTTTATTATTTTATCGTTTTTTATATTATTTTTTATTAGTTTAAACCAGTTATAGTTAAAGAATTTATAGAATTTATCCATCTATTAATACATCTCCTGTCATTTCTTCAGGAATTTTTAGCTCTAAAAGTTTTAGCATTGTTGGTGCGATGTCAGCAAGTTTTCCATTTTTTAATTTTATATCTTTTTTTGTTATTATGCATGGAACAGGATTTGTCGTATGACTTGTTACTGGTTTTTTGTCTTTATCCCACATAACATCACAGTTTCCATGGTCGGCTATTATTATTAGTGTTCCATTTAGTTCCATTACTTTTTTATAAATTTTTTCTATGCATTTATCCATATGTTCTACTGCTTGTTTTGCTGCTTCATATACACCTGTATGTCCAACCATATCTCCGTTTGCGAGATTCATAATTGTTACATCAAAGTTTCCTACTTCTTTTAAGAAGTTATCTGTTACTTCGTATACACTCATTTCTGGTTTTAGATCATAAGTAGCTACTTTGGGTGATGGAATTAGTATTTTTTTCATATCATCGTATTCTACTTCTCTTCCTCCATCAAAGAAGAATGTTACGTGTGGATATTTTTCTGTTTCTGCTATTCTTAGTTGACTTATATGATTATTGTGTAGATAGTCTACTAATATATTTTTTAAGTCTAGATCATTAAATGCATGTTTTGATTTAACTGTTTCAGTTACAGGGAACATTGTTAGTGTTTTTAGATTGTTAAAGTGTTTTACTTCCAATCCTTTAACACTCGCTTGTTCTTCATAAGCACTCGGATTTGATAGAAGTGTAAATAATTCTCTTAGTCTATCTTTTCTAAAGTTAAATGTAATTATTGCATCTCCATCATTTAATGGACAGTTATTTATTATTCCTGGTACTACAAATTCATCAAATACTTCATTGTTATAGTTTTCTTCGATTAATTCTTTATAGTTATTATATTTTTTTCCTTTTCCATATACCATTGCGTCATATGATAGTTTTAGTCTATCGAAATTATTATCTCTATCCATAGCATAGTATCTACCATTTATTGTAGATATTTTACCTATTCCTAGTTCATTCATTTTATTTTCAAGTATTTGTAAGTATTTTAATGCACTTTTTTCATATGTATCTCTTCCATCTAAGCATACATCAATATATACATTTTCTATATTATTTTTTTTACACATTCCTAGAAGCGCTAGCAAATGGTCTATATGTGAGTGTACTCCACCATCTGATAATAGTCCAAATATGTGTAAATTTGAATTATTACTTTTTACGTGATTTAATACTTCTAATATTTCAGCATTATCAAATAATGTTTTATTTTCTATTGATTTAGTTATTGCTTGTAATGGTTGTAAAGCAATTCTTCCTGATCCTAAGTTCATATGTCCTACTTCACTTGTACCCATTTGCCCAATTGGTAGTCCAACTGCTTCTCCACTTGCTTCTAATATTGAGTGTGGATATTCATTCATTAACATATCTAGTGTTGGCTTATTAGCATTCTTAAATGCATTTCCATCTCTTTCTTCTCTTATTCCACATCCATCTAATATACATAATACTAAAGGTTTCATTATATCTCTCCATTTCTATTTATATTATACTATTTTTTTGTGTGTTTTTAAATAAAAGAAAAAGAATTTTTCAACTCTCAATAAGATTTTCTTTTTTGTATTCATAGTTTAGTTTATTGTCTTGTGTTATTATCTTTTCACCAAGTTCTGTTTCTAATGTTTCTCTAGCTACTGACGCAACATTACCACCAATTTTAGCTATTTTAATATTTTCTTTTAGTCCTTGTGGTTTTTTCTTTGCAGCTAGTCTTTTTGTTGCTTCTTCGCCTAGATCTGCTAGTGTTACTTCTATACTATCCATATTATCTCTAAGGGACTCTTTTCTTAGTCCTTTAAATTCTTTATATTCTTTTGCAGTCATTCCAGACCAGGATTTGTATATTTCATTTGTTAGTATTGCATATTCATAACCTTCTGTTATTCCATTTTCTTTCCATACATCAGTTAAACCTTTTCTTTCTTGTATTCCTTTTATTCTTTTTGATATCCAGGCTTCATCATATCCCTTTTGTCTATATAAGTCTATTGCTCTTTGTAATGATAGAGATGGATCAAATGTTTCATCTATTCTTTCACTACCTAGTTTAGCTAACCATTGTTTTACTGGTTCTGCATTTTTACTTGGTATTGATTCTATTATTCTAAACATTCCTTCTATATCAACAACATCTGTATTGTAATATTTACCATCTTTTGCTTTTAATTTCAGTTGGTTACAATTTGTAACCGACTCGTTTCCTTCTTTTTTTAGTCTATGTTTCAAAACTTTCCAATAGTTGTGTGGATTATCACTTTCTGATAAAACTCCTACTAAATCTACAATACTTATAAAGTATTTTTCTTGTTCTTTATCCCAAACAGTTCTTATTGTTTCATTATTAAATATTTTATTTATCAAGTGCATTTTATCTTGATTCATTTTTATTCCTCACTTTCTATATATTTTACTAATATATTATTGTTTAATATATAGTTTAACTTTATTACTAAAGTTCTTCTCCTTCCATTTAGATTTTACCCATATCTTATATTCTATTTTTTTTCTAATATTTCCCCGTACCATGCGAGGTTAGGTCTTAATATCAATATAATTATACCTTATGTTAACTTATAAGTAAATATTTTTTATAAAAAAATAACTGATTACTCAGCTATTTCTCCGTCCATACTCCATGTTTTAATTTCTTTTATTTTTACATTTATTATTTTTCCAATGTATTCTTTAGGCGCTTTTACATTTACTAGTTTCATAGTATCTGTATATCCCATTAACATTGATTCATCTTTTTCACTTGTTCCTTCTATTAATACTGGAACTATTTTATTTAAATATCTATCATTTGCTTCTTTAGAGTATTTATTTACTAATTCATTTAATTTATATAGTCTTTGATTTTTTTCTTCTAGTGATACATTGTCTGCCATTTTAGCTGCTGGTGTTCCAACACGTGGAGAAAATATAAATGTAAATGCTCCATCAAATTTACATGTATTTACAACATCTAGTGTTTCATTGAAGTCTTCTTCTGTTTCGTTTGGAAATCCCACAATTATATCTGTTGTTATTGATGAATTAGGTAAAGCACTCTTTAGTTTGTTATAAAGTTCTATATATGATTTTTTTGTATATCTTCTACCCATTAGTTTTAGTATACTGTCTGATCCTGATTGAAGTGGTAAGTGTATATATGGCATAATATTGTCATATTTTTTTATTACTTCTATCATAGAATCATTGAAGTCCCATGGATGACTTGTTACGAATCTAATTCTATTTATTCCGGTTTTAGCAACATCTTCTAGTAGATTACTCATATCATAGTTTATATTTAAGTCTTTTCCATATGCATTAACATTTTGTCCTAATAAGGTTACTTCTTGATATCCTTTTTCTACTAGATCTTTTACTTCATCTATTATGTAAATAGGCTCTCTACTTCTTTGTTTTCCTCTTGTATATGGTACTATACAGTAAGTACAGAATTTATCACATCCGTACATAATATTAACCCATGCTTTATATTTTGAGTTTCTTTTGACAGGGATGTTTTCTATTACTTCTCCTTCTATACTTAGTACTTCTACTTCTAGATCTTTTTTATTTATAGCAGTATATAGTATGTTTGGTAGGTTATGTATATTGTGTGTTCCAAATACTATGTCTAAAAAATTATATTTTTCTAGTATTTCGTTTACTACAACTTCTTCTTGTGCCATACATCCACATATTCCTGCAATTAGGTTTGGATTTTTTTCTTTTAGATTTTTTATTCTTCCAACCATACCAAATACTTTATTGTGGGCATTTTCTCTTATTGCGCATGTATTTAATAGTATTAAGTCAGCACTCTCCATATCGTCTGTTTCAGTAAATGACATATCTTCTAAGATTGCTTTTATATTTTCTGAATCGTGTTCATTCATTTGACATCCATATGTTTTTACATAGTATTTTTTATTTAGTCCTAATTGTTTTAAGTTTTCTTTTACTATATATTCATTTGTTTTTGTTAGTACTTCTTCTTTTGTTCTTATTTTTGCCTTTAATAAATCTGGTTTTAACATATAAATCACTTCCTCAAATATAATACCATATATTCATTTTTTTAACAAATGGATGTTTAATAAAATATATTATTTTTTTTTAAAAGTAAAGAAAAAGAAGTATTAAACTTCTTGAACTACAATTAATATCATAGGTTTACATTCTGTTTCTTCGTATAAATATTTTCCTACTCTATCTCTTATTTCCATTTTTATTTTATTAAAGTCAACGTAGTTTGGCTCTATATTATTTTCAATTACTTGTAGTGAAATATTTTGTGCTTCTTTAATCAAATCAATGTTATCTTTTACGAATATAAATCCTCGTGTTAATATTTCTGGTCCTGCAAGTATTTGTTTTGTTTGTTTATCAAGTGTTACTGTTACAATAACAATTCCATTTTCGCTTAATGATTCTCTATCTTTTATAACAAGTTCTCCAATATCTCCTACTGTTTTTCCATCTATTAATATATCATCTACTTTTATTTTTTCTTCTGTTTGTTTTAGTTCTCCATTTATTATGGTTGCGACTTCACCATTGGTTTTTAATATTATATTTTCTTCGTTCATACCAACTTTTAACGCAGCTTCTTTGTTTGCGACTTGATGTCTATATTCACCTATTACTGGAAAGTAGTATTTTGGATTCATAAGTTCTAGCATCATCATTAGGTCTTCACTTGATGCATGGTGTGATAGATATTTTTTATTTGGAATTGTAATTATATTTGAACCAATTTTTGAAATGTCATCTAATACTTTTGTATAGCTTTTTTCCATTCCATCGTATACTGGAGATGCAAATATTACTGTATCTTTTTCTGTTAATGTAATAAATTTGTCGTATCCTTTAATTATTCTTTTTATATTTGAAAATGGTTTTTCTCTTTCATCTGATATTATTACTACTATATTTGGATCATTTACTTGATGTATGTTTCCAATTCTTGTTTTGTCGAATTTTACATATCCGTTTTCTATTGAATTATATATTAATGATTCTAATGTTTTACCCATTATAACTATTTTTCTGTTTGTTTTCATTATTTCATTAAATAATTCTTGTATCCTATATAATTGTGCTTGAAATATATTAAATAGTATTCTTCCACTATTGTTATTTAGTGTTTCGTTTATTATTGATGATATACGATGGTTTGGAGATGTAAATCCTTTTTTTTCTGCATATATTGATTCACTTAATAAGCATAATACACCTTGTTTACCAACATAAGCTAATTTTCCAATATCTGTTTCGTATGATCCTCTCATTGTTGGATCGAATACGTAGTTACCTGTATAGAATATAGCGCCGTCTTGTGTATATAATACATATCCAACTGCATCTGGTACAGAGTGTGTTAGACTAATTGGAAAAATACTATTATTTCCAAAGTTTATTTTTTTATGTGGTTTTATTTCAATTAAGTTATCCGTCTTTATATTATCTTCTTTTAATTGATTTTTTATTATATCAAGTGTAAATTTTGCTCCAAATATTTTTATATTTTTTAGGTCTATTAGTATATCTGATAAGGCACCCATTTGGGCATCGTGTCCGTGTGTTATAAATATACCTTTTATTCTTTTTTTGTTATCTTTTAAATAATCATAATTAGGAATAATATAATCTACTCCTAGCATTTTATCATCTGCATATTTTAGGCCAGCATCGAATACGAAAATATCGTTATCAACTTCTACGACATACATATTTTTTCCGACTTCGTTTAGTCCACCTAAAGCAAATATTTTTATTTTACTCATTATAACTCCTTTCTTCAGATTAAAAAAGCCTAGTTAATTATATCATAAAAATAATAATTAATAAAGTTTTTGTATTGTTATAATTGTTTTTATTTAGTGCTATAATTATTATGGTGGTTATATTGAAAAAGTTTTTATTATTTATATTTTTAATTTCAATTGGAATTTTTATATATTTTAATTTTAATAAAAATGATATTTATACACTGCTTGATGATGTTAATTTATATGCGATTGTTGATAAGTATTATATATATGGAACTCATATGAATATATCTGGTTCAATAGATCTCTCTAATTATTCTGATATTAAGTTGGTTTTTAAGAGTTTAGATAATGAATTATCTTATGATTTAAATTATAATAATGGTAAGTTTTTTGTTTCAACGTTCATTAATGATGGTATTTATTTGGATGATATTCCTATTAATGATTATTTAGTTTTTATTAAGGTTATTTATGGTGATGAAGTTAAGTATTATAGTTTAAGGAATGATACAGATTATAATGATATTTCTTATTATACTGTTACAAAGAATGATAGGAATAATTTAATTAGTATTAAATTTTTTAAGTCTGATAAAGATTATATGTATGTTTCTGTTAAGGATAAAAAGCTTCCTGATAATTATTATGATGTTGTTATTGATCCTGGACATGGTGGTGAGGATCCTGGTGCTTCTTTTTCTTCTTATACTGAGGCTGAATTGAATTTAGAGATTGCTTTAAAGCTTATGAAGAAGTTTGATTCTATTGGACTTAAATCTATTTTAACTCGTATTGATGATACTTTTCCTTCTCCATATGGCTCTAATAGTAGAACTAGTTTACCTTATGATGTAGGGGCTAAATATTTTATTTCTATTCATCTTAATAGTTCTGATTCTAAAATGAGGTATGGAGGTGTTGAGGTGTATGCTCCTAATAAGGCAAATCTTGATTTTGCATCTAGTTTAGCTTCTAATATTGTTAATAGTGCGAATACTACATATTCTCATAATGAGGCTTTTAATGTTGATCGTGGTGTATATGTTAGAACTTTTACAAGTGAGGATGTTAAGTCTTCTATTAGTGAAGCTCATAATAAAGGTTATAAACCATATCCTATAAGTACTGATACTAATTATTATTTTATGATAAGAGAAACTGGTGGGATAGCTACTGGTGCTTATATTGATGGACGAAATAAGGATATTGGTAAGAATAATTATTATTTATCAAATGTTGGGGCTGAGGCATATTTACTTGAACTTGGATATATTAATTATTGGCCTGATTTAAATAAGTTAGTTGATAACCAGGATGATTATGTTGATGGAATTGTTAATGCTTTTAAAGAAAAAAAATAAGACGAGTTTATTCTCGTCTTGTTTTTGTGTTTATAAGTGTTGCTTTTTTTATAATGTTTTTATATTTATTATTTAGTTTATCTACTACTTCATCTATGTTTTTTTCTTCTTCTATTTTATCAAATATTGAGACCTGCTTTATTTTTTTATCTGTTAAGTTATCTAGTCTTATTCCTATTAGTCTTATTTTTTCATCATCATATATTTCTCTTAGTATTATTTTTGCCATATTATATATTTCTTCATTATTGTTTGTAGGTGTTTGTAGTTTCTTTTGATGTGAGTATTTTTTAAAGTTATTGTCTTTTAGTATTACTACTATAACTCTCGCATATTTATTTTGTTTTCTAATTCTTTGTCCTACTTTTTCTGATAAAAATAATAAATATTTATATAGTTCTTTTATGTCTGTTACATCATGGTCTAGTGTTATTTCATTTCCTATTCCTTTTGGAATTCTAGGCTTACTTATTACTGGCGAATTATCTATTCCATTTGCCCAATTAATCATTGATTCTGATTGGTTTTTAAAGTATTTATATAATTCTTCTCTTTTTGAATTAGCTAGATCTTTTATTGTGAATATATTTATTTTATTTAGTTTAGGTACTGTTTTTTTACCTATTCCAAATAGTTCTCCTACTTCTAGAGGCCACATTTTTTCTTGTATTTCATTATCATATAGTGTGTGTATTTTATATGGTTTTGTAAAGTCTGATGCCATTTTTGCACATAGTTTATTATTGGCTATTCCAATATTTACTGTAAAGCCTAGTTCATCATATATTTCTTTTTGTAGTTTTTTTGCGAATTCTAATTGATCTCCTTGCATTGATTTTATTTTTGTATAGTCTAAGTAACATTCATCAATACTTGCGATTTCTATGTCTGGTGTGTATTTACTTATTAAGTTAAACATTTTATTTGACATTTCACTATAGAATTTAAAGTTAGGTTCATATGTTTTTAGTACTCTACATTTTTTTCTTGCGCTATAAAGGGTTTCTCCTGTTACTACTCCTAGGCGTTTTGCTGGAGTTGATTTAGCTAGTACTATTCCTGATCTTGTTTGTTCATCTCCTCCTATTACAGCGTATGAATTTCTTATATCATATTTTGAACCATTTTTTAAAAGATAAAGTGCTGTCCAGGATAGAAATGCATTGTTTACATCAATGTGCATAATTATTCGTTCCATGTGTTTCACCTATGTATATTATAATACATTTGTTTGTGTTAGTAAATATTTAAAAAGTACTTTTTCAAGTACTTAGTGGAGCCAATATATTTTATTTTAAATTTTTTTCTATTTT
>CAMOSQ010000013.1 GCA_946624985.1 uncultured Caryophanales bacterium | reverse complement strand
TAAGAAACTATCAAGCCGATATGGCTAGATATTAGAGGTGAAACATGAAAAATAAAGGATTTACGGTAGTTGAAATGTTATCAGCATTTACACTATCATCGATAATAATTATTATATTGTTTCAATTAATTATAAATTTGAAAGAAATTTATTCATCATCAGGAATAAAAACAGAATTATTAAACAAACAATATCTAATGACAAATAAAATATATAGTGATCTAAACGAAAAACAAATTGTAAGCATTGATTCATGTATAAATATGGAAAAATGTATAAGTTTCACCTATAGCGATGGAATAGTAAAAAATCTAGAAATAGATGAAGAAAATAAAACAATAAAATATGACAACTACATAGTAAAACTAAATAGCTATACTAACTTTGGAAATATAATAATAGACTTTGATGGAACATCAGAACAAAATAAAATAGTAAACATCAATGTCCCTATATATAATGATCAAATAAAAGACACAAACTTTGGTATTAATATAGTATACCCATATAATAATCAAACAGTCGCAAATAACACAAACTATAACTATAAAATAAATGGAATAACAGTACCTTCATCAGAGAATACTCCAACAATGGAAAATCCTGTAACATATACTGGTCTAGGAGCAACAGGAAATATCTACATAAAACAAAATGATACAACACTCGCAACAATAAACGTGCAAGGACATGACCCATTAATGTGTGCGAATGATATATGTGATTATATAGACTATGAAAACAATGTTATAGTAAGATATATTAAAAAATACACTTTTACAGGAAGTGAGTCGTTTAGTGGACCAAATACACCTAGTTGGGTAGCAAATAATACAGAAACAACAAAAGGAACTTACTGGGCAAACAATAGTATATTAGGTAGTTATCCTGATAATATAATAATTGGAAATTCAGTAGGATTTTGTACACATTTTCCATTAGGGTCTAATTCGGCATATAACAAAAATGACACATTAAGATATTATCCATATGGTGCCTCAAATCCTCCATACTTATCATTCCGTATTCCAATCGATACAGATATGAATGCATGGACAACTGAACAATATAATGCAGGAACACCTTTAATTGCTTATTATGTATTGATTGACCCAGAATACGAAGAAATCTCACTTCCAGGAATAAGTACATTTACAGATATAACAAGTCTAACAATAACAGATGGAAATATTGAATCTACAATAGAATAAAGTGTACCTTTGGGTACGCTTTATTAAATAAATAAACAAAAGTAATCAAATAAAAAATAAAAGATTAAAGAAGAAATACAACAATGTATAACTCTTGCAACTAAAAAAGGAAAATACTTAATCTTAGTATCACTTAAAATACTAAGTATCTGCATATGTACAGATAATCCACCAAAAGAAATAAACAAAACAGAAAGTGTGCCCTTAATCTTTAAAGGAATATCAAGTAGACTCACATACTTAAGACCCTGAGTCATCTCAAAAATTCCATTTAAAATACTTTGATAATAACGAGGTAAACCAATATTATTATCAATTATAGTAGTAACTACTAAAAAGAATGTTACAACACCAAATATAAGTAACAAAGTATTTATTCCATTTAATAATGCTTCACTAACAATTTCACCAAAACTTTTGTTATTTGATATCCTTTTTTTATGCATCTCTAAAATAGCTTTTTTAAAAGATACAGAATCATCGTCATTTTGACTTATATAATAATTTCTAAAAAGAAAGCCTACAATAATATTTCCAATGTAATGACAAAACAAAATCAAAATACCAACCTCTTTATTATTTAAAAACATTATAGAAACAGTACCTAATATAAAAAGAGGATTAGAAAAATGAGTAAATGTAAGTATTTTAGATCCTTCATACTCATTAATTAAACCAGAAATGTATAATTCACGAACATATTTTGCGTTGCTTGGAAAACCACTGATTATACTCATAATAAATACAAACGCACTAACTCCTTTTAACTTAAATAGTTTCATAAATGGTTTAAATAATTCACCTACTAATTCAACAAAACCATAATTAATAAGTATGTGTGATAAAACAAAAAATGGAAACAAAGAAGGAAATATATTATTTTTCCACACACCAAATGAGAAACCAATCGTTTTCATAATTGATTCTGATGATGTTAATATTTCAAATGAAACAAATATTAGAACAGACATTATCATTATACTTATTAAAATTTTTCTCATATTTTTCACCATATAAAGATAGTATTAAAAAGAAAGGATTGATTTTATGCTTAATAAAATATATGAAAAAATAAAAAAATATATAAAAGAAGAGTATAAATTTTTATTAATAATTTTAATATTATTTGTAACAATGACTTATAAATTACCGTTTTATATAGATACCCCAGGAGGAATAATAAATATATCAGAAAGAATAAAGATAGATGAAATAAATAAACTAAATGGTACATTGAATTTTGCATATGTATCAGAAATGCGTGCAACAATTCCTACATACATAATCGCTAAAATAAATAAGGATTGGGATTTAATAAAAAGAGAAGATGTAGTTTATGATAATGAAACGGAATCTGATGCTGAATTTAGAGATCAATTAAGTCTAAAAGAAGCATTATCAAATGCTTTATATGTGGGATTTAAGGAATCAAATGAAGAATTTAAAATAAAAAATAATAAGGTGTATGTAACACAAATATTAAAAGAGGCGAAGACAAATTTAAAAGTTGGAGATCAAATAGTAGAGGCAGATGGTATTAAAATAGATGATATAAAAGAACTACAATCTATAGGTAAGCAAGATGGAAAAACAATTCAGTTAAAGGTAATTAATAATAATAAAGAATATATTCGAACTGCTGAGTTTATAGATTATAATGGTAAAATAATAATAGGTATTGCGTTAGGTCAAATATTTGAAATTGATTCAAATCATAAGATTGATATTGACTATAAAGCAAGGGAATCTGGACCATCAGGTGGAATGATGATGGCTCTTACTACGTATTCTTATTTAACTGGTGAGGATTTATCTAAAGGAAAGAAGATTGTTGGAACTGGTACAATAGATATTGAAGGAAATGTAGGTGAAATTGGTGGTGTTAAGTATAAATTAATTGGAGCGGTGAAAAATAAGGCTGATATTTTTCTTGTTCCAAATGGTGAAAATTATGATGAGGCTTTAAAAGTTAAAAATGAGAAAAAATATAATATAAAGATTGTTGGAGTATCTAATATAAAAGATGCAATTAATGAATTAAGAAATAATTAATTCATTTTTTTCTTGACAAAATTAAAAATATATTGTATAACTGTATTAGTTAATTAATACAAAGGAGGTAATATGGATTTTAATAAAAATATACCGATTTATATTCAAATAGAAGATCAAATAAAACTCAATATAATAACAAATAAATATAAACCTGGAGAAAAAATTAAGTCAGTTAGAGAATTTGCACTAGAACTTAAAATTAATCCTAATACAATAAATCGTGCGCTTTTAGAACTAGAAGAACAGGGATTGATAATAACTAAGAGAACAAGTGGTAAATATATAACTGATAATAAAAGATTAATTGAAAAAGAAAAGAGTAAATTAATTAATAGAAAAATTGATGAATTTATGGATTATATGAGAGAGTTAAATATGGATAAAAATAAAATTTTAGAGATAATTAATGAAAAGGAGAATTAAAATGAATTTGGTAGAAATAAAAGATTTAACTAAATTGTATGGTAAAAAAGAAGCATTGAAAAATATTAGTTTAACAATTGAACCAGGAAAAATTTATGGATTGCTTGGGCCTAATGGTTCAGGTAAGACTACACTAATAAAAATAATAAATAATTTATTAACACCAACAAGTGGAGAAATAAAGATTAAAGGTATTACTCCAGGTATAGAAAGTAAAAAAATAATATCATATTTACCTGAGAGAACTTATTTAAATATGAATTTTAAGGTAAAAGAATTACTTGATTATTTTGAAGATTTTTATGATAATTTTGATAGAAAAAAATCGCTCAGTTTGTTAAAAAAATTAAATATTAATTTAGATGACAAGCTTAAAACAATGTCAAAGGGAACAAAGGAAAAAGTTCAATTAATATTAGTAATGAGTAGGAAAGCAGATTTATATGTATTGGATGAACCAATTGGTGGAGTTGATCCTGCAAGTAGAGATTATATATTGGAGACAATATTAAGTAATTTTGATGATAATGCAAGTATGATAATTTCTACACATTTAATTCAAGATATTGAATCGATACTTGATAATGTAATTTTTATTAATAAGGGAAAAATTACATTGAATGATAAAGCGGATAATATTAGAACAGAAAGAAATCAAACAATTGATCAGGTATTTAGGGAGGAATTTAAATGCTAAAAAAACTATTAAAATATGACTTTAAAACACTATTACATACACTGTTACCAGTATATGGAATTTCACTTATTTTATCAATTTTATCTAATTTATTTATAAGAATAAGTAAAATAACACCAATATTTAGAGTACCGATGGCGTTAATAACAGGATTGTCAATATTGGTTTGTATTGGGATAGTATTTATAACATTTATAATTGGGATAGTTAATTTTTATAGACAAACTGTAAAGGATGAGGGGTATTTGTTACATACACTTCCAGTAAGTAAAAATAGTATAATAATATCGAAACTAACGTCATTAATAGTAATGGAGTTTTTATCATTAATAGTTACTTTAGTAACACTAACAATAACAGTTAATTTAGATCCAACAAAGATAATTGATGTTATTAAATTAGTTATAGAAAGATTACAAGATTATAAATTTACATCATTTTTAGTAGTGTTAACGGTGTTAATAGGGCAGATAACAAATACATTATTAATTTTTGTATCAATATCATTTGGTCAAAGGCATTCTACTAATAAATTATTGTATTCAATAATATATGGGGTAGTTATTTATAATATTACACAGGTAATAACAACTGTAATATATTTACCAATATTATTAAATAATAAATATGTTGATGCATTGAATGAAACAATACCGGAATCAAGTATATTGAATATTATGTTAATAATTGCTATGGGAACATCATTAGTTATAGGTATAATATATTATATTCTTACAAAGAAAAATTTAGAAAATAAGTTGAATTTAGAATAAAATGAAAATTTTATTCTTTTTTTTAGGAATTTTTAAATTTATATCGTAGGATAAATATAGATGCCTAGAAGGAGGAATAAAATGAAACAAATAATAAAGTATGGAAAATATGTAATTATATTATTAATTTTAATTGCAATTGTAGTCTTTGTAATGCAAAAAGATTCAAGTATGGAAGAAATAATAGAAGAACCTATAGAACAATCAATTGAAGTAGTAAAAGAAGAACCAAAGGAAGAAATAAAAAAAATAAAAGTTGATATTAAGGGAGAAGTAAATAAACCTGGAGTATATGAACTAAATATGGGTAGTAGGGTTTATGATGCGATAAAGGTATCAGGTGATTTAACTGAAAATGCGGATACAACTCTTTTAAATTTAAGTAAAAATTTAACTGATGAAATGGTGATAATTGTATATAATAAGTATGAGATAGAAAAACTTAAAAAAGATTTAACTACTACTCAGACGGTAATTAAATATATAGAAAAAGAGTGTTCTTGTCCTGATACAATAAATGATGCTTGTATGAAAAAAGCAGATGTATCGGATTCAAAGGAAGCAAAGTCTTCAAAAGATACTGCGTCACCTGATAATAAAGTATCAATTAATACTGCGTCTTTAGAGGAGTTACAAACAATTCCTGGTATAGGTGAATCTAAGGCAAAAGCGATAATAGAGTATCGTGAGAAAAATGGTGGCTTTAAAGATATTGAAGAACTTAAAAATATAAGTGGTATAGGTGAATCTACTTTTGAAAAATTTAAAGAATATATTACTATATAAAATAATTATAATATCTTTGTTTTTAACATTAGGCATCACATATATAAGAATAAAGATAGATAAATTTGAAAAAATAAACAATGTAGTAATTGGAATAATAACTGATATAAAGGAAAAGGATGAATATTTACAGATAGAGTTAAAAACAAAATATAGAATACTAGTTACATATAAAGGAGAAAATGTTTTTAAATTAGGTGATATTGTTAAAATAGAAGGAAAAGTAGAGGAACCAGTTGGTAATACTTTTCCTAATTTGTTTAGTTATAAAAAATATTTAAAAAGTAAAAAGATTAATTTTATTATAAAGGCAGACAGTGTTAAATTTTTAAGCGAAAATAAAAGTATTAAATATAAAATTAAAAATAGTTTAGTTAATCATATAGGAAAGTATAAATCATGTAATTATTTGAAAACTTTTTTATTGGGTGATAATAATGATATTGATACTGATATTAGGAATACTTATCAGTCAAATGGTATAAGTCATTTGTTCGCAGTGTCTGGAATGCATTTATCTTTGTTTGCTGGTATATTATTATTTATTTTAAAAAGATTAAATGAAAAAATAAAGTATTTAATTATAATTATATTTTTTATATTTTTTGCATTTCTTACTAATTATTCACCTTCAATATTAAGGGTTTTAATCTTGTATATATTACTTACAATTAATAGGTTTTTAAAATTAGATATAAAGGCAATATATTTATTAATGATTGATTTAATAATACTAATATTATATAATCCATTTTATATTTATAATATAGGTTTTATATTTAGTTTTATAATAAGTGGATCTTTAATATTATCGTCTAGTATAATTAATAACTATAAAAATTATTTATTAAAATTATTTATTATAAGTCTAATATCATTTGTAGTAAGTATTCCAATATCAATTAATAATTTTCATGAAATAAATGTAGTAACCCCTTTAATTAATTTAATATTTGTTCCTTTTGTGTCATTTATTGTTTTTCCATTATCCATAATAACATTAATAATAAAACCGTTTGATAATATTTTTCAAATATCAATTAATATATTAGAAGAATTATCTATAATATTAGAAAAACTAAATATAAAAATTATTTTATCACATATACCATGGTACATAATTATATTTTATTATTTAATAATTATATTATTTATAATAGGACTTAAGAATAAAAAAATTAGAAATATAATACCTTTGTTACTATTAATAACGATACATACAAATATAAGATTAGTAATAAATCCTAAAGAAATATCATACTTAGACGTAAAACAAGGAGATTCTATATTATTAAATATAAACAAAACAATACTAATAGATACAGGTGGTATAAGAAACAGTAATTTTTCTATAGTAAAAGGTAGTACAATTCCATACCTAAAATCACTCGGAATAAAAAAAATTAATTATTTAATTTTAACACATGGGGATTTCGACCACATGGGAGAGGCTATTAATTTAGTTAATAATTTTAAAGTAGAAAAAGTTATATTTAATTGTGGAACATTTAAGACTCTCGAAAAAGAATTAGTTAAAGTATTAGATAAAAAGAAGATCCCTTATTACTCATGTATTAAAGAGTTAAATATTGATAAGAATAAATTATATTTTTTACAGACTAAGGAATATGATAATGAAAATGATAATAGTAACGTTATTTATACAGAACTAAATGGTTATAAATTTATGTTTATGGGAGATGCATCAACTACAACTGAAAAAGAAATACTTTCTAAATACAATCTACCAGATGTAGATGTTTTAAAAGCAGGACATCATGGAAGTAAAACAAGTAGTAGTAAAGAATTTATAGATACAATTAATCCAAAGTATTCAATTATTAGTGTTGGAAAGAATAATAGATATGGACATCCAAATAAAGAAGCGTTAGATAATTTAGAAGATTCAAAAATATATAGAACAGATAAAGATGGAAGTATTATGTTTAAGATTAAAAATAATAAATTACAGGTTGAGACTTGTAGTCCATAGGAAGGAGTAAGTATGCGGGATAAATATTATGATGAAATAAAGAATAATTTAATAGACGATGAAACTTATTCAAAAATTAAGGATTATTCAAAAGAAAAACATAGAGTAGAAACATATTATAAAAATGGAAAAATATTGAATGAGGCAGGAAACCATTATGGTGAGAAAATCATTAAAGATTATTCTGAAAAACTAATTAAAGAAGTTAATAAAAAATATAACGAAAGAACTCTTAGAAGAATGAGGCAATTTTATAGAAAGTTTTGTGATAGAAAATGGTCGACATTGTCGACCAAATTAAGTTGGAGTCATTATACTGAGTTATTACCTATAAAAAATGAAGATGAAATGTTATATTATTTTAATCTATGCGTTAATCAGCATATTGATGTACGTAGTTTAAGAGAAAAAATTAAAAGTAGAGAATATAATAGATTGCCATTAGAAACAAAAAATAAACTTATAACTGAGGATAAAATTGAAGTAAAAGATTTAGTTCCAAATCCTATATTAATTAGAAATAAGAATAATATAGAAATAGCTACTGAAAAGGCATTGCATCATCTAATATTAGAAGATATTGAATCATTCATGAAAGAACTTGGTAATTCATTTAGTTTTATAGGCAGTGAATATAAAATTAAAATAGGAGATAGAAATAACTATATTGATTTATTACTATTTAATATAAAATACAATTGTTATGTAGTAGTTGAATTAAAAGTAACAGAATTTAAAGTTGAGTATATCTCGCAAGTACAAAAGTATATGAATTATATAGATAAGAACATAAAAGAAGTAAGTAATAATTGTACTATTGGAATTCTAATTTGCAAAAGAGAAAATAAGTTTGTAATTGAATATTGTGTGGCCTACAATTGAGGAATTAAGTAAAATAATTCATGAAAATAAAGGTAAAATGTTTTTAGCGCATCCTTATAAATACGCAAAAGGAATAGATGTTAATGAAATACTAGATAAGTGTTCTAAATATGTAGATGGAATAGAAATATCAAACGAACCAAAAGATGAAGAAGAAGTAAAGTATCTATATGAATATGCTAAGAAAAATAATCTATTAATAAGTGCAGGAACTGATTTCCATGGTTCAGAAAAACATAATAAATTTAATGTAGAGTATTTAACAGAAGAAATGAAAAGTGATATTATTAACTGGATTAATGAAATACCAGGTAAAATTGAATTTTAAGAATAAAATAGTTTAAGAAAAAAAGAATAATCAATAAGATAGTTCTTTTTTTCACAAAATAAAACTATAAGAATATAATATATTGAATATAAAATAAATATATACATATATTAATAATGAGCCAAATATTTCTTTGGCAACGCTATCGCTTTAGCGTTTATATATAGATTAGAGAGACTATAAAAGTCTCTCTATTTTTTAATTCCATAAACTTCATGATGAGTATCAAAAAATAATTGAGTTTTAATTGGATTGTATGTTAAATAAGTGAATATTACATAACCAAAAATAATTAAAATAACCCATAAGAAATTATAATCTTTATCATCAAGACTTAAAATAAAATAACTAAGTACATACACAATAATAAAAGTTATAATCATAACGCCAATAGAAATAAACATAGACTCACCAATACTGTAATATAGGGGTAAAAATATAGCTAAATAAATAATAATACTGGATACTGAACAAACAAATAAATTCATAAAAAAGTTATTATACCCAATGTTATACTTCTTATTTAAAAAATAATCAATTATCCCATAAAATACAATTGAACTATAAAGCATCTTCATATGTTCCCAAACACTCTCATTCACTGGAAAAAATATAGAAAATAAAAAATTAGGTAACATCTCATAAGCAAAATGAAAAATAAAAGCTAAAATGATTGTACCAATACAAGCAATAACTCTTGATTTTTTTAAACTCATAAAAACTCTCCTTTCAGAAAATAATAATAAGGGTGATAAAATGAATATTAGACTAGGATATGCATGTATTTCTAAGACACTTGATATAACGTCTTCACATACAATAACGTATACAAATTATGAATTATTAGAAAATAAGGAAGAAAAATTAGTAGAGATAACAAATAAAAATCTAAATAATTTAGAAGAAATATTAAAATATAATATTAAAAATAATATTCATTTTTATAGAATGTCATCAAAAATAATACCACTAGCAACTCATCCAAATGTAAAGTTTGATTTACTAGATATATTTAAAGATAGACTAACATTTATAGGAAAAATAATAAATGATAATGGTTTAAGAGTTGATATCCATTTAGATGAATACTGTGTCTTAAACAGTACAAATCCTAACATTGTTAACTCCACTATTAATATAATCAATTTTTATAAAAATATGTTAAAAACGATGAATATAGAATCATACATGATACTTCACATAGGTGGTGGTGCTTTTGGAATAGAAAGAAGTATTACAAGGTTTATAAATAATTTTAGAAAATTGGATATTGAATCACAAAACATGATTATTTTAGAGAATGATGATAAGGTATTTAAAGTCGAAGATGTTTTAAAAATATGTAGTATACTTGGTATTCCTATGGTATTGGATTATCATCATTATAAATGCAATAGAGTAGAACCTTTAGAACAACATATAAGGGATATAATTAATACTTGGAATGGAAAAATTCCTAAAATGCATATATCATCTAAAAAAAATAATAAGGAATTTAGATCACACCACGACTATATAGATATAAATGACTTTATAGAACTAACAAATATATTAAAAAAAGAAAATAAAGATGTTGATATTATGATAGAAGCAAAAGAAAAGGATATAGCTTTATTTAAACTTGTTAGAGAACTAAAATATAATGATTATAAATTAATTGATGAAACTACTATAAATATTGAATAGAGAACGGATGTATGCTATAATTATTTAGGTGATTGTCGTGAAGAAGTATATAAAAGGAATATATAAAAAAAGCATATATGAAAGCGAAAAAGGATATATAATTGGTATATTTAAAGTAACGGATACAAATGATGAAGAAGTAGAAATATTTATTAATAGAACATTAACAATTACAGGGTATTTTGCGGAATTGAAGACTGATGATAATTATATATTTTATGGTGAATTAGTTGAGCATCCTAAGTATGGATATCAATATAATGTATCAGAATATGAAAGATTAAAGCCAAGTGATACTGAAGGTTTGGTTGAGTTTTTATCTAGTGATTTATTTAAAGGAATTGGTGAAAAATTAGCTAGAAATATAGTAATTATACTTGGTAATGATTGTTTGGATCAAATTCTTGAAGATAGATCTTGTTTATCTTTAATACCAAAACTTACCAAAAAAAAAGCGGATATAATATATAATACATTAAATACATACGAGAAAAGTCATAAAACAATTGTGTTTTTAACTGAATTAGGGTTCGCTATGCAGGATGCATTAGAAATATATAACTTATATAAGGATAATACGATTAATCAAATAGAAAGTAATATATATAAAATACTTGATAAAACTGATAATATATCTTTTGTAAAAATAGATGAAATAGCGTTATCTTCTGGAGTAGATAGATTTGATGAAAATAGAGTAAAGGCTTGTATTATTTATATAATGAAATTTATAACATATAAGAATGGTGATACGTATTTAACGATTGATGAAATATATGATAATCTTATAAAATATTTAAAAGAAGAACTTGATTTAAATATATTTAAGAGTTATATAAAAGATTTAATAAATGAATATAAAATAATTACTGATTATGAAAAGTATTATTTAAAGGAAATATTTGATTCTGAATTGGAAATAATAAAGAAGATTAAAATACTTAGTGAAAGAAAGAAATCAAAGTATAAAACGTTAGAGGATGATATTTTAAGGCTTGAAGAGTATTCTAATATTGATTATAATTTAGAGCAAGAGGAAGCAATAAAGAGTGCTTTGAGGGAAAATATTATTATAATTACTGGTGGACCTGGAACTGGTAAGACTACAATTATAAAGGGAATAACTAGATTATATCAAGATTTGAATAAAATAGAAAAGAATCCTGAGGATGAAATAGCATTACTAGCGCCAACTGGAAGAGCAGCAAAACGTTTATCAGAATCAACTTTACTTCCTGCAAGTACTATTCATAGATTTTTAAAATGGAATAAGGAAAAAAATGAATTTCAGGTTAATGAGTATGATAAGGCTAAACAAAAATTAATAATAATTGATGAAGTTAGTATGATTGATATAAATCTTTTGGCTAGTTTATTTAAGGGACTTACTGATAATATTAAATTAGTGTTGGTTGGTGATGATAACCAATTACCAAGTGTTGGTCCAGGGCAAATTTTAAAGGATTTAATTAATTCTGAAATTATTAAAACAATAAAATTAACAATTCTTTATAGGCAAAAAGAGGATTCATATATTAATAAACTAGCAGAAGAAATAAGAAATGATGAACTAAGTAATAATTTTACTGAGAAAAAGTCTGATTATACGTTTTTGGAATGTGATACTGCGAATATTAAGCAGAGTTTAATTAATATTTCTATGCAGATACAAGAAAAAGGTTATAATTATAAAAAATTTCAGGTTATGGCACCAATGTATAAGGGATTGACTGGTATAGATGAATTAAATAAGACTCTTCAGGAAGTTTTTAATCCTTATGATGATTGTAAGAGAGAGATAGAATATGGTGAGGTTATTTTTAGAGAAAATGATAAAATATTACAACTTGTGAATATGCCTGAAGAAAATGTGTTTAATGGTGACATTGGCGTAATACAGGAGATAATTCCAGCTAATATTTCTGAATCTAAAAAGAATGAAATATATGTAGATTATGATGGTAATCTAGTAAAGTATTTACCTAAAGATTTTAATAAGATTAAACATGGTTTTATAATAAGTATACATAAGTCACAAGGTAGTGAATTTGATATTGTTATTCTTCCTGTTTCTAGAACTTATAAGAGAATGCTTTATAAAAAATTGATATATACTGGTATTACACGCGCTAAAAGAAAGTTAATAATATTGGGTGAGAAAGATGCATTTTTATATAGTATTAATAATACTAATGAATATATAAGGAAAACGTCGTTAGAGGAAAATTTAAAAAAATTTTTGAATAATAATTAGTAAATTGATAATACTATTAGTGTATATAAGAAATTATATACGAATTCTTCTAGCGAGGTGATATTATGAAAATGGCTAAAACCATGATGTTAATGGGACTTGGTGGTCTATCAGTTATAGCATACCAAAAATATAGTAAACCATTGATGAAAAAAATGTCCAATATGATGAATAAGATGGACGATAAGTTAGAAGATATGATATAGAAAATCCTCCAATTAAGGAGGATTTTTTAACATATAACATTTAAAAATAGTACTTTACAAAGAACACTATTTTTTATATAATTAATATAGAATAGGAGAGAGCAATATGAGAAGGAAAAATGCATTTACATTGATTGAACTTTTAGCGATCATAGTAATACTCGCAATAATAGCAGTAATAACAGTACCAATTATATTAAATATAATTGAAGAATCTAGCAAGGGAGCAGCAAGAGATTCAGCATACGGCTTTAAAGATTCAGTAAATAAGTGGTACGTATCAAAATTACAAGAAGATAGTAATTATAAACTAAACGGAAATTATACAATATCAAATGGAAAATTAAACAATATTGAAATACCTTTATCAGGTACAAAACCATTAAACGGAAATCTTCATTATACAAATAATGTATTAGATGGTGGATGCCTAACAATAGGGGATTATAAGGTTACATTTGATACAAACGGAAATCCATCAAGTACTGAAAAAGGAAATTGTAATGGTCCTGCAGTCGCAACAACATGTTCTAGTGATGAATATTTATATGAAGTATATAATTACACAATTGCAGAGCAAGAGGCGTGTGAAACATATTTTACAGGATTATGGGGTTGTGGCACTGACACAGGATGTATAGAGGATGTTTCTAATTTATGTGCAGGCGAACAAGTCGAAGGAAGGTCATTGAATGATGCTCTTATTGATGGAGTCATTGATTATTCTGATGTAGAAGATTTTGTATCACAAGTAACAATAGATAGTTGGTGTAGACCAAAAAGTGAAGAGTGCTTTGAATTTAGTGATAACGGAGATGGTACAGCTACTTTAGATAAATATTTATGTGGAGCTGAAGTGATTTTTGTTCCTGATTCACCAGGATCACATTCTGGGCATAATGAATACAATACAGAAGGTAAATTATTAGATGTTAATATACCATCACAATTAACAGGAAAAAATGGTAAATTAACTGTAACTACAATTGGCGTTGATGCATTTTACGAAAATCAATTAGCAAGTGTAACAATACCAAATAGTGTAACTTCAATACAATTTAATGCATTTGGCGGTAACAAGCTAACAAGTATTGAAATACCAAATAGTGTTACAACGATAGATGCTTCTGCATTTGGCGGTAATGAATTGACAAGCGTAACAATACCAAATAGCATAACAATAATAAATGATTGGGTATTTTCATATAACAAATTAACAAGTATTGAAATACCAAATAGTGTAACTACAATTGGCGATGATGCATTTTCAGGTAACAATTTAACATATGTTGTAATACCAAATAGTGTAACTACAATTGGCAATTTTGCATTTGCTAAACACACTGCAACAGAAAACTCATTTGCGAGCAATCCAAACTTAACAACAATTTATAATAATACTGGTAGAAGCTTTAATTGGAAAAATATAGTAGGTGGTAATTGGTATATGTCTGATGAGGCATTTGAAACAGGAACAATAAATAATGATGCCGGTAATGTTACTGTTACAACAGGTTATCCTTCAAATTAAATTATGTAAACATGAATTAAAATAATATAATAGTCCTCCAATTAAGGAGGATTTTTTTGACATAAAAAAATAAAAAGTCTATAATTATACTAGGGTGGAAATATGGAAAAACTAATAGAAAAATTTATAGAATACTTAGAATATGAAAAAGGATATTCAAAAAAAACAATAATAAGTTATGAAAAAGACTTAGAACTCTTTGACAAATATCTTAAAGAAAACAAAATAATAAATATAAAAAATATAGACTATAACACAATAAGAAAATATTTAAGCTATCTACATGACAATAAATATGAAGCAACATCAGTATCAAGAAAAATATCTGCCCTTAGATCATTTTTTAAATACAATATAAAAGAAAAAACGATAACTAATAATCCAATGACTTTGATTTCAAATCCTAAGAAGGAGAAAAAACTACCTAAATATTTAAATTATGAAGAGATGGAAAAATTGTTAAATTCGATAGATATTGATACTAAGGAAGGTATACAGGAAAGGTTAATAATTGAACTTTTATATTCGACTGGGATACGTGTATCTGAACTTGTAAATATTAGAATTAAGGATATTAAAATTAATGATAATCAGATTAATATATTGGGAAAAGGAAACAAGGAAAGAATTGTTTTGTTTGGAAAGAATGCTAAGGAAATGATTAAATTATATCTTAGTTCTTTTAAGGAGTATTTTACTGGTAATATTTCTAATCAGTTTTTATTAATTAATAAAAAGGGAAAACAGTTATCGACAAATAGAGTAGAGTTAATTGTTAAGGATGTTCTTAGAAAATCGTCTTTAAAGTTAAATATTTCTCCGCATACTTTAAGGCATACGTTTGCAACTCATATGTTGGATGGTGGTGCAGATTTGAAAAGTGTGCAGGAACTTTTGGGTCATGAGAATTTAAAGACTACTGCTATTTATACTCATATATCAAATGAAAGGTTAAAGCATGTTTTTATTAATGCTCATCCTAGGGCTTTAAAAAAATAGAGGAGGTATTTATGCAAGTGGAAAGAAAGGTATTTTTAGAGATTAAGAAAATTTTGGATAGGATAGAGAGTACTTCTATTTCTATTAATCAATTTAAAGATTATTATGTTTTTATATCTAATGCTCTTATTAATAATGATATTAGTAATAAGTTATATGTAGAGTATTTGAATGTTTTAAAGAATGCTTCAGTAAATCTTAATACAACTGATGATATGAAGAGATTATATAATCAGGTGTGTGATGTTATTGATGAAAAGATAACAAAGTATGGTATTATAATTGTTAAGGAAAATTATAAAAAAATACGTGAAATGAATTTTGAAATTAGTGATAATATTACTGCTGATTTATTTATAAAGTTATGTGGTGATTTTGATTATTCTGAGGTTATGCAGGTTGATGGTATTGATTATGTATGGTGGGCAAAAAAATTAGAAGAACTAAATCCTATATGTGAGAATGCTTCTGATATTCAAAAAGTTAGTGAGTATAAGGCTTTATTGTCAAATTATGTACAGCAGAAAAAGAAATAATTAAGTTGTTTATCCAATTTTCCTTGACAAAAAAAATTTATTGATAATATAATATTTAAATAAAAGGAGAATTTATGGATATGAATTATAGAGATAAGTTATTTAATAAGGATGTTTTAGAATCGGGTTTATCTATTAATACAATTAATTTGTTAAGGATGATGGGATATTCTAAAGTTAGTGATGTTTTTAATGAAGGAGCATTAAGTTATGAAAAATTATATGATAAAGTTATGAGTTTTTCTAATTTATATTGTAAAGTATGTGGATCTTTAGAGGATTTACAGCATTCTTATATAGAGTTAACTCAGTATTTGAGACATTATGGTGTTAAATTTATTGAAGAACGTCAGGTACAAAAAACTATTTTGAAATAGTTTTTTTCTTTATATTTTTTTTTAAATATGTTATACTTATATAGTAGAATAATTAGGAGGAATAAATATGAAGTTTGTTTATTCATTTAATGAAGGTAATAAGGATATGCGTGAGCTCTTAGGAGGTAAGGGAGCTAATCTTGCTGAGATGACTAATATAGGTCTTCCAGTTCCAAGAGGTTTTACTGTTACTACAGAGGCGTGTAATAATTATTATACGAATAATGAAAATATAGATGATGAAATTGTTAATGAGATAATGGATTATATTTCTAAATTGGAGAGCGCTACTAATAAGAAGTTTGGTGATCCTAGTAATCCTTTATTGGTTTCTGTAAGAAGTGGTTCGCGTGCATCAATGCCTGGAATGATGGATACTATTTTAAATTTAGGTATTAATGATGATGTTGCGAGTGGATTGATTAAATTAACTAATGATCCAAGGTTTGTTTGTGATTCATATAGAAGATTTATTGGTATGTATGCTGATGTTGTTGATGAGTTGGATAGGGATAAGTTTGAAGATATTCTTTCTAATGTTAAGGAAAAGAATGGCGTTAAGTTAGATCATGAATTAGATGCTAATGGTATGTTTGAAGTTGTTATGAGGTTTAAGGCTCTATATAAAGAACTTAAGGGTAATGATTTTCCTCAGGATCCTAAGGTTCAACTTCTGGAGGCAGTTAAGGCTGTATTTAGATCTTGGAATAATGAGCGAGCTGAAGTTTATAGAAGAATGAATGATATTCCTCATGATTGGGGTACTGCTGTAAATGTACAAGAAATGGTTTATGGAAATCGTGGTAATACTTCTGGTACTGGCGTTGCGTTTACAAGAAATCCTGCGACTGGTGAAAATAATTTATATGGTGAGTTTTTAATTAATGCTCAAGGTGAGGATGTTGTTGCGGGTATTAGAACACCTCAATCTATTGATTCATTAAAGGAAATATTACCTGATGTTTATGAAGAATTTAAAAAAAATTCTAAACTTTTGGAACAACATTATAAGGATATGCAGGATATGGAGTTTACGATTGAAAATGGTCATTTGTTTATGCTTCAAACTAGAAATGGTAAAAGAACTGCTCATGCTGCTCTTAAGATTGCCGTTGATATGGTAAATGAGGGACTTATTACTAAGGAAGAGGCACTTTTGAAGGTTGATCCAACTACTCTTGATCAGTTATTGCATGATACTTTTGATGAGGATGAATTAAAAAATAATGTGCCTGTAACTACTGGTCTTGCTGCATCTCCAGGTGCAGGAACAGGAAAGATTTATTTTAATGCTAATGATGTAACTTTAGCAAAAGAAAGAAAAGAAGAAATAATATTAGTAAGAAAAGAAACATCTCCTGAGGATATTACTGGTATGAAGGATGCTAATGGAATTTTAACAATTCATGGTGGAATGACTTCTCATGCTGCTGTTGTTGCGCGTGGAATGGGTAAGTGTTGTGTTTCTGGATGTACTGATTTGATTGTTAATGAGGCTGAAAAGACTTTGACTTTACCTAATGGAAAGGTTTTAAAAGAGGGAGATTATATTTCTATTGATGGTACAACTGGAAATGTTTATGATTTAAAATTAAAGACTAAGGAAGCGGTTGTATCGGGTGATTTTGAGACTTTTATGAATTGGGCTGATAGTGTTAAAAGATTGGATATAAGAACTAATGCTGATACTCCACATGATGCTTCTGTTGCTAAAAAATTTGGGGCTAAAGGGATTGGTTTATGTAGAACTGAGCATATGTTTTTTGATGAGGAGAGAATTTTTAATTTTAGAATGATGATTGCTGCTCCTGATCTTGAAAAGAGAAAATTTGCATTAAGTAAAATATTACCTTATCAAAGAGGTGATTTTGAAAAGTTATTTGAAACAATGGATGGAATGCCTGTTGTAATTAGATATTTAGATCCACCTTTACATGAGTTTTTACCTAAAAAGGATGAAGAAATAAAAGGTTTGGCTGATAGTTTGAATATGGATTATAATGAATTGAAGAGTAGGATTGATTCTTTGAAAGAGTTTAATCCTATGATGGGACATCGTGGTTGTAGGTTATCAATTACTTATCCAGAGATTGCTGTTATGCAAACAACTGCTGTTATACAGGCAGCAATTAATGTTTCTAAAAAAGGTATAAAGGTTAAGCCTGAAATTATGATTCCTTTAGTAGGTGATACTAATGAACTTAAATATGTAAAAAGTATTGTAAAGCATACTGCTGATCAAATAATTAAGCAGGCTAATGTTAATTTAGAGTATATGGTTGGTACAATGATTGAAATTCCTAGAGCAACTCTTATAGCAAATGAGCTTGCATCAATAACTGATTTCTTTAGCTTTGGAACAAATGATTTGACTCAAATGACATATGGTTTTTCAAGGGATGATGCTGGTAAGTTCTTAAGTGATTATTATGATAAGAGAATATTTGAAAGAGATCCATTTAAATCTATAGATCAAAATGGTGTTGGAAAACTTGTTGAGTTAGCAATTAATTTTGGTAAAAAGGCTAATCCAAATATTGAACTTGGTATATGTGGTGAGCATGCTGGTGATCCAGATAGTATTGAGTTTTTTAATAAAGTTGGATTGGATTATGTTTCTTGTTCTCCATATAGGGTTCCAACTGCTAGACTTGCTGCTGCACAAGCTCAAATTAAAGCAAAGAAAAACTAATAATTAAATAAAAATTAAGTTGAAATATACTTAATTTTTTATTGATTTATATGTTGCATATATGCTACAATATATATGAGGTAATGATTATGAAAAATATAAGTACTGAAATAATAAATCATAACGAGTTTGATTTAATATGTGAATATATAAAATTAAGAAATAAATCAAATATTAGTCAATCTGAATTAGCAAAGAGAGTTGGTATAGCTAGATCAACAGTTGCAAGAATGGAAAAGAATTTACATTCGATATCACTTGGAACATTTACTAAACTATTAGAAGCAATGAATTATAAATTAGAAATAGTTGGAAAGGAGGATAGTAATGAACCAGGATAAAATGTATTTAATTAATAAATTATTTAATGATAAAACTATAAGAACAGTATGGGATAAAGATGAAGAAAAATACTATGTAAGTGTTACAGATGTTGTAGGAGCAGTTTCAGAAAGTAAAGATGGTAGAAAGTATTGGAATAAGTTAAAACAGCGTTTAAAAGAAGAAGGAAATGAGTCGGTGACAAATTGTCACCAACTGAAATTAAAATCTTCAGATGG
>CAMOSQ010000012.1 GCA_946624985.1 uncultured Caryophanales bacterium | reverse complement strand
ACCAAATCATGATTCATTATATGAAAAAGCATTTACTCATACATCATACGCAAACGAACACGGAACAGTTAGTTACGAGCGCCTTGAATATTTAGGAGATGCAGTTATGGAACTAGTAATTAGTGAATACTTATACACAAACACAGAAAATGATGAAGGAAATATGACAAAACTAAGAAGTTACTATGTCTGTGAAAATGCACACTATGAATACTCAAAGAGACTAGGTTTAAATGAATTTGTACTTTTAGGTAACGGTGAAGAAGAATCAGGCGGAAGAGATAGAAAAGCCATTATAGCAGATATCTATGAAGCATTTATAGGCGCAATATTTCTTGACCAGGGATTTGAATATGTAAAGAAATTTATACACAAATATATCATTCCTATTATTGAAGATAAGTCAATCAATTTCTTTACAGATTATAAATCAGTATTACAAGAATATGTACAAACAGACAAAAGAAGTTTAGTATATGATGTTATAGATGAATCAGGACCAGCACATGATAAAACATTCACAGTAGTTGTAAAAATAGATGATATTTTATATGGAAAAGGAATAGCTGGAAGTAAAAAAGAAGCAGAACAACTTGCAGCAAAAGATGCATTAGAAAAATCACAAAATGGAGGTAATTAAATGGGAAGAGCATACGAAGTAAGAAAAGCAAGTATACAAAAGACAGGAGCAGCAAAAGCAAAACTATACTCAATGTACGCAAGAGAAATATATCAAATAGCTAAAAATGGAGGAACAGAACCAACAGGAAATCCAAGTTTAAAGCGAATTTTAGAAAAAGCTAAAAAAGAGCAGGTACCAGCAGACATAATTAAAAGAGCAATCGATAAAGTAAATAGTGGAGCAGACGAATCATACGAAACAGTAAAATATGAGCTATTTGGTCCAGCAGGATCAACTCTAATAGTTGAATGCTTAACAGATAATGTTAATAGATCAGTAAGTAGTGTTAGAGCAGTAATTAATAAATGCAAAAGCAAAATGGGAAGTATGGGAAGCGTATCATTTAACTATGATCATTTATGCATAGTAGGATTTAAAGGATTATCAGCAGATGAAACATTAGAACTTCTAATAGAAAATGGAATAGACGTAGAAGATATAGAAGAAGATGAAGGATTAGTAATAGTATATGGTGATCCACAAGATTCATATAAAATTAAAGAAGCAATACAAACAAAAATAAATGATGTAAACTTTGAAATAGACGAAATAAGCATGCTTCCAAAAGAAAAAGTAACATTACAAGGAGAAGACTTAGAAATTTTCAATCGACTTTTAGCAATGCTTGAAGACGTTGAAGATGTTAACAAGGTTTACCATAATGTAAATTTACAAGATTAAGCATTATTAATGCTTTTTTTTAAAAGGAAGGGGATAGTATGGTTGAAAAAGAAAAAAACTTATTTATAAAATTAAAAAAACTAAAAGAAGAAGACTATAAAGAATACATAAAAATAAGAAATAAGATAATTGAACAAAGCCTAAATTTAGTATTATCGAGGGTATATCATATATCTGGAAGTCAAGACGAAGATTTAATACAAGCAGGAAATGAAGCACTTATCACTGCCATAAACAAATTTGATATAGAAAAAGGAAATGAATTTTCAACATATGCTGTTTACTGGATAGATCGAGCAATTCATAAAGAAATTTTAAAAAATAATAATTGGGTATCAATACCAATACACAAATATGAAGATATAAAATCAGCAATAAAAAAACTTAGTAAAGAGAATCAAGACCCAACAGTAGAAGAATTATCAGCAATAACTGGAATTAAAATAAGTGAAGTAATACAAATCCTAAATTCATTACCACATCCAATAAGCTTAAATGCAACACCAGATGAATCAGATAGCGAATTATACGAAACAATAGATAATGGAATGCAACCAATAGAAGAATTTATAGAACAAAAAATATTTA
Source organism: uncultured Caryophanales bacterium (assembly GCA_946624985.1). Lineage (GTDB taxonomy): Bacteria > Bacillota_I > Bacilli_A > RF39 > UBA660 > UBA3631. Next base: position 24,314 of record CAMOSQ010000012.1, on the reverse strand, counting down.
AACAAGATATTATAGAATTACTAAAGAAAACACTAAAAAAACAACAATTTGAAATAATTACTTTAAGATATGGCCTAATAGATGGTATTCCTAAAACATTAGAACAAATAGCAAGAATTCATAAAATAACAAGGCAAAGAGTAAGACAAATAGAAAAAACAGCACTAGAAAAACTTGAAAACTGTACAGAATTAAATGTTTTTTCCATCTATTTAGACGATCCAGATACTTATATAAAAACAAAATAAGACTACATATGTAGTCTTAAATTTTTCTATACAAACCAATAGCTTTACCTAATATAGTAACATTATCAAATATAAATGGATCCATTGTATCATTTTCAGGTTGAAGTCTAAAATGATCTTTTTCTTTATAAAATGTTTTTAAAGTTACCTCATTTTCATCAGTCATCGCAACAACTATTTCACCATTTCTAGCTGTATTTCTTCTTTCAACAATTACTATATCTCCATCAAAAATTCCTGCATTAATCATTGATTCACCATCAACTTTAAGTGTAAATACATCCTTATTTTTAGGTACTAAATAACTTGGCAACTGGAAAAATTCATCAGGTTGTTCTATAGCTTCAATAGGATTTCCAGCAGTAATTTTACCTAGTAATGGCACCTCAATTATATTATCATTCTTTTCTTCATACTCGTTTTCAACTAATAATTCTAAAGCCCTATTTTTGGAATTTTCTTTTTTAATATATCCTTTTTGTTCTAGTTTAGATAAGTGTACATGAATTGTAGCAGGAGAAGATATTCCAAGTGCAGCACCAATTTCACGAGTTGTTGGTGGGTATCCGTGTGATACAATAAATTTTTTAATAAAATTTAAAATTTCGTTTTGCTTTTTAGTTAGTTCCTTCATTTGTAACCTCCTTTTTACGCTTACATTATAACATGTAAATATATGTTTGTCAAACATTTGTTTAAATTTATATATTGACACGAACAATTGTTTGTAGTAAAATATATATCAGAAAGGAAGAGGTTAGTATGTTAGAAGTTTTAAAAAGTAAAGTAATGATTTTATTTGCAGCATTAGTTATAGGAGTAATATTTATAGATTGCTCATTCAACAATAATTTTGAGGAGACTAGTGAGCCGACTAATCTTGTTCTGAATTCGTAGGTATTTTATTGAAATACTTTTTTTTTTATAATATAATATTTAAGGTGGTAAAATGATGTATTTAATTTATGGAGAAGAAGAATTTTTAATAGAAAATGAAGTTGATAATATCATTAATAAAAGTGGCATTGATGAATTAAATATATCCAAATATGATCTATTATCAGATTCATTAAAAGATATTATCGATGATGCATGTACTGTATCTTTATTTTCAGACAAGAAGATTGTTATAATTAATAATTTTGATAATATTTCTAAACTAGAAGATGATATTGTTTCTGAATTTGATAAATTTATACATAATATAAGTAGTGATGTTATTCTTATTTTAGTTTGTTCTAAATTAGATGAAAGAAAGAAGTTAACTAAAGAACTAAAAAAACTATGCACTGTTAAAGAATTTAACAAAAATAAGAATATATCTAATACAGTAAGAAGTATGTTTTTAGACTATAAAATTGATTATAGCACTGTTGATTTATTAATCAAAATCGTTGGAAATGACCTTATGATTCTAAATCAAGAAGCCATTAAACTAATGACATACAAAGTCGATAAAACTATTACTAAAGAAGACGTTTTAGCACTTTGCTCAAGTAATAGTAACGATGATATTTTTGATTTAATAAATGCAGTTGTAAATAAAGACAAAGATAAAGCACTTACAATTTACTCAAATCTAATCAAAAGCAATGAAGAACCAATAAAAATTATTATTACTTTAGCAAATCAATTCAGATTAATATATCAGTGTAAAGAACTATATAAAAAAGGAAACAGTGAAGATAGCATTTCTAAAATCCTTGACATACATCCATATCGTGTTAAATTAGCACTAAATAACAGTAAAAATTATAGTAGTAGAGTAATTTTAAATTATTTAGATAATTTATCTGATATTGATAATAATATTAAAAGTGGGAAAATTGATAAGAATTTAGCTTTTGAACTATTTTTATTAGGTAACTAAAAAATGCATTAAAATAAATGCATTTTTTTTACCTTTTGCGGTGAATAATATACTTTGTTTTTAATTATATTTTCGTAGCTTGACAGAATTATTTTTTCCATTTCTGTTAGCGCAATATTATGTAGTATTTTTTGTTTTATCGATTTTAATCTAAGTTTTAGTTCTTTTTTTAGTTGTTCTGACATTTGATTATTTGTATAGTGTTTTACAAGTATTTCAATTATTTCACTATAGTCCAGCCATTTAAATGCATCTTCTAGTTCATATTCTTTTTTACAAGGACCTCCTATTTTTGTAGGAGTTATAAGTAATCCAAGTGCTGGTCTTTTTGATGCATCTAGTTTACATCCACTAACAGTCAATAGTTTGCATGGACCACCTAATGTTATTAAATCAACTATATCTGCATTTTTATTTCTCGCTCTTAAAAATGGTAAGTATGAAAATGCTTTATCTCCGATTTGATAAAATTGGCCTGAGATTGATATATTTCCTTCATTTAATAAACTTATAATGTAGTTTATTTCCATTTTTTTAAAATCTTCCGGTAAATATATACATCCATTTTCTTTACAGCATATTCCACCACATTTTTTACACATTTCATAGTTTATATATTTATTCATATTTGTTACTTCCTCGATGTGATATATTAACAAAAATATTATATCAAGTCAATAAAAAGTCACTGTTAATGACTTTTATTTTGTTCGATTTTTGTTATTACTCGTTCCAATTGATTTTCATACTTATTATTTTGAGGTATATAATACTTTCTATTTTTTAATTTGGCTGGCAAATACTCCTGATTAACCCAATTATTAGGATAATTATGTGGATACTTATAATCCTTAGAATTTGTTTTAATATGATCAGGAACAGGATAAGTATGTCCATTATTTAAATCTTGTGTAGCTAGATCCAAAGCAGTATAAGCACTATTAGATTTAGGAGATAAAGCTAAATCTATAACCATTACAGATAGAGGTATCCTTGCCTCTGGTAAACCCAATCTTTCACAAGCATTAATACACGCATCAACCCTTGGACCCATATTTGGATTAGCAAGACCTATATCCTCATATGCAATAACACTCATTCTTCTATATATTATATCCAAATCTTCAGCTTCAAGTAAAATAGAAAGATAATAAAGAGCAGCATTAACATCAGACCCTCTTATTGACTTTTGAAAAGCACTTATTACATCATAATGACCGTCTTCATTATTATCATAAAACGATGTAGGTTTATTATTAATTTTTTTTAATAATTCCAATGTAACCTTTCCATCGCTAGTAGAATAATAAGCAAGTTCCAATAAATTATAAGCATACCTTAAATCACCGTTAGAACATTTAGCAATATGATTAATTTCTTCTTCCCCAATTTCTATATTTTCTAAAATATTTTTACCAATACACTTATTAAGAGCATCCTTTATATCATTAAATTCTAATTCTCTTAATTCAAAAATTTGACATCTACTTCGTATTGCAGGATTAATCTTATGATATGGATTAGAAGTTGTCATTCCAATCAATGTTATTAATCCATTTTCCAAATAAGGGAGCATCAAATCTTGCTTATCCTTATTCATCCTATGTATTTCATCCATAACAACAATAATATTACCATACATTTTTGCTTCTTCTATAACTACATCAAAATCTTTTTTAGTATTAATAACAGCATTCAATTTTCTATACCTTAGACCTAATTCAGAACAGATTGCTTCAGCTATAGTCGTTTTCCCAATGCCAGGTTTTCCATATAAAATCATTGAAAAAATTTTCTTATTTTTTACTAAATTATATAATATTTCATTTTTACCAACTAAATGTTTTTGACCAATAACATCTTCTATCTTTTTAGGTCGCATTTTAAGCGCTAAAGGTTCCATAACATCACCAATATAATTTTAACAAAAAAAAAATTTATTGTATACAAAAAAAGGTATTAATATTTTTAAAAAAATGTGTTAAAATATTATTAACGTAGCGAGGTGTTTTATGTTTGACAATAATATCAATGAAGAAGAAATAGAAATTATTGATTTTGAAGATACAAATAATATACAAAACCCAAATAATAAAAAAATAAATGAACTAATCGATATAAAAAATAAAGTTATTATTCAAGGACAATATCCAAATAAGCAGGTTAGTTATGATCCAAATAATAATGCATATATTTTATCAGAAGAAGGATTTGAAGATATGTATGTTAGTGTAATTCAAAATAACGGTATATATCAAATAATACCTATAGACGTTAATACTACAAATGATTCAATGAATACCTCAAATGAATCATCAAATAAATCAAATACAATCAGTCATCAAAAAACATTAGGAACTCATCCTGGAGTAGGAAATCATTTTCATTTTGGAGAAGACAGTGGATTTATGAATGCTTTATTCTTTATATTCCTAACAGGACTTTCAACAGGTGTAGTATTTATGATTATTTTAAACTTCTTTATCAAATAAAAAAACAAGTAATTAAGCTTCAGCAACTTCTTTACTTGTTTTTTTAAGACTTCTTAATTCTCTAGCAGACATTCTAATAGTTTCACCATTATCTAATCTTACCTTTTGTAAATTTGGTTTTTGCATATGCTTTGTAGCATTACATGCATGACTTCTTCTATTTCCTGTTAAAGGTTTCTTTTCAGTAATCTTTCTTGCCATATAAGTTTGCCTCCTTTTTTTATAACTTTCTTCGCTTATTAACTTTATCATAATTATGGAAATAAGTCAAATAATTTGCGCAAATTGTTTAAAAAAAAAGATAATTATAGTAAAATGTGTTTAGGAGATGATTATATGTATACACCACTTAATATCAAAACAGAAAATACATTATTAACTAGCTTAATAAAAATTGATGAACTAGTTTCTTTTGCGCTTTCTAATAATATTAGATCATTAAGCATAACAGATACTAAAATGTATGGTGTATATTATTTTTATAAAAAATGCATTGAAAACGATATTAAACCAATTATTGGACTCGATATTAATTATGATGAATATAACATTATATTATATTGTAAAAACTACAATGGATATAAAGCTTTACTAAAACTATCTTCAATAGACAAGGTTAGCTCATCCGATTTTATTAATCCAGAAGACTTAATATGCATTGTTCCTTATACTAACTTAGATAAATATGAAGAATTAAAAAAAATATTTTCTAATATTTATGTTGGATATAAAAACAAAAAAGAAGAAGAATTAGGATACGCTAATATGGTTTATATGAATGACATTTTATGCATTAATAAATCAGATTTAGGATATTTAAAATACTTAGAGTGTATCAAAACAGGTAAAAATATAAAAGAAATACCAAATAGAGAAAACTACTTAGTTAGCTTCGAAGAAATAAATAAACTATACCCAAGATACATTGAAAATAATTATAAAATCTCCGATATGTGCGATTTAAAAATAGAATATTCTAATGACCTGCTTCCTAAATATGAATGCCCTAATGATATAAATAGTTTTAACTATTTAAAAAGCCTATGCATTGATAAAATGAAAAAAATATTTGGAAGTAGCGCTCCAAAAATATACATTGATAGGCTTAAATATGAACTTGATATAATTAATAAAATGGGATTCTGTAATTACTTTTTGATTGTACAAGATTATGTTGGATTTGCAAAAAATAATGGAATATTAGTTGGTCCTGGAAGAGGGTCAGCAGCAGGATCATTAGTATCATATTTACTCAATATAACAACAATAGACCCAATTAAATATAATTTACTATTTGAAAGATTTTTAAACCCAGAACGCGTTACAATGCCTGATATAGATGTTGATTTTGAATATACCAGAAGAGAAGAAGTAGTAGACTACTGTATTTCAAAATATGGAAATAAGAAAGTCGCACCTATAATTACATTCGGGACACTAGGAGCAAAACAATCTATTCGTGATGTTGGAAGATGCTTAAACATTCCAAATAAAACAATTGATAGAATATGCTCATTTATAGATTCAGATATAAATTTAAAAGATAATTATAATAACCCTAATATTAAAAAAATATTATCAACCGATAAAAACTTAATTAAACTATATAATATTGCATCAAGAATAGAAGGACTTAAACGCCATACCAGTATCCATGCCGCAGGTATTGTAATGTCAAATGTAGATTTAGACGAAGTAATACCACTTGAAAAAAACAATGACTCATACATAACAGGCTATTCTATGGAATTTTTAGAAGAACTAGGATTACTTAAAATGGATTTTCTTGCTCTAAAAAATCTTACACTAATAAATGATATTTTAAAAGAAACAAATACTGAATTTAACGAAATTCCTATGAATGATAAAGAAACAATAGATTTATTTAAATTTGGAAACACAAACGGTATTTTTCAATTTGAAAGCAGTGGAATGATTAGCTTCTTAAAGAAATTTAAACCCAGTAGTTTTGAAGATATAATAGCTAGTATTGCTCTTTATAGACCAGGGCCTATGTCTAATATAGATAGTTATATTAAAAGAAAACATGGTATAGAAAAGATTGAATATATTGTACCTTCATTAGAACCAATTCTAAAAAGTACCTATGGTATAATTGTTTATCAAGAACAGATAATGCAAATAGCGCAAACTATGGCTGGGTTTAGTTACGGTGAAGCAGATATTCTACGTCGTGCGATGAGTAAGAAAAAAGAATCTGTTCTAATTAAAGAAAGAGAAAAATTTATCAATGGATGCATATCAAATGGATACTCATTAAATGATTCTAATAAGGTCTACGATTTAATTTTAAAATTTGCTTCATATGGATTTAATCGAGCTCACTCTGTAGCATATGCAATGATTTCATATAGAATAGCCTATTTAAAAGTTCATTACCCTTTAATATTTATGAAAAACCTATTAAACTCTAACATAGGTAGTGATTTAAAAATAAAAGAATATATTTATGAATGTAAATGCGTAGGCATTAATGTTCTTACACCAGACATAAACATAAGTGACTCTAAATTTATTCTTGAAGATAACAATCTGGTTTTTCCATTAACATCAATTAAAGGTGTAGGAAATCAGTATGCACTAAAAATAATTTCAGAAAGAGAAAAAGGAGAGTTTTTAAATATATTCGATTTTACAAAAAGATGCAACATAAATGGAATAATGGAAGAATTAATATTTTCAGGATGCCTTAATTCATTTGGATATAACAAGAAAACTTTAATAGATAATCTAGAAAAAATTAATAATTATAGCTCATTAGGTGATTTATTCGATGATGATAAATTTTTACCAATACTTGACTTAAAAGAAGAATATGATAGTAAATATTTGATGGAAAAAGAGTATGAGTTATTTGGATTTTATCTATCAAATCATCCGATTACAAGTTATAAGAAAAAATATAATACAATTGATTTATCAAATATACCAAACTATTTTGACAAAATAATTGATCTTGTTATTTATGTAGATAGAATTAAAGAAATAGATACAAAAAAAGGCGATAAGATGTGTTTTATTACTGGCAGTGATGAGGGATCAAATATCGATGTAATATTATTTCCAAAAGTATATGATAATTCCATTAAGATTCACGATATTCTTTATTTAAATGGTCGAGTTGAAAAACGTCACGATAAATATCAATTTGTAGTAAATAAGATTAAAGAGATTATAAATTAAGGTACTTGATAAAAGTATCTTTTTTTTGTATAATTTTAATTAGGATAGGAAATGATTTTTATGAATAAAAAAGGTTTTACTTTAGTTGAATTGTTGGCTGTTATCGTAATTCTTGGGCTTTTAATCACAATTATTAGTCCTGTTGTTAAGAATTTAATTAATGATTCAGAAGATAGTTTGAGTGATCAACAAAAAAAATTAGTAGTTGAGGCTACTAAAAAATATATGGTTGAAAATAGTGAATTGTTACCAGAAGGTAGTGATCGCGCAATTGTTTATATGAGTGATTTAATTGATAAAGGAGTTATTGATAATGATAAGATTATTGATCCTAAATCTAAAGGAGAAATAAATGGATGTGTTGTTGTAAGTTATAATAATGAATTTAATCAATATGATTATAATTATAGTGACAATGAAAATGATTGTTTAATAACTGTTACATTTGATCCAGAAGGTGGTAGTGTTGATACTACTAGTAAGCAGGTTAAACTAAATTCTACATATGGTGAGTTACCAACTCCTACAAAAGAAGGCTATACCTTTAAAGGTTGGAGAGGTAAGAATATGTTTGATGAGGAAACTATATTGATGGCTATAGATGGTGCAACTAAAGAGAATGGGTATTATGTGTTTAACCATGTACATGCTAATCAAAAATATGGTAAAAGTAATCAATTGCCTATATACGATTTTATGGCTGAAACTCAATATACATATACTATATATGGATATGTTTCTGATAATAGAATGATGTTTTATTTTACATATATAGATGATAATACTTCGTATAATAATTTTGCGAGAAATACTTTTGGTGAAAAAGTAATTAGTTCTAGAGCAGGGAATACCATTAAAAAATTAACACTTTCATATGGTAATTCTGGCTCTTCTGATGTAAATTTGAGAACAGCTTACATATCTCATATACAACTAGAAAAGGGAGATACTGCTACAGAATTTGAACCATATCAAGAGTATAGTAGTGATACTGTTGTTACAAAAGCTAGTAATCATACATTGCATGCTATATGGGAAATTGCTTCTTAATGTTATATAAATTAAAAAAATGAAAATACTAATATTGGGTGATAATATGTACTATTTAAAGTATTTCTTTGTTACTTCGATATTAGGTTTTTTTATTGAGAGTATTTTATGGCATGGTCATGAAAGTGGGATATTATATGGACCATGGACATATATTTATGGGATTGGTTCGATTATAATTATTATTTTATCTGATAAAATTTTAAAGAAGAGACATTTAAATAAATATTTAAGATTTTTAATTTTATTTTTTTCTTGTTTTATGATTTTAACTTTGGTTGAGTTATTGGGTGGATTATTTATTGAGAAATTATTTGGTGTTTCTTTTTGGGATTATACTAAGTATAAATTTAATGTAGGTAAGTATATTTCTCTTGAAATGTCGTTATTATGGGTAGGTGCTTCTATATTTTTTGTTTTTGTTTTAAGGCCTATTATTGATTATATTATTGATAAACTTCCTAATTTTATTTTTTATATATTATCTTTTTTATTTATTATTGATATATTTGCGACTATGTTTTTTAGAGATTTTTAATTTTTTTACAATTTAATAAATCATATATAATCTGTAATTATATTTTTACAGATATTTAATTTTTGTTTATACAGATTTTAATTATCTGTATTTTTTTTAATACTAATATTTAAAAACAGCGATTTGTATTGTATTTTCAGGTGTGTTATAGTGTGCTTGTAGATTTAATTAACTAATTTTTCTATTTAGAAAGAAGGTGTTTATGAGTGATTTAATAAATCCATCTAAGGAAGAATATGAAAGAGTTGGAATGAAAAAGATTTTTCCTTTAGAACCAGGTCATCTTGTTCCCCCATGGTTGGATCCTGCTTTTAAAAATATCGCAAATGATAAAATGACTAGAGCTTATATCGCTAAATTAATTTGTTTAGTTATTCCTATTGATTTTAATTACTTACTAGATAAAATGGTTATTGTTAGTAATAATACTCAAGAAGGAAGTCTAAATGAACATCATAATGAACAAGATGTTGTTGTATCTTTTGATAATATGAGAATTAATGTTGAAGTAAGCATGAATAATAAAGATGAAAACATTAGAAAGAATTTAATAACATGGTTAAAACAAGCTGGTAATATGTATAAAGTGTCTGATGGTTATAAAATACCTAGAATATGTCATCAAATATGCATTGAAAATTATAATGCATTTAATAATGATTTACTTGTTACTGAAGCAAAGCTTGTTGATGTTTCTACTGGTAATTATGAAGTTCTTACAGATGATTATATACAATATCATGTTAACTTGAATAATCTACCTAAAGTGTGTTATAATGAGCTCAGTGAGATTGAAAAATACTATACTCTACTTACTTTAGATGAAGAAGATAAGTTATTAGAGTTATGTCAAGGAGATGAGATTTTAATGGATACAGTAGATAAGTTAAAAATCATGAGTAATGATACTGAGTTTATTACTAGTCTTGAAAACAAACAAATAGAAGAATATTGTCATAAGATTGCTTTAGAGGATGCAGAAGAAAAAGGAAAACAAAATGAAAAACTTGAAATAGCTAAGAAGATGCTAGATGATGGTTTTGATGTTCAAATTATTATTAAATATACTGGTTTAACTACAGATGAAATCAATAGTTTAAAGGTATAGAAAAATCTATACTTTTTTTATTTTTCATAATTTGATATAATAACAGTGGTGAGTCTATGAAGAAGTATAGGAATGAAATAATAATAGTTTTAATTAATTTATTTATTGTTAGTTTGTTTTGTTTTACTAATATATTTGGTTCTACTATGGATTTTTTAACTCAACATATAGTTTTTCCTAATTATTTAAGAGAGTTGTTTTATTCTAGTGGTAAGATTATACCTAATTTTATGGTTCATATTGGTGCGGGACAAAATATATTTAATATTGCTTATTATGGGTTATTGAGTCCTATTATTTTGATTTCTTATTTTTTTCCTTTTATTAAGATGATTGATTATATTATTATTTCTAATATAATTATTCTTATTATTTCCAATTTATTATTTTATAAATTTTTAAAGTATAGTTTTAGTGATAGACTTAGTTTATTTTTAACTTTATTATTTTGTTTTTCAGGACCTATAATATTTCATTTTCATAGACATTATATGTTTGTTAATTATATGCCTTTTTTAATTCTTGGATTAATTAATATTAATAAGGGTAAGTGGAATAGGGTTATTATTGATATATTTTTAATTATAATGACTAGTTTTTATTATAGTATTCCATCTATAATTTGTTTAATTATTTATTATGTTTATATTAATTTTGATAAGTTTTCTTATAAGAATTTTTTTAGATTTTTGAGTTATATTTTTGTTTCTATATTGATGAGTTCTATATTAATACTTCCTACAGTTTATTCTATTTTAAGTTCTAGGGCTGGTGGAGGAGTATTTAGTATAGGTATGTTTCTACCTAATTTTAATTTAAACAATATTTTATATGGCGCGTATAGTACAGGTTTATCTAGTATTTTAATTATTAGTATTTTATATTTATTTTATAGTAAGAAAAAGAATAATTTATTTTTTAGTATTGTTTTTTTAGTATTATTTTTTATACCAATTTTTATGTTTATTTTAAATGGTGGCTTATATATTAGAGGAAAGTGTTTTATTCCTTTTATACCAATACTAATTTATATTATTGGATTATTTTTTAAGAATATTGATAGTATTGATATTAAAAAGTTTTTATTATTAATTTTAGGTTTTAATTTGATTATTTTAATTAATTATCATAATTATTTATATTATATTGATTTATTGTTTATGATTTTACTTATTATTTTTTATAAGAAATTTAATAATAAGTATATATTTGGTTTAATATTAGTTCTTGATTTTATATTATGTATTAATTTAAATTTAAGTGAGAATTATATTCCTAATAATTATGATTTTGATTATAGTTTTAAGAGTAATGATTATTATCGAGTTAGTAATCTTAATAATGATTTTGTTAATGTTAATGAGGGCAATTATATAAGTAGTTTTTATTCTTCTACTGGTAATAAGTATTATAATAATTTGTATCATAATATTTTTAAGGTTAATAATAGTTCTATTAATAGTATGTTTTTAAATTCTACATCAAATATTTTATTTAATGAATTTATGGGAAATAAATATGTAATAAGTGATTATGAAATTGGTTATCCTTATAATAAAATTGGAAATAATTTATATAGACTTGATCAGGTATATCCTATTGGATATGTTAATCATAATACTATTAATCGTGAATATTTTAATTCATTAGAGTATCCTTATAATTTGGATTTATTACTTAATTATATTGTTACTGATGATAGTTTAAATAAACCTGTAAGCAATATTAAAGAGGTTAAATTAGATTATAGTTATGATTTATCTAATTCTTATATAGAAGGTGGTAAATTATATGTTTTAAATGATGATATTATAAGTGTTCATATTAATGATGATTTGAGTAATAAGTTATTATTTATAAGTATTAATGGACAAGAGGAACAAGAGAATGATATATCTTTTTCTATTAATGGACAAGATAATATTTTAACTCACAAGGGATGGAGATATCCTAATAATAATTTTAATTTTAATTATTGTATAGGTGGAACTAATGATTTAGAAATTAAAGTTAGTCCTGGTGTTTATAATGTTAGTGATATTCATACTTATATTTTAGATAATAGTTTTATTAGCTCTAATGATTTTGATGAGTTTAGAATTTCTTCTATGGATAGTAATGGAATAGTTGGAAGTATTGATGTTACTCAAGATGGTTATTTTATATTGAAGGTTCCATATGATAAGGGCTTTAAAATATTTTTGAATGATGATATAATCGATTATAGTATTGTAGATGATTCATTTATAGGTTTTTATATAAATAGAGGTTCTTATGATATAAGAGTAGAGTATGAACCGCCTTATTTAAATCATGGTAAGTGTTTATCTATTGTTGGATTTGTATTATTTATTTGTTTATTTAAAAGGAGAGAAAAGTGAAAAAGGTTATTGTAACTATATTGTGTGTTTTTATTTTAGTTATGGGGTATTTGGTTTTTGATGTTATTAAAGAAAATGATAGTTTAAAGTCAAGAATTAGTGAAAAAAGTAATTTAATTTATCAAAATGAAAGTGATAAGGAATTATATGAATCTAAGGAAAAGGAACTTAATGATATTAAGGAAAAAAATAAAGAAAAATCAAGTAAGTATGACGAGGTGGAAGCATGGAATCAAGAAATAATAAAGTATTTAGATTAGTTATTGTTTTCTTATGTATTTTAATTATAGGTCTTGCATATTTATATTTTTATTATAAAAAAGAGAATAGGGATTTACGTTATAGTTTAACTTCTTTAGAATCTATAGAAATTGTTTCATATAATGTTGATTCAATTGATAAGCAAATAGAGGATTTTAAGAATATTGATGATGCTATTAAGAATAAGTATGATGAGTATTATACTAATATAGCTAAATTAGAGAAAAAAATTAATAATGGTGAGTCTTCTGTTAAGATTGCTTATCTTACTTTTGATGATGGTCCTTATGATTTAACGTATAAAGTTTTAGATACACTAAAAGCCAATAACATAAGAGCAACATTTTTTGTTCTAGGAAAAGACGGAGTAGAAGATAGATATAAAAGAATAGTTAATGAAGGACACACGCTAGCAAATCATACATATTACCATAACATTGGAAAAGGTCTTTATGATAGTGTAGATAGTTTTATTCAACAAGTAGATAAACTAGAAAAATATTTATACGATATTACAGGCTACAAAACCACACTAGTAAGATTTCCAGGAGGTTCAGCAACCGCTAAAGGGTTAAAAGATGACATAATTAAAGAACTTCATAATAGAGGATATAACTATGTTGATTGGACCAGTGAAACAGGTGATGGATCAAGCAAAAAACTAGCTGAAAAAGATACCTGGACATGGTATCAAGATACAACACGCGATAAAAACATAATTGTCTTATTAATGCATGATTATAACTACTCAACATTTAATAACTTACAAAGAATAATAGATGATTTAAAAAATAGAGGATTTATTTTCTTACCACTACACAATAAAAGTATGATGGCAAACTAAAAAGAAAAATATAAGGAGGATTTTTAAATCTTTTTTCGTATTTATCTTTATTTTTTTTAATATATAGTGTAAAATGTATATAGTAGAAAAGAGGTAAGAATGGGACTTTTCGATAAATTTAAAAGTGTTTTTAGTAAGAATAAAGAGGAACAAAAAGAAGTAATATCATACGAAGAAGGTCTTAAAAAAACAAGAAATGAATTTACATCAAAATTAAGTCTTTTAAATCGCAAATATAAAAAAGTATCAGACGAATATTTTGAAGAATTAGAAGAAATACTTATCATGGCTGATATTGGAGTAAATACAGTTATGGACTTTGTTGATAGACTAAAAAAAAGAGTTAAAAAAGAAAAAATAGTAGATTCAAAAGACTTACTAGAAATCATAGTTGATGAAATGTTTATAATTTATGTAAACAATGATGTTATTGTAAATAAAATAAATTATTCTAGTGATGGACCAACGGTAATACTATTTGTAGGAGTAAATGGAGTAGGTAAAACTACTACTATCGGTAAACTTGCTTATAAATTAGTTAACGAAGGAAAAAAAGTACTTATGATTGCTGGTGATACCTTTAGAGCAGGCGCTATAGAACAAATTAATGAATGGGGAAATCGCACAGGATGTAAAGTAATTTCAAGTGATTCAAAAGATCCATCAAGCGTAATATATGATGGAATTGATACCGCTATAAAAGATAACTACGATGTTGTTTTAGTAGACACAGCAGGAAGACTTCAAAACAAAGATAACTTGATGAAAGAACTAGAAAAAATCAATAAAGTAATTGGCAAATTAATTCCTAACGCACCACACGAAACACTACTTGTTGTAGATGCAACTACAGGGCAAAATGGAATAAGCCAAGCTAAAAGCTTCAAAGAAATTACAAATATAACAGGAATTGTTTTAACAAAACTAGATGGAACAGCCAAAGGTGGTATAGTACTCGCTATAAAAGAAGCAGTCGGAATACCAGTAAAATATGTTGGCTTAGGAGAACAAAAAGAAGATCTTAGAATATTTGATATAGAAAAATATATTTATGGATTATTTAAAAATATGGAGGATAAAAATGAGTGATGTGAAAAAAAATAGTAAAAAAACCACAAAAAAGACTAATAAAAAAGATATAATAAGTCTAGAAGAAGCAGACTCAATATATCATGTAAGCCTACTTGCTCAAGCTACATGCGTTATTGGGGTACTTGCTATATCAGTCCTTGCAATATTTGAAAATAGTTTTACAGTTCCAATTGAAGTATTAGTAGGAATTACATTATTTTTAATGGCATTTAATAATTATAATTTATTCAAAAGAAAAGGCATGACTGCAATTTATATTATATTTGGCCTTATAAGTTTTATAGTTGGAATAATGGGTTACTTTAAATGAAAAACTTTGTTTACTATAACAATATATACGACTACTATAAAGAACTATTAACTGATAAACAAAGAGAATACTTTGAAGATTACTATCAAGATAATCTAACATTATCAGAAATGGCAACAAACTATAATGTAAGTAGAAACGCAATACATAAGCAATTAAAAGAAACAATAAAAATTCTAGAAAATTATGAATCAAAATTATGCTTATACAAAAAATTTAATGAAATTATAGAACTTGTAAAAGATAACGATGAATTATTAAAAAAAATAGAAAGAATAATAGGGTGATTTTATGTTTGGAAAAATAGTTTATATTAGTTCAACTATGGCTCATGTTGAAATACAAGAAGGAAGCCCAGTTGCAACAGACTTAATGAATATGCATGTTATTTTTGAAGATCCAGGACACAATGTTATGGGAGAAATAGAAGATATTGATGCAAAATTGATGAAAATAAGATTCTTAGGAGAAATTATAAATGGTAGATTCGTAGGAGGAGTACTAAAAAAACCTACACTTACTGCAAAAATAAGAATTATCTCTAAAGAAGAAGTACCATTAATTATGGGAGAAGACTCACCATCAAGCTTTATACTTGGGACAAGCCCATTATATGACAACTATCCTGTACGAGTTGACGTAAATGGATTGTGTGCTGGCCATATGGCGATATTTGGTAATACAGGTAGTGGTAAATCATGTGGTGTAGCAAGACTTCTACAAAATATATTTACAAAATCTAAAGTGCCACCTTATAGATCAAATTTCTTTATATTTGATGCATACGGAGAATATCATAATGCATTCAAAAATATAAATCAAATTAATCCTAACTACAACTTTAAATACTATACAACAAATAAAGCAGATACAGAAGGAGAAAAACTATGTATTCCATTATGGCTATTAGATGTAGACGACATGACATTGTTATTAAGCGCTACAAGCCACTCTCAAATTCCTATAATTGAAAGAATGCTTAAAGTTGTATCAATATTTTCAAAAGACGACGAATTTGCTACTAACTATAAAAATCATTTAATAGCAAAAGCAATTATGACAATTTTATACACAAATCAAACAGCAAGCTCAAAAAGAAACGACGTTTTTGCAATAATAGCATCTTGTAGCACAACATCATTTAACCTTGAAGCACCAGTACAAGGACTAGGCTATACAAGAAAATTTAGAGATTGCTTTATGATAGATACTCATGGTAACTTTCCAGAAAGCAATTTGATGACAGAATATATTACAAGTTTTATTAAAGATGAACTAGATGAATATGAACCAGGAGCACCAGGATTCTATACATTAAAAGACCTAGAAAAAGCATTAGACTTCACACTTATATCAGAAGGATTCCTTAGAAACGATGCAACACACGATGAAGCAATTACACTAAAAGTTAGACTACACTCAATCGCAATAGGCGACTATGCTAGATTCTTTGATTATCCACAATATATAACTAGAGATAATTATATAGCAAGCCTAGTATCAATAGGTAATAGAAAAGCACAGATAATAAACTTTAACTTTGAAGACGTAGAAGACTGGTTCACTAAAGTTATAAACAAAGTATACTGTAAGATGCTATTTAATTTCTGTAAAGGACTTCCTAATAGAGCTAGTATTCCATTCCATATATATCTAGAAGAAGCACACCGTGTTGTACAAAACGATACAGACGTATTTATGCTTGGATACAACATATTTGAAAGAATTGCCAAAGAAGGAAGAAAATATGGAATATTACTTAACCTTATATCACAAAGACCAGTAGAACTATCAGAAACAGTTATTTCACAAATATCAAACTTTATGATATTTAAAATGAATCACCCAAGAGACTTAGACTACATTAAAAAAATGTTACCAAACATTAGTGCTGAGATAGTAGAAAAACAAAAGAGTTTACAATCTGGTACATGCGTAGGATTTGGAACAGCATTTAAAGTTCCTCTAATTGTAAAAATGGAAATGCCTAATCCAGCTCCATCGAGCGGAAACTGTGATATAGCAAATACCTGGGCAATAAATAGACAATAATTCTTAAAACAAGTAGATATTTACTTGTTTTTTTGATAAAGTCGTTATAAAAAGGTGCAGATTTTGTTAAAAAGTCGTTATAAAAAGGTGCAGATTTTGTTAAAAAGTCGTTATAAAAAGGTGCAAAATGTTGTATTTTTTATTAAAATATGGTAATATTAATGTAGGTGATTTCTATGAAAAGAAAAATTTATGATGAACTTTTAAATTGGAAAAATTCTGATAATATAAAGCCTTTAATGGTATTAGGTTCTAGGCAAGTAGGTAAGACATATATAATTAAAGAGTTTTGTTCTCATGAATTTAAGAATTTTATATATGTAAATTTATTTGAACGAAATGATATAGTTGATTTGTATAATGAGAATCTTAATTCTGATGATAAGTTTATGAGATTCAAGGTAATGTTAGATTTTGATATTGAAAAAGAAGATTCTGTTTTATTTATTGATGAAATTCAAGAGTCTGAAAAATTAATATCAGAGCTTAAATACTTTTGTGAAAGTCATAATAATGTCAAAATTATATGTGCTGGTTCTTTATTGGACGTTAAATTAAAAAGATCTAAATTTTCTTTTCCTGTAGGTAAGGTTAAGATGATTGATATGTACCCAATGGATTTTGAGGAGTTTTTGATTGCCCTTGACAAGCAATTGCTACTAAACGAGATAAAAAAATGCTACAACAAAAATAAGTCTATGGGTTCATTACACGATACTGCACTTAATTTATATAGATTATATTTAATTAGTGGTGGTATGCCTGAGAGTGTTCAAAGCATGGTTTCAAATAATTGTGATGTTATTAAATATGATCAAGATATTATAAAGAATATTGTTAGTTCTTATTTTAAAGACATGGATAAGTATGTTACTAATTCAAGTGAGGCTTTAAAGATTGAAAGAGTTTATAATTCTATTCCTTTTCAACTATCCAATTTATCTAATAAATTTCAGTATTCTAAGGTTGAGAGTGGGGGCAAGGCTCGTGATTATGAAACTGCTCTTGATTGGTTAGAAGCAAGTAATATTGTTAATAAGTCTTTTTCTGTTAGTGTTCCTGAAATTCCTTTAAAAGGATTTATTGAAAATGATTGTTTTAAGTTGTATGTAAGTGATATAGGTATTTTAAATAATTTATTGGAAATTAAATATTCAGATATTTTGAATGATAATATTTCTTTGTATAAGGGTTCAATCGTTGAAAATTATGTTGCAAATCAACTGACATACAAGGGGTATTCTTTGTATTACTGGCAAAGTAACGGTAAAGCTGAAATTGATTTTTTGATTTATAATGAAGATGGTATTATTCCAGTTGAGGTTAAAGCAGGTGATAATACACAGTCGAAGAGTTTAAAAATTTATAATGAAAAATTTAATCCTAAATATATGATCAGAATAAGTACAAAGGATTTTGGTTTTGATCCTGATACTAAAATTAAGAGTGTTCCTCTATATGCAACATTTTTATTATAATAAATGCAAGTAAATATATAGATATTTACTTGTTTTTTTGATATAATTGATAATGTCGAAAGGATTGATACAATGTTTGAAAGTTTAGGAGATAGATTACAAAACGCTATAAGTAAGATTAAAGGCTATGGAAAAATAACAGAAGAAAACATATCAGAAGTAACAAGAGAAATAAGACTTGCATTATTAGAAGCAGACGTAAATTACAAAGTTGTTAAAGAATTTATAGCAAACGTAAAAGAAAAAGCACTAGGTGAAGAAGTAGCAAAAAGCCTTAAACCAGGAGAAATGTTTGTAAAAATTGTTAAAGACGAACTTGTAGAACTACTTGGTGGAGAAGCATCACCACTATATACATCAGGACATCCTAGTATTCTTATGCTTGTTGGCTTACAAGGAGCTGGAAAAACAACAATGATAGGTAAACTAGGACTATTACTTCGTAAGAAACACGCTAAAAAACCATTACTTGTCGCATGTGATATATATAGACCAGCAGCAATCGACCAATTAAAACAAATTGGTAAAGAATTAAATATTACAGTATATGAAGAAGGAAAAAACAATCCAGTTGATATAGCTAAAAATAGTATTAAATATGCAAAAGAAAATAACTATGACTACGTACTTCTAGATACTGCAGGAAGACTTCATATAGATGAAACACTAATGGATGAATTAAATAATATTAATAGTGAGGTTAAACCCAATGAGATATTACTTGTAGTTGACAGTATGACAGGACAAGATGCAATTAACGTAATAGAAGGATTTAATAACTCACTTCCACTAACAGGAGCAATATTAACAAAAATGGATGGTGACACAAGAGGTGGAGCAGCACTATCAATCAGGCACCTAACAAATATCCCAATTAAATTCGTTGGTATAAGTGAGAAGATGGATGGAATAGAACCATTCTATCCAGATAGAATCGCTACACGTATTCTTGGTATGGGCGATATTATGACAATGATAGAAAAAGCAGAAGAAGCAATAGACCAAGACGAAGCAATGAAAACAGCAAAAAAAATGAAAGAAGGTAAATTTGATTTAGAAGACTTTCTAAGTCAAATGAAACAAATAAAAAAACTAGGACCACTTGAAAACTTAATTAAATTAATACCTGGAATTCCAAAAGAATTAAAAGGAGTAAAAGTAGATCCAAAAGATATGGCACATATTGAAGCAATTATACTTTCAATGACACCATACGAAAGACGTCACCCTGAAATATTAAAAGCAACACGTAAACAACGTATAGCGAAAGGCTCAGCTCGAAGTGTAGAAGAAGTAAATAGACTTTTAAAACAATTTGATCAAATGAAAGTAATGATGAAACAATTTAAAAACGGTAATTTCAAAATGCCATTTTAATACAAGTTAAACTTGTATTTTTTTTGACAATTTTTTTAAAATAAATATTATATAATAAAAATGGTGATAGTATGAAAAAATATATAGGATCCATTATTTTATCTTTATTTTTTGGAGTATATTTAGGAATGTTTGTTATAAAACAATATAAAAATTTTGATGTATCATCAGTTTTTAATTACTACGATACACTATACTTTGCTTCAATTGGTAATTATAATGACATAGATTCAATGAAAAATGAATTGGCAGATTTACCATCATATATATACGAAACAATAGACGATAAATACTATGCATACGTTGGAATAACAAAAAAAATAGAAAATGCTAATAAAATTAAGGAATATTTTAATTCAGCGGGGTATGATATTAATATAAAGGAAAACAAAGTAACCAATGGAGTATTTGTATCAATAGTAAATCAATACGATTTAATACTAAATGATGCAGAAGGTGAAGCAATTGGTGATATTTGTAGTCAAGTTATAAATAGTTATGAGGAGTTAGTGGTAAATGAAAATAAAGATGAAGGACATCCCGAAAAATGAAAGACCAGTTGAAAGACTATTTCAATATGGAGTAGAAACACTAAGTAATGAGGAATTACTAGCAATATTAATTAAAACAGGTAATAAAGATAACAGCGCTAAAGACTTAGCCTTAATGGTTTTAAAAGAAGTATCAGGTAATATTTCAGAAATAAACCACCAAAAATTATCAAAAATAAAAGGCATAGGTCAAATAAAATCAGCAGTTATTTTAGCAGCACTTGAACTTGGAAAAAGATCAAACTATACAATAAACTCAATTAATAATTTAAGCATTACAAATGCATCAATAGTATTTGAATACTATAAAAATATATTTGTAAATAAAAAACAAGAATACTTTTATTGTCTTTATCTTGATAGCAACAAAGTAGTAATAAAAGAAAAATTACTATTTATTGGTACGCTAGATTATAGTCTAGTACATCCAAGAGAAGTATTTAAAGAAGCTATAACAGTAAGCGCATCAACAATTATATGTATTCACAATCATCCAAGTGGTAACGTAATTCCAAGTAGAAACGATATAGAAATAACAAATAAATTAATTGAAACAGGTAACTTATTAGGAATTAGAATTATAGATCATATTATTATTGGAAAAAATAAATACTATAGTTTTTTAGAAAATGGTGATATATAGTTTAAATTTATTTTCAAATATATTATAATTAAAGAGGTGGTTCTATGCATAAAAAAGAAAAAAATAAAAGAACAATTATTATTTTAAGTTCAATAATATTAAGCATTATTATAGCAACTATATTTATTAAAAAAAATTTCAATATTCCAAGTTATGGTATAAAAGATGGAATGATGTATGTTAATAATATAATAACCAGAATATTTGGAAATAAAGACTACTACAAATTAGAAAAAGAAAATGAAAAACTAAAAGAAGAATTAGAACAATATAAAGACTATAAATCATTAAATGAAGAGTTAAATAATGAAATATTAAAACTAAAAGAAACTCTATCAATTGAAGAACTTATAAGTGATAGAGAATACGCCTTTGGAACAGTAATTAATCGAAATTTTGACTACTGGCAAGAAAAACTTATTATAAATATTGGTAAAAACAAAGAAATAGAAAATAATATGGCAGTCATATCAAATGGAAATTTAATAGGAATTACAGATGATGTCAGCATAAATAGTTCCTCAGTAATCCTTTTAAGCAATCACAAATTTCCACTAAATATATCAGTAAAAATAAAGATTGATGATAATTACATATATGGGATTTTAAATAACTATAATGAAACAACAGGTACATATGAAATAATAGGTGTAGTAGATAACATAGATATACCACAAGGATCAAAAGTATACACATCAGGATTAAGCAGCACATTTCCATCAGGAATATTAATAGGAAATGTAGAAGATGTCACAACAGATAACTTTGATCTATCAAAAGTCATAAACGTGAAATCAGAAACAAATTTTGATGATATATCTTACGTAACTGTGGTTAAGAAAGGAAACAAATGATAATAATTATTAGCTTTTTCTCATTTATACTAGAATATCTATTTAACTACTTATTAAAAAAAACATTGTTTTTACCACTAATAACACTAACAACCACAGTTATTGTAAGACCTTTTTTTAAAAAAAATAATAATTTATTTTACATGTTCTGCTTTATTCTAGGCTTTTTATATGATCTAATTTATACAGGTAACTTTTTCCTAAGTGCTGGAATATATCTAATAATTGGAATTATAATTAATCTTATAAGTACAAATATGCCAAATAATATATTTACATCAATATTTAAAATAATTTGCGCAGTTATAATATATAGAACATTATGTTTCTTATTCTTTTACATAAATGGTATTACAATTTTTTCAATATCAAATTTATTTAAAAGCATATATAGTTCACTATTATTAAATATAATTTATGGAACACTTATATACCTAATACTATATTTATTATCAAAAAAATTTAATATTAAAAGAATAGATTAAATTTTTTTTTCATATTATTACTGGTGATAACTATGCACAATAAAAATATAAATAATTTTCATATTTTCATTTTTAAAACTTTAATAACAAGTCTAATAGTAATATGCCTATTAATAACATTTAAAAAAAATTCAAAATTTAAAACAAATTTTTATGAAAAATTCTTATCAACAGACTTTAACTTTGCATATGTAAACAATATATATAAAAAATACTTTGGCTCACCAATTCCATTTAGTAAAATTATATCAACACAATCAGTTTTTAACGAAAAAATAACTTACGAAGAATATGAAGAATATCTAGATGGAGTTAGTCTAACAGTAAAAGATGAATATTCAATTCCTGTAATAAAAAATGGACTAATAACATATATAGGTGAAAAAGAAGGATATGGAAAAACAGTAATAGTGAAAGACTCAGATGGAATAGATATATGGTATTCAAACCTAAATAACATAAATGTTAAAATGTATGAATACGTAAACAGTGGAGACATTATAGGTGAATGCCAAAAAAAACTATATCTAGTATTCAAGAAAGATGGGGATTATCTTGATTTTAAAAAATTTATTTAAGATTAAGATTCATCCATTTTTTTATATCTTTATGTTTACTGCGCTAATTACAGGTAATTTTAGAAATTATATCATTTTTACCAGCATAATTATAATACACGAAATTGGTCATATTACAGCAGGAAAGCTTTTTTCATGGAAAATCAAAAAAATAATAATACTACCATTTGGAGGAATTACAATATTTAGAAATCTAATAAACACAAATTTAATAGAACAACTAATTGTAACCTTATCAGGACCAATACTTCAAATAATATACTTTTATTTTATAAAAACAACTTTAAACATTGATAATACAATAACATATTATAACTATGCCTTATTATTCTTTAACTTACTACCTATACACCCATTAGATGGATCAAAAATTATATACGTTATACTATGTTATATCCTTCCATTTAAAACAGCACACATTTTACTAATAATAATATCATTTATAATAAGTACTATATGTATTTTAATACTAGGACACTTTGATCTAATTATTTATTTAACAATCCTCTTCCTAATAATAAAATCAATAAAAGAAGCAATAAACCACAAATATATTTTTAACAAATTCCTATTTGAAAGATATGCATACAACTTAAATTTAAAAAAAATAAAATATATTTCTAATATCAACGAAATGTATTTATGGTGTAGACATATTTTTATATCAAAAAAAAACATAACAGAAAAGCAATTTTTATCTAAAATGTTTGACAATAACACCTAATTGTGGTAGAATGTTCGATGTGTAGAGCCTCTCTACAACCGCACTGAGAAGGTTATAAACCATTCATGGTACCTTAATGGCGAGTCTTAGGTAAAAGGAGGAATAATATGAAAGCTGTAATTGAAACAGGTGGAAAACAATACTTAGTTGAAGAAGGTAAAGTTCTTTATATTG
>CAMOSQ010000011.1 GCA_946624985.1 uncultured Caryophanales bacterium | reverse complement strand
AATAATAATTACACCAAATAATATCCACCATTCAAGTGTAGCGGCTATATCCCTGAAAGATGTATCTTTGGTAATTGGAATTATAGCCATAGTCGCTGTATATATTGCTGTAATTATTGCAAATATAATTAACTTTTTCCATGTTAAATCAATTCCACCAAATAATTTTTTCACTATATCACACTCATTTCTATATCATTATACCACGATTTTATACTTTTTTATCATTAACTTAAATAATCGCAATATTACTAATTTCCGATTTTCTTAATTTTAAAGAATTTTATAAATATTTTATTTTTAAAAAAATTGTTGTATAATTAATTTATCAAAAGAAAACATTTTGACTTACTTTGAACTTTAATCGCTCCATTAAGATATTTTTAGCCAAGCAATATGTTTGGTTTTTTTGTACCTTAATCCCACATTATCAGCTTGAAGAATAGAAATACTTACATAAAAAACAAATTAACTCAATAAAAAAAATCATACACCCGCATTATTATCATGTAAAGACATAATAACACTATTATTCATATTTTCAATAATACCATCGTCTAAGTTATACCATTTAACTTGGATAAAATAACGATCACTATTATATAATCCAAGCATCAATTTTAGGCTGAATAGTTAGACTTCCAAAATGAATGGCGCTACTATAATTATTTCTTTTAGAAAATATAATAATTACTATTATTACCATTGATAACAAACCGATCAATCACTTGTTTAAAAAATTAAACTCATTAAAATATTCATTTACATCATCAATATCATTTCGATATTCTAATTTATAATCTAAAACAGATAACCTTTTATTTACACTCCTATCAATAGTATGTCATATCTATTTTTTAAAAGTAATAAAGAAAAAGATCCCGTAAAAACGAGATTATTCCTTAGAAAGCTCGACAACCTTTCTCCATAAAAGAGGCCCAACAACTCCATTAACATCAAAACCATAATCACTCTGCAACTTACGAACAGACTTCTCAGTAAGCTCATCAAACACACCATTAACCCTAACACCAGGAATAGACTTATCACGACGGCATATCTCATACAAAAACATTTGAAACCTTCTAACATCATTTCCAACAGTACCACGCACTAAAAAATAATCCGGATATAAATCATTAACAAACTCCTGATATTCCAAAGGAAAAGACTTTAATATTGTCCTATAAGCATTCTTTAAAACAGTCCAATCAGTATAATCAAACTCACCAGTTACAGGTAACCCATACTTTTCTTGAAAAGCACGTACCATAGTAACAGTATTATTATTATAAATAGAATTAGTAGGAAGTCTAGGAATATCTCTATCTAAAAACGCAAGAGCATCCAAAAAATAATGAATATACTCAACCTCAATACCAGTATCACCATACTTAAGTAAATCAGTATATAAAAATGATGCTTCCTCCTCACTTAGACCCTCAGAATATAAATCAGATAACTTCTTAACACTATTATAAACATACTTTATCTTATACCAGGTACCCTTATCAACCACACCAGTAACAGGTAAAGAAAATATCTCTTGAAACTTTCTAACAGCATCCTCAGTCTCTTTATCATAAATACCTAAAGTACCAGTAATATCAGGAATAGCAGGATAATTCTTACGTATACGCCTTAAATCACGTTGAATAGCTAAAACTGGATTACCTGCATAACCAAGCCCAACAGGACTTCCAGGATAACCCTCTAAAACATCACCTACAGGAGCATCATACTTAATAGAAATATCATTACCATAATAATACTTTAAAATATCCAAAGCGCTCTTTCCTTGATTAGCAAGGCTTACAGTTCCCCATTGAGATAACCCATCACAAGTAGTCTTACGACCATCACAATACCTAGTAAAATAAGGTTGAATCTGATTACCCTTAACAACATAATTATCAAAAATATCATTAACAATATCATCTATATTTTCATAAGTAGAACGATTCAAAGTATAAGTTTGATCATAAATAGGACTAGAAGTAATATCAAAATTATACCCCTTACTTCTATACCACTCATTATAAACACGATTCAAAGCAAAACTAATAATAGCGTAAATATTTGCTTCCAAACTAGCCCTTGGCCAGGTAGGATAAATCTCAGAAGCAGCAACATTAGAAATATAATCAGTAAAAGGAATAGTAATATCTCGAGCAGCCTGATCAGGTTCACCTAAATGAACAGTAATAGAAGTTGGGACAATTGGATAACGAACAGCCACTAATCCATCACCCCATAACTAATATTTGGAGTTACATTTATATTTTGTACAACATAAATATCATCATAGACATTAACCTTATATAAGCGGCTTTCACCCTCATAAACCGTGCTAATATCATAAGTAGTAATAATAGGAGCCATCATATTATCAGACCCAGTTCTAGGAACAGGTAAAGCAATCCTTTCAATCACACCAGAATCATTAGTAACACCTTCAAAAAATATTACCTTATAACCATCGATTTCTTTAGAAATAACAATACTTAGACCACCTATAGGAACAGCCTGACTTGCAGCATACGCTCTAATTTTCAAAAATCCCAAAGCAGGATTTTCTTCAATAAAATTTCTATAAAGTTCACTATTTAAAAAATCCTTATCATTCACATTATAAGTCATAAACCCCCCTAAATAATTAAAGTTTGACCAACATTAAGAAAATTCGAAGTCAAACCATTTTTATCTTTAATACTATCAACAGTAACACCAAATCTTCTAGCAATACTATATAAAGAATCTCCCTTTTGAACAACATAAGTATTACTTGAACCACTAGAAGGAATAAGTAATTGTTCACCAATACTTAAACTAGTACCAGCTAAATTATTTAAACGAGTTATATCAGTTACAGTAGTATTAAACTTACGAGCAATGCTATATAAAGAATCACCCTTCTCGACAATATAAGTTTTATTTGAACCAATATTTGAAGAATCATTAGATAAATCAGCAGTAGGAATGAGCAATTGCTCCCCTACACCTATATTATTACTAGATAAATTATTTAAACTAGTAATCGCACTAACACTAGTATTAAACTTACGAGCAATACTATATAAAGAATCTCCTGGTTTAACCACATAAGTAATACTAGGAACAACTTCAAGAGGTATCTCAAAATCAGGTCCAATACACTCTAGTACCTCACCATCAGAAACCCTTAATCTAAGTACCTGACCAACACTCAAATTATTATTAGGTAAAACATTATCACTAATAATAGTCTCAACACTAACTCCATTATCGCGAGCAATACTATATAAAGAATCTCCTGGTTTAACAGTATAACTTATATAATTAGGCATACTCATTTCATCTTGCTTAAAATAAGTTTCAGGAATCCTTAGAACCTGACCAACACTTAAATTATTATTCTTCAAATAATTTAAATCAATAATAGCTTGAACAGTAGTATTATACTTACGAGCTATACTATATAATGAATCACCAGCAACAACAGTATACATAAACATATTATTAGGATTAACTCCACTCATAGAAGGAATCTTCAAAACAGTTCCAACCGGTAAATTACTGCCCTTGATTCCATTTAACTCAGCAAGATCAGTAACCTTTACACCAAACTGATTACTTATACCATATAATGTATCACCAGATTTAACAGTATAAGTTTCAAACATAAAATCACCTCTAATAAATACTATGAAAAAATTACAAACAGTTGCACAATTATATATAAAAGAACATAACTCAAAATAAATTTTGAGGCATAATCACTCACGTGATTATTTTTTCTGCTTCATCGACTTCGTCACCCACATTCTCCACAGACTTAAATTCCGATGATCGCCACCGTACTAATTTTTTTCTTTATTGGTTTATTCCATTTATGATAATAATTCTTTCATATATAACTTTAATCCTTCAAACATAATATTCTCCAATACGGCATATATAAATGTTACCATACAAACATTTGTATGTTAAACGAAAATTGATTATTTTATAAATTTAAACGCACTTTCCCTATAAATATAAAAAAAGTTAACAATAAATATCATTAACTTTTATATAAATCTATTTTTGACTCCATCTTTCATATGAAGCAATTACATTTGACATAAGCATAGCAACTGTCATTGGGCCAACACCACCTGGAACTGGTGTTATTTTTTTAACCTTTGCCTTTACCTTATCATAATCAACATCACCATACAATTTACCATTTTCTCTATTAATTCCAACATCAATTACAATTGCATCTTCCTTAACCATATCCTCAGTAATAAAATGTTTCTTACCAACAGCAACAACTAAGATATCAGCATTTTTAGTATGCTTCTTCAAATTTTCAGTCTTTGAATGACAAATCGTAACAGTAGCATCCTTATTTAACATTAAACCCAATAATGGTTTACCAACCAAATTACTTCTTCCTACTATAGTCACATTTTTACCAGCAACATCAACATTCTCACACTCCAACAATTTCATAATTCCTTGAGGAGTACAAGAAACTAATCCAGGTTTATTATTAAATATTTTACCAATATTTATATCAGTTAACCCATCTACATCCTTATTTCTAGCAATATAATTTATTAACTTATCCTGATTAAATCCACTAGGAAGTGGTAATTGTAATAATATTCCATGAACATATTCATCATTATTTAATTCCAATATCTTATTAATTACCTCAATTTCCTTAGTAGTTTCACTAAACTTTATATGTTTAAAATAAATACCAATCTCATTACAAGCCTTTTCCTTAGACTTAATATAAGTATTACTAGCCTCATCATCACCAATTTGAATAACAGCAAGACAAGGTTTAATCATATACTGTTTAACCTGCTTTTTCAATTCATCCAATATTTCATTTCTTATTTTTTTACCATCAATAATTTTACTCATATCTACCTCTCACATTCAATGGATATTTCTTTGTAATATTTAACACCTGGTCTTTTAACTTAGCTAAATTATCATCACTACTATCAGTAAGCGCACTGACAATTATATTTCCAATCTCTCTAAAATCATCTTCCTTTAGTCCTCTAGTTGTCATAGCAGGAGAACCAATTCTTATACCACTTGTAATCTTAGGAGATTGCTCATCATACGGAATAGTATTCTTATTACAAGTAATATTAATCTTATCAAGAATAGTCTCTGCGTCAAGTCCAGTAATACCATTAGACATTGTATCAACAAGAATTAAATGATTATCAGTTCCACCAGAAATAATTCTAAAACCATTATCAATCAAAACATCGGATAAAGCCTTAATATTTTTTAAAACCTGCTTTTGATATTCCTTAAATTCAGGTTGTAATGCCTCATAAAAGCATTGCGCCTTAGCGCCTATTACATGCATAAGTGGACCACCCTGAATACCAGGAAAAATTGTTTTATTAATTTTTTTAATAATATCCTCATTATTTGTAAGAATTATCCCACCTCTAGGTCCCCTTAAAGTCTTATGAGTCGTTGAAGTAACAATATCAGCATAAGGAATTGGCGAAGGATGTAATCCTGCAGCAACAAGTCCAGCAATAT
Organism: uncultured Caryophanales bacterium; assembly: GCA_946624985.1. Taxonomy (GTDB): domain Bacteria; phylum Bacillota_I; class Bacilli_A; order RF39; family UBA660; genus UBA3631. The sequence continues at coordinate 23,912 of CAMOSQ010000011.1, read as the reverse complement.
GAGCCATATCAACCATTAAATAAGCTCCACATGCATCAGCAGCTTCCCTAAACTTCTTAAAATCAATTACCCTAGAATAAGCACTAGCGCCAGCAATTATCATTTTTGGTTTATAAGTCTTAGCTAGTTCAATTAAATTATCATAATCTATAGTTTCCGTATCCTTATCAACATTATAAGATAAAATCTCATAATCAATACCACTAAAACTAATACTATGTCCATGAGTTAAATGACCACCATGACTTAAATTCATTCCCATTACCTTATCACCATGAGATAAAAGCGCTCTATACACAGCCATATTAGCGCTAGAGCCAGAATGTGGTTGAACATTCGCATACTTACAATCAAATAACTTACATACATACTCAATAGCAAGTGACTCAACCTCATCAACAAACTTACAACCGCCATAATATCTCTTAGAAGGATATCCTTCTGCATACTTATTAGTTAAAATACTTCCTTGAATCTTTAAAATATCATTAGAAACAAAATTCTCAGACGCAATCAACTCTATATTATTATTTTGTCTTTCTAATTCACTATTTAATGCTTCCTTTATCCTTATATCCATGTTATCACCTACACTAATTATATCAATTATGAAACGCAAAAAAAAGTACTATTCAGCACTTTTTTCATTTTTTTCACTTTCATCCTTAATTTCATCATCAGTTGAAGTAGTTTTATCTTCACTTTCTTCAGTATCATCTAAAGTAGGATCCTCATTTTTTTCTTCAGTTTCATCATCAATTGTTGGTTCTAAAGCTTCTGCTTCATCATCATTTTTAGTCTTTTCATCAGTAGTATCTTCATCAGTTTCAACCTTAGTTTCATCTTTTTTCTCAACTTTTTCTTCTTCCTTAACCTCTTCCTTAGGAGGCTCAACAATAGGCTGAGATTCAACCGGTTGCGCAACAGTAACAGGAACATTAACCTTACCACTAACATTATCAGAATAAGAACCCTCTAAAATCTTACCATCAGAAATATCTTTAAGTTTTTGCTTAGCTTCAACTATTGAATCTTCATCAGGTTCCATAACATATAAATATTGTCCTGGATATGAATATGTATACCTACTAGCATCATAACCATCAAGACTTATAGATGTAACAGTCCAAGAAGCCATATCACTAATTTGCTTTTTAATCAAATCAGTTATTGTATCCATTGGCATATTAGTTTGGAAAGTACCATTCAAAGAATTTAATATACCTGTATACTTAGTAATTATTTCCTTTGATGTAACCTTCTTTAATATAGCCTGAATTAAAGCCTCTTGATTCTCGCCTCTAGTTCTATCTCCACCTTGAACAGTTTTTCTAGTTCTAGCAAACTCTAAACCTTGTTTACCATTTACCCTATTAAATCCCTGTTTAAAAGAAGAATCCTCATAACCAATAAAAGTATACTTAGAATAAACATCAACACCACCAATTGCGTCTATCATTCTTTCAACAGATGAAAAATTAACCTTAATATAATAATTTATCTCAATACCCAAAAGATTTTCCAACGTTTTTACAGACTTATCAATTCCATAAATACCTGCATGAGTTAATTTATCCTTATATCCAGTAGTTCCATCCAATTGAACATAATAATCTCTAGGAATAGATATCAATAACATTTGATGCGTACTTGGATTAACAGAAGCAACAATATTAACATCGCTTCTAGAAACAGATGAAATACTTCCGTATACATCAATACCAGAAATATACATATTAAATGTTTCATTCTTTACATCAACATTTTTAACAATATCTTCCTTTTTTCTCTTTACCTCAATTTTATGTATTACTTTAGTTTTATCATTAAAATCAGGCTTTGTTTCCTCTATTATAGTCCTATAAGATTCCTCCATTATAAGAGAATCAACCTTTTCATTATATAAATCATCTATCAAAGAATTATAATCCTTATAATCTTTCTTATCAATTTTAATTTCATTATCAAGTTTATCCAAAGCTTCACCTACACCAGTAGAATCATCTTTATAATAACCCAACAACTTATTTTCAATATCCTTTAATGAATTATATTTATCATTATTTAAAACAATAACAGAATAATTCTCAATAACATATCCATCATCAACAATGTTTTCTATAAATTTGTAAGTCTTACTTAAATATAGCAAAAAAACACTATAGATTCCAATCAAAAGAATAGATAAAATTGAAGAAATTACCCTGATCTTCTTCTTATTCTTTTTCCTTAACATTACAATTATTAATACCAAAGGCACCAATATTACAAAAAATAAAAGCGGAACTAAATACTTAAGTGGAAGTATATCATGCTTTAAAACCGATTGAACAAGCCCGAAAGAAAGCCATGATAATACTAAAGAATTAATCATTAAATATATTTGAAATTTAGATATTTTTCTTTTTTTCATACATCCTCCTACCTATACCATTATACACCTACTATATTTTTTTTCAAGTTATTTAATAAATGGCGATAATACCTTTGAAAATATTTTTATAATTGCGACATTATTATTTAAAGCTATTGTCTTTCCAATTGCTTTTCCACCTATAGTAAGAGAAGCAATTACTGAAGTAGTAATAAGACTAGTAAATAACAAATCAAAATTTAACTTACTAGACAAAGTAGTAGCAATTATAACACCTGCTGAACCAGAAATAATTCCGCAAATATCACCTATAACATCATTACAAAAAGAAGAAACCTTTGCCTGATTATTTATTAACTTTATTCCAGTACTTGCATACTTAAGCTTCTTAGAATTCATCGAATGAAATGGTTTAATATCACAAGTCGTAATAGCAACACCAACCATATCAAAAATTATACCAATTAAAATAAACACTATTAATAATATAATACTTACTAATAAATTTACCTTTGGCATTATTGATTCTGATAACGATGAAAACATAAACGATATCAAAAACGCGATAAAAATTATTTTAATTGTCCACTTATCTTTCATATTTACCTCCAAAAAAAAATGGCTATTAATATAGTCAACTTTATGTCTTAGGTCAAGTAGGTTTTCCCTGTTTTCTACTTACCGTTACCAGTCTAGCGGTTCCCCTTTAAAGAAAACAATGTGCCGTCACCAAACACATGACTTGATTACCACTTAGTACATACTGCAATACCATACTAATCGCACTCTAGGATTTTTCATCGGCAACTCTTTTATTAATAATTCTTTTTTGCAGAATAAGTTTCATATTGCGATTCATAAATAATTCTAGCTATTAATTATTTACTAGGATCAATAATCCCCTTATTACCACTCAAGACAAGCTACACTATCCGCAGGTTCTCCCACGTGATAGGTTTAATCCTAAGTCGTACATAAAATGCACAAGTTTAGGTCTCCCTGACTACTGGGTCGGAAACGTATGCCATTACGTGCGCCCAATAATCATTCCTTCCAGCACTCACCCCAAACTGGGCGTAAGAAGCAAGCACCACAAGTTTCACAGATATGCTCTTTGACGGATTTTTAGCCCCGCCTTCTTAATAAAATAGTTGACTAGAATAATGTGCCATTACTGGTTAAGTATTATAGCATATTTTCTAAGAAATGTCAAATTTACACTATATTAAGTTAATTATAAATTAATACTGTTTTTATCCTTATTTTCAGTATCATTTCGTTCAATTTTTTTATCTGCAATGGACGCCATTCTAAGCATTGTCCATATGATGAAGAATACTACGAGTAATACTATTAGTAGTATCATACTATCACCTATTCTAATTATACTATATTTTTTTAAAAAAAGTTAGTAACTTGTACTAACTTTTTCATTATTTATTATTTTATTAGGATTTATTATAGTTAATTCTATAAAATTTTCTTCCCCAATTATCCTTTTTATCTTTTTTCTAATCTTTTCAATATTCTTATATATTTCACTATCAGGAAAATGAATATCAGTCGCTAATAATGAAATAACACCCTTTTTTAAAAGTTTCTTAACTGTTCTCTTAGCGCCTTCACCATAAACGCCTGCTATACTTCCATAATTAGACTGAAGAAGAGCTCCTTCCTCTATCCACTCATCCACTATATTTATATTCTTTTTAACATATTCATATCTTTCAGGATGCGCAATTATTGGAATTATACCTTTAATTTTTAATTCATAAATTGTATCAGTTATAGTTTTTAACTTTTGATTCATAGGAAACTCAATCAATAAATATTTACTAGAATTAATAGTTGATATTTCTCCACTATTTAATAATTCATATAAATTATTATTTATAAATACTTCATTTCCTAAATATAATTGAATACCTTGAACTTTATCTTTAAGTGTGTCAAGTATTCTTTGTTTTTCTTTATTATTGCAAACATAATTTGAATTTTCTATATAGTGAGGAGTAACTACTATACTCTTAAACCCCATTTGCTTATGTTGTTCAAGAATATTAATACTTTCCTCTATACTTTTGCTTCCATCGTCTATACCATATAAAATATGATTATGTATATCTACAAAATTATCCATAGTATTTTCCATAATAATGACCATAGTATTTATTATATGATGCCTTAGTTTTATTAATTATAATTCCTGCAATATTAGCATCTACATTTTCTAAGGATGCCTTTGTTTTTTGAATTAAATCTGTAGGAGTTATATTTGAAGCACATACAATCAATGTTTTATCAACTAAATTAGCCATAATTAATGAATCTGGTAAACCATTAATAGGTACACAGTCAAATATGATATAGTCGTATTCTTCTTCTAATATTTTAATAAGCTTTTTATTAGACTCAGAGTTAAGTAACTCACTTGGATTTGGAGGTACTATACCTGCTGGTAAAATAGATAAATTTTCAACACTTGTTTTTTTAATATATTTCTTATAATTTTTAGAGACATCATCTATTAATAAATTAGATAAGCCTTTATTATTACTAATTTCAAATATCTTATGAAGTCTACCTTTTCTCATATCACAATCTATCATCAATACTTTATTACCATCTTGAGCAAAAGCAGTAGCGATATTCGCACTTGTAAAACTTTTTCCCTCTCCTGGCATTGATGAAGTTATCATAATCTTTTTCATACTACCATCAACATTTGAAAATTGTAAATTAGTTCTAATAGTTCTTAAACCTTCACTTATTGGTGATTTAGGATCATTATGAACTATTAATTCTTTGTTTTCTTTTTTTGATAAAGTTGGAATATTACCAAGTACTGGTAATTTTAACTTATCCTCTACCTGTTCTTGATCTTTTACAGTATTATCAAAATAGAATAACATAAAAATAATCATTAATGAAACAACAAGTGCTCCACCATTTATTAGAAGCATTTCTTTTTTATTTGATGAGTTAGAAGCAATTGTAGGAACTAAAGCCTTATCAACTAATCCTAAGTTACTTATCTTATATAATGATTCAACTTCTTTACTAAACTCATATCCTATTGTTTCAGCAATTTTTTGAGCCATTTCTGGTTCATTATTAGAAACTGTTATCTTAATCATTGATGAAGTTGATACCTGTTGAACTGATATAGTTTTAGCAAGCTCAGAAGTTGTCATTTCAAGATTTAAATTATTAATTACTTTTTCTAATATATTTCTACTTTTAATAATTTCTTTATAAGTAGCAATTAATTTTTCATTTAATGTTACTTCACTTGTTGTTATACCCTGCTCATTAGAGTTAGATATCAAAACATATGTTGTAGATGAAGTATATATTGGTTTCTTAATAGCGCCTGTATATATTAAAGATGTAGTTACGGATAAAACCAAAGCAATACCTACGATCCATAATTTTTCCTTTAAATATATTAATAATTCTTTTATATCGATTTCTTCCATTTCGATTTCCCCCTCTTTTTGATTGAGTATGATAACACAAAAGTATGTTTTTGTCAAATTTTAATTGATTTTTTATATAAAAACTTGTGAATTTATATTTGTTTTAATAAATTCTCTATATTTCTTGTTGCTTCATTTACACTATCCTCATTAGGTATCATTACATATAAATTCATTCCAGGCATTGAATAAGTTATATCCATAGATCCATATCCTGTTACTACCTGCTTTTCTATTTTCCAAGATGTATTATTTTCTATTTGATTTTTAATATATAATTTAATTAATGATTCAGGAATATCTGTCTTATATAACTTACTTATTTTATCAAGTAATTCACTATATTTTAAAATTAATGATTTATTTTTTGTAATTTTATTTATTACTCCTTCTAATACCTGTTGTTGATTTAATATTCTGTGATTATCACCTGTTTGATATACTTTTCTTTGTCTTGAATAACAAAGAGCCTCTTTACCATCTAATTTATTAATACCTTTATTAATATACTGTTCAGATGGTATTCCATCACCACATCTACAATTAAATGAAATATCACTATCTACTTCTATTCCATCAATTAAATCAACTATTTCTACAACTGAATTAAATCCAACCTTTACAACATAATCTATTTTAATATTAAATAAATCCTCCAAAGTAGTTTTAGACATTTCAATTCCATATATACCACTATGAGTAAGCTTATCCTTATAACCCGTAGTATTATGAAGTCTTACATAATAATCTCTAGGAATACTTGTTAATAATATTTCATTTTTATTTGGATTAATAGTAACAATCATATTTACATCTGTTCTTGTTTTTGCTTCAATACTACCACTTCTTGAATCACTACCAGATATATATATATTTATTGGTTTTAATTTCTTTGCTTCTTCTTGCTTTTTAATTTCATTTTTTATATCAAATGAGTATATTATTTTTATTTTTTCTTCTATATCCTTATAGTCGTCTTTTAATAAGTCTATATATGTATCTTCTAATATTATTGATTCTATCCTTTTATTTAATAAATCTTCATATAATTCATAAATACTATTATATTCTTTTAGTTCATTATTTATTTTTTCTTTATAGTTTATATCTTGTTTTAGATAACCTATTGTTTTAATTTCATCTATATTATTATAATTACTTTCTTTTAATACTATAACATTATACTTATTAATTTCTATTAAATTATTATTAAAGCTTGTTTCAATAAATTTGTTAGTATTATTTATATAGTATAGACCTATAGAATTTATAATAATACTTATTATTAACAATATAATACCTATTATTTTTAATAATTTCTTTTTATTAATACTTAGAATTATTCCTAGTAATAGAAGGAATAGTTCTATAAATATTATTATCAATAAGTATTTATTTGGTATTATGTTTAAATTAATTATATTTACTATTAGAATTATAGATAACAATAAACCTATTATTTTAATTATATGCCTCATCCTTCTAGTACTTCCTTTATTTTTTGTTTAGCATTATTAACTGAATTTTCATCAGGATACAATACATAACTTTTTACAGTACCCTGTCTTATATAATCATCACCAGGCGCTGAACCATCTATAATTTGTTCAACTATTGTATATTTATTATTTATTAAACTTTTAATTAGTGTTGTTACTGTTTTATCATCCATATTTGTTTGATATAAATTACTTACTGAATTTAATAATTCTTCATAATTTGTTAAAGTTGTCATTGATAGTAATTTTTCCATAATACGCTCAAAGACCTGCCTACAGTTTAATTGCCTTTGTCTATCGCCACCTATTGTTTTTCTTATCCTTACTGCAGATACTGTTTCCATACCATTTAGGTGTTGACAACCTTTTTGTATCGTAAACTTTCTTGTTCCTTGATTCATTTCTTTTGGATATGCTGTTTGATATTCAATGTCCGAGCAGTATTCTATGCCACCTACTTTATCAACTATTTCAGCTATTCCTTCTGCATGTATACTTACATAGTAGTCTATTTTTGTTTCAAATAGATTTTCTAAAGAACTCATTGCAGGTCTTGGACCTAGTAATCCCATATATTCTAATGAATCCTTTTTATAATTAGGAATATCAATATAATAGTCTCTTGGAATACTTGATAAAAGAATTGTTTTTGTTTTATTATTTATTGTTATTAACATATTAAAATCAGTTAATTCTCTTGTAAAATCAGTTCCATTTACATAAATGTTATATGAATCTTGTCCCTTATTTACTACTCTTTTTTCAGTTGTTTCTACATTAAATTCATAAATTATTTTTAAATTTTCTTTATTTACATCTGTAATTTCATAGTTTGTTTTATCTATTAACAAATATCCTTTTAAGCTATTTAATGTATCAATTATATTATCCATTTTTTCATATTTATAATTACCTAGTATTTCTCTAGCCTTATCTATACTTTTACTGTATTCATAATAAAGAATATTTGTCTCTTCATCTAGATCTTCTATCTTATTATTATTTTCTTTATTAGTAATTAAATAATATACTGATGTATACTTTATTTCATCTTTAAAATTATTCTTTATAAATTTATTTGTATGATTTATATAATATAACCCTATACAATTTACAATAATATTTAATATTAAAACTATAATACCTATTATTTTTAATACTTTATTTTTATTAATATTTAATATAGTACCAATCAATAGTAATAATACCTCTACTAAAACAATTATAATTAAATATTTATCAGGAACAATATTCAACTTTAATATTAAAATAATTGTTATTAAAGAAATTATTAATGTTATTATAGGTAGTATGTATTTTTTCATATTAACACCTCTTTTTTAATGTGTTTTATTATATCATAAAACATTTAAAATAGGAAAATTATTTATTTCCTATTTTGATAGATGAAGTTTTATTTTATCAATTATTTCTTTATCTATATTTTCATCAAATTTTCTTGCATAAAGTGCCCCAGACGATATTAATTCATTAAAGTCATCTTTCTTCCATACATATGGTGTTCCTCTATTCCAATCTATAAATCTTTTTGTTGATACTTTAGGATTATTGTATTCGTTTGAATATAGTTTTTCTTCATAATTTGAATTTATTAATAATGTTTGTATAAATAACTCATCTGAACAATATGTGTTTTTAAATATTTTTTTGTACTTTTTTTCATTTTCAATTATGTATTTTGCAAAATCATTTGTTATTGAAAACCATTGATCTCCTTTTTGAAAAGAAATATTTTTATTCCTAAATAATTTAAAAACATTTTGTAACTTTATTGGTATATTGCATAATATTTTACCATATAAAGTTTTAAATGATTTTCTTCCTAATATTTCTTGAAATGGATAATAATATTTAATTCTTTTTTCAAATTTAAATTTTTCATCTTGAAAACTTATAAATTGTTTCCCTTTGTGTTTTTCAAAAAAATCATATATTTCATTTTGAGATTTTATTGGTAAGTCCTGTCCAGATAATAAGTGATAGTATCTGTAATTATTTTTTGTTGCTTCCTCCAATAAATTCAATTCAGCTTTTACTAAACTGAATCCTCCCCAGTTACATTTAATTCTATTTACAAAATATAAATTACTTTTTTTTACTTTATTTTTTATAAGTTCTTCATTAATATTTTTAGTTTTTTTATCCATATGAATATATATATCATTATTTTCATTATCTAGTAATTCAATCAATGTATTAAATAAATAATCATTTCTATGAGCTAGGATTAAATATGCGTCTTTTTTGTTCATAACATCCTCCTTTTTATTTGTTCTTAATTCTTGTTATTAATTGCTTAAATTCTTTTGTTCTGAACAATACTAATATATTAATTACATTAGGAAGTATTGATACTACTATTATCTTTATAATAAAATTCATGATTAAATTGGTATTTATTAGATTTGCAAGATTTATCGTTATAAGCAAATTTATTACAAAAGTTAATGAATACAATACATATTTTTTAAAATATTTACTTACCGAAGTTTTAAATTCATATTTATGGATTAGATATGGATCTATCCATGAATATGATAACAATGTTGAGATACTTGTCGCGATAAAAATTCCTACTGCACCGAATATTTTACATAATAGAACTGAAAAAACAATATTTGATATGGCACCAATATATGGTGTCATTTTACCTTTTTCGAATAGACCTAATGTCGTTCTATAAGTAAAACCTGGGCTTCGTAATCCATCTATAAAAAAACTTATTGCGAGTGCAAATGAAAATGTAATATTTAAAATATATTTTTTACCTAGCCATAATTCTATAAAAGGATTTAAAAGAATTATAAATGCTATTGCTGCAAATGAATATACCATGTAATTTATAAATGTCATTATATAAAAAATTTCTTCTTTTTTTTCTTTTGATGCACTTGCATTTAGGTTTCCAATGCTTGCTGTTACTCCACCGAGCGCAGATGTTATTACGCTTTTTACAGAACTTATTATTAATACATAATTCGAGCATAGTCCAACTGTTGCAACGTTGACTAATGCTGAAATCAATATATTATCTGTTCCAGTCATTATTATTCCACCAATTTGATATATGAAAAGAGATTTTACATTTTTAAATAGTTTTGAAATTTCTTTTTTTTCTAATGACTTTATATTTTTTTCTTTTAGATAAGGATACATCTTATTGGCTTTTTTTGAAATCATTACATTTTCAATGAATGTTGATGCAATTTGAATGATTAAAAATAAAATATAATTTTTTGTCAACACTAAAATTACTATTTCAACAATACTTTTTAATAAGTAAAAAATACTATCCATTGTATTTATTATGCTTTGTTTTTGATGTGCAAATATAATTGATTTTTTATATGCAAAAAAATAAGATGAAGACGTATTTGTTAAAAACAACACATATATTAAAACTATATTTTCTTTTATATTTGGAGTTTCTTTTATTAGAATTCCTAAAAAAGGTATTAAACATAATCCAATAATAAATATTATTACTCCAATTATTGTATAAGATTTCTTATACAATCCCATCAAACTTTTAATTTTTTCTTTATTATTTTCAGATACTGGCTTGTACATGTTGTATATGATGGCTGTTCCAATCCCTAATTCTGCAAAAGATAAAATTGTTAATATATTTGTAAATAATCCATTTACGCCTAAATATTCAGTATTTAGATAATGTATAAATACTGTTCTTACTATAAACGCCATTACTTTATTAACTAATTGTACAATCAATCCTGTTTTCACATTTTTTATTGTGTTTGTAGTTCTACTTTCATTCATTTATATCATCCTTAATCTTTTAAAAATTCATCAAGTTTTTCGAAATGTTTTTCTGCTTCTTTCTTATATTTATCTATGTTAATTTTATAATTTAAATCTTTTTCTTTTAAATCATTAATATTAAATTCATCTATTTTTCTTATGTCAATTATTTTACCTTTGAAATTAATGTCTTTCAAAGTATTTATTGTTTTATCGCTATATGCAATTGGCAGAATTGTTTTATTCATCACTAATCCCAATATGTTTGCATGAAATCTGCTTCCTACAATTATTTCAGCTTTTCCTAATATATTGAGTGCTTCCTCTATATTTCCATTATAATTATATTGTTCAATATTATTTTTTAGTTCATTATCACCAATTTTTGATAGTATTTCTTTTATAGCATCTTCGTCACCTTCATTTTTGCAAAATGACATTAGTGTTATATTATAATTCATATTGTCAAATTTCTTTATTAAATCTATTATTAACTTTTCATATTTTGATTTATAATCTTTATTTTGTTTTTTTTCACAATTAATAACGGATATTACAACTCTTTTGTTTTTTTCTTTTTTAATTTTTTTTATATCCAATCCGAAAATTATATCACATGCATGTCTGACATTTTTTAATTCTTTAAATAATCCATATGAATATTTTTCTCTAAAACATACATCTTCTGCATTTTTAAAAATTGAATAGAATTTTTTATAATATTTTTGCGTATAATATGGTCCAAAATTTGCTCCTATTATGTAATATGGCTTACCTTCACCTATAAAATATGGTTTATCATTATTATTATTTTCAATAAACATACTTCCGCCTATTAAGATTGTTGCATCATTTTTTTTCATTACTATTTTTTCTAGTTCATTTTTATTTTTTGATATTATTTTTATCACTTTGTTTATAATTTTCAATTTTTTGTTTATTTCTATCTGATTAAAATTTTTTTCGAATTTTGTTTGTTGTTTGTTATAAACTAATTCTTCAAAACATGTATTTGGATACCTTTTTGTTATAATGTCTATAAATATATCATCACCTAGATTTGTATTTAAATATGCTTTTAGATATATTTTTTTCATTTGTTTCTTCCGTTCTTTAATAAATAATATAATTTTATAAATTTAAATTTTAATAAGATGAACGTTACTTTTTGCTTAGGTGACGAATATTTAAAATAAGAGAATCCCTTAAAATAATTTTTATATTTTTCTATTTCTTGTGCTATATTTTCTTTACATTCTTTATATGAGTAATTGTATTCAATTAATTTTGAGAATATATCATTTGTTGTTTTTAAAGTTTTATACTTAAGTTTTGCTTGATCTGATTTACTTAAAGTATTGTTATTTAATATTATGTCGCTTACTTGTCTATTATCCTTTAAATATTGTAATAATGCTTCTATGCTTTTTCTTTGCATTACGCTTTCACTATTTATGTAATAGTTATATCCACAATTATCTATATAATATGTTTTTGAAGAATATTTGTAGCATTCAAAGCTAAATAACATGTCTTCACCATATTTTATATCACTACTAAACTGTATATTATTTTTTGTAATTATTTTTTTATTGATTAATTGTTTCCAACACGAATTAAAGAAATTTGTTAACAAATAGTCTTCTAAATATTGAGGATATGTTATATTTAATTCTTTTTCTCTACATTTACTAAATTTTTTGTTTTTATTTTTACCGTCTCTTACTTCAGTATATCCTGAAATTAATAAGTCACAATTATATTTTTGTATCACTTCATACATTTTTTCTATGTAATCTTTACTTATATAGTCATCTGCATCTATAAACATTATATATTTTCCAGATGATTTTTTTATGCCTGTATTTCTTGTGTCAGAAACACCACTATTCTCTTTATTAATTAGAGTTATTCTAGTGTCTTTATGTTGATAATTTTCAATTATTTGCGTTGATTTATCTGTTGATCCATCATTTATACATATTATTTCTATATTATCGTATGTTTGACATATTATGCTTTCAATACATTTTTTTATATTTTTTTCTGCATTGTATATTGGAATGATTATTGATATTTTTTCTTTCATATTGCACCTCTATTCTTTAATTTTAAAACACTATTAACTATATTCGAATTAAAATCTTCTTTCAAATTTGAGTTATTTATTGAATTGTTTTGTCTATAGATCATTATGCTAATAATAAGAAATGCCAAAAGTATTGTCGACATTTTTGCTTTATTTATCTGTTTTTTGCTATCTATCGTTGTAAAATAACTCATTATCATTGGGATTGATGCTAATTGTATAAAAAATGCAAATCTTACAAAAACTGTTGCGTTAAATAATATTGCATATACGGCTGTAGAAGTAAGTAAAATAAACTTAATATATTTTGGACTAATTCCTTCATTCTTTGTTGATTTATATGCTATTATAATACAAAGTAATATTCTTGCAATTGCTGATATAATATTTGAACCGTTATGTAAACTTGCAAATTGATTTCCATTTATAAAATAAGAAAAATACATTCTATAAACAATGTGTATTATTTCATTATTAAATGTTGAGTTTAAAGCTGTTATAATTGGATCTATTAATATAAATGCTAGAAATACTGTTATTAATATTTTGATTGTCACTCTTTTTTTTGTTAAGTTACATAGCATAAACATGAATAAAATAAAGATAGTACTTATATGGGTTAATATTGAAAAAATAAAGAGAAACCATGGAATGTATTTTTTTTCTTTAAAAAATCTTAGATATACACCCAATGCAAAATTTATAATTGCTAAATTAAACCATAATCCGCTTATAAATCCAATGTAATCTAGTGATATTAATATTAATACTGTTGTTAGTGTAAATGAAAAATCATTTATTTTTTTTTCTTTTTGATAATCGGCTAACATCCATAAAATTTCACTATATCCTATAAATGATACAAACGCTTGTAACAGATTATTATTATTTAATTTATTAATTATAAATATTATGTAATAATTAAAAAATTCAAAATTTATTTTAAATAGTTCAATTATGTTTTTAAAAGAATAATTTTTCATTGAATCCATTGCTAAATGCCATCTATATAGATCCATTTTTGCTGATGGATTCCAAATATATGCGGTACAAGCTAGTGAAAATGCTAGAATAACTCCGTGATATTTTTTGTATTTTTTTGAAACAATAAAACATAAAATGTTTAATATTATAGATGGTAATGGTAGAAATATTGTTATAATTATTGAAAAAAATAATATTATTAAATCCATTTTATTCCCTCACTTATTTCATATATATGTCTATTATTTTTTTTATAGTGCTATCAATTGAATATCCTTTGTCTATAATTTTTTTAATATTATCATCTCTTTTATAATCGATATCGTTAATTTTATCTCCCCATATGTTTATGCCGTCCTCTAATGATAGAAAAATTAATGTTTCTGATATATTTGATTGTTTATCGACGCTATCACTTACAACACATTTTAATCCGTTAGCCTGTGCTTCTATTAATACAAATGGAAGTCCTTCGTGAAATGATGTTAATATAAATAAATCCATGATATTATATAGTTCATTTACATTTTTTATATTTCCGGTAAATATAACTGAGTCTTTTATTTTTAATTTTGAAGCTTGTTTCATTAATTTTTCTTTGTTTTCTCCATCACCTATTATTATTAATTTTATTTTGCTGTTTTTTTTCTTTATATAACTTACTACATCTATAATAAATTTTTGATTTTTATTATTGTCAAGTCTTCCAACTGTTCCTAATACTATTTCATTTTCATCAATGTTATATTTTTTTCTAAGTTCCCATCTTTTTTTATTATCAAATTTATATTTCTCTAAATTTATACCATTATTTATTGTTATAAATTTTTTAAATTTTAAAAATAGACTTTTACCCGCAATATTATTGCAAGCAAGGCAATCTGTAGATAAAATTGAAATTATGAATTTACATATTTTTTTCTTTATTGGATTAATTTTTCGGTCTACTGATGATCTATGTGAATGAGTTATCCTTTTTTTTACATTTGCTAAAAAAGCCGCAATCATTACGTACGCAGAATTATAATATGTATATGAATATACAATATCTATTTTTTCTTTTTTTATTATTCTATATATTTCTTTCATTCTTAATAAATTATTATTCGCATATGAAATACAATGTACTTTTATATTCATTTCATTTAATTCTTTTTCCCATCTATTAATGTTATTGTACACTAAAATATGATTTTCATATGTTTTATATGTTCCTTTTAATAAGTTTATTAGATATTTTTCTGTACCGCAATTGTCCAACGAAGTTACAACGTGCAATATTTTTTTCATTGTATTTCACCTCTTTAAATTCACTATTTCTTCAAAAATTCTTTTACAATTGTTTGTGTCTCTAAATTGAAAGAAATTATCACTTCTTGATAAGTAATCTATTGCTGAATTGTTTGCTATAATCTCTACTAATTCTTTTTCAGTATAGCATACCGGCCCGAATCCTATTTTTTCATAATCATAATATCCTTTTTGATAGTGTTCACTTTCAAATTTTTCTTTGTCAAATTGATAATATATAATTGGTTTTTTCATATATGCAAAGTCAAAGAAAACACTTGAATAATCTGTAATCAATAAATTTGATTCTAATAATAGTTGTTGTACATCATAATTATTAAAACTTGCTATTACTATATTTTTTGATTTTGACTTAAATTCATTTAAATATTTTTGTATTTCATAATGTGGATAAAAAATTACTTTTATATTTTTTTCTTCAATGTATTTTACAAATTCGTTATTATTAAGAATGCTATTCCAATGTTTATAGTATTCAGTTTCTTTAAAGTTGTTTGTATAATTAAGCCATTTTCTAAATGATGGCATAATTAATATTTGTTTTTTTGATTTGTCTATTAAATTATCATATCTAGCTAAACCTGTATATTTAAGAATTTTTTCATTGTGCCCAAAATTTTCTAATAAGAAATCATATTCTGGCTTTGCACCTGAGATGAATAAATCTACATTAATATTATTACTATTTAGATATGGGATATAGTCTTTTATAATTCCATGCTGTAAAAATATTTTTTTCCCTTTCAATTTTAAAATATTATGTTTGTCCATTCTTGAAAATAGACTCATATCTGGTGAATAACCCATTATATGTGTGCTTATTAAAAATCCTGCTGTTTTAAATAGTATGTAATGTTCTTTAGAGTTATAATCAACTATATCTTCGGGTTTAATTTTTTTTGCATCTACAGATTTTTTATCTATTATATATTTAACCTTTATTTCTTTATGATTCTTCTTTAAAAACTTATAAAAGTGATATGAATTATCTCTTGCTTCGTTTCCTCTTTCTGATATTAGCCAAATGTTATCGTTTTTTATCTTCTTTATTTTACAATATAGCGAATAATAAAAATACAATAAGATACATTTGATAATTTTAATTATTTTTTTTGTTTTGTTTTTCATTTTGCTTCCCCTTATATATTTTACCCATCTGTTTAATTATTTTTTCTAATTTATATTCTTCTGTTTTTTTTATGTTGTTTTTAGATAATTTTTCTCTTAATTCTTTTTTATCATATAGTTGTGATATGTACCATATAAATTCGTCCATGTTATTTGGTTCAACTATATATCCATTTTTTTTGTTTTCTATTAAATCTCTTACACCTCTTGCATCTGTAGCTACAACTGGTAATTCAGAGAACATTGCTTCCATAATATTTACTGGTAGTCCTTCTCTTAAACTTGATGAAACAGCTATATCAGATATTTTCATTAGTTTTGCTATATCTTTTCTAAATCCAAGAAAATGTACGTTTCTATCTACTTCTTTTGCTTGCTCTTGATAGATTCCGTTTAATTCATCAGGTCCTACTAGCAATAAGTGAATGTTAGGATAATTTGGTACTAACTCTTTCATTACTTCTATTAAGAAACCTTGATTTTTATTTTTATCCATTCTTGCTACGTATATTAATACAAAATCATCTTTACTTAAACCTATTGATTTTCTTAATTCTTGTTTTTCTTTTAGTGTCATTTTAATATTGAATTTGTTTTCATCAATTCCTACACCTGGTACATACTGTACATCCTTACATTTTTTAAATTTATTTTTTGCTAATTCATAATCTTCTTTATTAATTGTTATCAATGTATCGGTATATTTTGACAAGTATTTTTCTACTGAATAAAACAATAACCAGTTTTTCTTAGGTGCTCCTTTGAAAAAATGAAATCCATGCGCTGTATAGATTACTCTTGTATTATATTTTTTTCTTGCTTGTTTTGATGCTAGTCTTGTAACTACAGATCCCATAGGTGTATGCGTATGAATAATGTCATATTTTTCTTTATTAACAACTTTTTTTAATTGGTTGATTGCTTTTAAGTTATTTAATTTAAATGGACTTCTTTCAAAACTAATTTTTATTTTTTTATCACAATATGGAATTTCTTCATCACCATTTGTTGCAACGTGCACTTCATATCCTTTTTCTTTGAAATATTTTAAAAAAGGTATATGAAAAGCTAAAATATGCGAATCCACTGTTGCTGTAAATAATACTTTCTTCATAATTTCCCCCTAAATTAATAAAAGTCTGCGGAATGGCAGACTTGTTGTTTTAATTAATTTGTAATTTTCATCCCTTTTTATTCTTTTTATTTAAGCAATTTTTTCTATTTGCTTTGATTCTTTTACCATATCTTCTTTTATTATTGGTAATTCACCAGTTGTTTGTAAGTAATTTTCTTTTAATTGCACTAGTTCATCTCTTATACCTGATTTTGATAGTTCAGCTCCACTTTTTGATAAAACTGATTTAATTGTTAAGAATATGATTTTTAAATCCATTTTAAATGAGAAGTTATCTACATACTCTATATCATAATTAATTTTATCAAATATTGAAAGGTTATTTCTTCCATTACATTGAGCTAGTCCAGTTAATCCTGGCAATACTTCTACTCTTCTTTTTTGTTCATCTGTAAAATTTTGATAGTATTCAACAATCCATGGTCTAGGACCAATCCATGACATATCGCCTTTTATTATATTTATAACCTGCCCAAGTTCATCTAAACTTGTTTTTCTTATAAATTTACCTACTCTCGTTAATTTATTTTCTGATTTAAAATCTAATACATTATTATCAGCTGTCATACTTCTAAATTTGTATAGGTTAAATTCTTTTCCATTTAGACCTGTTCTTTTTTGTTTAAAGAAAACTGGTCCTTTACTTTCTAATTTAATTGCGATAGCGATTATAATCATTGGTATAAATGCGAATACTAATACGAATAAACTAATAAATAAATCTAAGAATCTTTTTACATGCTTGTACATAATACACCCACACTTTCATTTCTTTTATGTATAATGATTTTTGATAAGTTTCTCTGCTCATAGCAGAAACCGGTTTTTATTATATTACATATTTTCACAAAATGCAACAAGAAATTTACAGATTTTAAAAATTTGTAAAAAAAAAAGAATTATTTTTCTTTTCTTTTGTATTTAACAATAAATATACCAGCACCTAAATATAATAATATAAATATAATAATAAAATTAGAAGACCTACTTATAACATTCTTTAATACATTAGATACATTACTATTATATATATATAAATTTTTAAAATTTAAAAGTTTTATATATATATAAGTAATAAATAAAGAAATACTAGAAGAAAGTAAAACTATATGATATTCCATTTTTCTAAAAATTCTAAAATTTATAAAAACCAACACAGCTAAATCTAAAACAAATATCAATAATAAAGTCTTAACTAACTTAGTTAAATTATATACACTTGAAGACTCCTTAGAAAAACTATTTAATAAACTAACTTCATTCTTATAAGCAGAAACAACTTTACCAACAAACTCACTTTTTAAAGTACTATCAATAGTTGTATTAGTATCTTCTTCATATTCTTCAATATTACGATTAATATTTTCCTTTAATAATTCAGTATTAATCTCAACTTTCTTTCCCTGTAAAAAAGAACTAACAAACTTATTCGTATCAGACTTTATATCATCAAGAGTAAAAACATTTTCAACCAATCTTACCTTTATACCAGACTTTGAAGCAATATATGAAACAGTATCCTTAGTCTCTTGATATAAATTTTCATAATAATTATTTTTAGCTAATTTTTTAACAATATACTTTTCATTTAGAACAGTCATCTTAAAAACAAACAAAACACTAATTAAAAATAACAATATTGCTTCAATTACTAATAATATATTACCAATTATCATTCTTTGCATATATCTCATAATATCACCTACTTCGCATAAACAACAAATCTATCACTCTTATATCCAGAAGTTTCAGGATAAGGTGCATAAAGTATTAACTTCTCCTCATCATTTTTCACTTCTAAATCATTACCAAAAACTTCAGCATTCTTTATTCTAGTCTTCTCAACCTTATACTTATAAGTACCATATAATGTTCTTAAAACAACATCATCATTAGACTTAACCTTAGACAAATTTTTAAACTCAATATTATTTCCAGCAATAAGAATAGTTCCTCCATCCTTAGGAAAATAAGTTTCTCTATGATGCAAAGCACCATAATTTAATAAATCATTAGATTCACCTCTATAAACATTAGTCTTAATCTTTACAGATGGAATCTCTAAAATTGCCCAAACAGTTTCGCTTTTAGGATAATTAGATCTATTAGACTTTTTTAAACTAACCTTAAAACTCTGCTCAGTCTTATTCTTAACCCTATAACCATATGAAACCAATATTATCAAAGAAATTGATATAATTGTAGAAATTAATATTTTTATTGCATCCTTAACCATTTTGTTTTCAATTATTGACATAATTCTACAACCTCCTCTAATAATGTGTATTATACTAAGAATAAATGCTAAAATCAATAAAATCAAAACAATTTAAAAAAAAAGATTGCAATCACGAAGATTACAATCCATAATTTAATCAATTTTTTGTGCAGAAGCATAAACACTATCCACAAGAGCACTAGCATCTAGAGCATTTCCATCAACTGTAAAAGATATAAGCATAAAAAGATCGTGATTATACTCTATAGGAGCATAAAAATAATACGCAGTAAATTGTACAACATGTTCTTCATATTCATTATTATCAATAAAGCCATGTGTTTCAAAAACTACCTGTTGACGTTTAGCTGGATAACCGAAAAAATCAACTTCCTTTTCATCAACAATAGATTTACTCCCAAATTATCATAAGTAGGAACAACACAACCAACAAGCGCGTTTAATTCATCATCAAAAATACTATCAAAATTTTTTAATGAAAGATCCTAATCAAATTCATTTGGAAGATAATTTATACCAATATAAGTAACAGGTTCAGAATCCTTTTTAGCAATTGTACCATAATCACAATTTATTTTTTTATATCCATCCGGAATAGTAACGAAAAAATTTTATATGTAAGAGGTCCAGAAAAACCACTATCTAAAGAACTACTTAAAGATTCATCATTTTGTGTTTTAGAATCATCTAAAATACTTGAAGAATCATCATCATCAGATTAAGAATTAAAATGAAAAAATGAATTAATAAATCCTCCATTATTATTACCAAAAATAAACTTCTTACCTACAAAAACAAATAACAAAGCTAATACTATAACAACTATAATAATGATTAAAACTATTAACCCAGTCTTTTTCTTAGGCTTTGGAGTTTGTGTTTCTTCAGTTTGATTAAAACCATTATTTAATTCTGTTTGCTGATTAAAATCAACTAATGGAGGTTGCTCAACCTGAGTATTAACAGATTGACCAATTCCTGGTATTGATTCAAAACTATTAGACACCACATTTTGACTAGGTTCTACAGGCTGATTAAAATCAACTAATGGAGGTTGTTCAACTTGAGGATTAACAGATTGTACCGGTGGCACTGAATCAAAACTATTAGACACCACATTTTGACTAGGTTCTACAGGCTGATTAAAATCAACTAATGTTGGTTGTTCAACTTGAGTATTAACAGGTTGTACCGGTGGCACTGAATCAAAAGTATTTTGTCCCATATCCTGACCAGATTGTACAGGTTGACCAAAAATATCCAAAGGTGATTGACCTTGTGATTGCGCATTATTATTCTCTAAATTATTATTATCCATATATCTTCTCCTTATTATTCTATATATATTTTACAATAAACAAAAAAAATATACAAGAAAAAAAATAGGATAAACCTATTTTTGAATCATATTAAGCAAATTAATTTTAAACATATCCTTTTCAGAATGTTGCTTAGATATCATAACACCCTTATAAGTTACTAACTCAGATTGATGTCCCTCAGATAAAATATCTTCAGGAATTAATGTATCAAGCATTACAATCTTTTCATCCTCATAAACATGATATCTTAACTTAACTGTGCCATGTACTTTTTTAAACAAATCATCAGTTGGTAGTGATAACTCATAAGTGACATGTCCTTTTTCTTTATCTTCTCCTACTATTTCTCCCAATAGCTTACCTTCTTTTAGAGAAGGATAATAATCAAAATACAATTTTTTATATGCTAACATATTGTATTTTTTTAAAGAACGTTCCAACTTATGGAATTCATTTTCGTTTAGATATTCAAATACGTATACATCCTTCACTCTAATAACCCCCTTAAAAATTTCACTATGATTTTATCACTTAATTAATAAATTGTCAAATTTAGAACTCGCAAGAAACCTTACCTACCATAGTATATGAACTATTTAAAAGATTTTGATCATCAATTGTACTCCATTTTATGTCAATATTTTCATCTATTCTTTCTCTCTTTTGATACCTATAATATGTTACATCCTTAAAATTCTCATTTTCAACATCATAACTAACAGACTTATAACAAGTTGAACCTGATAAACTATATCCAGAAGGACAACTATAAGTAGTATTAGAAGTTTGATTAACATAATAAATACTATACTTTTTACAAACATTTCCTTCTAACACATATTCTTCAGACAATGTATCAGTCGGACATCTTCCTTTATGTGGAGAAACATTCTCAACAAATCTTAATATCCTACACTTACCATTTACAAGAGTAGAACCATTCTGACAACCATAAGTAGTATTTACAGTTGCGCCAATACTTTCCTGCCTTGTTTCAGTAGAAGTAGTTTTACCATCAGACTCTTTTCTAACCTCTGTTTCAACATTAACTAAATCATTAGCCTCAACAAAATTAGTTGACCATTCACTCCAATCAGACCAAGGAGTAAACCCAGACTCAGTCCTCTTCTCATACTGATAAATACATAAAAACTTTTTATCAGTTAAATTTATATATTTTTCACCACTCTTATCACTACAATCCAAATGAATTTTCATCTTATCATCAGTCTTCTCAACATAAGAAGAAGAAAAACAAGCATCTCCATTACTATCCTTTAACTCAACAAGTAAACCATTATCAATTAACTCATCAATTGATACAACACCAGTTGCATCACCAAAATATGCATTTCCAGCAATCTTCATACTATTAATATTCTCAAAAAAAGTATCATCAACAATAGAAGTTAATCCGTTATCAATTTTCTTCTTCACATAACTTTTCTTTGGAAAAAAGAATAAATAAATAAAAACTATTGTCAATATAACCAAAATATTAAAAACTATTGTCCTAATTAACTTGCTATTTTCCATAAATTCCCCATCTTTCTATATTTTTAATCTAACAACCGTAGAGCCAACATTATTATAAAATGTTTTATATTCAATCACATACTTACTCTTACTTAATATATCATGTACAGTTTTTTTTAAAATACCACTTCCAATACCATGTATTATAACAACTATTTCATTTTTTAACTTAACATTATCCCTTATGAAATCCAATACATAAACCCTAGCAGTATCCCTATCCAAACCATGTAAATCAATATTAGGAAAAGACTCTATAAATAAAACATCCTTTAACTCCATAATAAACCTCTACTTTCCTATATTGTAACAATTTAAAAAAAATTTGTAAATAAAATTAAACAATATTTATAACCTTTTTTAATTCTTTACGTTAACTATAATACAAAAAAAACAAAAACCCCAAAAATGAGGTTTATCAAATAACTACTTAATTAATTTTTTAGAATACTTTTTTCTTATTTCGTCCTTAGTTTTAGCATAATCATAAGTACTTTGCATTATACTACCATTTACAATTCTAGGATCATATAACTCTGCAGCTTCCTTTGTATTTCTAATATCATCAGGTAATTCCATATACTCTGGCTGGCCTTCAATATGCTTAGCAACAATAAAATCACCACCATTATGAGATACAATTGACTGAGGAGAATTTGCAACCATTATCTGACTTTCATCAATAACATCACCAAAAGCCCATTTAGGAATAACAATTGCCGATTGACCTTCAGGAATTAAAACTGCAACCATAAACTCTTGATCAGATGAATCCTTAGTAGAAATAACACAAGGCTCTAAACCAACAGTATCTAGATCAACATCATAAGCAGCCATATTTGAAACCTTTACTGGCCATCTTTCTCCTACAGTTCCAGTCATAATATAAGGTTGTGACATACTCTCACCACCTGTAGAGGTGGGAGTTTCTCGTGCAAGCATTCTAATGAATGCAGTAAGCGAGCTCACCCCGTGTGTCCCACGGTGTTTTTTTCTATATGAATGCTAAACGCATACCTTCTTTTTTTATATT
>CAMOSQ010000010.1 GCA_946624985.1 uncultured Caryophanales bacterium | reverse complement strand
TGATTTTTTTGAAAGCTAGTTTTTTTTGATGTCTCCTATTTGGGGTTCACATCATAATTTAGTTTTTTTCGTTATAACTTATTAAGTTTATGATTATAAGTTGTTTTAGAAGTATTGTAATAATTATTTTTTTGTAATATCATTATATTGGGTAGTATGCTATAGGGGGTATATATGATAGATAGTACAAGAAAATTATTAAATCTTATTAATCAAGGTAAGACAGCTAGTGAAATATCTAGTGAGATGGGTATTTCAAATAGACAGTTATTTAATCGTTTAACAATGATTCGTAATAAGGGTTTTGATTTTGATAGGAAATATTATGATACGGGTGATATTATATATGTTCCTAAGAAAAATATTAATAGTAATACTCAGGATGGTGTTAGTGTTATTACTGATAAAAACAGTTTAAATTATACTGCTTTGGTTTTATCTGATATACATCTTGGTAGTGGATTTGAAATACAGGGAGTAATGGATAAAGTATATGATTTTTGTATTAGGGAAGGAATACATAATATTATAATGACAGGAGATATTTTGGATGGAACTTTTAATAAAATTCCGCCTAAAATATCTGATCCATATGAACAAATTGAATATTTTTTGAAAATTTATCCTTTTGATAAAAGTATTTTGAATTTTTCTATTTTAGGTGATCATGATTATAGTATTTTACGTACGACTGGTCAAGATTTTTCTAAAGTTTTTGATAGTTATAGGCACGATATTGTTCATCTTGGATATGGATATGGGAGTTTAAATATTAAAGATGATTCTATAGGATTAAGACATACTGTAAAGGGTGTTTCTGGTAATTCTTTTGATGATAATAATTTGATATTTTTTGGTCATTCACATAATTTAAAGGTGATTCCAAATGGAAAGAAAAATATTATTTATGTTCCAAGTTTAAGTGATTTATGTTTGTATAAGTTAGGATATGAAGGTTTACCTAGTATGTTATTATTAAAATTAAATTTTAACAATAATATTATCAGTACTGCATATATTAATCAATTAGTCGTTCTTGATAAAATATATTTTGTTAATGAGATGGTTTTAAATATTGCTAGTAGTAAAAAAGGTGATTTTAATAATATGGAGGATTATTCTAAAGTTTTTGTAAAAAAATAAAACGACTTAGTCGTTTTTTATTATGTCTAGGGTGTGTGCTCCTGCGCCTATTAAGTCCATTCTTTCACATGTTGATAGGTGATATTTTATAAATAAGTCATATGTTTCTTCATCCATTTTGTTTAATTCTTTTCTTATATAGTTTGCTGGTCCATCTGGAGATATTATTTTTATTCTTTTTAGATTTGCTTTTTTGTTTAAAATGTTTATTTCTTCTAGTGTTAATCTGCTATATAAGTCTGTTGGTTTAGGTGTTACATGGAATGATTCATTTATTTCTTTTTTATTTAGAGCTTCTTTTATACAATTATCTATAAAACCATGTGTTATTATTGCGTAGTCATTCATACAATAGGCAATCATTATAATTCCATCTTTTTTTGTTATTCTTTTTGCTTCTTTTAAAGCTTGTAGTTTTTCTTCTTCGTCTATTAAATGATACATTGGTCCAAATAGAAGTGTTAAATCATAAGTATTATCTTTTATCATAGATAAGTCTTTTGCGTTACCTAGTATTGTTTTTATATTTTTATTTTTTTTTTCTATTTGTTTAATATTGTGTTTTACAAGTTCTACTGATGTAACATCATATCCTTCTTCTGATAGTAAAATAGAGTATCTACCTGTTCCTGCACCAATATCTATTATTTTATCTCCTTTTTTTAGATATTCGTGTATATATTTCATTGATGTTATAAATTCTATTTCTCCACGTCTTCTTGTTAGTCTTTTATCTTCATTAAATTTATTATAATATTTTATTAGATTTTCTTCATTCATAAGATCACCAAAAATATAATATTCTATTTTTTTTATTTTTTCAAGTGTATAAAATTTCTTTTTTTATTCAATATTGATATGAAAGGAGATTTTTTAGATATGGCACGTCATAAGGTTGAAATATGTGGCGTGAATACTGCGAATATTAAAGTTTTAAGTAATGAAGAGATGATTGAATTATTTAAGAGATATCAATCAGGTGATAAACTTGCTAAAGATGATTTGATTAATGGTAATTTGAAATTAGTTTTAAGTATTCTTCGTAAGTATAATAATAGAGTGGAGAATATGGATGATTTATTTCAAGTGGGTTGTGTTGGTTTAATTAAGGCAATTGATAATTTTGATTTAAGTCATGGTGTTATGTTTTCGACTTATGCGGTTCCGATGATTTTAGGTGAAGTTAAAAGATATTTACGTGATAACAATTGTGTTAGGATTGCTCGTAGTATTAAGGATACTGCTTATAAGGCTTTAAAGGCTAAGGAGGAACTTACTAATGATTTAGGAAGAGAACCAACTGTTTCTGAGATTTCTAAGAAGTTAGAAGTACCTGAGTATGATGTAGTTAATGCACTTGATTCTATGAGAGATACAGTTAGCATGTTTGAGCCAATTTATAATGATGGAGGAGATACTATATATCTAGCTGATCAATTAAGTGATAATAAGGGTAATTTTTATCCTCTTGATTATCATATTGCGCTTTCTGATGCTTTAAAGAAGTTAAAAGATAAAGAAAAGTATATTTTATTACAGAGATATATTATTGGTAAAACTCAGATGGAATTATCTGAAGAAATTGGTATTAGTCAAGCTCAAATTTCAAGGTTAGAAAAAAGTGGGTTGGATAATTTGAAAAAAATGATTGATTAGTATATAATTATGATGGTGGTTTTATGAAGATACTTTTATATACTGAATTTGAAAAGCAAATTGGTAAGTCTGGATTGGGTAAGGCTATTCGTCATCAAATGAGGGCTCTTGAAGAAAATAATATTCCTTATACTACTAATCCTAAAGATGACTATGATATAGCGCATATTAATTGGTATGGACCTGGTTCTTATCATTTGGCTAAGAAAGCTCATAGAATGGGAAAGAAAGTTGTATATCATGCTCATTCTACTGAGGAAGATTTTAGAAATTCATTTAAGTTTTCTAATGCTATTGCGCCTCTTTTTAAGAAGTGGATTTGTAAGTGTTATAGACTAGGGGATCATATAATTACTCCAACTCCTTATTCTAAGATGTTGTTGGAAAATTATGGTTTAACTAATATAAGCGCAATTAGTAATGGTATTGATACTGAATTTTTTCAAAAGGATGAAAAATTAGGTAAAGAGTTTAGAAAAAAGTATGGTTATAAAGATACTGATAAAGTTATTATGGCTATTGGTTTATATTTAGAGAGAAAAGGTATTTTAGATTTTGTTAAATTAGCTAAGATGATGCCTGAATATAAATTTATATGGTTTGGTTATACTGATTTAAAGTTAGTTCCTAAAAAAATTAAGGAAGCTGTAACTACTAAACTTCCTAATTTGATTTTTGCTGGTTATGTTGAACCTATTATGATTAAGAGTGCGTTATCAGGCGCTGATTTATATATATTTCCAACTCTTGAAGAGACTGAGGGTATTCCTATAATGGAAGCATGTAGTTGTCGCCAAAGAGCTATTATTAGAGATATTCCTGTTTTTGATGGATGGTTAGAAGATGGAGTTAATGTTTATAAAGCTAAAGATTTAATGGACTTTTATAATAAAATTAAAGGTGTTTTAGAGGGTAATTTACCTGATTTAACTAACGAGGGTTATAAGGTTGCTTTAACTCGTGATGTTCATAAGGTAGGAAAAGAACTTGTCGAGGTTTATAAGAGTGTTATGGAACTTAAATAGGTTCTTTTTTTTTAAAAATTTAATATCATATAATGGGTGGTTTTATGAGGCTTTCTGATTTACAAAGAAAAGATGTTATTAACATTAATGATGGAAGAAAGATTGGAGTTATTATTGATGTTAATATATCAATGGAGGGTAATATGACTAGTTTGGTTGTTGATGGTGGAGGCTTTTTTTCTAAGTTTTCAAGTCATAATGAACTTGAGATAGGATGGAGTCAAATTAAAAAGATAGGTGAAGATGTAATACTTGTAAGTGTTGACAATTTATAGTTTTAGTTTAAAAAATATTGTAAATAGTTATTGCTTATCTTATAATTATTTTGAGGTGTTTGGAATGACATTAAGTGATTGGGACGAGAGGGTTGTACATTATTATAATGGTTTAGATTTTTTGAATAGTTATTTAAATAGTCATGAACTAAATATTTTATTTGTTGGACCAAAGCGATATTTGCCGTTTAAAAATAGTGATTATAATATTGATATAGTTGATGTAGAGGATTTTGATAGTATGTTTTTATATGAAAAATTGTCAAATAATGATACATTTTATGATTTAATTATTTATTATCCTTATTTGCTTGTTCAAACAGATCATAAATTGTTAGAACTTCTTGAAGAAATGGCTTTTAAAATATCGTCATTAAGTCATAAAAGAGTTAGTGTTGGTTTTTATGGACAGGTTGAACAAAATGGTTTTAATTATGATGATGTTAGGTTTTATAGTTATAAGTATAATGAAGAAAGTAAAGAGTGTGAACTTTCTTCAGATATTTATTTTGATGGTGGTTGGACTGGTGGAGCCCTATTATTTATTGGTGATGTATTAAAAGAACATTATGAATTAGAAAAACAAAATAAGGATAGCTTTTCAAAGAAATTTCAAATTTTACCAAAATCGTAAAGATATTTTTAAGTTTAAACATATTTACTAAATATGTTTTTTTCTTTATAATTATATATGGTGATTCTATGAAAAAGGTATTAGGAATTATTGGTATATTATTAATTTTTTTATTTTTGATTATATATTTTATTTTTGATAAAAGAATGGTTTTATATAGTAAAGATTTATTTTATATGGATACAATCATTAATGTTAAGTTTTATTGTTCTGATAAAGATAAAGCAAGTTCTATTATGAATGAAATTGATAATATTTATAGAGAGTATCATGAGCTTACTGATAGATATAATAGTTATGATATTAATAATGTTTATTTTATTAATAATAATGATTCTAGTGAAAAAGAAATATTATTAGATAGTAGACTTTATGATTTAATTAAGTATGCTTATGATTTTGGATTAAAGTCTAATGGTTTATTCGATATTAATATGGGCGGAGTTATTGATGTTTGGAAAAAGTATAGAGATATTGGTGAAGGTATTCCTAGTTTAGACGAGCTAAAGAAAGCTAATAAGAAAAATGATATTATTTTATTAGGTGATAATAAGATAAAAAATAATCATCCTAATATTGATTTGGGTGGTGTTAGTAAGGGTTACACTACCCAGAAGGTTGGAGATTATTTAGAGTCTGTTGGTATTAAGTATTATTTAATTAATGCTGGTGGGAATGTTTTAGCAGGTTCATCTTATAATAAACCTTATTATAAAATAGGTATTCAAAGTCCTGATAAGAATGGTATTAGTTATATTCTTAATTCTAGTAATTTAAGTGTTGTTACTAGTGGTGGATATGAAAGAAATTACGAATATGATGGAGTTATTTATCATCATATAATAAGCCCTAAAACGTTATTTCCAACTAATTATATGAAGAGTGTTACTGTAATATCTCATGATAGTGGTTTATCTGATTTACTTTCTACTACTTTATTTTTAATGGATGTTGATAGTGGTAAAGAGTTTTTAAAAAATTATGACGCTAGCGCTATGTGGATTTTAAATGATAATAGTATTGTTAAAAGTGAGGGTTTTAGTTCTTATGAACAAGAGTGATATTAAGTTAGTTTTTGTTTTACTAATTGTTTCTATTATATGTGTTGTTTTATTTAAGTTAATTGGTAAGAGTGGTGGGAGTGCTTTAGTATATCATGATGGTGAGTTAATCAAAACTATTGATTTATCTATTGATAATAAGTATGTTGTAAGTGGTGATAATGGGGACGTTGTTATTGTTGTTTCTGGTGGTAAAATTAAAGTAGATGAAGAAAATAGTCCTTTACATTTATGTTCTAAACAAGGTTATATAAGCAATACTTATGAAAGTATTGTTTGTCTTCCTAATAAGATTGTTATTAATATTTCAGGCGATGATTTGGATGCGGTGGTGAAGTAATGAAAAAATATATGAGACTTGTAATGTTACTTTCTTTTTCTATTGTGCTTAGTATATTAGAAAGTTTTATTCCATTATTTAATGGTTATATTCCAGGTTTAAAATTGGGTTTAGCTAATATAATTGTTTTAATTGTTTTATATAAGTATGATGCAAAAGATGTGTTTTTTGTTTCTATACTTAGAGTTATTGTTGTAGGACTTATGAGAACGGGATTATTTAGTGTTAATTTCTTTTTTAGTTTATCTGGTGCGTTATTCAGCGCAGTATCTATGATTTTATTTAAAAAGACTAAATTATCTATGGTTGG
The DNA here is from genome assembly GCA_946624985.1 of uncultured Caryophanales bacterium. Classification (GTDB taxonomy): domain Bacteria; phylum Bacillota_I; class Bacilli_A; order RF39; family UBA660; genus UBA3631. Next base: position 30,295 of record CAMOSQ010000010.1, on the reverse strand, counting down.
CGTTAGTGTTATTGGATCTATATTTCATAGTGTTGGTCAAATATTAGTTGCGATTTTGCTTTTAAGTAATAATAATATGATTTATTATTTACCATGGTTATTATTATTCTCTATTCCTACAGGAATATTTGTTGGGTATGTGAGTAAAAAGTTATTAAGTGATTTAGAAAATAATATTGATTTTTGAGTTTAAATTTAATATAATGTTTATATAGAGTAGGAGGATTATATGAAGAAGTTTTTAACTTTATGTTTTGTTTTAATGGGATTGTTTGTAATTACTGGATGTGAGAAAGTTGAAGAAGCTGGTAAGTATAAGGAAGGTACTTATTTTGGATCATATCAATATGAGTCTTATGGAGCTCAATATGTAACCACTGCTGTTATTTATGTAAATAATGGTGGAGTTATTAAGTCTGTTTATTTGGATTCAACTTATACAAAGGATGGAGTTAATACTACTAAGAAAACTTTAGGAGATGCATATGGCATGAAGGAAACTTCTGCTGGTTTTGGTAATATTCCAGGTGGAGCAGAGTGGTATGAACAGGCTAAGAAGATTGAAGATAAAGTTATTGCAGAACAAGGTACATCTTGGGTTAAATGGTCAGATGACGTTAAAACTAAGTTAGATGTTGATACTATAAGTGGTGTTACAATTAGTGCTGATAGTTACATTAAGGCAATTGATAGTGCTTTAAGTCAAGCAAAATAGGTTCTTATGAATCTATTTTTATTTTTCTAAGAATAATTGATATTGACAATTATAAAATTATAGTGTATAAATTTAAGAGATATGTGGGAGGCATTTATGACAAAGAATTTAGTTATAGTGGAATCACCTAGTAAGTCTAAGACTATTGAAAAATATTTGGGTAAGGATTATAAAGTTTTATCAAGTAAAGGTCATATTCGCGATTTATCAACTAAAGGTAAGTATGGTCTTGGTGTTGATATTGAGAATAATTTTAAACCGGATTATGTAGCTATAAAGGGTAAGAAAAAAGATATTGATTCTTTAAAGAAAGAAGTTAAAGATTCTGATCATGTATTTCTTGCTACCGACCCTGACCGTGAGGGAGAGGCAATTAGTTGGCATTTATATGATGCATTAGGCTTAAATGATAAGGATTATGATCGTGTTGTTTTTAATGAGATTACTAAACCTGCAATACTTGAGGCATTTAAGCATCCTAGAAAGATTGATCAAGATTTAGTTAATAGTCAAGAAACACGTAGAATTCTTGATAGAATTATTGGTTTTAGATTAAGTAATTTGATTCGTTCTAAGACTAATGGTAGTAGTGCAGGACGTGTACAAAGTGTTGCTTTGAAGCTTATTGTTGAAAAAGAAAGGGAGATTGAAGCTTTTATTCCTGAAGAGTATTGGAGTATTAAGGCTAATTTTAATGATTTTTCTGCTGAAATGGACACTTTTGATCATAAAGAGTTTAAGATTAATAATAAAATAGAGGCTGATAATGTATTAGATTCTTTATCTAATGAATTTGTTGTTTTATCAGTTGATATGAAGGATAAGGCTAAGAATAGTAAGTTTCCTTTTATTACAAGTACTTTACAACAAGAGGCTTCTACTAAGTTAGGTTTTAATGCTAAAAAGACTATGAGTGTTGCTCAAAAGTTATATGAAGGTATTGCTTTAGAGGATGAAACTGTCGGTCTTATTAGTTATATGCGTACTGATTCTGTTAGATTTTCTGATGAGTTTATTAAGGCTACTTATAAGTATATTGAAGACCTTTATGGTCATGATTATGTAGGTTTTGTTAAGAAGAGTAAGAAGACTGAGAATGTTCAAGATGCTCATGAGGCAATTCGTCCTACTAGTATTTATAGAACACCTCTTTCTGTTAAGAAGTTTTTAAGTAATGATGAATATAAGTTATATAAGTTAATATATAGTAGGGCTCTTGCTAGTTTAATGGCTCCTGCAAAGACACTTAATACTACTGTTATTCTTGATAATAATAATTATCAGTTTAAGGTTAATGGTCAAATTATTACTTTTGATGGTTATTTAAAAGTATATGGTGAGTATGAGGATACTAAGGATCAAGTTTTACCTACGTTTAGTGTTAATGATAAACTAAATAGTGATGATATTGAGTCTTTACAACATTTCACTCAACCACCTGCTCGTTATACTGAAGCTAAGTTAATTAAGGATTTGGAAGAGTTAGGTATTGGTAGACCTAGTACTTATGCGACTATTATTGATACTATTAAGAAACGTGGATATGTTGATATAGTTGAGAAGAAGTTTGTTCCAACTGAGATTGGTTTTGAGATTACTGATAAATTACAAATGGGATTTAGTAATATTATTAATGTTGAGTATACTGCTAATATGGAAAGTGATCTTGATAAGATTGCGGAGGGTAATCAGGTATGGTATGAAACTTTGGATAGATTCTATAAAGATTTTGAACCTTCTTTAAAGAAAGCTTTTGATTTATTACCTAAAAAAGAGGTTAAAGAAACTGGTGAGGTTTGTCCAGAGTGTGGTAATCCACTTGTTATTAGGAAAGGCAGATATGGTGAGTTTACTGCTTGTAGTGGATATCCTAGTTGTAAGTATGTAAAGACTGAACCAAGAGTTGAAGAAGAGATTATTGATTGCCCTAATTGTGGTGGAAAAATTGTTGAGAAACGTAGTAAGCGTGGTAAGGTTTTTTACGGATGTAATAATTATCCTACTTGTAAGACTGCGTATTGGGATAAACCAATTGGTAAGGAATGTCCAGAGTGTAAGAGTATGTTAACTGTTAAGGGTAAAAAAATTAAATGTTCAAGTTGTGATTATGTAGAAGAGTTAGAAGATTAATTTCTAACTTTTTATTTCTTTAAAAAAAGCATATATTATGATAAAATATTTTAAGTGGTGATTCTTATGGATGTAAAGAAACATATAAGGGAAAAATTATTATTGGTTCCTAATAAACCAGGATGTTATCAAATGAAAAATAAGGATGGAATAATAATTTATGTTGGAAAGGCTAAGAAATTAAAGAATAGATTAAGTTCTTATTTTAGAGGTACGCATACTGGTAAAACTGCTAAATTAGTAAGTGAGATTGAAGATTTTGAATATATTATTGTATCTAGTGAAACTGAATCATTAATAATGGAAATTAATTTAATTAAGAAATATGATCCAAAATATAATATATTGCTTCGTGATGATAAGAGTTATCCATATATTGAGTTAACTAATGATGATATTCCTAAATTATCAATTGTAAGAAATGTTAATAGGAAGAAAAATAAGGATCATTTATATGGACCATATCCAAATGTTACTGCTGCTAGATCGACTGTTAATTTATTAAATAGGATATATCCTCTTAGAAAGTGCAGAACATTTAACAAAAAACCTTGTCTTTATTTTCATATTGGTGAATGTCTTGGGTATTGTACTCATAGTGTTTTAAAAGAAAAAATAGATCAAATGAGAAAGGATATAATAAGGTTTTTAAATGGTGATCATTCATTAATTACTAAGAAAATTAATGAGGATATAATTAGAGAGAGTGAGAAACTTAATTTTGAAAGTGCGAAGGAATTAAAGGATTTATTGGATTACATAACAATAACTCTTTCAAAACAAAAAGTAGAAATTAGTGATATGCATTCAATTGATGTTTTTGGATATTATGAGGAAAAGGATTATTTAAGTATTCAGGTATTTTTTATAAGAGGTGGAAAGATAGTAGAAAGACACTTTAAAATAATGCCTTTAATTGATGATATAGAAAATGTACTTACTAGATATATTGCTGAATTTTATAGTAAAGATATATTAATACCAAAGGAAATATTATTGCCTGAAAATGTTGATGTAGAAATATTAGAAAACATATTAAAAACAAGTATAAAGGTTCCACAAAAAGGAACAAGAAAATCGTTAGTGGAAATGGCAAATAATAATGCTAAAAATGCTTTAATAGAAAAATTTGAATTAATTAAAAGAGATGAACAAAAAACAGTTGAAGCTAATGATGAGTTGAAATGTATTTTGGATTTAGATAAATTAGATAGAATAGAAATATTTGATAATGCTCATTTATTTGGAACATTTAATGTATCTGGAATGGTTGTTTTTAAAAATGGTAGACCTTCAAAAAATGATTATAGAAAATTTAAAATATCGGTTGATCAAAATGATGATTATGGAACGATGAGGGAAGTATTATATAGAAGATATTTTAGAGTTTTAAAGGATAATTTGGAACGTCCTGATCTTATAATTGTTGATGGTGGTATAGGGCAAATAAATGTCGCACTTGAAATAATTAATTCATTAAATATGAATATACCTATAGTTGGTCTTAAGAAAAATGATAAGCATAGAACAGAGGCTTTAATAAAGACTAATCCAATAGAAGAAATAAAAATAGATATAAAGAGTAATTTGTTTCATTATTTAGAAAGAATGCAAGATGAGGTACATAATTATACAATAAATTATCATAGAGAACTAAGAAGTAAGGGATCTCTTGGAAGTGTATTAAATAGTGTTGAAGGTATTGGAGAAAAGAGAAAACAAGAATTACTTAAAAAATATAAAACTATAACAAGATTAAAACAATTATCTCTTGAGGAATTAGAAGAATTATTACCAAAAAATATTGCTGTTAATCTTAAGAATTTTTTAAATGAATATAATGACAAATGAGTTAATTTGATATATAATTATGAAAAGAAAAGAGGAAATATTATGAAAAAGTTATTAACTGGATTACAACCAAGTGGTGAACTAACATTAGGAAGTTTAATAGGTGGAATAAGTGGAAGCGTAAAAAATCAGGATTTATATGATTCTTATATATTTGTACCTGATATGCATGCAATAACAGTTGAACAAGACCCTAAGTTACTTAAGGAAAGAATAAGAAAAAATGTTGCTTTATATATTGCTTGTGGATTGGATCCTAAGAAAAATACATTTTATATTCAATCAGAAAATTTATATCATGCTAATTTGTCATGGATACTAGAATGTAATACATATATTGGTGAGGCTTCTCGTATGACACAGTTTAAGGAAAAATCTAATAATAAACAAAATGTTTCAGTTGGTCTTTTTACTTATCCTATTTTGATGGCATCTGATATATTATTATATGATGCAGATGTTGTTCCAACTGGTATTGATCAAAAGCAACATGTTGAACTTGCTAGAGATTTAGCAACAAGGTTTAATAATAAATATGGTGAAACTTTTAAATTACCAGAACCATTAATTCCTGAAGTGGGCGCAAAAATAAAGGATTTACAAGATCCAACAAAAAAAATGAGTAAATCAAACCCTAATCCAAAGGGAATAATATATTTATTGGATGATGAAGATACGTTAAGGAAAAAGGTAATGTCAGCTGTTACTGATTCAGAAGGAAAAGTTTATTATGATGAGGATAATAAACCTGGAATATCAAATTTACTTACAATATATTCATCTTTAAAAGGTATTTCTTTAAAAGAAACTGAAGAATATTTTAAAGATTATAATTATGGAGATTTAAAAAAGGAAGTTGCTGATATACTTGTAGAAAAACTAACAGAAATACAAAAAAAATATAATGATCTAATTAGTTCAAGTATGTTAGATGAAATATTAGATGAAGGTGCAAGAATTACAAATGAATATGCAAAAAAGAAATATGAAGAAGTAAAAAATAAAGTAGGATTAGGTAGATAATGGTTACAAAGGAAAGAATAGAACAATATAAAGAATGGTTTTCTAATCTTTCTTTTTTTGGAAGAAATTCATTTGTAATAGACAATATTGAGTTTTTATGGGATTATGTAAAAAGAGTTGATAGACTTTTTCATAAAATAAGTAGAGATAATCTAAAAAAAATAGAATACACAAAGTTAGAAACAAAAGAGGTAATTGATATATCACAAAAATTTTTGGATAACTATGATATAAAGATAAAAATAAAAGAGCTTATAGATGAAGGAATACTTGTTATAGAAAATGAAGAAAAAACCAAAAATGAATATTATAATACAATACAAGATGGAATAATACATTATGATAAGGAAAATGATAAAGTTAAAATAGAGTTGTTACTAGATGATTCTATATTTGATTGTGGAGTATTAATTCATGAATTGATGCATTATCTAAATCAACCTAAGGAAAATAGAAATATAGTAAGTGATTTATTAACAGAGGCAGTATCATACTCTACAGAAATGATATTTTATGAAGATATGAAAGATTTATATCCAAATGATTATATTAAAACTTATTATGGATTTATAAGAACGTTAAATACAAAAATATATTATTCGTATTATATATATAAAATTATATATCTATATAAAATTAAAAAAGATATAAATGAAGAACTGTATAAAGAAGTATTTGATGATGAATATTATGAAGAAACAATAGATGCTTTTGAAAAATATGCATCAAATAGAAATCAAATATTTAAAGACACATGGAATGTTATATCGTTGCCATTAACGACATACATTTTAGAAAAATACAATAGTAAAGAAATGAGATTTGATTCAATAATAGAATTTAGTAATAGTATTAATGATAAATCAATAGAAGAATGTATAAAAATAGTTGGAATAGATAGTAGAGATGATTTTTGTATAAAAACCATTGAAGCAGTAGAAAAAGGAATAGAAAAGTTTAATAAAATAATAGATGAAATAAATTAACAAAAAAATTAAATAAAAATATTATAAAATTAATTATAACTGAGATATACGAGATAGTTAGGTGTTTGCCTCCATTGTTTTTAAGGAGGTGGTCTATATAGAAAAATTACTAGAAAGGATCTACTATGGATTACAGTTTAGTCCTAGTACTACTTATTCTTTTGGTAGTACGTGGAATTCCAAAAAGACGTAAAAGAAGATAGAAAAAACACCTAGTTCATACGAGTTTGGTGTTTTCAAACGATAAATACTTTGAGATAAATACCTAACACGCTAATATCAAGTATATCTCTTTCTTTATTATATGAAGTATTGCTTCACTACATACATTTTAATACAATATAAAGGTAAAGTAAATATATATCATTAAAAATTAACAAAAAATTAAGCAAAAACATTGCAACAAAATTAATTATAAGTTATAATTATAACTGAGATACATAAGATAGTCGGTGTTTTTCTCTGTTCATGAAATCTAAAATGAACGGAGGTGGTGTCTATGAAAAAAATCATAGAAAGGAATACTACAAATGGAACTAGTAATAGTTTTTACTTTGATTCTATTCTGCATCATTCTAGAAATAAAAGACTAGAAAAAACACCGTATAAGTAACGGTGCCAGTATCTGAACAGAGAATGCATCGACACGACAATATCGAATGTATCTCTTTTTTATTATATGAAGTATTGCTTCACTACATACATTCTAACACAATAATTTATCAAAGTCAAATTACTTTCAAATTAATTATAAAAAATTTTAAAAAATTGTTTTAAAATTAAGAATTTATGCTATAATAGTATTGGCTTTTTTGAAAAATTGTAGGGATGGAACAGCCCAAATATAAGCCTGTGGAGAATTGGTAACAAATTCGATGAATCAGGAAACCCATTACGGGTAGTTCACAAAACACGTATGTGGATTTCTATGCCTAGTGCCAATTGGTGGTGTAGAACCTGAAGCATACGGAAGAAATAACAAAAGGAGGAATGAAAAATGACAGTTGTGTCAATGAATTATTTATTAGAAGCTGGAGTACATTTCGGGCATCAAACAAAGAGATGGAATCCAAAAATGAAGGAATATATCTTTACAGCTAGAGATGAAATTTATATAATTGATTTACAAAAAACAGCTAAAATGATTGAAGAAGCTTATTCAGCTCTTAAAGATATTGCAGCAAATGGTGGAAAAGTATTATTTGTTGGAACTAGAAAGCAAGCTCAAGAAGCAGTTAAGGAAGAAGCTTTAAGAAGTGATTCTTACTATGTAAATGAAAGATGGTTAGGAGGAACTTTAACAAACTTCAGAACTATCAGAAAAAGAGTTAAAAGATTAGAAGAAATCGAAAAAATGGAAAAAGATGGTACATTTGATGTATTACCTAAGAAAGAAGTTATTAAACTTAAGAAGGAATATGATAAGTTAAATAAGGTATTATGTGGAATTAGAGAAATGCATAAATTACCACAGGCTTTATATATTGTTGATCCATCTAAGGAAGATATCGCTATTAAGGAAGCTAGAATCTTAGGAATTCCAGTATTTGGTATAGTAGATACTAATTGCGATCCAGATATGGTAGATTATGTAATTCCAGGAAATGATGATGCAATTAGAGCTGTAAAACTAATTACTGGTGTTATGGCAAATGCTATTGTTGAAGCAAATGGTGGAAAACTAGTTGACTATTCAAGCGATGACAGAACTTCTAATCCAAATGAAATAATGCAAAAAGCTGTAGATTCTGTAAAGAAAAAAGAGGATAGACCAAAGAGATTTGAGGATAATAAAGGAAAATTTAATAAAGGAAATAGAAAACCTTTTGAAAAAAAATCATTTGTAAAAGAGTCTAATAAAAAAGTAGAAGAGCCAAAAGAAGAAAAGACTGTTGAACCAAAAAAAGCCGTAGTTAAGGAAGATTTAACTAAAAAAACAGTAGCTGAACTTCGTGAAATGGCAAAAGCTAAGGAAATTAAGGGTTATTCTACAATGAAAAAACAAGAACTTGTAGATGCTTTAAAATAGACTAAAAGGTGATTAATCACCTTTTTAATTTAAAAGGAGGATAAATATGGTAACAGCCGCAATGGTAAAAGAATTAAGAGATTTAACAAATGCAGGATTAAGTGATTGTAAAAAAGCTCTAGAAGCAACTAATGGAAATAAAGAAGAAGCTATTAATTGGTTAAGAGAAAAAGGTATTGCAAAAGCTGCTAAAAAGTCTGATAGAATTGCTGCAGAAGGTATAGCTGCAATCCTAGTAAAAGGAAACGATGCTGCTATAATTGAAGTAAATTCAGAAACAGATTTTGTTGCTAAGAATGATACTTTTAAAGCTTTAGTTGATGAAATATTAGAAACTATTATTAATAGTGATGCTAAAACTATGGAAGAGGCTTTAGAACTTAAAACTTCAGAAGGAACAATTAATGATTTAATTATTTCAAAAACTGCAACAATTGGAGAAAAATTATCTTTTAGAAGATTTGAAAAAGTTACTAAGAAGGATAATGAAACATTTGGTTCATATATTCATATGGGTGGAAGAATTGCTGTATTAACAGTAGTATCAGATGTAACTGAAGAAGTTGCAAAAGATATTTCAATGCACGCAGCAGCAATGAAACCATTATATGTGACTAAAGAAGAAGTTCCTGCTGAATTAGTTGAAAAGGAAAGAGTAGTATTAAAAGAACAGGCTATTAATGAAGGAAAGCCTGCTGAAATTGCTGAAAAAATGGTTGAAGGTAGAATCAGAAAATATTATGAAGAAATATGCTTAGAAGAACAAGCATTTGTAAAAGAACCATCAATGAGCGTAGGAAAATATGCTAGTAACAATGGTGGGAAAATTGTTTCAATGACTCGTTATGAAGTTGGAGAAGGAATTGAAAAGAAAGAAGAAAATTTTGCAGAAGAAGTTGCTAAGCAAATAAATGGATAGAAGTCAAAAGACTTCTTTTCTTTTGTAAAAACACAAAAGTGGTTCAAAAAACGTGATGAAACAGCATAAAAGTGGTCCAAAAAACGTGATGAAATAGCGAATTATTTTAAAAGTATGATATAATATATACATATAATAATTTGAGGAGGCATCTAAAATGGACGAAATAAATTATGATAAAGTAGAAGATGAAAAAAGCCCTAAAGTAAAACAATTGTATTGGAGTATTGCATTTGGCCTTCAAGAGGTTGATGGATTAAAGCCCTCTAAATATATGGTTGAATTATCTAAAGAACATATAAAGGGTGAAAAAACATATCAACAAGTTCAAGATGAAATAATTTCTTATTATAAGAAGAATCAAGATAATCATGATGACGATAACGAAGAAGAGGCAGATGAAGTAGCAACAGCTATATATGAAATTTTGAATAATAAATCTTTTAGATTTGATTATTTAACTTTAAAAAACTATCATCAAAGATTATTTTGTAATTTAAATAAAGAAAAATATAATCCAGGTGCTTTTAGATCGTATAACATAACAAAAGATGAGCCTATTTTAAATGATGACACTGTTAATTACCAATCTTATGATATGATAGAAGAAACTTTGAAATATGATTTTCAAGAAGAAAAACAACAAAACTATATTGATTTTAACGAAAAACAATTAATAGAAAGAATTTGTGAATTTACATCTAGAATATGGCAAGTACATCCTTTCCAAGAAGGTAATACAAGAACAGTAGCAGTTTTTATTCAAAAATATTTAATTAGTATAGGATTTAAAGTTAATAACGAATTATTTAAAGAAAGTTCAAAATATTTTAGAAATGCTTTAGTAAGAGCAAACTATATGAATTATAGTAAAGGTGTTAAAGCTGATAAAAAATATCTAATAATGTTTTTTGAAAATTTATTACTAGGAAAAAGTAATAATCTATATTCAAAAGATTTGATAGTACATGAATTATTTGATAAGGAAGATTAACATAAAATGTTTTGTCTAAATAAACTAACTGTGATATAATTTATATAGGATAGATTATATCACTTTTATATTGGAGGAAAATATGAAAAATAAAGCATTTACGCTAGTAGAACTATTGGGGGTTATAGTACTTTTAGGAATACTAAGTGTAGTAATAATACCAAAAGTAGGAGATTCCTTAGAAAATAGTAAAGAAACAGCGTTATTAACACAAGAAGAACAAATAAAAAAAGCAGCATATGACTTTCTAATAGATCATACAGAACTATTAGATGAAAGCAATACAATAACACTAAAACTTGGAATACTAAAACAAGGAGGATATCTTCCTATAAAACTTGTAAATCCAAAAACAAGAAAACCACTATCAAATGAATCAACGATAACAATAACAAAAATTGAAAACAAGTATGAAATGACATTAAACTTAATAGATCTAGAAAATGCAACAGAAAATATTGATAATAACTCTCCAATACTAGTATTAAATGGAAATTATATTGAATACGTAGAAGTAAACGAAGAATACACTGAATTAGGCGCAAAAGCGATTGACTCAACAGGTGAAGAAATAGATGAAGAAAATATATCTATACAAGTTCTATATAATGGAGAGGAAACAACACTAACAACAACAGAACTAAAAACATATAGTGTTGTATATGCTGTAACAGATAATAGTGGAAATACAACAAGCGCAACACGTACAGTAATAGTAAGAGACTCAACAGCTCCAACAATAATAATACCAAAAGATACAAGCCTACATGTTAGTGAAATCGCATCATTCAATAACCAAAGAGGTGTAATAATAGCAGATAACTATGATGCAAATCCAACACTAACAATTGACAGTACACTTGCAAATATCCCAGGAGCATATGTAATAACATATACAGTAACAGACTCGTCAGGTAATACTACAACAGAAAGAAGAGTAATAAATGTAAATAATGATATATATGAATCACATGAAATTGCATATCAAATAAATGGTTTAACAACACCATCAACAACAAGTACACCAACAATGGATAACCCAGTAACATATTATGGTTTGGGCCAAAATGGAACAATTAATGTAACAACTACAACAGGGAAGAATTTGTTTAATGAAGAGAGTATATTAATGGCAATAGAAGGATCAGAATATGTTGATGGATATTATGAATTTAATCCATCTATTGCACATCAATTATACGGAAGAAATAATAACTGGAATTATGTAGGATCTAGAATAATTCCTATACATGTAAAAAAGAATACACAATACACTATAAGCATCAAAGGATATACTGACTATATTGAAACAGCAAATGTATATCAAACACTATTTATTGCAATTTTATATACAGACAACACGCATAGTCAAATAAGTCTATCAGGACAAGAAAAAACAGTTACACTAACAACAACACAAGATAAAACAATTGATAAAATAGCAATATCATATGGTCGACCAACAAACACTAATGATGTCCATTTAGACTATATTCAAATAGAAGAAGGTACAACTTCAACACCATATGAACCATATAAAGGAAGAACAACAACTATAGACATGACTGGACATGATCCACTAATGTGTTTAGGAGATAACTGTGATTACATTGACTATGAAAACAAAAGAATAGTTAGAAATGTTGGAAAATATATTGTAACAGGAAATGAAGCTTGGACATATAGAAATACAACACAAGATGGCGGTTCTACATATTCTATAACATCTTCGGATTGGATAATGGAAAATATGAATTATAAGTATTATAGCGGTACAAAATCCCTAAATAATTACGTGAAATATGATGGTACAACAACTGGAGCAGCGGATAATTACTATTCAAGCAAACACTTTACATTATATTATAATACCACACAGCCCAATTCAAGAACTATATACATAAACAGTCCAACAATCTCAACGCAAGCTGACTTTAAATCAAATCTACAATCATTATATAATAATGGTAATCCAATGATTATATATTATGAACTTGCAGAACCAACATATGAATCAATTACTTTACCACAATTAAGTAAATACTATGATGATTATAGTATAATTGCTCATGATGAATATGGTGGAGTAGAAGTAACTTATTAAGATATCAATTGATATCTTTTTTCATTTTAAAAAATAAAATAAATATAATTTAATATGATAAAAGATACATTAAACTATAAATTATTAAATACATTATTACTATTATTAATAATATTAATATTATATATAACAAGAGATTTATGGATAAGTATTTATAATATTATAATAAATACATTAAAACCAATAATAACATCAATAATGATAAGTTATGTATTTAATTTATATTTAAAAAAACTAAATAAATATTTTAGTAAAATAATAAGTATATTAATTTTTATTGGAAGTATTATGTTTTCTATAATAGTTATAATAAAATTAGTAATAAATATATCTTCACAACTAAAAGACTGTATAAATATAATATATTTATTTATAAAAACATACTTAGTAAAATATAATATAGATATACTAGATATATATAATTATCTAAACAAATTTGAAAATATAAATATAATAGATAATATTTTCAAATATATTACATTCATAATGATAGTAATAAGTTTAAGTATATATATATTCCTAGGTTGGGATAAAATAAAACAAAAAATAAAATTCTTAAGTAACAGAACAACTTTAGATTATTTAAAAAACATAAATAAAGAAATAGAAAAATATACAAGTAGTTTCTTTATATTAATAATAATAAATATAATAGAATATACAATTATATTTCTAATAATAGGTCATCCTAATTATTTAATACTAGGATTACTCGCAGGAATATTAAGTATTATACCAATGATTGGTGGAATAATAACAAATATAATTGCTTTAATAACAGCGTTCACATTAAATTATAAACTATTTATAAGAACACTTATAGGTATACTGGTGTTATCAATACTAGATGGATATATAGTAAGTCCATTAATATATAGTAGAGGAAATAAAATACATCCAGTATTAATAATAATATCAATATTCATATTTACAAAACTATTAGGACCACTTGGAACAATTATTGCAGTACCATTGCTTATAATAATTATGAGCACATATAAATATATAAATAAAAGAGATTGACTAAATATCAATCTCTTCATTTTTTAAATCTTTGTCAACTAAGAACTCATGAACAATTTCTTCTTCATTACTAAGGTGTACTTCTTCAATTCTATCGACACGACACTTTTCAGAAGTAATAATTGAATTAACCTTATTAACTGCATCTTCTAAAACATCATTAACAACAACATAATTATACTTAGTTAATTCATTAATCTCTTTATAAGCAGTCTTAAATCTTTCAATCATCTGTTCAGTATTCTCATATCCACGTTTGATTAAACGTTTACGAATGTCTTCCATAGTAGGAGCAAGTACAAAAATAAATATTGCTTCATCAATCTTTTCTTTAATTTGTAAAGCACCTTGAATATCAATTACAAGTATAACGTCATATCCAGCATCTAGTTTTTCTTTAATATGTTCTTTTGGTGTGCCATAGTAATCGTTGTAGTGTACCTGAGCATATTCAAGCATTTCATTGTTTCTTATTTTTTCTTCAAATTCTTCTTTAGTTACAAAGAAGTAGTCAACTCCATCAACTTCATTTCCACGAATTGGTCTAGAAGTACAAGAAACAGATATCCAAATATTTTTATTTATTTTTGCTAGTTCACGACAAATTGTGTCTTTACCTGCACAAGTAGGACCTGAAATTACAATTAGAGATCCTCTTTTTTTAGTTTTTATAATATTCATAAAGTCTCCTTTCAATTTCATAAATTATAACATTAAAAAATAAAAATGTAAATATATATGTAAAGTACATAAAAATAATTCATAAAATGACACGAATTGACATGAAAAAATGGTAAAATATTATTGAGGAGGCGATTATAAATGGAAAATAATAATGATCAATTGGTAATCGTATCCGATACATGGTTTAATACTGATTTTATTAAAAAAATTAAAAGTGGTACTAAATTAATAATAAATGGTAAATATAAATTAACTCAAGAAGATTATAAAAATATTCTTTTGTATACAAATATAAAGGAAGTAGAAGTATATGATTCTGTTAATGTTAATTATAATGGTGAAATTAAGATAAAGATAAGGAAAAATGTAGATTTTAGAAATGAAAGTTATCAAAAGTTAAAAATAAATAAAATTGATGGTTATGTTAAGAAGTCTTTAACTTTATCTCCTATTTTTGGTGATGATGCTGATTTCAATAAATTATTAGATTATATATATGATATAGAGTTATTAAATATTGATATAGAAAATATTGTTATTAATAAAGCTATTGAAATAATATATAGAATAGAGAAAAAAATAGGTAAGAAAATTAAGTTTATTAATATAATAACTCAAAACAAGACTATAGATGAAATTGAAAAATTAAGATTTTTAGAAGATGGAAGAATTATAAAAATATGGTATGAAGATGGAATAACTGATTGTTCTGTTGATGAATTTATAGTTATGAGAAAAAATATTGATAAAATTGTTGAAGAGATTAAGCAAAAGCAATTATCAAATCTAGAAAAAATTATATATGCATATGATATTGTTAAGAAGTATAATTATAAAGGCTCTAATAGTATGGATGGAAGGCAACTTCATAAAATATTTACAACTGATAATATTGTTTGCTCCGGCTATGCAAGAATTATTTCACAGGTTCTTGAGGAGTTAGGTATTAGATCTGGTATTTATAAATTAATTACAAAGGATAATAATTTACATGCAAGGAGTTTTGTACATATTGTTGATGAAAAATATAATGTTAATGCTTTATATTCAATGGAACCTACTTGGGAGAGTAAGTTGAATCAGGAATATTCATATACTATGTTTTTAACTCCAATTTCAAAATTGAAACAGACTTTTCCTAATGAGATTTTTAGGGAAGATATAAGTGTACTTTGTGGTGAAAAAAAGTTATCTGAAATAAGTTTAAGAGATAGAATATCTTTATATCAGTTTTTTAAAAATAAGGATTTAACTCAATTTGAAATTGATAGTTTGTTAAGCACTGCTAATAAAGAAGTTACTTTAAATTCTTTTTGTGAAGCTTTAATAAATGTTAAGTCTAGTAAGGGAATTAATAAAAATATTATACAATTCAATGTTCCTGAAATAATTAATTATAATAATAAATTGATTAAATATATTAATGATAATATTGGAACAAAAATTGAGTTTTTTAAATAAGTAGATATGACATATAAAATCATTATTTACTTATTTTTTTCTATATTTTTATATGATAATATGATAAAATTATTATAGTCAATTAAGAGGTGAAATATGGAAAATTATGTGCCAGATTTATATGTAAAAAGTATTTATTATGTTGATTATAAAAAGTTAAAGGAAAGAGGAATAAAGTGTATTTTATTTGATTTGGATAATACAGTTGCGCCTCTTTCTATAAAAAAACCTACGAAAAAAATTAAGGATTTATTTATAAAGCTGAAAGATATGGGTTTTAAAATAATAATTTTTTCCAATAGCCCTAAGTCTAGGTTAAAGCCTTTTAAGGACGAATTAGAGGTTGATTGTGCTTTTAGTTGTAAGAAGCCTATGAGGAGAAAGTTTGATTTGATTTTGAAGTTATATAAATTTTCTGTGAGTGAGATTGTAATAATAGGCGATAATATTATTACTGATGTATTAGGTGGTAATAAAGTTGGTATAACAACAATACTTGTTAATCCTATTAGCGCTAAGGAAAGGTTTTTTACTAAAATTTGTCGTAAGTATGAGGCTCATATAATTAATAAATTATCTAAAAAAGAACTTTTTTATAGGGGAAAGTATTATGAGTAAATGTTTAGGTTGTGGAGTTGAATTACAAAATCAAGATAAAACAAAATTAGGATATACAATTAATATGGAAAAATCATTATGTGAAAGATGCTTTAGAATACAAAACTATGGTGAATATAAAAAAATAACAAAAGACAATAATGAATATATTAATATCTTAAAAGAAGTAAAGAAAACAAAAGACTTAGTAGTATTAGTGCTAGATATATTTAATCTAACAGAAAATATAAATGTTATAAAAGAAAATATAAGTAATGATATATTGCTAGTAATAACAAAAAGAGATATACTTCCAAAAAGTGTGCGTGATGAAAAACTAATAGAATATATAAAAAACTATAATTTAAAAATAAAAGATAAGGTAGTAATAAGCAGTTATAAAAACTATAACTTCGATGAATTATATGAAAAAATAAATCAATATAAAAAATCTAAAAATGTATACATAATAGGATTTACAAATGCAGGCAAAAGTACAATGATAAATAAACTTATATATAATTATTCAGATAATGATATGAGAATAACAACTAGTATTATGCCATCAACAACATTAGATAAAATAGAAATAAAGCTAAATGAAAACTTAACTCTAATAGACACACCTGGATTACTATGTGAAAAAAGCATTTATGATATCTTAGAGGGGAAAGATTTAAAAAAAGTCATACCTAAAAAAGAAATAAAACCAATAAGCTTTCAGATAAAAGAAAAACAATACATAGTAATAGATAAATATGCAATAATTGAAGCAGAAAATATAAATATGGTTCTATTTATGTCAAATAGTCTTAATATAAAAAGATTTTATAAAAAGCCAGAAACAAAGTTAAAAGAAAGAAATATAAAACTAGACAATAATGACTTGGTAATAAATGGACTAGGATTTATAAAATGCATAGGTAAATCAAATATAAAGGTATATACATACGATGAAATATCAGTAACAACAAGAAAAAACTTGATTTAAAATAAAAATAAATATATACTATAAAAAGTTAAAAGGGACGTGATAAAATGATACAAAAACCTAAAGGAACATATGATGTATTTGGGAAAAAAGGGAAAGACCTTATATATATACACGACATAATACAAGTGTTAATGGAAAAATACAACTATGAATATATGAGAACACCAATATTTGAATCAAGTGAACTATATCATAGAGGAGTAGGAGAAACAACAGACATAGTATCAAAAGAAACATATGACTTCAAGGATAGAGGAGATAGATTTATGACTCTAAGACCAGAAGGAACTGCAGGAATTGTTAGAAGTTATATAGAAAATAAAATGTATGGAAATCCTAACCAACCTGTAAAAGCATGGTATTATGGACCAATGTTTAGATATGAAAGACCTCAAGCAGGAAGATATAGAGAATTAAATCAATTTGGTGTTGAAGTATTTGGTTCAAATGATCCACTAATGGATGCAGAAGTAATAAGTATTCCAGTAAACTTATATAAAATTTTAGGACTTAAAGGAATAAAAGTAAATATAAATACGCTAGGAGATATAGAATCAAGACTAAAGTATAGAGAAGCACTTCTAGAATACTTTAATCCACATTTAAATGAATTATGTGAAGACTGTAGAAATAGGTACGAAACTAATCCATTAAGAATACTAGACTGTAAAGTAGACCATGACTTAGATATTATGAAGAATGCTCCAAAAATAAGCGAATACTTAAATGAAACAAGTATTAATCATTTTAATAAAGTAAAAGAGTATCTAGAATCAATGGGAATAGACTATGAGGTAAATGAAAACCTAGTAAGAGGACTAGACTACTATACACATACAGTATTTGAAATAGAAGCTCAAGTAGAAGGTTTCGGAAGCCAAAATGTTCTATGTGGTGGAGGAAGATACGATTCTCTAGTTAATACATTAGGTGGTCCAGAAATTTGTGGTGTTGGATTTGCAACAGGTATAGAAAGACTATTAACAGCTTTAGAATATGAAAATAAACTACCAAGCGATAATGATAGTGTTGATACATATATAATTCCAATGGATGAAGAATCAAAAAAATTAGGAATTAAAATAACAAATATACTAAGAATGAATGGTTTTTCAAGTGAGATAGATGGAATGTCTAGAAACATAAAAGGAAACTTCAAACAAGCAGATAGAATAGGCACAAAATATGTAATAATAATTGGAGAAGAAGAAATTAAATCAAATACTTTAACAATTAAAAACAATAATACAAAAGAAGAATATAAAATGAACTTAGAAGAATTAATAGACTTCTTAGATGAAAACATAGAGGAGGATCATCATGAAGATTAATGAATTAAAAGAAAATAATTCAACAGTAACGATAAATGGATTTGTAGATAAAATAAGAAATCTTCAATACGTACAATTTGTAATACTAAGAGATACAACAGGAAAAGTACAAATAACAATAGAAAAAAATGAAGAAAATAAAAGCTTAGTAGAAATAATTGATAATCTAAAAGAAGAAAGTACAATTAAAGTAACAGGAACATTAATGTTAAATGAAAAAATTAAACTAAATGGAATGGAAATAATACCTGATGAAATAGAAGTAACAAGTACATGTACAGAAGACTTACCAATAAACTATAAAGATCCAGCATCATCAAATATTGATACAAGGTTAAACTATAGATTTCTAGATTTAAGAAATGAAAAAAATCTATTAATGTTTAAAGTACAAACATGTTTTGTAAACGCAATGAGAGACTATGTAGTAAAGAATAACTTCATAGAAATTCATACACCAAAATTAATAGGAGCAGCAAGCGAATCAGGATCAGAAGTATTCGAACTAAAATACTTTGATAGAAAAGCATATCTTGCTCAATCACCACAATTCTATAAGCAAATGGCACTAGCTAGTGGGTTTGAGCGTGTTTTTGAAATTGCTCCAGCATTTAGAGCAGAAAACTCAAACTCATATAGACATGCTACTGAATTTACATCATTTGATGTTGAATTTTCATATATTAATTCTTATGAAGATGTAATGAGTTTTGAAGAAGATTTATTAATTGCAGGACTATCAAAAGTAAAAGAACAATATGGAGAAGAAGTAAAAAAGGTATTTAATGTAGATATTAATGTACCAACAAAACCATTTCCAAGAGTAAAACTAGAAGACTTATATAAAGAACTAGAAGAAAAATATAACTTCCATATGGATTTTGAAGATGTAGGAGATATGAATAATGAATCAGAAAAATTAGCTTCTCAACTTATAAAAGAAAAATATGGACATGAATTTGTATTTATTACTGATTTTAGTGCTAATAAAAGAGCATTCTACCATATGAGAAAAGATGGTATTCCACAAGGATATGACCTTATATGGAAAGGTTGCGAAATAACAACTGGAGCACAAAGAGAGCATAGATACGAAATACTTAAAAAACAAGCAGAAGAAAAAGGACTTGGAGAAGATATTAAATTCTATATGGATTTCTTCAAATATGGATGTCCTCCACATGGTGGATTCGCTTTAGGAATTGATAGACTTACAATGTTAATGTTAGAAACAGGCTCATTAAAAGAAACAATGTTTATCTTTAGAGGACCAAATAGAATAGAACCATAGGTTCTTTTTATTTTAAATTAAGTAAAGTTTAAAATAGTTATTGACATACATATGTACGTGTTATATAATAATAAACATAGTCAAAATATAGCATTAATAAATATAAAGTAATTGAATAGTGAGGTGTTGGCAATGTTAAAAATTAATTTCAAACAAATTTATGAAACAAATGAAAAAGCAGATAAAGAATGGGTTTTAATTATTTATGATATTTCAGGAAATCATTATGTGGGTATGCCTATATATTCCGAAGAAAAAGAGGGATGCATCTATTGTAAATCAATTAATAAATATGTAGATGTAAATAAAATATCAGATTATAATAGATCTAAAATGAAAAGGTGTATATATGTTAATAGAAAGCCAATTAGACTATCCTCAAAAGACTTTAAATTAATATTAAAAGAAGGCAAAAATTCATTAATCAATTTTTTAAACAAAAATATAACAAGTGATGTAGACGGTATTAATTATATAAAATGGTGCAGGGATAAATATATTATTAACCATAAAGATATTGAAAGTGATAAGTTAATACAAAATGCTATCTATTGGGTTGATTTTGGTATAGGTGTCGGAAGCGAATTAAGAAAAATACGTCCAGCAATACTATGGAGACCAACAAGTGACAAAAGACTATGGACAATGATTCCTCTAACTACCAAAAGAAGAGCCGATAAATATTATTTTCATTATGATCTTGAATGTTTAACAGAAGGAACCGCAAAGATAGAAAATATAATGAACCTAAGTTCTAAAAGAATATTAGCGCCTTATTTTGCAAAAGATAAATTAGCAATACTAACAAAAAAAGATTATGAAGAAGTAAAAAAAGCTATATCAAAATATTATTTATTCAAATAAAAGCATTAAAATAATTGACAAAAGCCAAAAATGTTTGTATAATTAAGTTACATTTAATTAATGCATGTATGTTTATACATATATGGAAGTTTGTGTTTCAAAGACTAGCTTATGCTAGTTTTTGCTTTATATAAGAATAAAATATTCACATTTGAATATAATATTAATACATTTAATTAGTGCACGTTTACGTGGTTTTTCACTTTTTAAGTGCGGCCTCCTTTTGGAGGTTTTTTTTCTAAATTCAATAAGATAAAATTAAAAAATACTTAAATTCAGTATTTTTCTTAAACTCATTACTTATTATTAAAAAAAGATATTAAGAACCTCACGCTTAACTGTATCAAATCCGATTTCATTATTTTCTTTTTTTTCACCTGGTAAAATTAATCCCCAATTTTTGTTTCTTACAACAGCTATTTGTCCTTTATCGTTAAAAAGAATACCATAACTAGCAATTCTAGTATCATTAACATTTTTTTCTTGTTTGTTTATAGTTATCATAAATTACCTCTCATAATTAATTTATGTACACATTATACCATAGAACTTGATTACAACATAATAAAATAGTTTAGAGTAATTCTAAACTTTTTTTTGTTTTTATAGTAAATTAATATAAAATAATGTATAATTATATTGGTGATAATATGGGATTTATATCAAGACTATTAAAAAAACAAGCAGAACCAAATAAAGCTTTAACTCAAGATCAAATACTAGAAATATTAATTAGAAATTATAGCCATATTGGTTTTGAATCAAATGATTATGCAACTATAATCGGAAAACTAAATGAATCATGCATGTCATGTGGAGGAACAATAGATAATATCAGTTTAGTTCATATAGGTCAAGATGCCATTATATTTGAATGCAACAACATGATAATAAAAATAACAACACTAGACTATCAAACAAATTCATTAACAGAATACATATCAAATTGTGAAGATATTCAAAAACCAATATCAGAACAAATTATAAATATAAAGAACAAAAAAATAACTGTACTTACTGAAAAAAAATTAAATACAGAAAAAATAAAATCAGTTGATATATATGATATGTATTATAAACTAAGAGAAAGTGGATATTTGTGGTATGATCCTAAAAAAGAAAACCTAGGAAAAGATGAAAAAGGTAAATTATTATTACTTGATTATGGACAAATAATATATATAAAAAACATGTCAATAGAAGAACAAAAAAGAGAACTAGATACTCACAAAAATATGTTTCCAGAACTAAACGAATCATATGAACGTTCAAAGGAATTTGAAGCTCAATTTGGTGGTAAAAAAAGATAGGATATCTTGAAAGGTATTCTATTTTTTTGTATAATTATATTGGTGATACAATGAAAAAACAAGGATATTGTGGATATTGTGATTTTGAGTTTGATTATGAGGTAAATAATATGGATGACTTAAAAAACGTAACATGTCCAAACTGTAATAAAAGAATAAATCCTAAAAGTAAAAAGGTAGTACCTTTAACTAAAACAGAAAAAACAGTAGATAATATAGCTAATACAATAATAAATATATATTATTATTTCTATCTAGTAACATCTACATTAGGATTAATATTTTATTTTACAAAACTAACAAAACTATTTGAAATAACAACAATTCTAATAATAATTGGAATAATCATAGATTATCTAAGAGGATACACAAGAAATATATTTGGAACTTTAGGACTTATAATATCAATAGGACTAGGAATATATTTAATAAATGATATAAAAATAGGAGCATACCTAGGAATAGTAGTATGTACATTTATATCAAGTTTTATAAAACAAATAATAAATAAAATAATAAATAAATTATTTAGAAAGTATGGTTAATATGTCAGTAATAAAAGTAATGGATGAACTACTTGCCAATAAAATAGCTGCAGGAGAAGTAGTAGAAAAATGCGCAAGCGTAGTAAAAGAATTAGTAGAAAACAGTATAGATGCGGGATCTAATGAAATTAAGGTTGATTTGATTGATGCAGGTACTAAACAAATAAAGGTTACGGATAATGGAATAGGTATGGAGCATGATGATGCGATTCTTGCATTTCAAAGACATGCAACTAGTAAGATTATCGATGAGGATGATTTATATCATATTGAAACATTAGGATTTAGAGGTGAAGCACTAGCCTCTATCGCAAGTGTATCTAAAATAATTTTAAAGACGTGTAAAAATGAGGTTGGAACAACAGTACATATAGAGGGTGGAAAGATAATTAGTGTTGAAAATAGTGACGCTAGAATTGGAACAAGTATTGAAGTAAATGCTCTTTTTTATAATACTCCAGCTCGTTTGAAACACTTAAAAAGCTTGTATACTGAACTTGCTAATATAACTGATTATATAAATAAGCTTGCTTTATCTCATCCTGATATAAGGTTTGTGCTTACAAATAATGAATCAATTATACTTAATACAGATGGAAGAGGTAATTTGTTAAAGACAATAAGGGATATATATGGAATAAATGTTGCTAAAAAAATGTTGGATGTTAGTATTGAGGATGATGATTATGTTGTTTCAGGATATATTAGCTTGCCTGAGGTTCATAAGTCTAATAAGAATGCTATGATTACTTTAGTAAATGGCAGAATTGTACGTAATACAGAGCTAAATAGAACAATAAATGATGCATATCATGCTTATAAACCTGATAATAGATATCCAGTTGTTGTACTAAATATAGAGGTTGATCCAACATTAGTAGATGTAAATATACATCCAACAAAAATGGATATAAAATTCTCAAAAATGACTGAACTATGTAACTTAATAGAAAAAATGATAAAAGAAAAAATAACAGGCAGAAACTTAATACCGATAATAAAAGAACTACCTAAAAAAGCAAATAAAGAAGATATACAAGAGACAATATCACTAACTAGACAAGAAGTAGTTCAACCAAATCTATTTGAAAATATTGATGAAATAATTCCTTTAAATAATGATTTAATAGGTGAGGAAGAGGTCGAGTATAAGAAAGAGGAACATTCAATTGAACCACTTCCAGAATTATATCCTGTTGGTTTAGTACATGGTACGTATATAGTTTGTCAAAATGAGCTTGGAATGTATTTAATAGATGAACATGCTGCAAAGGAAAGAATAAATTATGAAAATTTCTTAGAAAAACTAGGAAAACCAACACAAGATAAAATAAGCTTACTATTTCCAATTACAATAGAACTTTCAGCAAGAGACTATATAATACTAAAAGAAAACATGAATATATTAGAAGAAAATAATATAGAAGCAGAAGAATTCGGAATAAACTCAATAATAATAAAAGCTCATCCTACCTGGATACCAAGAGGATTTGAAGAAAAAGTATTAAACAACTTAATAGAACAAGTAATTCAAAAGCAAAAAGACTTTAGAATAGAAAAATTCAATGAAGAATCTATTAAGATGTTAAGTTGTAAAATGGCTATTAAGGCTAATACTGATATGTCTTTAGAGGAAATGGAAAATATTATTAATGACTTAAGAAAATGTAAGAATCCTTATAATTGTTGTCATGGCAGGCCTTCAATAATTTTTTATTCAAGAGGTGAACTTGATAAAATGTTTAAAAGGAGTGGATTTTAATGGATAAAGTTGCGATAATATCGGATATTCATGGGAATTTAGAAGCTTTAAAAACAGTTTTAGAGGATATTAAAAAAAGAAATATAACTAGAATTTTTTGTTTAGGAGATATAGTTGCGAAAGGGACACATCAACAGGAGTGTGTTGATCTAATAAGAAAAAATTGTGAGATGGTAATAAGAGGAAATTGTGATGAATTTTTTGGCTTAGAACGAAATGGTTTATCTGGGATTGCTCTTGATAGATATGTTTGGTGTAGAAGTAAATTAAATGAGGATACTCTTGATTATTTATGTAATCTTCCATTTTGTTATGAGTTTTATATGAGTGGAAGATTGATAAGAGTTTTTCATGCACATCCACAAAAAATTGATAAGTTTGTTGGAAATATAGATAAAATTGAAAGAATATATGAATTATTTTTACCATCTGAAAATACAGTTTCAAATAATAAGGCTGATATAGTAATATATGGTCATACGCATGTACAAAATATGCAAAAAATGTATAATAGAATTGTGTTAAATACTGGATCAGTAGGTAATCCTATTGAAATATTTAGGAATGATGAGAAGAATGCTGATGATAGAAATACAACTATGGCAAATTATTTAATTCTTTCTGGTAATTATGGTTCCAAAAATATAAATGAAGAAATTTCATATGAGTTTATAAGCCTTCCATATGATATAGATAAAGAACTTTTAGATAATGATGACAATATTGAGTTAGAAGCTTATATTGATGAGATAAAAAATGGAAAATATAGAAACATGGAAAGAATCTATGATTGCTTGGATGTACGTGGAATTGATAGAGAAAAGATATAATGGTTATTATGTGTATTAAGAATTAATTATAAAAATAATTATAACAAAAATAATAATAGACAAATACATATTCAAAAACATAAAATCCTCATATTATAAACTAGGTAAGGGGGATTAATATGTTTAATAAAAATAACTGCTGTGATAGACAAATGGGATATGGAATGGATAATTGTTGTATGCCACAGTGTCCAATTGTGGAACCTGCAATAAACAAATGTGTAGAAAGAGAGTTCTGCCATGAAGTACAACACGTATGTCCAATACATACTCATGTAATAAACAAACATATCTATAATCATACATACACTCCAGAGTATTCATGCAGTGAAGAAAATCAAGTAATAAATAATGATCCAGGTTCATGTTGTCAGTTTGCAAATAACGGATGGATGTAAGACTAATTAAATTTAGTCTTTTTTTATGTTAACATATTGACGCACAAACAAATATTCGTTATAATTGGACTAGCATTAAAAAAATCAGGGAGGTGTATATATGAATGATATAATTACTAAAGATGAAGTTGTAATAGAAAATCTAATATATGAAATTCGTGGAAAACAGGTTATGCTGGATTCTGATTTGGCTAAATTATATGAATGTGTGAATGGAACTAAGACAATTAATCAAGCAGTTAATCGACATTTAGATAGATTTCCTGATGATTTTTATTTTCAATTGAATACTGAAGAGTATAGAGAAATTCTAAGGTCCCAATCTGGGACCTTAGAATTAGAACAAGGTAAATATTCAAAATATCTTCCATATGCTTTTACAGAACAAGGTGTAGCTATGCTTGCAACTGTGCTTAGAACAAGTATAGCCTCTAAGATGAGTGTGTCTATAATGAGAGCTTTTGTAGCAATGCGAAAATATATATCTTTCGATTTACTAGAACAAAAATTGGTAAATAAACAGGTTCTAAAAAATACTGAAGATATTAAACTATTAAAAGAATCATTTAAGAAGTTTGAAGAAAAAAGAAAAACTAATGATATATACTTTAATGGTCAAATATATGATGCATATTCTAAAATACAAGATATATTTAAAAGTGCCACTAAAAAATTAACAATTATAGATGCATATGCTGACAACACCATATTAGATATCATAAAAAGATTGGATACAAAAGTAATTATTATAACTAAGAAAGATAATCTTTTAACAAAACAAGATATTGAAAAATATAATAAGCAATACCATAATTTAAAGGTTATATATAACAATACATTTCATGATAGGTATTTCATAATTGATGATAAAGATATTTATCATTGTGGTACAAGTGTAAATAGAATAGGATATAAAACTTTCTCAATTAATTTAATTAATGATAAAGAAGTATTAAATTTACTTCAAAATAAAGTAAATAATATTATATAAAAAATTAATGTAACATCTTGCGGTTTCAATTTGAAACCGCAAAAGAAAATATTATGTGAATTAGAAAAAAGTCTCTCATAAATTATCAATGGCACGTATGTCCAATACATACTCATGTAATAAACAAACATATCTATAATCATACATACACTCCAGAGTATTCATGCAGTGAAGAAAATCAAGTAATAAATAATGATCCAGGTTCATGTTGTCAGTTCGCAAATAACGGATGAATGTAAGACTAATAAATTTAGTCTTTTTTTCTTGAATTTATGTTATTAAAAATATATAATATGTATAGAAGGTATAAGGTGTGCTATGAAAAGAGAAATAAAGTATGTTGCTTTGGTTCCATCGTATGAGCCAGATGAAAAATTAAAAAAAGTAGTTGATGATTTGAAGGGTAAGAATTTTGATGTTGTTGTGATAAATGATGGATCTGATTTAAAGTATGAAAAATTTTTTGATGATTGTGGAGCAAAGGTTATTTCATATCCTACTAATAGAGGAAAAGGTTATGCTATTAAAAAGGGTATAGAATATGTTAAAGATAATTATCATGATTATATAATTGTTATTGTTGATTCTGATGGACAACATGATTCAAATGATGCTTTAAATTTATGTAGATATGTTGAGGAACATCCTGATACACTTGCAATTGGTAAGAGATTAAGAAAAGATAATGTTCCTTTAAGGAGCAAAATTGGTAATAGTATTACTAAATATGTTTTTTCACTTGCTACTGAAGAGGATATATATGATACTCAGTCTGGATTAAGGGCGTTTGAAGAGCAACTTACTGAATATATGTTAGAAACTAAGGGTGACAGGTTTGAGTATGAAATGAATGTATTATTGGGATTAAAGGAAAGAAATATTAAGTATAAGGAAATTGAGATTAAAACTATTTATTTTGATGATAATAAGGGTTCTCATTTTAATACAATATTTGATTCTACAAGAATATATAGTCAAATTATTAAGTATAGAATGAAATCTATATTATTGTTTATATTTGAATTTATATTGTTTATTATTTTATATAAAATAAAAAGTAAAATAATATTTTCAAATGTGATTTCTGGTCTTGTATGTGCAAGTATTGGCTATTTTATGATTAAAAATGATAGGCAGAAAGAGCAGATATTTAAAACTAATTTAATTAATATTGGAAAAATAGTTTTAAGTACAATTATTATATTTGTTTTATCATTAAAATTAAATTTATTTTTATCGAAATTTATATCTGAAATACTTATGATAAATTTAATGCATAATGTTAAGAGTTATTTTTCTAATAATGAAAAATAGTTTAATTGTTAAAAGAAATAGGTTGTGTATATGAAAAAGAATTTATTAGGAATTTCTTTAATTACAATGTCTTGTTTATATGGTTTATTGGCAGCTATTGTTATTTTGATTTTTATTTTAACAGGTTTGCCTGTTAAAATAAAAATATAAGGAGAGATAGAAATGAAAAATGAAATAATAATATTCGAAAATCAAGACGTAAAATTAGAAGTAAATATGAAAGATGAGACAGTATGGCTTAACACTGAACAAATGGGATAACTATTTGAAAGAGATTATAAAACAATAAGGAAGCATATAAACAATGCATTGCAAGAAGAACTTGATGGGGCAACTGTCGCAAAATTTGCGACAGTTCAAAAAGAAGGTAATAGAGATGTTACTCGTGAAGTTGAATATTACAACTTAGATATGATTATATCAGTAGGATATCGTGTAAAAAGCCAAAACGGAGTTGCCTTTAGAAAATGGGCTACAAAAGTATTGAAATACTATATGATAAAAGGATATGCAGTAAATAAGAACAGATTAGAATATCTAGAAAAAACAGTAAAACTAATAGATATTGCGGGAAGAATAGACCATGAATTAAAAGGTACAGAAGCTTAAGATATAATAAAAGTAATTAATAATTACTCAAATGCACTTAATCTACTAGATGATTATGACCATAAAACAATGAATAAGCCAAAAGGTACAAGCAGTAATGAACAAATTAAATATGAAGACTGTATAGATATAATAAATAAATTAAGATTCGCAAACGACTCAAATTTATTCGCATTAGAAAGAAACAAAGGACTCGAATCAATTATAGGTAATATCTATCAAACATTTGGGAATGTTGATGTATATAAAACCATAGAAGAAAAAGCAGCTAACTTTTTATACTTAATAACAAAAAACCACACATTTATAGATGGAAATAAAAGAATTGCGGCAACACTATTCATATACTTCTTAGACTTCTATAATATACTATATAAAAATAATAAAAGAGTAATAGACAATAATGCCTTAGTAGCACTAACACTCTTAATCGCACAATCAAACCCAAAAGAAAAAAAATCTTAATAGAATTAATAATGAACTTTCTAACGCAAGAAAATATGGACTAAAATCCATATTTTTTGTATAATTGAAAAAGGTGATTTACATGAGAGGTTCTAACTTAACACTTACATTTGGAGAAAATCTAATATATGATAATGCTTCATTCGAAATAAAAGAAAACGATAAAGTAGGAGTAGTAGGAGTAAATGGTGCTGGTAAAACAACACTCTTTAAAGTTATATTAGGTGAACATCGATTAGATAGCGGAAAAATAGTAAATAAAAAAACAGTAGGATATCTACCACAAGAAATAATAATAGAAGATGAGAGTATTACAGTATTAGAATATTTAGAAAGTGGAAGACCTATAAAGGAATTAGAACAACAATTACAAGATCTATATATAGAAGCATCAAACGACCCAACCGATAAAACACTAAAAAAAATATCAAGAATACAAGAAAAACTAGAATACTATGACTGCTATAAATATGAAAGTATACTACTAAAAATAATAGAAAATATGGATATAGATATTGATTTATTGGATATGAAACTAAAAGACCTATCAGGTGGACAAAAATCAAAAATCGCATTCGCAAGACTATTATATTCAAAAAGTGAATTACTACTATTAGATGAACCAACAAACCACTTAGACGAAAAAACAAGAACCTATGTAGAAAACTTCTTAAAAAACTATAAAGGAATGGTACTAGTAATAAGTCATGATGTAAAATTCTTAAATAATATAGTAAGCAAAATAATGTATATAAATAAAATTTCAAAAAAAATAACGGTATACGATGGAAACTACGATACATATAAAAAGAAATTAGAACAAGAACAAGAACTAAAAGAAAAAAGAATTGAAAAAGAAGAAAAGGAAATAAAAGAACTACAAACATTTATAAAAAAAGCACAGCAAGCATCACAAACAAATCATGCACTAAAGAAAATGGGAAAAGATAGAGAAAAAAAACTAGCTAAAAAACTAGAAAATCTAGAACTAAGAGAAAAGAAATATAATAAGCTAAGACTAAATATAAAACCAAATAGAGAAGGATCAAAAATACCAATAAAAATAAATGATATA
>CAMOSQ010000009.1 GCA_946624985.1 uncultured Caryophanales bacterium | reverse complement strand
TGCAATATAATGTTGGGGTTATCTTGCAGAGATTATAGAGAATAAAAAGGGTAAGGAGGCTAATATGACTAAAGAAGAAATAAAAGAAAAAGCAAATGATTTTATAAACGATGAACGATTGGATGAAAAGTCTAAAAGAACTATTGTCGATTATAGAAACGATGTAAAAAAACTAATAGACTTCTTACCAGAAGATTTTATTTTAAACAAGCAATTGATGTTAGATTTTAAAGATTACCTGGATAGCAAAGGTTATTCAGTAAGCTCAAAAAATAAGTATGTTGTTGTCATTAATAAATTCATGAGATATCTAGGACATGATGAGTGTATTTTAAAAAAATACAAGAAACAAGAAAAATCTTCGATTGATGATCCTATCTGGGAACAAGAACATAAAAGAATGCTTAGATGGGCAAAATCAATGGGAATGATGGATATGTATCTGATAATGAAAATATTCGCTCATTGTGGAGCAAGAGTAGACGAATTAAAGTTCTATACAGTAGAAAGTTTAGAAAGTAATTACATTAAAAGAGTGTACAACAAAGGAAAAGAAAGAACATTAATTCTAACAAACGAATTGAAAAGAGAATTAAAAGCCTATTGTAAAGAAAATAAAATAAAGTCCGGTTATATATTCAAAAGTCCGGTTAAGGATGGACAAATGCTTAATAATTCAACTATATGGAGAAGATTGAAGAAGATAGCTAAAAAAGCAAAAATCAATCCAAACAAAATACATCCTCATGCATGGCGACATTTATTCGCAAAGAAATGTAAAGAAAACGGTATTGATTTAGACGAATTAAGAGATATTTTAGGACACAACGATATTAATACAACAGCAATATACACAATGACATCAAATAGAGAAAAAAGAGAAAAATTAGAAAGGATAAGGTATTAGAAATGGAAGGTATTGTAATATTTATATTATTAATAGCAGCATCTGCATTTTCAATAATGTTAATTATGCAAAAGGAAATTAATGAACAACAAGAAAGTATAGATAAATTACATTTCGAATGTGAGAATTATTTAAAAGTACTTGCACAAGTAGGAGCTATCCCAGAGGAATTATTAAAACAAAAAATCAAAGAAATGAATAACAAATATGGCAAAGTAAAATTAAACATAAAATAGGAGGATTATATGGAAGGTATAGAGAGAATTAAAGCATTAGCAAGTGAGATAAAAGATCCAGCACTTTTAAAAGTAGTAGAGTATTTATTATCCAGAGAGGATATGAACGATAAATACCTAAATGAATCTAAATCATTAAAAAGCATGGTAGATTTTATAAAAGGACAAGCTAAAAAACAAGCAAAAAATGGAATGGCTATGATAGAAGACGAAGTAGTTTACGGATGGGCTATTCATTACTGGGACGAAAATAATAAAGATTTAGATATAAAAGAAGAACCAGAAGAAGTAAAAGAAGTTAAACCAATAAAGAAAGTTCAAAAGAAAGAATGGGTTGCTGAAGGGCAATTGAGTTTATTCTAAAATGTATATAACTAAAGCAGTAAGAGAACAAATAGAAAAGATAAACAACTATGTAGAACAATGGAACGATACAAAAGAATTTAAACAATTTATAGAGGACCAAAAAATATATGTTGGTTTAATGAATAAAAAAGAATGTTTATGTATTAAATGCAAACATAAATTTAATACAAAATTAAAAATAAATGAATATGATATTTGTCCTAAATGTAATCAAAAATTATTACTCAAAAGAACAACTAATTATTACAATAAAGACTATGTAATGTATTTAATACCATATAAAAACAATGAATACATAGTTAGAAATTACGAAATATTGAGTATTTTATCAAATGAAACAATGATATACGAGATAACAGAGTATGGAAGACAAATAGTAACAGGTTATTCAATAGAAGGATTTATTATAAATAACATGAGAAGAAATACATCAGGCTATTTTTATATAAGTTATCAAGAAAAAACAAGATATTGGAAACCTGAATATTACATTATGATATGTGGTAAATGTTTTGCAGACAACGGTACATTAAAACACAAGTATTATAATCCCAAAACAATATTAGATAATGCAGAAGTAAATGTAAGAGAGATTATAGATGGTGTAACTCGCAATGATTATAGACTTGAATTATTAACGAAAGCAAAACTATATAATCTAGCATCAGATTATCAACATTTCCAAACAAAAGGAAAATTTGAAGATATATTCGGTGTGGACAAAAGCTATTTAGAATTTATGCAACAAAACAATATTACTTATAAAGAATTAATAACACTACAGTTAGTAAAAATAAAAGATCATAACCTTATACAATATTTGTCTGAATTATATGACCTAAAAGAATTATTAGAATATTGCAAACCTTATGATTTATATAATTATAAATTAAAAGATACCTGGTTATATTTAGATTATATAAAATTTTGTAAGAAACTAAGATATGACCTAAAAGATAAGTCAATATTATATCCAAAAAACCTAGGATTTAAACATGATGAACTACAAAACCTTATAAAAATAAATGAAGATAAACAAACAACAAAAAAAATTAAAGAGCGATATAACAAAATAAAACAAAATACTTATGAAAATAAAAAATTCGTTATATATCCAACAAAATCGATAGAAGAAATGATTAACGAATCGGCACAACAAAACAATTGTGTTCAAACTTACGCTGATCGAGTAGCAAAAGGTAAATGTGATATTTACTTCATGAGATTAGTAAATGAAAGAGAAAAATCATTAGTTACTGTAGAGGTAAGAAAAAACAAAATAGTACAGCAAAGAACCAAAAATAATATGGATACAACACCAGAACAAAAAAGATTTTTAAAGAAGTGGGAGAGAGATATATTATGCAAGATCAATTAATAATAGAAAATCATAATTTAATTTATCACGTATTAAAAAAAATGAATTTATATAACCAATTAGACGAGTATTACGATATAGCAATAATTGGATTGATAAAAGCAGCTAAAAACTATGATGAAACAAAGAAAATAAAATTCTCTACATTCGCAAGTACATGCATAAAAAATGAACTTCTTTGTTATTTAAGATCTCATCAAAAAAGAAATTTAATAAATAATACTATTTCATTAGATGAAGTAATATATCAGTCATCAGATGGCGAAGATATATTTTTAAAAGATAAAATACCAGGTAATGTTAATATTGAAGAAGAAATAATAACATCTGAACAAATTGAAAAATTGTATAAGATAATATCAAGTTTAAGTCAAATTGAAAAGTTTATATTGGAGTACTCGTATGGTTTGAATAATAAATTAGTATTAACTCAATATCAATTAGCCGAATTAACGGGAATGTCTCAAGCAAATGTTTGTAGAGTGAGAAAGAAAGTTTTAACAAAAATTAAGGAAGGATTAAAGAGGTACGGTTATGTATGTAATACAAAATAAAAATAATAAAATGTTTTATAGATTAAAAATAGATAAAAATGCACTTCATTGTGTATTGGACTTAAAGGAAGCTAAAAAAATTGCAAGTAAAATTACAGCAAGAGCAATAATACAATCTTTTAAATATCCACAAAATTATGAACTTTTAAAATTAAGCAAGAAAGGACAAGTTATTTATGATGAAAGATGGAATGTATAGGATAGATAAAATGTTAGAACTTGAAAGAGAAAATGCACGGCTTAGACAAGAACTAAAAACAATTGGAAAGATAGTAAAAAGATTAGAAGTAAAAGCTCAAAAGAAAAATGTTTTGGGTGGTACTGATTTAGATTTAATTTATATATTAGCAAAGATGAGGTAAAAATATGAAAAAAATTAGAGAATATTACATTTGTGATAGGTGTAAAGAAGAAATATCGGAAGACAAAAGAAATATTGCTCCAGATGTGATGTATTGTTATGAGTTATGCAATAGATGTTTTGAAATATATGTTAAATACAGAAAGGAAATTAATTTATTAAATGATAAATACGATAGAATTAGCAAAAATTTTAAATTTGGAAAATATTTACCTAAAGACTTAGAAAGTGAAGTGAATTAGATTATGAGTTGGTTGATAGCAATTGGAATAGTATTATTAGTGATTTTAATAATGGTTGGTATAGCATTACTAATTTGTAGATTTGAATTAGAATTAGTATGGTGTTATTCAATGCTGGTAATATTGTTTATTGGTTTATTAGCATTATTAGTAATGTTTGTCCACAAATTATTATTTTAGAAAGTCAGGTGTAAATATGTTAAAAATAAAAGATAATATTGATTTAAAAGAATTAGAAAAGTTTGGGTTTGAAGATGAAGGACTTATTTATATAAAGAAAATTAAAAGAGAAAATAGTTTTCTTGGAATATCAAATATTAAAGATGTTTTTGTTGATGGATTAACAAGGCAAATAGGAATACAAGAAGGTTTATTTAATGTAGATGCAGAGTTAAATACAATATATGACCTAATAAAAGCCGATTTAGTAGAAAAGGTGGATTAAATATGAAAGATGAAAAAATAAATAAAATAATGAGCAAAATGGAAGACTTTATCAATAATTTTGATGAAAGAGCATCTATCAATTGTTCATATACTGAAATTCTTATTATAAATTACTATATAAAATATTTAGGAAGTCTTGTTAATTGTTATGACAGTATAATAAGTAAGTGTGGTGATTCAAATGAACGTTAATTTTGAAGCAATAGAAAAAGCGTGGTTTAAACCAAAGAAGACTATATTAGATGAGTTGGAAAGATGGTTAGAAGAACAACACCAATTTATTATTGAAATTCCAGCATATACAAAAGAAATATCAATAGAACATAAAACAATGGAAATATGCTATGAAAGTATTTTAGACAAAATCCAAGAATTAAAAAAGGAGAAACAATGATAGAACAATTAATAGCAATAATTTGTTTGATAGTATTTTGTTTTACTGGCAATTTAGAATTACTAAAAATATGTGGAATATTTTCAATAGCAGGTTATGTAAGTCAATTAAAAAAAGGAGAATGAAAATGGAAGAATATTTTAGATTTAAATATTATCAAGAAGTATATGGGGTTGTATTTGTAGCATTAGTTATAATAACTTTAATATTAATATATTTTATTGGAATTATAATAGATAAAATAAAACTTAATAAAAAGTTTAAAAAGAAGAAAAGGAGATGAAATAATGCTAACATTACCAATAAAAAAGAAATGGTTTGATATGATTCTTTCAGGAGAAAAAAAAGAAGAATATAGAGAAAAGAAACCTTATTATACAAGTAGATTTTATAATCTAGTTAATGTATGGAGAGATGATGAAACAACAGTTGTACCAATATTGTTTAGAAATGGTTATTCAAATAATAGTCCAACTATTAAATGTATGGTGACAATTGGAGAACAATATGGTGGAAATACAAACTGGGGGGCAGAACCTAATAAAGAATATTATGTATTAAAAATATTAAGTGTAGAAGAGGTGAAATAAATGATAATAGTTTTATTAATAATATCAATTTTAATATTTTGTTATATTTTATTTGTAGTTGAAGACGACGATCTAGCATTTATACCATTAGGAGGGTTTGTAATAAAGTTAGGAGTATTAGTCTATTTATTAATCAAATTAATTGAAATGAGAGTAATAAATGAAAAAATAGAGTTATATATAAATCAAAATAATGAAATAGAAAATAAAATAGCAGTAGTAGTAAAACAATATATGGAACATGAAAACAAAACTTTTAAAGATTTAAAAACTGATACAAGTTATATAACATTAACTACATTATATCCTGAATTAAAAAGCGACAAATTAATTGAAAAAGAAATTGATTTATATGAAGCAAACAATGAAAAAATAATTACATTAAAAGAACAAAAAATAAATGAAAGAGTTTATAAATGGTGGTTATATTTTGGAGGTAAATAAATGCCAGAAGAAATAAAAGAAATATTAGATAATATTGAATCATTAGCAAATAATCATACTGATAAATATGGTATTAAGTTAGATGGTATGAGATTAAGAAATTATGAACTTAAATTAATTAATGATTACATAACAAACCTACAACAGTTATATGAAAACGGTTTAAAAGTTAATCAAAATTCGCACAAATACATAACTGAATTAGAAACAAAAATATATTCATGTTTAGATGGTATAGATAGAACAATAGAAATAATAAAACAACAACCTACAAAAGATGATAGTTGGATATTATCAAGATTATATGGTTTTAAATATGCTTTGAATGGAAGTGATAACAATGAATAATGATGTAATATATCCAACAATGGTAATAAGAAGTCAAGCAGAAACTATTGAATTACAAGATAAAGAAATAGAACGATTAAATAATATTATAAATGAATATGAAAAATGGTTAAATGAGTTGGGAGCATGGTGTTATGTAGAAAAACTAAAAGAATTAAAGGAGAGTGGTAATAATGAATAGAATAGATACATTGAAACAAATATCAAAAATGATAGCAAGTGGAACAATACCAAATGATGTATATAGTAAGTTTTTAAGTGAATGTCCAATAGGTTTTATGCAAGAAAAAGATTTATTTAATTACTTGATTGGTAATGATGAAAGTAAAGAAAGAGCAACAAACTACTACCTTAAAACACTTGCTAAAAATGGAAGTATGCCAGATGAGGCAGTTGAGATGTTTAATTTATTGGAGGGGAATAAATGAAAAGAAATTTTGAAAATATAATAATTACAATTTGCACTATATGTGCAGTAGTATTAACGACTATGTTTGTTATTGTAGGAATAGATATAATAAAAGCTAATAAAAGAAATCCATATGATGTTAATGGAGATGGACAAGTTAATGCACTTGATCTATTAAAAGTACAAAAATATATAATTAATCAGAATTTAGCAACTACTGAAGGAACCGGAATTATAAGTGTAGTAGGAGTTAAAGGAGAATAAGTATGAGTAAAGATAAAATTAAAGAAATAAATAACTTGATATTCTTAAAAGCGCAACTAATAAAAGCAGCTAAAAAAGAAATAAAAAGACTTCAACAAGAAAAGCAAACTATTGAGGGACAAAAAAGATTAGAAAAGAAATTAAAAAGAGGAGGAACAATATGAAAGAATTTTTTAAAGATAAAAGTATCATTGAAATTTTAGCAATAATCATAATTGTAATAGCTATAATAAAGTGCTTAACAGGATGTACAGATGCAGATATAGCATCGCAAAACATAAGCAAAGAAGCAGATATGTTTAGAGTTAAAAGAAGAATAACATTTATTAATTTAAGAAGTGACGAATATTTATTCTCATTAATAGGTAATTGTTCAATAACAACAGATAATAACGATAAACAATTAGAAGTTACTTGTAAAATAGGAGACGATAAATATCAAAAACATTATTTAAGACTATCAGAAGAAACAACTTACGTAGTTGAACAATTAGAATATAGTGAGGTATCAAAATACGATTACGAAATAGTATTCAAACCAAAAAGTATCATACCATATAAAATTGAAGTTGATTAAAAAGAATAAGTGGAGGTTGTATGAAAGCAATAATAAATTATAATAATACATTATGCGAATTAAATAGTGCTAAATTAAGATTAAACTTATTGATGGATAGGAAAGAGGCTTTATACTGTAAATACTTTCCGATGAATAAACCTATGAATTCTGAACATGTGGATGGAGGGCACACGATAAAAGATCCTATGACACGATATTTAGAAGAATTAACCAGGATAAACGATGAAACAGGAAAAAGCCTTGACCAAGAAATAACTGAACAACGAAATGAAGTTAATAAATTAGAATATTACATACGACTAATGGATAAAACAATAAAAGAATTAAGAGGAATGGAAGCAGAATTGTATAGATACATAGTAATTGATGGTGTGAATATAAGTAAAGCAGTAGAAAAAGTATCAGAAAAGAATAATAAGAGCTTATCTACTGTGTGGACGATCTATCATGAATATATAAAAGAAAATTTAAATAAATTGAAAAAAAATAAAAAATTGTAGTGAAATTGGAGTAAATTCTATGCAATAATATAAACTGAAAAAATACATAATCAGGGATGTGTTTTTTCGAAGGCTAGTATCACTAAGCCTAACCCCTTTTTATTCTTTTAGTACTAGCTTGATGCTAGTACACTGATGATATATGAAAAGTTGTGGACGTTATCATAAAGACTTAGTATATCGTTGGTGTAGTATCATTAAGTTGATACTGTCTCTTGCTGCTTTAGGAGACCTTTCGTTAATTTTATGCTATCTTATAGGTAGCATCGAGTAGATATACCAAAGTGAAATTAGTCGAAGAACCATATGGAGAAGACAAAAGACTTTTATATCTATTCAATGGTGCTTATAATAGGCACTTGTTAAAATTATATGTCTTACTATCTTTTATAGGTAGTGTACTGATGATATATTATAGGACAATATTAACATTTGGGGTATATCATTGGTATAGTGCCTATAAGAGCACAATTAAGTTCTTTGAAAACAATGTATAAATAAACCATATGAAAGACTACAAGACAATGTAGTATGGATATTATCTCGTTCTTATTACCTCTGAGAGAGATTTTAGAGGGGATTGAGTAGGCTGAGAGGCAACTCGTTTAAAAAGCTGAGATATACAAAGTATAAAAAGAGATAATAGTGGCTTATTATAGAGTATTATAAGGCACAGGACTAATCGTTGGTAATTTTATGTCTGAATAAGGATATAACGGGGGTTCTACTAATTGTGGTGATTAGAGGAACGATCGATAAAACTACGTACGTATTAACCAATAAACCGATAGTGTAGTTGATGTCTAGTGATAGACGTATAAGATTAGAAACTGGTACGAGTAGCACAAATCTACACAATGAACGTTTGGAAAATAGGAAAACAATAGAGGATTGTTTAGTAATTTTTGCCTAACGTGTGTGAAAGTTGTTGGAATCAATCCAATGTAGTATAAGAAGGTTATGAAGAATAGGCAGTCGCTCTCCTATGAGGCTCATAACTGGCTAGTGGCTGAATAATAATTGGCTATAATAAGTTAATGTGAGGAACATTATTTGTATATTGCTTTCAAAGAATTTATTAACGGAAATCTCGTAGTTAGAACTAATTAATTCATATATTCTCCTAATTATGTATAAAATATCGAATTGGTACGAGACAAGTAGTTTATGTGAGGTTCAGGAACTACATTAATCATTACCCAAGTGGTAAAGGATTGGCGAACAACGAAAGTTGTTCATTTTTTGTGGGTGAAATTATGAAGGAGAAAAATATATTAGATCTATGTTTCAAATATAATCAGAGTTGCAAGAAATGTCCTAGAAACAGTAAATGCAATAAAGAACTAGAAAAAGAAGAAACTAAAAAAGAAGGTGGTAAGAATGAGCGATTCAGTACTAAAGACAATAATAATTTGTGCAACAATACTAATAATACATTTTGGAAATAAGAGGAAGAAATGTTAAAAACCTGTAGTAGATGTGGAATAGTACCTGATAATCATATATGTCCATATAAACCAGCTAAAAAAATAAAAACCACAGCAAACACAGTAAGACAAACAAATAGATGGCATCAGAAGAGCTTAAGTATAAGAAAACGTGACGACTTCATGTGTAGAATATGTAGGCTTAATTTATATGGTACTGTAAAGCAATACAATAGTACAGATATAGAAGTGCATCACATTATTCCTTTGGAAGAGGATGATACTAAAGCTTTTGAAGACAATAATCTAATTAGTTTATGTAGATATCATCATGAAATGGCAGAGTGTGGAGATATACCACGAAAAGAACTATTAAGAATAGTAGAGGAGAATAAAAGATGAATACATTAACAGAAGAAGAAATTAATCAAATTAAAGAATGTTTCGATAAAATAATTAACACAATTAATAATATTTTAGATACAGTTATTGAAACAATATCAAATATATTTGAAGAACTAAAAAACTTTTTAAACAAAGATTGTTTGATAATTAAAAAGAAAAGAAAAGGTAATAGAATAATTTCTTATTTTATCAAGGAAAAACTGTATAAATTGTTACTATCTTATCAAAACTAATCCCCCCTACATAATCTATTCAAAAAAATAATTATGTTCAAAACCCACCCGCCATCTCAAAACAAAAAAAATTCCCTAAATGAAAAAAGTGAGGTGATAAATATGGCAAGACCTGCAAAGTCGATAGGAGTTATTTCTAAAAACTTAACTAAGGAAGAAATAAAATCTAGAGAAGAATCAGAAGAAAAATTGAAAGGTAAAAAAGATAAATTAAAACCGCTCAGACATCTGAACAAAAGACAAAA
This sequence comes from uncultured Caryophanales bacterium, assembly GCA_946624985.1. Lineage (GTDB taxonomy): Bacteria > Bacillota_I > Bacilli_A > RF39 > UBA660 > UBA3631. Next base: position 26,962 of record CAMOSQ010000009.1, on the reverse strand, counting down.
ACAAATTTTTAAATTTATAATAGAAAATTTAGAAGAAAGTAAAATACTTGGAAATCTCGACACTTTTGTTCTTAATCAGACAGCAATCTCAATTGAAAGATTGGAGACATTAGAAAAACAAGCAAATGAAGATTCTGACTTGTTATTAACTGGTGCTTTTAAATCTGCAAGAGATATGTATAGTAAAGATTTCTTTAGGTGTTGTAATGAATTGTGTTTATCACCTCAATCACGAGCTAAATTATCCATAGCAAATATAAATAAACCACCTGAAAAGAAAACGTTAGACGAAATATTAGGTGATGATGATGATTAAGAATCATCCTAGTTATATTTACGCATATGAAGTAGTTCATGATATGGTAGAAGTACCAGAACTTTATTACAGAGATAAAAAGAACAAAAAGAAATTTACTGCTCCAAAGTATGTAAAAAAACAATGCGAAATATTTTTAAAAATATGTGATGATGAAGATCCTAAATACTGCATAAATGAAAAGAGATTAAAAAAAATAAATAAGATTGCTAAAGTGTTAAAAATGGCCAAAGGTATAAGGGCCGGAGAATCAATATATAATTCACTAGCCGGATATCAATGGTTACTTGTTATAGCAAGTCTATGTGTTGTATATAGAGATAATCCTAAGAAAAGAAGATATGAAAACATTGTTCTAGAAATAGCACGTAAGAACGGAAAGACTTTTATAGTAGCCTTTCTTTTTTTAGTTTTATTTTATCTTGAACCACCTTTTTCTAGATTCTTTAGTGTAGCACCTGATGGGAGTCTTGCTAAAGAAATTAAAGAAGCATTAGAACCATTAATTAGAACTAATTATGACGTTTTAGGTGATGATGAATTTAAAATACTTAGAGATAGTATTACATATAAGGAAAAATCTACAAAATATACACCGCTTAATTATTCTACATCAAGAATGGATGGTAAAGAGCCATCTGTTTTTATTGCTGATGAAGTAGGAGCTTTACCAACAGCATATCCTGTTGAGGCGATGAGATCAGGACAATTATTAATTGAGAATAAACTAGGCTTTGTAATATCTACGAAATATCCAACAACTAATAATCCATTCGAAGAAGAAACAAAATATCAAAAAGAAGTATTAGATGGAATACATAATGATGAAACAACATTCTCATTATTATTTGAACCTGATGATGAAATAAAAGATGATTGGTCCACTAATGATGATGTTATATTACAAGCAAATCCATTAGCGATAGAAGTTGAAGCAGTATATCAAGATCTTATAAGAAAAAGAACAAAAGCAATATCACAAGAAGGATTAAGAGAAAACTTCTTAACAAAACATTGTAACATCATCTATCAAGGTTTAGGTACTGAAAGTTTTATTGATGTATCAGAAGTTCAAAAATGTAAAGTTGCGAAAATTGATTGGAACAACAGAGAAGTTTATATTGGTGTAGATTTAGCTATGACAAATGATAACTGTGCTGTAGCAATGAGTAGTGTAGACGATAACAACAACATTATTGCTGATGTTATTGCTTTTATTCCAGAAGGAAGAATAGAAGAAAAAAATCAATTTGAAAGAATTGATTATAGAGAATTCATTAATGCGATGAAGTGTATAGCATGTGGTAATAAAGTAGTTGATTATGGCGTTATAGAAGATTTTGTATTTGAAATTGAAGAAAAATACAATGTTCGAATAATGGCTATTGGTTACGATAGATATAATGCCTTAAGTTCTGCTCAAAAATGGGATACAAAGTATAACTGTATTCAAATAAGACAGCACAGTGATACACTACATAGCCCTACTAAATTACTATATGAAAAGATATTAGATGGAGAATTCCAATACGAACCTAATAAATTATTAGAAATCAATTTTGAAAATGCAAGATGCAGCTATGACACTAATATGAATAGATATATTACTAAGAAAAAATCTAATGGAAAAGTAGATATGGTTGTTGCATTAATCAATTCAATTTATTTATTAGAACAAGATGTAATATTTAATCAAAGTGGTTTTGTAGTCCAGGTATTGTAAGGAGGTGAGAAAGAATGAAATGGCCAAAGATATTTAAGAAAAAAAATGAAATTACCGTTGATTCAGTTGATGATATTTTGTTAAAGGCACTTCTTGAGGGAGAAACAATAGGCAGAAATGAAGCTATGACTTTGCCAGCAGTTTTTAAAGCAGTTGATTTTATATGTGGAACAATAGCAATGATTCCAATAAAGCTATATGAAATCACAGAAGATAAAAAAGTCAAAGAAATAGAAGATTCTAGAGTAAATCTTTTGAATGATGATACTAAAGATACATTAGACGGAGTTCAATTTAAAAGAGCAATAGTAGAAGATTATTTACTTGATAAAGGTGGATATGCATATATAAATAAAACGCGTAATACAGTTAAGTCTTTAAATTATGTAGAACCTAATAAGATTGATATCTTTTATAATGAAGATCCAATATTTAAATCTTATCATTTTACTATAAATGGTAAGGATTATCAAGATTATGATTTTATAAAATTATTACGAAATACAAAAAATGGTTATTCAGGAACAGGAGTAACACAACAAGTTTCAAAAGCAATTGAAACAGCATATCAAACAATGTTATATCAATTAATCTTATTAAAAACTGGTGGTAACAAAAAAGGTTTTTTAAAATCAGAAAATGTTTTGACTAATGAGGCAATAGAAAAATTAAAAGCAGCTTGGAAAAAACTATATTCTAATAACGAATCTAATGTTGTTGTTTTAAATAAAGGACTTGATTTTAAAGAATCATCTAGTTCTAGTGTTGAAATGCAATTAAATGAAAGTAAAAATACCCTCAACAAAGAAATTGATGGTATTTTTCATATAAAAGACAATTATAGTGACACTTTTAAGGAAGCAATTCAACCGATTATATCCGCCTTTGAATGTGCTTTAAATAGGAATTTATTACTTGAAAAAGAAAAGAAAACTAGATATTTTGCTTTTGATTTAAAAGAAGCATTAAAAGGTACATTAAAAGAAAGATTCGAAGCCTATAAGATTGCCAAAGAAACTGGATGGATAACGTTAAACGAAATAAGGTATTTAGAGGATTATGATTCAATCGAAGGATTAGATATTGTTGCTATGTCTTTAGGAAATGTTATCTATGATACAAAAGAAAAGAAATTTTACACACCAAACACTGATGCAGAGAAAAAAATAGGTGAAGGAGGTGATGCAAATGAGTAAGTTTTACGAATTTAAAAATGAAACAGAAAAAAGTAGTGATCTATACATTTATGGTGCTATTACAGATAATAAAGACGATGATTGGTGGCCTAGTGAATCAGATGTAGATTTAAATGATTTTAAGGCTACATTAGACAATATTAATGATTATTCAACATTAAATATGTATGTTAATTCTCCAGGTGGTTCAGTTTTCGCTGCATCTACAATGGCATCTATGCTTCAAAGAGCAAAAGAAACAAAGCATATAACAATTAATGCTTATGTTGATGGATTAGCTGCAAGTGCTGCTTCATTTTTAATTATGGTGGCAGATGTTATTAACATGTATACAAATTCAATGTTAATGGTCCATAAGCCAATGAGTATTGCATGGGGAAATGCTAATGATATGCAAAAAGAAATTGATACATTAAATTCAATTGAAGACAATGTAATGATTCCTTTGTATGAAAAAAAAGCTAAATGTGATACAGAAACAATCAAAAATTTAATAGAAGTTGAAAGTTGGTTATCTGCTAAAGAAGTAGATGACCTTTTTAATATTAATTTATTAAATGAAACAAAAGAAGGTACAGCATGTTTAGATAAAAATTTATTTAAGTGTTATAAGAATGTACCTGATATGTTTAAAAACAAAAAGGAAGAGCCTAAACGACAAGAAATTGTTGAGGTAGTTCAAAATATTGATTACTCGTATTTTGACGATAAATTAAATTCTTTAAAGGAGGAAAAGTAGATGAAAGAATTAATTGAAAAGTCTAATGACTTAAAAGAACAAGCCGAAAAGATAGTTGCTACTGCTAAGGCTGAAAATAGAGCAGTAACTAAAGAAGAAAAAGAAAACTTCGACAATATCATGAACGAAATTGAAGATATTGAAAACACAATTGAAATGGAGGAAAAGGTGAACAAAATGGAAGTTAAAGAAGTAAAAGTAGAAGACAAAGTAGTTATGTCTCAAGAAGAAAAAGATATCAAATCTTTTGCCAATGTGTTAAGAAATGGTATTAAGAATGAAGCCTCTCAAATGACAAAAGGAGATAATGGTGCAATTATTCCAACAACAATTGTTAAAAAAATCATGGATAAAGTTGCTGAAATATCACCTTTATTTGCAAGGGCAACAAAGTATTATGAAAAAGGTACTTTGATTATTCCAAAAGTTAACACATCACAAGATGACGTACAAGTAACATACGCTCAAGAATTCAGTGAATTAGAGGAAAAAGCTAATAAATTTTCAACAATCACATTAACAGGTTTTTTAACAGGCGGATTAGTAAAAATATCTAAGTCATTGCTAAAAAATACTGATTTTGAATTAGTACAATTTGCTATTGACAGATTAGCTTTAAAGTATAAATCATTTGTAGAAAGAGAAGGATTCTACGGTACAGCTAACAAAATAGTAGGAATTAGTGGTTCATATGATACTACAGCTATGAAAGTAGTATTAGCAAGCAAGAGTGCTATCACTTCTGATGAACTAATAGATATTCAAGAAACTGTTCCAGATGTATATCAACCATCATCTGCATGGTATATGAGTAGAGCAACAAGAAAAGCAATAAGAAAATTAAGAGATGGTCAAGGAAATTATTTACTAAACCAAGTATTTAATAAAGATTGGGATTATGAATTACTTGGAAAACCTGTATTCTCATCAGAAAACATTAAAAATCTTGGACAAGTAGATACTAATGTAATATTCTACGGAGATGCAAGCGGATTAGCATTTAAAATATCAGAAGATTTTGAGGTTAATGTTTTGTTAGAAAAATATGCTACACAACACGCAATTGGAGTATGTGGATATGCTGAATTAGATTCAAGAATCGAAAATACTCAAAAGATTGCAGTAGCAACTACACCAGCAGCATAATAGGAGGTTAATATGTACGAAGCAAATCAAAGTTTCAGCGGTATCATTTCTATGGCAGTTGGTGAAGTACGAGAAATAACAGATGAAGCTTTAGCAAAAGACTTGCTAAAAGCAAAATTAATAAAGAAATATGTTGTTTCTAATACAAAACAATTGCAAAATGAATTAGCTGAGGCTAATAAAACAATAGAAGAATTGCAATCAACTATAACTGAAAAAGAAGAAATAATTGAGCAATTACAAGCGCAAATTAATTCTTCTGAATCAGATTTAGTTCAAAGCAATGATGAAGGTTCACATCAAAATAATGATGATGAACCTGAAGAATCAGAAGAAAATCAATCTGAATAAAATAATCATGTTGTTTAGGCTTTATTCCTCGAAGGAGGTAGAATATGATTAATAAAGTAAGCGATATCAAAATAGAAGATATTGCAGATTATTTAAGAATAGCAGAATTAGATGATAGCATAAAAAAAACAATTGATACTTATCTAAAAGTTGCCAAAAAGTATATAAAAGATGAAACAGGCCTTGAAGATTTAGATGAACATGAAGATTTTATTATAGCAATCTATGTGTTATGCCAGGATATGCATGATAATAGAACACTTTATGTTGATAAATCAAATACTAATAAAGTAATTGATACTATATTAGGTAGACATAGGATAAATCTTTTATGATAAATGCAGGTAAATATAATAAGAAAATAAGTATTTATGAAAAAGTAGTTCAAAAAGACAATGATGGATTTAAGCAAGCACAAGAAGTCATTGTCTTAACTACTTATGCTAATATAAAAACAACAAGAGGTATGACTTTGATAATGAACAATAGTGATTTTGAAAAAGCTTATACCAATTTTACAATCAGATATCCAAAAACTGAGATAAGAAGAGATATGCTTATCAAATATAATGGTAAGACATATACAATTGAATATTTAAACAATATAGATGAGTCAAACGTAGAACTAGAAATTCAAGCTAAAGAGGTTACTAAATAAATGGCTAAATTTGTAGCAGAACTTCCATATGAACTTATAAAAGAATTAGAAGAACTGGCAGAAAATAGTGAACAAATGTGTAAAGAAATGACAAGAGCAGGCGCAAAAGTTGTTCATAAGAATGTTGTTTCTAATATGAAAAAGTCTTTTAAAAAAACAGATAATTTAGAGAAATGCTTAAAAATCACTAGGACGTATAAAACAAGTGATGATAGCATTAATACTAAGGTTGGTTTTTATGGATATTTTACAAACGAAAATGGCCAAGAAGTTCCAGCAGCACTTGTAGCAAACGCAAGAGAAAGAGGAACATCTAGAGGTGAAGCTCCTAAACCATTTTTTAGAAAGTCATTTAAAAAGAAAGATATTGAACAAGAAATGTTAAAAGTTCAAGAAAGGTATTTACCAAAAGAATAATGAAGAATCAAGAATTAGAAACATTATTTGCCGATTTTACAGTAAATAATAAAAAGATTCCATTTGAATTTTTAGACTATGAAGGATCAGAAGAAACTTATATTGTTTATAATTCATTAGGTGAAGAACCTATTTTTTTTGGTGATGATGAGGTATTAGCAACTGTAAGTACTTATGACATACATATTTATACTAAAGGCAATTATTTAGATATTTTAAAAGAAGTAAAGAAAAAATTATATAACGCCGATTGGACTTGGGATGAGGATAGCGAGGATATCTATGAAAAAGATACTCGTTTTTTTCATAAGGTCACTACATGGCAAAAAGAAAGGATGATTACAGATGGCCAGAATTGGATTTAAAAAAGGAAAGTTCAATACTATTGATCAAGAAACTAATAAGTATAGTGCTTTAGTAAATTCTACAGTACCTAAATTAGAAAAAGTTATAGATGAAAAATTTGCTCCAGAATATAACAATGCTGAATTATATGCTGATGATGCATTAGCTGAATCTGATTACAGTTTCAAAAGTGGTACTTTAACAATTACTGTCGCTAATGACGATGATACAAAAGAATCTACTTTAATGGGAAATAGTATTTCAACAGGAACAAATGCAGGAGAAGTTACAAAAAATGTAAATGATAGCGCTCCAGAATTCGGATATGGACATATTGTTACTAAAATGATTAGTGGTGTTAAAAAGTATAAGGTTGAATTTTTTCCAAGATGTAAATGTACAAACATAACAACTGACGCAAAAACAAGAGGAGAAAATATTGAGTTTGGAACAACTACAATCGAGGCTAAAGTTTATGCATTAGAAACAGCAATGAATGGATTTGCTGTTGGTGATTGGGAAAAACATAAGACTTTTGATACTGAAGCAGCTGCTGAAACTTATTTAGATACATTATTGACACCTTCAACAAATTAGGAGGAAAAAATGGAAGTTAAATGTAAAAGTACATGTCAAGAAAATAGGGAAAGAGTTTTTGTTGAAGGCAAAAATTATGATATTTCAAAAGAAATGTACGAAAAAAACAAGGTTTTCTTTGAAGCCGTTAAAGATAAAACATCTAAAAATAATGATAAGACAAAATAAGGCTAGATTTTATGTCTAGTCTTATTTTTTTATATGGAGGTATTTATGAAAGATAAGACAGGTTGTATACATACGCAAAATTATGGTGATTATCCAATAGTTTTTAATTTGAATGTGTTGGAAGAAATTCAAGAAAATTATGGAAGTATATCTGAATGGGGAAAAGTAGTTGAAACTACAGATAGTGATGGAGTACCTAAAATTTCAGATTTAAAAGCAGGGTTGCTTTCAATGATTAATGAAGGTATCGATATAAAGAATGAGACATCTGAAACAAAACAGGAGTTTGTAAATCTAAAACAAGTTGGAAGAATTATAACCGATGCAGGATTGGAAAATGTTTTAAAAGCAGTAAAAGATTTATCTTTATCTTCAACACAAGATGAAGAAGAAAACTCAAAAAACGCGTAGTCCACGAGAATGATGATGGAAAAATTGACTTCTCGTGGATTTTATATGTAGGTCATTGTCTACTAGGATATACAGAAAAAGAAGTTGGGAGAATGACATTACGTAAATTCGCAATGTTATTTAAACATTATAGAAATAATTATGACTTTAAATTAAGTGGAAGAACTTATAGAGAATTAGAAGAATTAGCAAATCATGAAGGCGAATTCTTACCAGATTAGAAAGGAGGTAGAATATGGCAAGTAGTTTTGGAGGAACTATCAAACTACAACAAGAAAGTGAATATAAAAAAGCACTTTCTAGTATTTGTGACAACTTGAAAGTTTTAAGTAGCGAAATGAAAGTAGTGACAAGTCAGTATGATAAGAATGATAGTTCATCAAAAAAATTAAAAGAATCAAATGAAGTATTAACAAAGAAAATTCATGAACAAGAAGAAAAAGTAAAAATCCTTAAAAATGCTTTAGAGGCATCAAAAAAAGAAACTGATGAAAATAGTACAACAACAAAAAAATGGCAAAATGAATTAAACAATGCTCAAGCGGAGTTAAATCAAATGAATAGAGAATTAAATAAAAGCTCCGATAATTTGGAAGAAGCAGGGCAAAACGCTTTAAAATTTGGAGATATAATAAAAGCTAATTTAATCAGCGATGCTATTAAGAGTGGTATTTCAACATTAGCTAATGGAATAAAGGAATTAGGAAATGCTTTTATTTCTGTTGGAAAGCAATCATTAGAAAGTTATGGTAATTATGAACAACTTGTAGGTGGTGTTGATACATTATTTGGAGAAAGTTCTAAAAAAGTCCAAGAATATGCAAATAATGCATATAAGACAGCAGGATTAAGTGCAAACGAATATATGGAAACTGTAACATCTTTTAGTGCATCTTTATTACAAAGTTTAAATGGCGATACATCTAAAAGCGCAGAAGTCGCTGATATGGCTATCACAGACATGGCAGATAATGCTAATAAAATGGGTACTTCTATGGAAAGTATACAAAATGCATATCAAGGTTTCGCAAAACAAAATTATACCATGCTCGATAATTTAAAGTTGGGCTATGGTGGAACTAAATCAGAAATGGAAAGGTTACTCTCAGATGCAACAAAAATAAGTGGAGTTGAATATGACATTGCAAGTTTAAATGACGTTTATAATGCTATACATGTTATTCAGGGAGAACTAAAAATAACAGGAACAACTGCAAAAGAGGCAAGTAGTACAATTCAGGGTTCAATTAATGCCACAAAATCAGCATGGCAAAATATGTTAACAGGTTTAGCTAATGGTAATGCTGACATAACACAATTACTTTATAATCTAATAGATGGTATAATGACGGTATCTCAAAATGTAATTCCTGTAGCAGAACAGATAACAAATTCAATTATCGAATTATTACCTAGTGTTTTAGATGCAATATTAGAACAACTTGATAATTTTTTAGATGCAGGCGTTAGAATAATTAAAGCATTGGTATCTGGAATAACATCAAATATGCCATTAATTATGACAGTAGTTATGGAAATAACTAAAGCATTAGTAGAAACAATAATAGAAAATTTACCAATGATATTACAAGCAGGGATAACAATATTAGTTGAATTAGTAAAAGGGATTGCACAGAGCTTACCTACATTAATTCCTACTATAATGGATGCATTATTATTAATGGTTGAAACATTAATTGATAATATAGATTTAATTATAGATGCTGGAATTCAATTAACTTTAGGAATTGCAGAGGGATTAATAAATGCACTGCCTGTATTAATAGATAAGATTCCAATTATAATAGATAAACTGGTTAATGCAATAGTAAATAATCTGCCTAAAATAATTGAAACAGGAATTAGATTGCAATTAGAATTAGCAAAAGGATTAATTCAAGCTATACCTCAATTAGTATCGAAAATACCTCAAGTTATAAGTTCATTAGTTAGCGGATTATTAAATGGTATTTCAGCAATTAAAGATGTTGGTAGACATCTTATAAGTGGTCTATGGGAAGGTATAAAAGAAAAATGGGAAAATCTAAAATATAGTGTAAGTAGTTTTGGTCAAGGAATTGTAAATAAGTTCAAGTCTGTATTTGGAATTCATTCTCCATCTAGAGTTTTTAAGGAACAAATTGGTACAAATTTAGCATTAGGTATAGAAGAAGGATTCGGAGATACTATGTCAGATGTTGCTCAAAATATGAGTAATATGATACCTACTGACTTTGATACAGATATAAATTTAAATTCTAATAGTGCTAATTCATTAAACTACAATACTTTAGTAAACGCATTCAAAGAGGCTTTAAAAGACACAAAAGTTGTTATGAATGGTAGAGAAATGGGAAGTTTTGTATCTGATGTAGTAGAAAGTGTGGTTTATTCATGAATAATTATGTAATATTTAAAGGAATAGATAGTAGAACAATTAGAGGCTTAATCATACAAGAACTTCCTTCTATTACCAAACCTAAAATGAGAGTATCTGAAACAGTTATAGATGGTGTAGATGGATCATATATAGAAGAATTAGGATATGAAAGTTATGATAAAACTCTTAAAATAGGTCTTACAAGAAATTATGATATAGATGAGGTTATTGATTACTTTAATGGAGAAGGTTCAATTGTCTTCAGCAATGAACCTGATAAATACTATAAAGTAAAAATAATAGGTCAAATAAATTATGAAAGATTAGTAAGATTTAAACAAGCGACTATTAAGATAAGAACACAACCATTTAAATATCTTTATCAAGAACATAAACAAGTATTTAATAATCCATCAGAAAGTATAACTATTATAAATAATGGTTTTTTAGATTCAAAACCAATAATTAAAATAGAAGGTAGTGGCACAATCGAATTTAAGATTGATAATGTCGCTATTTTTAGTTATACATTTCCAAATAATGAAACAGAAGTAATTATTGATAGTGATAAGCAAGATGCTTATTTAGGAAATATATTAAAAAATAGAAATATGAATGGTGAATTTCCACCATTAAAAAGAGGTAAAAATATTATTACATGGACTGGTACTATTACAAAAATAGAAGTTATTGCTAATAGTAGATGGTTATAAGAAAGGAGAATGTAAATGCAAAATATATTTAGTATGGTTAGAGGAGATACACAATCATTTAAACTTGAAATAACTGAAAATAATGAATCAGTAACAGTAGATAGTATTTATTTTACAGTTAAAAATGATACTCACACAGAAGAAGTATTGTTTCAAAAAAAATTAAATGATGGTATTACTTTAACAGATAATATTTACAATATCACTATAGATCCATCAGATACTGAAAATCTTGATTATGGAAAATATGCATTTGATATAAAAATAATTAAAAATTCCATAAAAAAAAGACCTATCGTTGGTATTTTAGATATAACTGACGAAGTTACCTTCACTTGTAATGAGGCTTAATTATGAAAGCAATTTTAAGAAGTATAAATAGTTTTAGTTGTAAACTAAAACAAAGCAATAATTTAAAATATAATATCAGTCCTAAAATAAGAAGTAATAAATATAAAAGTATAAGTGGTAACGGTAATGTAACTATTGAAGATGCATTAAATAAGGCTTTAAAAGACTATAAGGTGTATGGTAATACATATCAGAATAGTACAAGTGGGAAGAATTTATTAAATATACAAGCCATAGTAAAAGGAAGATTAGATAATGGTATCATTGGTTATGAAACTGGAACAAGTGATTTAATATTAAATAAAGACAGTTTTACATTTACAACTAATGCCAATTGGAGAGGTGTTGCTACTGATTATATTGAAGTTGAACCATTAACGTTTTATATTGTTACTTACATTCAACCATCTATAGCCAAAAGTTTTGATTGCTATGATAGCAATAAAACATGGTTAGGTAGAGTAGGCGCAACATCATATAGCGAAAGTTGGCTAAAATATAAGACGTTAGAAAATACTAAATATATAAGATTTAGTTGGCAATTATCTCAAAAGGGAACAACAACAGTTTCATATCCACAAATAGAAAAAGGTGAAGAATCAACTCCGTATGAACCATACACAGGTGGTCAACCAAGTCCTAACCCAGACTATCCACAAGAAATAATAAGTTGTGGAGATAGGACGAAGAATTTATGGAATAGTTTTAATAAAGAACAGACGGATAATTATAAAGTCTCAAAAGATGGGACAATACAATTAATAAATTCTGCCTCCACTACTAATGGATATACTGCTATAAGTAAAACGCTTAAAGAAATGTGCCCTAGTTTAAATGTTGGAGATACTGTTTATTTATATATTGAAAGTACATGGTATAGAAAAGAAATATATTCAAGTAGTTTAGGAGCAGGTAGTGCATGGACTAATGGTACTTCAAGAACATTAACTGAACAAATGCTTAATGAAAATTTAATATTGTATGGTGGATATCAAACTACAAGTACAATAAAAATTATGATTACAAAAAATCAATATTATGATACATACGAACCATACGGCTATAAAATACCAGTTAATGTTAGAAGTGAGAATTTATTAAATACGCTTAATATACCAGAAACAACAGTCGGTGCTGTAACTTATAAAAGTGAAAACGGGTTAATAACCTTGAGTGGTGTTTCTGTTAGCAGAAGTATTGAGTTAAAAACAGGTTTAAACGAACCATTAAATGGGCAATATACAGTTATTTTTAAAAAAATTAGTGGAAGCATAACAAATAAATCAAACGTTATAAAACATAGATTTTCGCTAGGAAATGTAGAAAATCCAAATGCTGGTAGTCCAGATGGAAGACTTTTATCAGACCTTTTTAGTTCAACAACTGATGTGGTTGTTGCAACAGGAACAATTAATGATGTATTAGATAAAATTAGTATATATATTAATCCCAATTGTACGTTTGACAACTATACTTTCCAACTTTACTTAGTTAAAGGAACATATACAACTTCTAATTTACCCGAATATCAACCATACTACAACGAAACAACAAATATATACCTAGACGAACCATTAAGAAAAATAGATGAATATAATGATTATATTGATTTTGAAAATGGTAAGATTGTTAGAAATATAAAAGAAGTAATGTTTGATGGCGATGAGAATTGGCAAATGGTAAATACTACCAATAGCAAAAGATTTCAGGTTGCTATTGCCAATATTATAAAAACAACACCCACAAATACAAAAGGAAAAATATTTTCATCCCATTTTAAGGCAGTTAGTGCTACTAATACATGGAATAATATTGTAGGAATTTCATATAGAAATGTAACTGTAGGGGGATTCTACATATACGATGGAATGCATGATGTTTTATCAGAGTTTATATCATGGCTAACAGAAAATAATATTATAGTAGATTATGTATTAGAAACTCCAACACAAGAATCAATAACACTTCCAAGCATACCAACAATAGACGGCAAAAACATTATTACTATAGGTACTGAAGTACAAGGTGTATTTGAAGCTGAATACTATTCAAAAGAAATTATTGATATATCTGATTATAAATATAATTTAAGAAAGGTAGAGGACTAAAATCCTCTTTTTTGGTGTTATATGATAAGAGTTTATGATAGTAATGAAAAAGTATTTAATAATAATGGTATAAAAATCTTACATCCATTGTTTGCTGAAATAACAAAAACAGATAATGGAGATTATTGTATTGAGTTAGAAGATATACTTGAAAACATTGATTATTATCAAAAAGGAATGATCATAAGAGTGTCAACACCGTGGGGAGTGCAGGGTTTTAGATGTAATAATCCAGAAATAAAGAACAATAGAATAATATCTAAAGCCTGGCATTTAACCTATGATAGTAAAAATTATATTATAACTGATAAATCAGCTGTAAATAAGAACTGTAATGCAGCACTTGATTATTACAATAGTAATACAGATACAGAAACACCTTTTACAACTATAAGTGATATATCAACTGTTTTAACAACGAGAATGGTAAGAAAGACTTTATATGATGTATTTGTATCTTTTATAGATTCTGATAAATATGGAGGACATTTATATAGAGATAACTTTACATTTGGAATAAAACAAAACATAGGTGAAGATAGAGGAGTTGTTTTAGCTAATAACAAAAATATAACTGATATATCTACATCAGAAAATTGGGATAATGTATGTACAAAAATACTACCATATACAACTGACGGAGAAAGCGCTATTATGCTTGATGATGAATATGTAGAATTAAATGAACAATTATATGATATTCCATATACAAGAATTGTTAAATTTGAAAATATATATAGCCCAGATGATTTTGAAACATATGAGGCTTTTTTAAATGCTACAAAGTTATGGTTATTACAAACTGCTAATGAATATCTACAAGAAAACAAAGTACCAAAAATCAATTATTCTGTAAGTGCAAAAATAGATAATATTTCTGATATAGGAGATACAATCTATGTAAAACATTCTAAATGTAAAGTAAATATAACAACACAAGTTATATCTATTGTATGGGATGCTATAAGTGGTAAATATAAAAAGATAGAATTTGGTAATTTTAAAAAAGAATTAAAAAATCTAACTCAAGAAATAGTATCACAAGCAACTAAACAATCTGAATCATTAGTAAAAGAAAATAAAGCAATTTTAGAAGACGAGCTTGCGCAAGCAACGGCTTTTCTTAATGCAAAATTTACTGACGGAAGAGCTTTCTATGATGGAGACAAGATTCTTTTTGTTGATAGATTACCTAAAGAAGAAGCTGTGAACGTAATGAGAATATCTTTGAGTGGTATAGGATTTTCAAATCATGGTATAAATGGACCATATAATTCTGCTTGGTTGTTAGATGGGACATTAGACATGCAACAAATCAATGTTATAAACCTTACTGCTTCATTAATCAGAGGCGGAGTATTAAAACTAGGTGGTGCTAATGATACTAACGGTATATTAGAAGTATATGACGAAAACGGTAATGTTATAGGAAGTATTGATAAAGATGGAATACATTTTGAAGTTACGGACAAACTTAACTTTTTAAAATCAGTAGAGGGAACAGATCAACTTGGATTAGAGGATAGTTTAGAATATAAGCCTTTATCGTTTTCTGTAAAAGGACATACAGAAAGAATTAATTATTTATATCCATCAGATGATTTATATCCATCTGATGATCTATATTTGGAAGGATTGTGATTTTATGATATTAACACTATGTATAGATAAACAACCAAAAACTAATCCATCTAATGAATTAAAAACCTATGAAATAAATATTGGTAACAGATTATGTTCTTATGATGATGTGTATGACGAATTAATTATTACATTAAATGATGTCAATCAATTAGAAGGTATTATAAAAAGAAGATGTAATATAGATAGATTTGATATTATAACTAAATTACAACAAGAAGAAATACAAACATTAGAAATACCAGAAATAACTTTATTTGAAGGCACTAACTATGTATATTTACAAGACTTTGACTATCTTAATATGAAAATAGAATACCTAACAAATGTTGAAATGAATAAACATTTTGCTAAAACAGAAGAATTTAATTCAGCATTAGTTTTAACAGCTCAAGAATTTAATCTTAAACTATCAAAAAAATTAGATGGAGAAGAATTTACTCATGCAAACATAGCATTAAAACTAAACGATGATACAAGTGAAGCTTTAATAGATGCTGATAAAATTAATATGCGAGGCAAAACATTTGATCTTACAGCTGATGAAATGGCTATAGAAAGTACAAACTTTGGTGTGACAAAAGAAGGTCATATGAGAGCTACTTCAGGAGAAATAGGTGGCTTTAATTTAGATTCTACACATTTTTATAATAATATTGATGGTATTTACGATTATTCAAAATATGATCTACTTACGGTTCAAGCATATATATTAGGTGTCATTCAAAGTTCTTCATTTTTGCAAGGAATATATGATTACAGCAATGAGGGTACCATTAATGCTTTAGATTTATTGAAAATTTCAAAAATTATACAAGGCATAGACGAAAACCACAAAACTGTTCAAGGTAGACTAGAAATTAATTCCGAAAATCCTAAAAACTGTTTATCAGTATATTCAAGTAATGGTGAGGTTATGGCTTCTATTGGTGTAAACGGTGCAAATGCAGAAAACTTTACTGGAAGAAATTTGATTTTAGGTAATCCTGATTCGTCAGCTGAGGACAAAACTAAAATAGTTGCATCAGGTGATACAGGTATAATTCATTGTGTATCCGTAGTTCAATCGTCTCTAGAAAAAAAGAAAAAGAACTTCGAAAAACTAGGAAATGCTCTTGATATTATAAAAAACATAGATATATACAAATATCATATGAAAGAGGATAAAGATACAGATAAAAAACATATAGGTTTTGTAATTGGAGAAGGATATATTTATTCAGAAGAAGTTACATCAAAGAATAATGATGGTGTAGACATTTATGCTTTAGCATCTGTATGTTGTAAAGCAATACAAGAACAACAAAAGATAATCGAACAACTTCAAGAAAAAATAGAACGATTGGAGAGTGATAAATAATGGCATACAATAGAGTCAATTGGCAATCCGGAACGAAAGTATCTGATGGATATGTGGAAATAGATGGCACACAACACACTGTGACTCCAGCAGTATATTCAGGCCAAACTCCTATAAATCCAACAAGTTTAAATATAATGGATGAAGGTATTGAAGAAAATTCTAAATTATTAAATGGAAAAATGACAGTAGAAGAAGTTACTTTAGATAAAGTAGAATTCAAAAATAAATTTAATAAAGATACTATTATAGAAAATTCAATAATTGATTTAGATGGTTCAGTATTATCAGGATATACGAATTGGTGTGCAACTGATTTTATTCCAATAAAAGGAAATACAAAATATGTATATCAGGGTATTACAAATCCTGGATCTGAAAAATATTCTGCTTATTATGATAGTAATAAACAATTTATAAGTGAATTTGAACAAGAGTCAGGTTTTAATAAAAGAATAACTACTCCAAATGGTGCTTGTTATGTAAGATTTTCAATGTTAATTTCTGATATTGATGATTTTCAATTAGAATTGGGAGAATGGTCCACTGAATATGCACCATATAGAAAATTTGATGATACATTTGCAATCTTAAATTTAATATGCCCAGTTGGAAAAGTCGAAGTATTTTTTGATAATCAAGACCATAGCAATTATTTGGGTTTTACATGGGAAAGAACTTCAATTGGTAGAGTTCCTGTTGGTATAGATGAAAACGATGAAGACTTTGATACTATTGGTAATACCGGCGGTGAAAAGACTCATACTATGACAATCAATGAAATGCCAGAACATAACCATATTGCAACATATGGTACTAATACGCAATCAGCAGGAAATTCAATGACAGTTGCAGCAAGTGATGGACCATATAATTCAAATAATATTGTTAAA
This sequence comes from uncultured Caryophanales bacterium, assembly GCA_946624985.1. Classification (GTDB taxonomy): domain Bacteria; phylum Bacillota_I; class Bacilli_A; order RF39; family UBA660; genus UBA3631. The sequence goes on along the minus strand of CAMOSQ010000009.1, from coordinate 9,449 downwards.
AATACTGGTGGTGGGCAGCCGCACAATATAATGCAACCTTACGAAGTTATGGCCTTTTGGAAAAGAATATTATAAAAATATAGAAAGAAGGAATTAAAATGTTAGATAAAATAATAAATTTATTAAATACAAAATATATGATTAAATTAACTATATTACTAATAATATTAGATATAATCTTAGGATCGATTAGAGCTTTAAAAGATCATAAATGGAATAGTACATTTGGAATAAATGGAATATTAAGAAAATCAGCAATGATTATATGTATGATATTCTTTGTATTTGTTGATTATTGTGTAAAACTAGATTTGCTATTCTTTATACCAAAAGAAATAACTGAATATATTCATTTAAATAATTCTGGAGTAACAGAACTATTTGGAATAATGTTTTTCTTATATGAGGCAACAAGCATTTTAAAAAATATGCTTTTATGTGGTTTACCTATACCATCAAAATTAAAAGAAATATTAGAAAAATTACTAAATAAAATGACGACAGAATTAGAAAATAAGAAAGAGAGTGATAAAAATGAATAGTCCATATAATGGAAGATTTAAAATTACACAAAATTATAAAGGTGATGCCCATAGGGGAATAGACTTAGTAGGAATTGATTCAAAGGAAATACACGCAACAGTAACAGGAACTGTTGAAATAGCACGATGGGAAAATGTAAATAATCCTAAGCAAGGTTTTGGACAATATGTTATGATACGTGAAGACAATGGAAATAGGTGCTTTATATACGCACATTTATCAAAAATATTAACATCATCAGGAAAGCATGTAAGAAATGGCGAAGTAATAGGTATAGAAGGTGATACAGGGTATTCTTTTGGATCTCATTGTCATTATGAAGTACGATATGGTAATGTATCAGGATATTCTATGAATATAAATGAAATATCCGGTATACCAAATGATGAGGGTAATATATATGATGACGGTTATAGAGAAACATCATCAAAAAAAACAATTGATGAAATTGCAAAAGAAATTATTAATGATACAAATAATCAAAAGTGGGGGACTACTGACACTAATCCAACAAGACAACAAAGATTAGAAAGTGCTGGATATAATTACCAACAAGTCCAAGATAGAGTTAATGAACTACTTGGAATAAAAAAAACAACTAATACTATTAAGAAACTTTATCTACCTGCATATGCTAATTCTTGGAGAGTATATCCACTTGATAAAGCTCCATATATAGGTAATGAATGTGGATTCTTAAGACCAAGTAAATTTGGAGGGCTAACATATGATATTATAAGATATATTAATGACTATGTAGTAGTAATTAAGACAAGAGATTTTGGAACAGTACAAATATATGTAGCACCAGACACAGGTGCGGTTATAAAATAAAGAAACTAGCTTTTGCTAGTTTTTTTTTGTTGTTTTAAATCATTAATTGCGTTCCTTAAAAATTGGGCTTTTGTTAGTCCATGTTCTTTAAGTAATGCTTCTAATTCTTCTTTTTCGTCAATATTAAGGTCCACATTAAATTGTGCTTTGTGTTTTTTTCTGTAGTCCATAATATATTTTGTTTGATCGAATTTTTCCATAAATTTGACTTTCTTTCAATAAAATGATATAATCTATTAGGAAATTGGGATTAAACCCAATTCCTAGTAGTTATCACTTTTTTGGTTTTCTTTAGTCGGGATACCTTTAAAGTGATTTTTATTTTAAATATCTTTATTGAAAGAACCATTGTCTCACCTCACTTTCTATATATATTATAACACATAACCTAGGTAATGTCAAGTATTTTCTTGAAATTTAATAAAAAAATTAGGTACTAAATAAGTACTAAAAAATCAAAAATGTATTAAAATGTAATTAAATAATAAAACATCACGTGTTATAAATCAAGGCTAAAATAAATATATAAAACTAATCTTTTGTTTCCACTCGTCGCTACCAAATTGATTATTACTCGAACTTTCGAGATTCATAAATTAAGATAGTTTTTGCTATCTTTTTATTTTGTAATTTATAATTACTTAATATGCAAACTAAAAAAGAATGGTTGTTTTTTTATTTGCATAAAGGTAGGCATTTTATTGACTTATGTCGACTTCTATACCAATCGTACCAATAAGATATTATACGAACTCTTTAATTAGTGTTCGTTTTTTGCTACAAAAATATATAATGGAAAAGGAAAAGCCGATTTTTATAGGCTAGTTGTAAAGTATATTAATTTACATCTTTATTAAGAAAACAAAATATAGTTTAAAATTTAAATGTAGTTTAAAATTTAAAATAGTTGAATTAATGTTTTAAATATACTATAATCTTCATAGTAAGGGAATTGCAGTGAAGAAATATGTAGTTGAAGAATTTCTAAACAAAATATATAAAGTTTTAGCAAATAGTGAAATAAAAAAATATACAGGTAAGGGTGGAAAAAAATGAAGATGTTTACATTTATATGGATAATGTAAAATATATTTTTTAAGTTGATAATTATAAAAAAGTGATATAATTTTAGAAAGTATGAAAGTTGGTGTAGATTTGAAATATAATATAATAAATGCAAGTAGTAATGATATTGATTATTTAAAAAAAACAAAATTATATAATATTTTTGCTTATGCTCATAATTTGCCTGAGTCTGAAATTTTAAAAATTAATGCATATGTTGATAAGAAAATTCCAATTGATTTTAATGAATATAAAATAATTAAATTTAATAAAAAAAGGATAGGGTGCTATCTTGTTGTAGAAAAAGATGATGGTGTTATGCTTGATGAAATATTTTTAGAAACTGATTTTAGAAATAAGGGTATTGGTTCTGATATAATAAATAGAATCTTAGAATTAAATGATATTGTATATTTATGGGTTTATAAAGATAATATTAACGCTATACGTCTTTATAAAAAGTTTGGATTTAATATAATTTACGAAACTGATACTAGATATTATATGAAATATTTGAAGTAGACAAATGTTTATATAGTTGATGTGTTATGTATTTTTTTAATGATAATATTTTTTCAAATTTTTCATCCATTCCTTTACTTGTATTTTCTAGGAATGAAAGATTGTCATCTATTGTAAATAATGGAATTGATGTAGTTATTCCAGATTTATTTACTTCTTTTAATATTGCCTAATTAATACAATTTAATAATTCAAGTTTGTTTAATCTATATATTGTTTTTTTTGATGCTAATTTTAAGAAATAGAACCTATCAAGATCTATAATTGTCATACCATTTTCAGTAATAATTAAATTTTTAGGGTGTATATCGTGTAATACGATCCTGCAATCTGTTAATAATTGTAGAGTTTGTTCAAGTGATTTTAGCATTTCAATTATTATTTTTTTGTCAAAACTTATAAATTCTTTTGGTTTACCATTTATATAATCCATTGTATATGCATCAAATGAAAATAGTCTTGTAAAAAATCTATCATTAGTGTATAAGTATTCATGTAGTTTAACTATGTTAGGTATTTTTTGATTTTTTAAAATATTAAACATTTTCTTAGTTAGTTGAGCATGTCTTTCGTGCAAGTAGTATAGTTTAAGTGCGGTATTTCCATATATATATTTCTCCATCTTCGCCTTTATCTAAATATTTATAATTAGTTAAATCTAACTCTTCACCATTTTTTGAAAATAACTTCATAAAAAACTCTTTTTTTTTGAGATGTTATAGTACAAATACTAAAAAAAATCAATATTTTTTGATATAATGGTATAGGTGGTCTTATGAATATTTACAGATACATTGAAAAAAATAAGGATATATCTTTTAGGAAAAAGCATTTTAATGAAGTTGATAATGCTATTTTGTCTTTAATTTCTTATTTGAATTTTAGTTATATTGATGGTAAAAACACATTAGAAAATATGGGGAAAAGGTATTTAGAAAGATATGATTATAAAGAAATAAGCAGTTCTGGATGGGCTCAAAAGGATGCATATATTCTACTTGAAAAAATAGTTAATACTAAAAGATATAAAAATATTGAAATTCAAAATTATGTATATATTGCGAACGAAGAGGAACAGTTTAGCGCTGTTACTTTTAAGATTAGTAAAGGATTAAAGTATATAGCATATGAGGGAACTGATCATTTGATGGTGGGGTGGAAGGAAGATTTTCAATTGTCATATAAGTATCCAGTACCATCTCAAATGCATGCAATAAAGTATTTAAAAAATGCTGTTAAGCTATTTGGACCTAAAATAATTGTTGGTGGTCATTCTAAGGGTGGCAATTTGGCTCAGGTATCTGCAATGGAGCTAGGATTTTTTAAAAAGTTTAAAGTAAAAAAAATATATAGTAATGATGGACCGGGATTGAGGTTAAAACAATTTAAAAGTATTAAGTATAAATTAATCAAACACAAATTTGTTCATATTGTTCCTAGAAATAGTTTAGTTGGTATAATGTTACGAAATGATAAGTTTAAGGTTGTAAAATCCATTAGGAGGACTATGATGTCACATATTCCATCGACATGGATTATAAATGATGATAGATTTGTTGAGACTAATTTATCAAGAGTAAGTCAAAATTTGCAAAGAAAAGTTATAGAATGGTTAGATATTCATAATGATATAGAAAGACAATTTTTGATAGAAAATATTTTTGATGTTTTTTATAAAAGTGGAATTACTGATACTATGAAACTTAAGAATATTATGTATATAACTAAGGCTTTAAAAGAATTGAAAACTATTGATCAAAAAACTAAGGATTTAGTTGGTGATCTTTTAACGTACATTTTGTTTACAAAATAAAGTTATAAAATTTAAAAAAAATATTGCATTCTATGTTTTAATGTGTTATTATTAAAGAGCAGTGATTAATTTCAACTGCAAATGGACCCTTAGCTCAGTTGGTTAGAGCACGCGGCTCATAACCGTGCGGTCATAGGTTCGAGTCCTATAGGGTCCACCACTCAAAATGCAGGTGTGGCGAAATTGGCAGACGCACTAGCCTTAGGAGCTAGCGCCGCAAGGCATGGGGGTTCAAGTCCCTTCACCTGCACCAAATAATGTTAAAATGCACCAATAAGGTGCTTTTTTCATAAACAAATGATATAATAAAAGTAGAGGTGAATAACTATGAAAATATATAATACATTAACACGAAAAGTAGAAGAACTAATTCCAAACGAACCAGGAAAGATAAAAATGTATACTTGTGGTCCAACAGTATATCATTTCGCACATATAGGAAACCTTAGAACATATATCTTCGAAGATATATTAGAAAAAACATTAAAATATATAGGATACGAAGTAAAAAGGTGTATGAACATAACTGATGTAGGACATCTTACAAGTGATTCAGACTCTGGGGAAGATAAAATGCTTAAAGGAGCTAAAAGAGAACACAAAACAGTACTAGAAATAGCAGATTATTACACACAAGAATTCAAAAAAGACTGTAAAAAATTAAATATAAGATGGCCAGATATAGTATCTCCCGCAACGCAAAATATTGATGAATATATAAAAATAATAAAAAATCTTCTAGAAAAAGGATATGCATATATATCAGGTGGCAATGTGTATTTTGATACTACAAAATTAAAAGATTATTATGTACTTACAAATCATAAAGAAGATGAAATGGTTGTAGGTGCGAGAGTAGGTGTAGAAGAAGATCCAAGTAAAAAAAATCAAGCTGACTTTGTTCTATGGTTTACTAAATCAAAGTTTGAAGATCAAGAATTAAAATGGAGTTCACCATGGGGATTAGGATATCCAGGATGGCATATAGAGTGTACTGGTATATCAATAAAGTATCTTGGTGAATATTTGGATATCCATTGTGGTGGAATAGATAATATATTCCCACATCATACAAATGAAATAGCTCAATCTGAAGGATATTTAGGTCATAAATGGTGTAATTATTGGGTACATGGAGAGCATTTGAATGATATCAATGGAAAAATGTCTAAATCAAAAGGTGAATTCTTGACAGTATCATTATTAGAATCAAAAGGTTATAATCCTTTAGCTTACAGATATTTATGCCTAAAATCATATTATCATAACGTATTAACATTTAGTTATGATATATTAGATGGTGCTCAGAATGAATATAATAAATTAAAAGGTAAAATAAAAAATATCATAAAAGACAATTCTACAGTAGATAATGTAAAATATGAAGAATTCAATAACAAATTTAAAGATGCATTATCGAATGATTTAAATACATCACAAGCAATTACGACATTATATGATGTACTAAAAGCAGATATAAATAATGCTACTAAACTAGAACTTATTAGATCCTTTGACGAAGTATTATCACTTGATTTATTAAAAGAAGAATCAGCAAATATAACAGAACAAGAAAAACAACAAATTGAAACTTTAATAGAACAAAGAAATCAAGCAAAGAATAATAAAGAATATGATAAAGCAGATAAAATAAGAGAAGAACTTCTAAATATGGGTATTATTATAAAAGATACAAGGGAAGGTACATTATATGAAAAAAAATAACAGATTGTTCTGTTATTTTTTGATTCTATTTAATAAATCATTTAATCCCATTCCACCTTTAGGACTTCCACTTTCTTCATCATTATTTGAATTATTATGATTAAGTGATGGATGATTATCAAACATATTGTTTGTATTTGATGTATATGATTTGTTTTCTATAGTGAAATTTGTTTGATTCTCAGTTTGATTTTCATTTATCATTGAATCCATACTAAAAGGATCTTTTTTATTTGCTGTATTCTCAGTATTGATTGCTTGATTATTGAAATTATTGTTTGAAGCATTTATGTCAGTGTTAGTAGGTTGATTATTTATTGGTTGAACATTTTGTGTTGTTTGATTTATATTGTTTTGCATTGGCTGGTTTTGTGTTATTGTATTTGTCTTTGCTTCAACAGTTGTTTCTGAATTATTTGCTATTTTTGTATCAGCAAGTGCTTTGCTTAAACTTGATGCATTTGCTAGTTTTTCGTCGTCTTCAAGTTCAATGATTTTAAGTATTTCTTCAAATGTTGTCATTCCAGATTCAACTTTTTCAAGTCCATCTTGAAGAAGTGTAATAACGTCAGAGTTGTATACGAGTTCTCTTAATGCATCTTTTCTTATATTTGAACTAATTGCATCTTTTATATCTTGATTAATTATTAGCACTTCGTGAATAGCAATACGTCCATTATATCCATTTCCACATTCTTCGCAACCTACTGATGAATAAATTTCATTTACGTCTTTTCCAAGTACTTTTTTGAATATTCCTTTTTCATAATCACTTGTTGGTCTTTTTTGACGACAGTGAGGACATAGTTTTCGTGCAAGTTTTTGAGAGATAATTCCTGTTAAAGCACTTGATAAAAGGTATCGTTCAACATCCATATCCAGTAGTCTTTCAATTGTATTTAATGAGTCATTAGTATGTATTGTTGATAGTACAAGATGCCCAGTAATTGATGCACGAACAGCTATTTTTGCAGTTTCTGTATCACGAATTTCTCCAATCATTATAATGTTTGGGTCTTGTCTTAAGATAGATCTTAAAGCAGTCGCAAAATCAAGACCAATTTCACTATTTGTTTGTATTTGATTAATACCAGTAATGTTCATTTCAATAGGATCTTCAACGGTAATGATGTTTGTTTCTTCTTTATTTAATCTATGTAAAATAGAGTAAACTGTGGTAGATTTACCACTACCAGTTGCACCTGTAATTAAAATGATTCCATTTGGAACATTGATCATTTGTATTACTTTTTTTAGATTGATGTCGCTAAAACCTAGTGCTTCTAGTCCAGAGTTACTCATACTGTAGTCTAAAATACGAATAACGATTTTTTCTCCTTCAATGGTTGGTATAGAAGATACACGAAGGTCAAGATCAACATCTTTAATATTTGCTTTAATCGCACCATCTTGTGGTAGTCTGGATTCAGTAATATTCATACCAGAAATAATTTTTATACGTGTAATTAAATTTTTCTTGATACTATTAGGAACCTCAGCATAATCGTGTAATTGACCATCAATTCTAATTCTTACTTTCATATATTCTTCTAGAGGGTCAAAGTGTATATCACTCGCACCTCTTTTACTAGCATCAACTAATATTTCATTTACAGCTTCAACGACTGGTGTTTTTTCAAAATCTATTTGCTTAAGCATTTAATCATCCCCTTTAAAAATCTTTAAACATTCTATTTTGGACTAGCATTTAGATTAATAATATTATATAATATAAATAGATTAAATACAAGATAAAGGGGTAATTTTATGAAAAATAATAAAGGGTTTGCTCTTACTGAAATTTTAATATTATCTGCAGTTGTAATAGGCGTTCTAACATTTATGTATATACAATTTAAGAATATAAATAGAGGATACCAGTATAGTTTTAAATACGATACAGTAGAGGGATTATACTTGGCAAATAACTTAGTAAACTACATAAATAACGATAACTATGATATTCTAGTAGAAAAACTAAATACAAATCAAGAAGGATATCTAGACATAACAAGTTGTGACTTAGAACTATTTCAAACACCACTATTCTGTGAACAATTAATTCAAAAATCAGAAATAAAACAAATAATATTTACAAACGAGAATACCTCAAAACTAAAAGCAAATATGCAAAAACTAGACAATGACTTTCAAGAATATATAAAAAAAATAAAAACTATAAATACAGAAAACGACTATAGAATAATTATAAAATATAATGATGGAACATTTACAACAATGAGATTTAATAAAGGAAATGTATACGTTCAAAATGGTTTAATAGCCTATCTAGATGGAATAAACAATACAGGAAATGGTCATTCAAACGAAACACAAACATGGAAAGATCTATCAAATCATGGTAATGACGCAACACTATATAATAACCCTGTATGGTCAAACAACTCTTTAACATTCGATGGAATAGATGACTATGGAATCTTAACCAATACAGCAAACCTTGAATTTCCAAATGGCCTAACTGTTGAGACAAGAGTGAAAATATTATCTATAACTGACTTTGGTGGAGCAATATATAACATGTTTATAGATAATGTTGTTTTATCAAGCAGAAAAGGTGTAAGTCAACATATAATGAAAGATTTAAGTAGTTTTAAAACAAGAGTAGGAATTGGGAACGATAGCTTTTCAACAATGCAAAATCCAACACCATGTGGTACTGATGTATATTATACGTTGATAACAACCTATGATAATAATAACGTTAAATTTTATGTAAATAGTGAACTAATTCAAACTAACAATCTGATAGGAACATATTCAAACAGTTCTAATCCTTTCAACATAGGAAAAGCAGTAGGAAATACAGGTTATTCAAACGTAGAATTTCAAAACGTATTAATATATGATAGGGCCTTAACAGATAATGAGGTTTTAAGAAACTATCAAGCCGATATGGCTAGATATTAGAGGTGAAACATGAAAA
>CAMOSQ010000008.1 GCA_946624985.1 uncultured Caryophanales bacterium | reverse complement strand
AATCATTATTAGAAGAAGGTCGTGAAGAAGGATATGACTCTGGTTTTCAAGATGGTGTAACAGATATTATTCAAAGAATGTTAAAAAACAATGTTGATTATGAAACAATATCTAATATAACAGAAAAGGCAATAGATGAAATAAAAGAAATAGAAAAGGGTTTAAAATAAAATATAGTGGCTCCTAAAAAAATCAGGATTTTTTTCCTGATTTTTCTATTTAAATATACTTTTAAATATTGAGTTTAATCCTTTGCTGATTGCTTTATCTAGTGTTTTATTCGCAACTTTTTTTCCTATTTTATATCCTACTGAATTTTTTCTTGCTTTTTCTTCTTCTCTTTTTAATTTTTCTTCTTCTTTTTTAGCTTTTTCTTCTTCTTTTTGTTTTTTTAATGCTTCTTTTTCTTCTAGTTCTTGTTGTTTAATTCTTTCTTCTTCTTCTATTTTTTCCATTATCATTTGATTTAGTTCTTCATATGCTGAGTCTCTTTCTATTGCTTCATCATATTTTCCTATTATTTGGGATGTATTAATTACTTTGTTTCTAGTTATGTCATCGATTGTTCCCATTTTACTTTGAGGTGGTAGAATTGTTACTTTTTCTACTATTTCTGGTTCACCTTTTTCGTTTTGGAATGATACTAGTGCTTCTCCTGTTCCAAGTGCGAGTATTGCTTCTGTTGTATTAAAGTTTGGATTTGTTCTAAATGCGTCTGCAGCTGCTTTTACAGTTCTTTGTTCTGCAGGAGTGTATGCTCTTAGTGTGTGTTGAACACGGTTACCTAATTGGGCAATTATTTCATCTGGAATATCTGTTGGTGATTGTGATATAAAGTATAGTCCAATTCCTCTTGATCTTATTAGTTTTACTACTTGAGTAATTTGTTTTAGTCTATAGCTTGGCATTCCATTGAATAGTAGATGTGCTTCATCAAAGAAGAATACTATTCTTGGTTTATCTAGGTCTCCAACTTCTGGCATTTTATTGAATAGATTTGTTAATAACCATAGTAGAAATGATGCATATAGATCAGGGGACTTGAATAATTCTACTGCGTGCAAGATATTTATTAGTCCTTTTCCGTTTTCTATCTGTATAAAGTCATTAATGTCTAATTCTGGTTGTCCAAAGAATTTGTCTGCTCCTTGGTTTTCAAGTGTTAATAGACATCTTTGAATTACTCCTATAGTTTGTGTTGTAATATTACCGTATTTTGTTATGAAGTCGTTTTTATTATCTCCTACATATTGAAGTAATAGTCTTAAGTCTTTTGTATCGTCTAGTTTCCAGTTATTGTCTTTAGCAATTTTATATACTATCCCCAAAACTCCTTCTTGTGCTTCTGATAGTCCTAACATCATTGATAGTATTTCTGGTCCAACTGAGTCTAATGATGTTCTAATAGGGTGTCCTGATATTCCAAATATGTCCCAAAATCTTACTGGAAAACTTTTGAATTCGAAGTTTTCAATTCCAAGTTTTGATATTCTATTTTCTAGTGCTTCATTTGATTCTCCAGGTAGGGCAGTTGCGCCAATATCTCCTTTTACGTCTGCTAGAAATACTGGTACTCCAGCTTCAGAAAAGCTTTCAGCAAGTACTTTAAGTGTTATTGTTTTACCTGAACCTGATGCTCCTGTAATTAATCCATGACGATTAGCCATTTTAGGTAATAGGTATGCTTCATAATTATCATTTTTTCCAATTAATATTTTATCGTTTATATACATAAATCCTCCTTATTTCTTATATTCAATATATATAAATTTTTATTAAAAGTCAAGTAATTATATTTATTAATATTTATAATTGTTATATAATGTTTAAAGGTAGGTGGATATATGGAAAAAGCGTGTGGATGTATTGTTATTAATGATGGAAAAGTTTTAATTGAGAAGCAATTAAGTGGATTTTATGGTTTTCCTAAGGGACATATTGAAGATGGCGAGTCTGAAGAGGAATGTGCTTATAGGGAAACTTTAGAAGAAGTTGGTGTTAGAGTTAAAATTGATTCTAATTTGAGGTTTACAGTTAATTATATTGTACATAATAGTATTCCTAAAGAGGTTGTTTATTTTATTAGTTTTTTAAATGGTGATTCTGATATACATATTCAAGAAGATGAAGTTGAATCTGCTTTTTGGTGTGATATTGATAGTGTATATGATATTTTGACTTTTGATAATTTAAAGGATTTATGGAATAGTGCTTATAATAAGTATTTGGAGGTTTATAATGGCTAAATTGATTTTTAATTATTCTGCTATGAATTCTGGTAAAACTATGGATTTACTTAGAACTGCTTATAATTATGAAGAAAATGGACTTAAGGTTATTGTTATGAAACCTAGTATTGATACTAAGGGTGGGGATTCTATTGTTACTCGTGTTGGTTTAGATAGAAAAGTTGATTTTTTGATTGATAATGATTGTGATGTTTATGATTTACTTTCTGATAAGGTTTTAGGAGTAAAATGTATTTTTGTTGATGAAGCACAATTTTTGACTGTAGAACATGTTAATCAATTGTTTAAGATATCTAAATTATTAGATGTACCTGTTATTTGTTATGGACTTAGAACAAATTTTAAGTCAGAATTATTTTCAGGTAGTATGAGGTTACTTGCTTTGGCTGATGAATTAAATGAGTTTAAATCTTTATGCAGTTGTGGTAATATGGCAAGGTTTAATGCTAGAAGATTAGATGGAAAATATTTATCTGATGGTGATGATATTTTGATTGATGGATCTAGTGAGATAGAATATGTTCCTTTATGTGGGGAGTGTTATTTTGAAAAAGTTTTGGGAGAAAAATAGTTTAGATATTGTTGATAATTTGTTGACTATCTTTCTTTTTTTGTGTTACAGTTTTATATGTAGAATTGAGGTAAAGTATGAATGATGATATTATAAAGAGTATTAGTAAAGAGATTAATAAGAGTGAGAAGCATGTTAAAGTTGTTTTAGAGATGTTAGAGGAAGGTAATACTGTTCCTTTTATTGCTAGATATAGAAAAGAAGCAACTGGAGCGATGACTGAGGATGAGATTCGTAAGATTAGTGAGGTTTATCTTTATCAAGTTAATTTGTTAAAGCGTAAGGAAGATGTTATTAGATTAATTGATGAGAAGGGTTTAATGACTGATGAATTACGTATTAAGATTATGTCTTGTGATAAGTTAATTGATGTTGAGGATTTGTATCGCCCTTATAAGGAAAAGAAGAAAACTAAGGCAACTGATGCGATTAATAATGGTTTAGAGCCTTTAGCTAAGATGATTATGTCTTTTCCTGTTAGTGGTGATATTAATAGTATGGCTTGTAAGTATGTTAATGATAAGGTGAGTGATGTTGATAAGGCTATAGAGGGTGCAGGATATATAATAGCTGAATGGATTAGTGATAATGCTTATTATCGTAATTGGATTAGAAGTTATACTTATAGAAATGGTATGATCGTTACTAAGGTTAAGAAGGATAATCCTGATACTAGTAAGGTTTATGAGATGTATTATAATTATAGTGAGAAGGTAAATGAGATTAAGCCTCATAGAATTTTAGCTATTAATAGAGCTGAAAAGGAAAAGGTTATTACTGTTAATATAGATGTTGATGTAGATTCGATTATTTCTTTTTTAGAGGGTAAGATTATTAAAAATGATAAGAGTTTTGTTTGTAGTATAGTTAAGAATAGTATTATTGATAGTTATAAAAGATTAATATCAGGTTCTATTGAAAGAGAAATAAGAAGTGATTTAAAGGAAAAAGCTGATATTTCTGCAATAGATAATTTTAGTAAGAATTTGGAATGTTTATTGTTACAGCCACCTATGAAGGAAAAGGTAGTTCTTGCATTTGATCCTGGTTTTGTTAATGGTTGTAAGATAGCTGTTGTTGATAAGAATGGTAAGTATTTAGATTCTACTGTTATTAAGCCATTTTTAAAAGGTATTAGTTCTGAATCTTTTAAAAGTTGTAAGGATAAAATTGTTAGTTTAATTAATAAATATGGTGTTGATATTATTGCGATTGGTAATGGTACTGCATCAAGAGAATCTGAAAAGTTTTGCGCTTTAATGATTCATGAGTATAATCTTAATTGTAAGTATGTTATTGTTAGTGAGGCTGGTGCTTCAATATATAGTGCTTCTAAATTAGCTATAGAGGAGTTTCCTAATTTGGAGGTTGAGAAAAGAAGTGCGGTTAGTATTGGTAGAAGGTTGCAGGATCCATTATCTGAGCTTGTTAAGATTCCACCTGAAGGAATTGGAGTAGGTCTTTATCAGCATGATGTTTCTGAAAAGGCTTTGAAGGAAAATTTAGATTTTGTTGTTTCTAAGGCAGTTAATAGTGTTGGTGTTAATGTTAATACTGCAAGTCCTGCGTTACTTAAGTATGTATCTGGTATTAATAGTAAAAATATTGATAAAATTATTGAGTATAGAGAAAGTAATGGTAGAATTAATTCTCGTGATGAGATTAAGAAAAAGAAGTTACTTAGTGATAAGGTATATGAGCAGGCTATTGGATTTTTAAGAATTACTGAGGGTAGTAATGTTTTGGATGTTACTGGAATACATCCTGAAAGTTATGATGTTACTTTGAAATTGCTTGATAATTTAGGCTTATCTTTATCTGAAATTGGAAGTAGTCATATGTGTGATGTTTTAAGTAATATTAAAGTTGATGAGATGGTTTCTAAATTAGGAACTGATAAGTATACTCTTGATGATATTATTAAGTCTTTAATTAGTCCAAATCGTGATCCTAGGGATGAAATGCCACAACCTATATTAAAGAGTGATGTTTTGGATATTAATGATTTAAGTATTGGTATGAAGTTGCAAGGTACTGTTCGTAATGTTGTTGATTTTGGTGCGTTTATTGATATTGGTTTACATAATGATGGTTTAGTTCATATATCTCGTATTACTGATAAATATATTAAGCATCCTGGTGATGTTTTATCTGTTGGTGATATTGTTGATTGTTATGTTATTGATGTTAATAAGGAAAAAGAGAAGGTTTCGTTATCTTTAATTGAACCAAATAAATTAAAAAAATAGTTTAAAAATATTTTATTTGATTTTAATTAGTTGTATAATTAAATAGGAGGTTAGAGATATGGAAAAGAAAAAAAATTATTCATTACTTAAAATAGTATTAATACCATTACTTGTATATTTGGTTCTTACCTGGTTTATTCCAACTGGAAGTTTTTCGAGTGCTGAGTTTAGTAAAGATGATGTTGCACCACTAGGATTATATGGAATATTTAATTCACTTTCTTATAATTTTACGGTATTTGCTCAAAATTTAATATTAATACTTTGTATCGGTGGGTTTTATGGTGTTTTAAATAAAACTGCTACTTATCAAAGAATAGTTGAGTTTTTATCGAAGAAAAATAAAACTTTATTGTTAGTTTTAAGTGTTCTAATATTTTCTATTTTGTCATCTATGTTCGGACAATCTTTACTTGCATTTTCAAGTTATTCTTCATTGTTTGGTGAGACTGCATTAGTATTTTTACTACTTCCTTTTTTTGTAGCTGTTCTAGTTAAGGCTGGATATGATAGGGTAAGTAGTATGGCTGCAACTATTGGAGCGTCTTTAGTTGGTATGGTTGCTTCAATTGGTGGTAATTTAGCGATTTATAAAAATTTATTTAAAATGGATTCTAAATTATTTATTATTTATAATATAGTAGTACTTGCAGTTCTTTCTTTCTTACTTTGTATGTTTATTGTTATAAAGGATAAGAAGTCAAAAACTAAGAATGAAAAGGCTCAACTTCCTTTATTTGAAAGTGTTAAGGGAAATGATAAGAGTTGTGTACCTTTAGCTATAGTACTTATAGTATCTTTATTATTGATAGTAATAGGTAGTTATAATTGGTATTATAGTTGTGGATTAAATGTTTTTAATGAATTTCATGAAAAAATAATTGGAATAGAATTATTTAAAACTTCTATATTTACTAAAGTTTTTGGTAATTTTTCTGCACTTGGATATTTTACAATTTATGATGTTTGTGCTGTTCTAATTATTTCAAGTATTATTATTTCATGGCTTTATAATATTAAGTTTAATGAATATATTGAAGGATTTAAAAATGGTGCTAAAGAGGTATTGATACCAGGAATTTATGTTATTCTTGCTTGTACTGTATTTTCACATGTTGTTACATCAAGTTCAAATATAAGTTTGACAATTAGTAATTCTATATTAAAATTATCTAGTAATTTTAATGTTTTTACAGGAACTTTGACTGCAATTGTTGGAAGTGCTTTTTACAATAATTTCTTATATTTTGTAAATAGTTTATATGGAATAGTTTCTACATTTGATGCAACAAAGTTACCATTGATACTTAGTGTTTTCCAATCAACATTTGGTGTTATGATGTTTGTTTTACCTGTTAGTGTATTATTAATTGGTGGATTAAGATTATTAAATATTTCTTATAAGGAATGGATTAAGTATATTTGGATATTTTTATTACAGGTATTTGTAATTACAATTATTGGTAATGTTATACTTTCAATGATAGTTTAGAGCACAAAAAAATGTGCTTTTTCTTTACATTTATACTAAAATATATTAATATATTATTGGACATTAAAGTAGGAGGGTTTGTATGTTTTTAGCTATATTATGTTGTTTATTTGTTTTTTTAGGAATGTTTATTGCTGAAAAGTATGATTTTAAGAAATTATCTATAAGTGCTTTATTTGGACTTTTTATTATAAATTGTTTATCAAGCGTTATACCATATGTTTATTCTGTTTTGTATAAAAATTATCATGCAACTACATTTTTTTATGTTTTGCTTAGTAGTGTTTTGGGATATTTATTGATTAAACTTATTAATTTTAAGTATGAATATAGTGATAATGTTTCAATTTTTGGTTTTACTTTTGTTAATACTTGTTTATTAATTTCTCATAGGTTTAACATTTTGTTTTTAGTTGTTAATATCGTTTATTATATATTACTTGGTATTTATATAAAGAAGAGTAAGAGCTGGATTTTTATTTTGTCTGGTTGTTTTTTAGGATTATTATTTAATATGTTTAATTCTTGGATAATTGGATATATTTATGGTATTAATATTGGCTTTATTCTTTATTTTATTATATCTGTTTATAGTATAGTTTTTAAAAATAAAGAGAAATATTCAGGTGTTAGTTTAATTGTTGGTATAATTATAGCTTTATTAGGTGGAATATTATGAAATACTATAGATATTCTATGAATATGTTAAAGTTAAATATATTTTGTATTGTTTTAATGATTTTTGTTTTTATTATTATTGGTTGGATGGGATTATTTTCTTATTTAGATTTTAAGTGCTTGATTTTGTATTTTTTTTGGATGTTTTTGCATGAATTTATTCATGGTATTGGGTTTTATGTTAGTGGTGTAGGACATAAAAATATTGTTTATGGTGCGAATTTAGAAAAGGGAATATTTTACTGTATGTGTAAAGAAAAAATTAATAAAAATGGTATTATGATCTCTCTTTTGTTTCCTTTAATTTTTATTGGTATAATTACATTAATAGTTGGTATTATTTTACATAATCCAATTCTTATAATTTTGTCGTTACTTAATATAGCTGGTTGTGCGGGTGATATCGCTATGGCTTTTTCTTTTTTTAGTCTTCCTCTTTTTTCATATTTAGATCTTGATGATTGTACTGGTTTTGTACTTGTTAGTAGTAATGATTTATCTAAGTATAAGTTATTTGGTTTGGATTTAGTTGAAAGTGGTAGTTATTCTAAGTTAGGTTGTGCATCTGATTTTAAAAAATTTACAATATCTAAATTGTCTTGGATAGTTTTTATAATTTTGTTATTTGCATTATTTATTTCATTTTTTTGTAAATAAATAATGTTTTTTTCTTGATAAGAATACTAATCTGTGGTATTATTATTGAGTATTTAAGAAAAAAGGAGTGTTATTATGGGTTGTAAAAAAACAAAAATTGTTTGTAGTATTGGTCCTGCTAGTAACCAACCAGATGTAATGGAAAAAATGGTTGAAGCTGGAATGAATATTGCAAGACTTAATTTTTCTCATGCTACTGATGAGGAAAAGATGCAATTTCAAGATTGTGTTCGTGAAGTAAGAAAGAGAACTGGAAAGAATATTTCTATTTTATGGGATACTAAGGGTCCTGAACTTCGTGGATGTGTTATGGAAGCTGATGCTGATGGTACTGAAGGAGCAGAGCTTGTTGTTGGAAATACTATTCGTTTAGTAAAAGAAGCAGTTATTGGTAATGCAGAAAGAATTACTTTTAATCATCCATCTGTTATTGAAGGATTAGAAGTAGGAGATGAAGTATGGCTTGAAAATGCTAAGATGAAAGTAGTTGTTGAGTCAGTTGAAGATGATGGTGTTACCTGCCGTATTACTCAAGGTGGTTTCTTAGGAAGTCGTAAGAGCTGTATTATTCCTGGTAAGCCTTTAAATATTCCATATGTATCTGATAAGGATAGAGAAGATATTAAATATTCTTGTGAACATGGTGGAGAATATTTAGCTATTTCATTTGTTTCTAATAAAGAAAATATTATGGAAATAAAGGAAATTTTAAAGCAACATGGTAGAGAAGATTTAAAAATTATTTGTAAGGTAGAAAGCTTATTTGGTGTTCAAAATATCGTTGAGATTTTTGAAAATTCAGATGGAGTTATGATTGGTCGTGGAGATCTAGGTAGTGAAGTTCCTCCAGAGGAAATTCCAGCTATTCAAAAGAATATTGTTAAGATTGCTCGTGAAATGGGTAAAATTGTTATTGTTGCTACTGAAATGTTAGAGACAATGATGGAAAACAATAGACCAAAAAGAGCTGAAGTTTCAGATATAGCTAATGCTGTATTTGATGGAACTGATGCTGTTATGTTATCTGGAGAAACTACAATTGGTAAACATCCAATTGAAACAGTTGCTGCTATGGCAAGAACTTGTGAAACTACTGAAAAATATACTGATTTTACTGGTAAATTTGCACTTCCTGATAATGATGATGCTGATTGCGTAGCGCTTGCTAGTGGTGTTATTAATTGTGCTAATATAATGGATGCTAAGTTAATTGTTGTTCAATCACATACTGGTAAGACTGCTAGAATTTTAAGTAATTTAAAACCAAATGCACCTATTTTAGCAATTTGTGATGATGAAAAAATGGGTAGAAGACTTGGACTTAATTATGGAGTTTATTCTACTGTTTCTGAGAGAGCTAAAACTATTGATGAAATTATTGTTCAAGCTAAGAAATGTGCTATTGAATTTTCTGATAAGGTTGGTTTAGGTCTTAAATCAGGAGATAAGATTTTAATTACTGCAGGATTTGTTGATTCTGATGAATCATCAAGAATGTATGCTGATAGTAATTTAATGAAGATAGATACAATATAGTATCTATTTTTTTACGTAATTTTTTTATTTACTTTAGTTATTTTGTAGATTTTTAATATTTGAAATGCAGATTATTAAATTCTGCATTTTTTTTGTTTAAGAAATGGTTTATCTGTTATTTGTTTTATTTTTAATTTTTATATATATTTGTTTTGAAAGGAGATTTTATGAAGAAATTTATATTTTTATTTTTTATGTTTTTTGCCTTTTTGGGTAAAATTAATGCGTCGTATCTAGAGTTATATAGAATTAATAATACTTATAGTAGTCAATATAATATTGATAGTGGTGATTATTATTCGTATAGACAAAATAGATATGTAATGGATGGAAGGATGGTATATTGTGTAGAGCCTGGTGTTGATATTACAACAAGAGAATATACTCCGTTAGATTTATCGTATTCTAGTTTACCTATTGATGTACTTAACAGGATAAGTCTTATTGGTTATTTTGGATATGATTATCCTGGTCATCAAACAGATAATTATTTTTTAGCCACTCAAGAGCTTATTTGGGAAACGGTTGGAAATAATGAGGTTCATTTTACAACAGAACAGTATAATATGGGATCAATTATTGATATTGATTATGAAAAAAATGAAATTATTAGTTTAATTGATAATTTTAATGTTAAACCTTTATTTGATACATTTAATGTAGAAGGAATATTGGGTGATGAAATTGTTTTAACTGACGCTAATGGTGTTTTATCTAATTATGAAATAGTTTCATCAAATAATGATGCATATATTGATGGGAATAATCTTGTTATAAGAATAAAAGAGATTGGTGAAGATGAATTAATTCTTTCTAGAAAAAAATATGATAATAATGAAAGCATATTATATGATGCATATAATTCACAAAATTTTATGTTTTTAAGGGTTCCGGATGAAAGGATATCTATAAATATTAATGGATATATTCCTTATTCAAGTGTTAGTATTTTTAAAACTGGAGAAATGCTTAGTAATTATGTTAGTGGTGAATTTCTGTATGAGGAAAAGGGATTAAGTGGCATAGTATTTGAACTTTTTTCTGATGAAGATATATATATTAATAATAATAAGATATATGAGAAGGATCAATTGATTCAAGAATTAGTTACTGAAGATGGTTTTGCAAGTAGTACTCATTTACCTAATGGACGATATTATTTGAAAGAAAAGAAAACGGATAATTTATTTATTTTAAATGAAGATCCAATATATTTTGAATTATTTAATGATAAAAGTGAAGTATTAAAGTATGATTTATTTTTAAGGAATGAAAGAAAACCTATAATAGTTGATATTAGTAAGAATGGTGAGGTTTTAGATGGTACATATCAAGGATTAGAAGGAGTTGAAATAGGTTTATATAGTTCTGAAGATATTTATAATTATAGAAATGAAAAAATAGTTGATAAGGATACATTAATTGAAAGTTTTATAACTGATTCAAATGGTAGAGTTTATGAAGAAAGAAATTTACCAGTTTGTTCATATTATTTTAAAGAGATAAAAACTATGGATAATTATATAATTAATGATCAGAATTTTAATTCTAAGTTTGATGTTAATGAATTAAGGTATTATTTAGATGAACCAATAAAGAATCATTTAAAAAGGGGAAATATAGTAATTAATAAATTAGATATAAATGGTAATTTACTTGATGGGGCTTATTTTAGTTTATTTGATGAAAATGATAATGTTGTTTATAGCGGATATAGTGTTAATGGTGTTCTTAATATTAATGATGTTTTATATGGAAGGTATAGATTGTATGAGTCTGTTGCGCCATACGGGTATATTAAATCTGATAGTGTAAATGAAATAGATATATCTGAAGATGGAGTTACAATTTATGTTGATGTTTATAATGAGAAATTGCCAATAACAAGTGATATACATTATTATGAAGGTAATATTTCAATATTTTTAATTATTTTTGGTTTTTTAGGAATAATATATGAAGATAAAGTTAAAGCAAGTTAGTTTATTAATAGTATTTTTTGGTATATGTCATTTGGTTTTTATTAGTGTAAATAATAGTAAAAATATTGAAAAACAGAATAATATAATTTCTTCAGTTTTTGAGGAAAAATCGGATATATCGTTTAATGATTATTTAGGATATATATATATTCCAAAGTTTAATATTAAAAGATTAATTAAGTATGGTACTGATAAAGATATATTAGATGAAGAATATGTTGGTATGCATAGATTATCTGGTGATTTACATGGTAATGATTTAATCATTCTTGCTGGTCATAATACTTCTAATGTTTTTAAAAGTCTTCATCAAAGTGATGTTGGCGATTATATTTTTATAGATTCAAAAGTATCTAGAAAATATGTTATATATGATAAAAAGATAGTAAATGATGATGATTTTTCTTATTTGTTAGATAATAGGATGAATGAATTGTTATTGATAACTTGTACAAATAAAAAGGGGGAACGCTTGCTAGTGTTTTTGAAGGAGGATAAATGAAATTTTTAGAGTATATAATAATGTTTAGTAAGTTAAAGCGTGATAATGATATTCAATTTATGGTTAGTGAAGATAATTATCATGAGTATAAGATAGGTGATATTGTTATAATTAGTGATTTTAATCATAATTGTATTGATGATAATATTTTTGTAATTATTGAAGAAAATAATATAGGTATTCCTATTAATTATTTATCTTTTTTATCTAATAAAGATAAGAATGTTGATTTTGTATATCAACTAGATGATAAAAAGATACAAAGGAAAATTGGTAAGATTAGTTCAAGTGTTATAAGTGAGTATAAAAGAAAGTTTATATTACTTAATAGAAGTATTTAGTCATAAATATATTTATAATATATATTTTTTATTGATATATTTTGAATTTTTTGGTATAATGTTGGTGTATAATAGGAGGAAAATTTATGAAGAGTAAAAAGGGTTTTACGTTAATTGAGTTATTAGCAATCATAGTAATACTAGCTATAATTGCAGTAATTACTGTACCAATTATATTAAATATAATTGAGAATTCTAAAAGAGGTGCTGTTCAAGATTCGGCTTATGGATATAAGGATGCAGTAAGTAAATGGTATGTTTTAAAATTACAAGATGATAATAATTATACATTAAATGGTAGTTATACAATATCAGATGGAAAATTAAATAACATAGAAATACCTTTATCTGGGGATAAACCATCAGGTGGAAGTTTACATTATACTAATAATAGGTTGGATGGTGGTTGTCTAACAATAGGTGAATATAAGGTTACATTTGATACAGGAGGAAATGTTTCAAATACAGAGAAGGGTGAATGTGAAGGAGTTCAAACAATAGCTTCATGTCCTGGATGTGTGTTTGCTTATACTACTGATACTTGGTATTATACAGGTGAGAATCAAACAACATTAACAAGTAGTCAGTATAAGGATAATTATCAAGATGTTATATCTGAAACTGGAAAAAATTATTTTTTGGGGATTATATTAGATGATGATATGATAGATAGGGTATTTTCATGTGGAATACAGGATGGTACTCCATTTTGTATAGAAGGAGCAACTGATGGTAGTTTATTTACAGATAATAAGACTTTTTTGACTGAATTATTTGGTGAAATTGATTATGAAACTCATTTAGGTTGCCAGGTTGACCGTCATGATTGGTCTTGTCAAGGAACAATCTATGCAGATACTACTGAAGCAGGTAGTGTTGTTGTTGGTGATAGTGCAACTGCTGGTGAGAATTGCTTTATTTGGAAAACAGGTTCATTAACTTGTGGTGAATAGTATATTTTTAAACTGAGTAGGATATATAATATTCTACTTTTTTCTTTTAAATTTAATAGTTTTCTTGCTTTATTTTTTTAAAAATGTTAATATTTATTAAGGTGATTGTATGACAAAGTATAATGAGGAATCAATTAAGATATTAGAGGGGTTAGAGGCTGTTAGAAAAAGGCCTGGTATGTATATTGGTTCTACTGATAAAAGAGGACTTCATCATTTAGTATGGGAAATTGTTGATAATGGTATTGACGAGGTAATAAATGGATATGGTAAGAAAATAAAGATTTCTATTAATAAGGATGGTAGTATTACTGTAGAGGATGAGGGACGTGGTGTTCCTGTTGGAATGCACTCTAGTGGTATGTCTACTCCTGAGGTTATTTATACAGTGTTACATGCTGGTGGTAAATTCGAAAGTGGTGGATATAAGGTATCTGGAGGACTTCATGGTGTAGGTGCATCAGTAGTTAATGCTTTATCTAAATGGATGGAAGTATATATTAAGCGTGATGGATATGAACATTTTATTAGTTTTAAAGATGGTGGAGTTGTTAATACTCCTTTGACTCGTTTAGAGAAAACTAGTAAGACTGGTACAAAGGTTAGATTTATGCCTGATCCTGAGATTTTTTCTGTTACTAATTTTTCTTATACTACTATTGTTGAGAGAATGCAGGAGTGTGCTTTTTTACTTAATGATTTAACTGTTATTGTTGAGGATTTAAGGGATGGGAGAGGAGAAACTTTCCATTATGAAAGAGGTCTTGATAGTTTTGTTGATTATTTAAATAATGATAAGAAACCTCTTCATGATATTGTTAATTTTAAGGGTAGTCGAGATAACATTAATATTGAGGTATCTATGCAGTATACTGATACTTATTCTGAGAATATTGTATCGTTCGTTAATAATGTTAAGACTAATGATGGTGGATCTCATGAGGTTGGATTTAAGAGTGCTTTAACTAAGGTTTTTAATGATTATGCTAAAAATAATGGTTATATTAAGGCTAAGGATAAGAATTTAGAGGGTAGTGATACTCGTGAGGGATTAACTGCTATTATAAATTTACAGATACCTGAGGATTTATTACAGTTTGAAGGTCAAACTAAAGGTAAGTTAGGTACTCCCCAAGCTAGAACTGCTGTTGATAGTGTTATTAGTGAAAAGTTACAGTATTTCTTAGAGGAGAATAAGGCTGTTGCTTCTATTATTATGGATAAGATGATTAAGAGTAAGTCTGTTCGTGAGGCTGCTAGAAAAGCTCGCGATGAGGCTCGTAATGGTAAGAATAAAAATAAGATTGAAAAGAATTTATCTGGAAAGCTTGCTCCTGCTCAAGCTAAGAATCCCAAATTGAATGAGTTATTTTTAGTCGAAGGAGATTCAGCTGGTGGTAGTGCGAAGGGTGGACGTGATAGAAAGTTTCAAGCTATTTTACCTCTTCGTGGTAAGGTTATTAATACTGCTAAGGCTTCTATGGAAGAGATTCTTAAGAATGAAGAGATTAATACTATGATTCATACTATAGGTGCGGGTGTTGGAAGTGATTTTAATGTTGATGAATCTAATTATGATAAGGTTATAATTATGACCGATGCCGATGTTGATGGTGCCCATATTCAAATTTTGTTATTAACTTTCTTTTATTATTATATGAGGGGGTTAATTGAAAAGGGTAAGTTATTTATTGCTTTACCTCCTTTATATAAGATTGATTATGGTAAGAAACATGTTTATGCTTATAGTGATGAAGAGTTAAATAGACTTAAGGAAGAAGCTCCTGGTAAATATACTATTCAAAGATATAAAGGTCTTGGTGAAATGGACGCTACTCAATTATGGGAAACTACTATGGATCCTTCTACTCGTAGTTTAATTCGTGTTAATATTACTGATGCAGTACTTGCTGAGAAAAGAGTGCGAGTTTTGATGGGGGATAAAGTTGAGCCTCGTAAAGAGTGGATTAATGAGAATGTTATATTTACTATGGAAGATGATTATAGGGGGTAATTATGGAAGATGTTTTAAAAAGAATTCATGATTATGCATTAGAAGATATAATGGGTGATAGATTTGGTAATTATGCTAAAGAGATTATTCAAGATCGTGCGATTCCTGATGTTAGGGATGGTTTGAAGCCTGTTCAAAGAAGAATTTTATATGCTATGCATAAGGCTGGTAATACTTCTGATAAGCCTTTTATTAAGTGTGCTGCAACTGTTGGAGATGTTTTGGGTAAGTTTCATCCACATGGTGATTCTTCTGTATATGATGCTATGGTTCGTATGAGTCAATGGTGGAAGCAAAATACTATTTTAGTTTCTATTCATGGTAATAATGGTTCTATGGATGGTGATGGGGCTGCTGCTTATCGTTATACTGAGGCAAGGCTTGCTCCTATTTCTAAAGAGTTACTTCGTGATCTTGATAAGGAAACTATTCCTTGGGCTCCTAATTTTGATGATAGATTTTTAGAGCCTACTGTACTTCCTGCTCAGTTTCCTAATTTACTTGTAAATGGTGCGAATGGTATTTCTGCTGGATATGCTACTAATATTCCACCTCATAATTTAGGTGAGGTAATTGATGCAACTATTAAGCGTATTGATAGTCCTAATTGTAGATTAGATACTATTTTAGAAATTGTAAAAGGACCTGATTTTCCAACTGGTGGAGTTGTTGAAGGTAAAAAAGGTATTATTGATGCTTTTACTACAGGTCGTGGTAAAGTAATTGTTAAGTGTAAGTATGAAATAGTTAAGGAAAAAGGTCGTGAACAAATTGTAATTCATGAAATTCCTTTTGAAGTTAATAAGGCTATGCTCGTTAATAAGATTGATTCTATTAGGATTGATAAAAAAATTGATGGTATAGCTGAAGTTCGTGATGAGTCTGATAGGGAAGAATCAGTCAGAATTGTTATTGATTTAAAGAAGGATGCTAATCGTGATTTAATTATTAATTATTTGCTTAAGAATACTGAGTTACAGGTTAGTTATAATTATAATATGGTTTCTATTGTTGATAGAAGACCAATGACATTGGGAATTATTCCTATTCTTGATGCTTATATAGATCATAAAAAAAGTGTAGTTATTAAGAGAACTGAGTTTGATCTTGCTACTGCTCGTAAAGAAATTCATATTGTTGAAGGTTTAATTAAGGCTTTATCTATACTTGATTTAGTTATTGCTTGTATTCGTCGTAGTAAGAATAAGAGTGACGCTAAGGATAATTTGGTTAAAGAGTTTGATTTTACAGTTCTTCAAGCTGAAGCTATTGTTACTTTACAACTTTATAGATTAACTAATACTGATGTTACTGAGTTAGAGGAAAAACATAAGAGTTTACTTGCTGTTATTGCTAGTTTAGAGGAAATTCTTGGTAATGAGGATAAACTTAAAAGTGTTATGAAGGATGAGTTAAGGGCTATTAAGAAGGAATATGCAACTCCTAGACTTACTACTATTGTTGACGAGGTAACTGAAATTAAAATCGATAGTGATGCTATGATTCCTCGTGAGGATTGTATTGTTGTTATTACTCATGATGGATATGTTAAACGTGTTTCTTTAAGAAGTTATGATGAAAAAGATTCTACTTTAGTTAAGGATGGAGATTATGTAATTGGTTTATATAAGATTAATACAATTAATACAGTATTATTGTTTACTGATTTAGGTAATTATTTATATTTGCCTGTTTATGAAATTCCTGAGTGTAAGTGGAAAGAACTTGGAAAGCATGTTAGTAATATTATTAAGTTAGAACCTAATGAGAATATTATTAAGAGTATTCCTGTTTATGATTTTGATGGTATTGTTACTATGGTTTCAAAGAATGGTATGATTAAGCGTACTAATTTGTCTGATTTTAAGGTTAGTCGTTATAGCAAGTCTATGACTGCATTTAAGCTTAAGGATGATGATTTAGTTGTTGATGTAAGTGATAAAATAGGTGAGGAAATATTTATTTCTACTTATAATGGTTTAGGTTTAAGGTATCTATTATCTGAAGTAACAGTTACTGGTGTTAAGAGCGCTGGTGTTAAGGGTATTGGTCTTAAAAATGATCATGTTGTTAGTTTTGATATATTTACTGGTTCTTTTAATTTTGTTTGTGTTATTACTGAGAAGAGTACTGGCAAACGAATTAAGATTACTGAGTTTGAAAGAACTAGTAGAGGTAGAAAGGGTATTCAGCTTATTCGTGATGTTAAGACTAATCCATATAGAATTCTTAATACATTTGTAGGTGATAAGTTTGATTTTATTATTAAGATAGGAAATGATTTTGATAGTATTAAGTCTACTAGTTTACCTATAATGGATAGGTATTCTACTGGTAGTTCAATTTCTAAGGGTAATATTAATGATGTATTTATAAATCCTGTTTTACTAGATTGTGATAATTATAATATTCTTCCTAAGATTGATGAGGAAATTGAAACATTAGATATTAAACTTGATGAGATTGATGAACAGATTCTTACTATTGATGATTTTTTAGATGATTTTAAAATAGAATAAAGTGCATAATTTGTGCACTTTTTATTGACTTTAAAATATTGATGTTGTAGAATATTCGACTATGTCAGGTACTTTTGACAAAGGAGGATATTATATGAGTAGAATTAAGAAAGTAGTTGGTTTTGTATTTGCATTTTTAGTAATATCTGTTTTGGGAATTACTAAGATAAATGCTGATGATTTTTTAACTGTTAGTGCAGATACTTCTAAACCTGAAGGTTGGTGGATTAATCCACAAATATCACTTATTAAGTATGGACAGGATGGTAATTATGTTTTTTGCTTGGATAGTGAGGTAAATGTTGATTTAAATGTTCCTTTAAAGGTTGATTCTAGTTTATATGCTGATAAGTTAGATGCAGTAAATAAAATAATTACAAAGGCTATAGAACTTGGATTAAATTCTGATAAAAATCAATTTGGAATTTCTAAATCTGATTTTTATGGTGTTACTCAAATTGCGATTTGGAAAGCAATTCATGGTGAAGAAAAGTATGGATATACAAATACTTTTAAAAATTGGATATTAAAAAATAGTTATAAAGATTATTTGGAAATGATTTATTCTGGTGTTAATGAAAAGGCTAAGACATATAATGTTAAATTAGAGGGTTCTGATAAGTTGTCTGAATCTGGAAATTACATGGTTTCAGGTGATATAAAGGTTAAGTCTATAGGATTATCTAATGATGTTGTTTTAACTTTAAGTATTGATGGTGGAGAGGTTTATTATAGTGGTTCTTGGACTAAAGGGGATATTACTGTTAAAAATGGTGATATTATAAAAGTAAGAACAGAAAAGGATTCTTCTGTTAAGAAATATGATATTTTATTAAGTATTAAGTCAGAAAAATTTGTTAATGGATATGTTACTACATTTTATAGGACTAAAACTGATGGTTTTCAAAATGTAGGTGCTTTTAAGCCTAAATATGCTAATGTATCTACTATAATGAATTTAACTGGAGAATTTTTTGAGGTTAAGCCTTTAAAGGTAAGTAAAACTGATGCTACTGGTCAAAAGGAATTAACTGGTGCAAAGTTAACTCTTAAGGATAGTAATGGTAAAGTAGTTACATCTTGGGTTTCGGATGAGAATAAGATTCATTATGTAAATGATTTGGAAATTGGTGCAATATATGAAATTGTTGAAGATTATGCTCCAGAAGGTTTTAGACCACTTAAGAATTCTATTAAGTTTATTTTAAATAGTGATGGAAGTGTTACTACTTGTAATATTAAGAAGGATTCAAAAGGTAATGATGAGTGTGAGGCAATGTCAACAGAGGATATTTTAAAAATTAAGAATGAAGTATCTAAAGGAAATGTTGTTATTTCTAAAAAAGATTTTACAAATGGAGATGAGTTATCTGGTGCGCATTTACAAGTTTTAGATGTTAATGGCAATGTTGTTGTTGAATGGACATCTACGGATGAACCATATAAATTTAGTTTATCTCCTGGAAAATATGTATTAGTTGAGACTTTACCTTCAACAAATTATAATCCTGAAATGATTATTTTAGGTAATAGGACATCTAGATATGAATTTGAAGTTGTTGATGAAAAAACTACAAAAATTGATGTTTATAATGAAATTATTGAAGTTCCTATTACTGGAATGGATATGACTAGTTTATATATAATTGGTGGATTAATTACATTATTAGGTTCAAGTATTGTTGTGGTTGCTAAGAAAAAAGAGATAATTTAAAAAGGTATTATTATGCCTTTTTTTGTTTATTTATAAGGATTTTACAAAAAAAATATGATTTAAGTAAAAAAAAGTTGACATTTTGTTCGTTATGTACTATAATATCAAACCAAGTCATTTAGTTGGGGGTTTCTAACGTATATGACAAGGGGGTATATTATGAAAAAAGGAATAAGGTTTTTATTATTCACAATCGCACTTTTATTTGTTACAAACGTTAAGGCATTAAGTGGTGGTCAGGTAAGAATGACTTTTGAACAGCTTGGACTTACTGATGAAAGTACTTATCCAGTTAAAAGAATTGTAGGAAGTAATAATGCATATGTTTTTTGCTTAGATAAGAATAAAGCATTTCAGGATTTTGGCGGAGGATTAATATATAATCCTGTAAGTTCAATTGATGGATTAGCTAGTAACAGAATAAGAAATATCTTATTTAAAGCATATTCAGATGGTTTAGGAAAAGCAACTAATGTGTATGGTATATCTGAGACTGATTTATATCTTATTACTCAAATTGCTGTATGGGAAGCAAGTGGTACTAATGATGTTCCTGATAAAAATGGTAATTATGTAGATATATCAAGATATTATACTTGGATTAATAATAACCAAAATAGAAAAGATGCATATAATGCTCTAGTTAATGCTTCAGGTCAAACAATTTCAGCTGGTAGTTTAAATACTAAGACATCAAAAATGAATCTTACTGCAGATGAAAAATATTATGTTTCAGATGAATTTGTAATTAATGGTGGTTCAAATTTAACATATTCTGTAACTGCTAGTGATAATGCTTGTGTTTTATATAATAATGAGTGTAAATCAACACAACAAGTTAAGTCTGGTGAAAAGTTTAGTTTACGTACTGAAAATAATAATTCTAGTGTAGAAGTTTCTGCTAATATTGCTTCAGAGTATTATGTAAGTGGTATTGATTTTCAATTATATGTTCCAGTTGGAAATGAATTTGATGGTAAAAATGTAGATGATAATTTACAGAATACTGTAGCTGTTGAACCATATTATGATAGATATACAGATAGTATAAGTGCAAAGGCTGATTTACCTGGTAATTCAAAAGGAAATTTAAAGGTAAGTAAAACTGATGCTACTGGTCAAAGTGAACTTGATGGAGCTGAAATGAAGGTTTATGAATTAGGAAATAATGATCCATATGATTCATGGACTTCTAAAAAAGATGTAAAACATGAAATTGTAGGTTTAATTATTGGAAAAATCTATAGAATGGAAGAAGTTTCATCTCCAGTTGGATTTGATAAGTTAACTGTTAATATTTATTTTAAATTATTAGAAGATGGAACAACTCAATTATGTAACGTTAAGAATGATGATGAAAGTACTGCTTCATGTGGTGGAACTAAATTTGTTGATGAAAATGGTGTTACATATGCTGAAATTAATGGTGAAGTTTTAGTTATTAAGAATTATCCTTCTAAAACTGAAGTTGATACCGGTAAAGTAAAAATATCTAAGAAAGATTTTACTAATGGTGAAGAAATTCCAGGTGCTCATTTACAAATATTAGATTTAAATGGAAATATTATTGTTGAATGGGATTCAACAGCAGAACCATATGAAGTTGAGTTACCTGTTGGAAAGTATATTTTAGTTGAAACTCTTCCAGCAGATAATTATAAACCAGAAATGATTATTGATAAAAATCTTACATCAAGATATGAGTTTGAAATTACTAAAGATGGTATGACTAAAATTGATGTATATAATGAGCTAGATGGAAAAATAATTGATACACCTATTACAGGTATAAATATGACAGGAATGTATATTATAGGTGGATTAATAACATTAGCAGGTGCAAGTATTGTTGTGGTTGCTAAGAAAAAAGAAAATATGTAAAAGCTAATTAATTTTAGCTTTTTTTCTTTTTCTGAAAAATTAGTAGACAGTTTTTTATTTTTGTGGTATCATTATTACAGTATAATAATAGGAGGGAATGTATGAATATGAAGAAAAGTTTAAGATTATTATGCTGTTTATTTATTTCAATTTTTATATTAGGATTTGGGGGTGAACGAGTATTAGCTGAAGAGGCTAAAGTTGATTATGTTCCTGGAGATTTTTGGTTCCAACTTAATGATGGTGGATATGGTTCACTTGTTAAGAAAATAAATGGTAAATATGCATTTTGTTTGGATAGTAATTTAAATGTTTCTGAAAATCCTTTAACACTAAAAAATTCTCTTAGTGGGTATAAAGCAGGTTACAAAGAGGCTATTGAACGTATTTTGACTAAGGCTTATCAATATGGATTAGAAAATGGTCAAGGTACGCATAATGTTGCTGGTATAACGGTGACTGATAAAGAATTATATGGAATAACTCAAAGTGCAATTTGGTATGCTGCTCATGGATACGAAACAGGTGGACTTGATCATAGACATAATAGTTATATTGAACAAAATGAAAATTTCACAGAAATTTATAAAATTTTAATAAAACAAGATAGTGGAGATTATAATATTAATATAACAGGTGGAAATGGTAAATTATCTGAAAAAACAGGCGATAATGATTATTTATATTCAGGAGAGTATACTGTTCTAAGTAATTTACCAGATGGTACAACATATACTGCTACTGTTAATGGTGGAGAAATGAAGGTTAATGATGGTGACTGGACTTCTAGTTCTACTGTTAAAAATGGTGATGTAGTAGTATTAAGAGTTTCTAAACCACAATCTGGTTCAGGAGAAGTTAGTGCAACATTAACAGTTACATCAAGTCAATATATTAGTGGTGTGGATGTAAAATTATATGAATCAAATGATAATACTCAAAATATTACTACTGGAGTTACAAGGAAAGATTCTAAAACAAAAAGTATAAAGGTAACAGGAAATTTTGATAACGGAGTTGTAATTAAAGCTTCAAAAAAAGATGCAGATACAGGTGAATTAGTTGGTGGAGCTTTATTACAAATATATGAACAAGAAACTGGTACTGTCATAGGAGAATTTGTTTCTACTGAAAATGAGTCATCTACAGAAGTTCCTGCTATAGTTGGAAAAACATATTGTGTTAAAGAAATTTCTGCTCCAAATGGTTATGTTAGAGCTACAGAACCTGTTTGTAGTACTATTAAAGATGGTGATACTACTTTATCTTTATCAATCTCTGATAAGAAGATGAAGGTTAGATATAGGAAAGTTGATGAAGAAGGTAATCCTATATCTGGTATTGAAATGAGATTTTATAATTATACAAGGAAAACTGCGAATTATTCTGATTACTTATATATATGTGCAATTACTGATGCTGATGGATATTTAACACGCCCTTGTAGTGGTAAAAATAAAACATCTGATTTGTATATTGATAATGGATATTATTATGTTCAAGAAGATGGAATGTATTATATTCAAGAGGAGTTTAAAAATGGTTATATAAATCCTATTTTTAGTGATGATGTTCAAGATTTTGCGATTTCATTTGTTGATGATGTTGATGGTGATCCATTTGATGTTGTTTTTGCAGTAACACTTCAATCTCAAGATTTTGTTAATATCGTTGAAGGAACTTTAGGTGTAGATGACGAAATAACTATTGAGATTAAAAACAAGAGATCACTAAATATTTCTAAAGTTGATACAGGTACTGGTGAGGAAATTAAAGGAGCTGAGATGCATTTATATGACGCAGAATGTATTGATTCTGCTTTAGCTCAAGAACTTGGACTATCTGAGTCTCCATATTGTGAAGTTGATTCATGGGTATCTGATGGAACTCCTCATGTATTTGTTGGTATTAAACCAAATCATAAATATGTATTATCAGAGACTGTTCCTCCTAAAGGATATGTTGGATTACAAACTGATATTGAATTTGAGATGGATGTAAATGGAAAAGTTGAAGTTAAAACAGTTCAACAAGATGTTAAAGGATCTGATGAAAGCACAAATTGGCTTATTGTTGGAAATGGGATTGAGGCTCCAAGTACTGGAATGAGTATTATTAATTTATTCGCAATAGGCGGATTGATGGTTTTTGCCGGATATGAAGTAATTAAGATATATAGAAGAAGAGTTAATAGCTAGTATTAGCTCTTTTTTTGTTTTAAAAAAAAATTTGACTATTTATGATTATTTTATTATAATATTATATAGTAATCATGAAAGAAATTGGAGGGGAATATGAATCAATTAACTTTTATAGATAAAATAAATGTTTTGTTCAATATGTTGTTTTCATCTCCTATAATAATTGGAATTTTTGCTTTTTCAATGGTATTAATGATATTATTATTTTTTTATTCTAGGATTAATAAAAAATTAATAAAAATTGTTTTTATAATTTTATATGTTGGATTAATTGGATTTGCTGTTGTTAAGTATGGAAAGTATTTTTTATCTAGTATTGATTCTTTCTTAACTTTGTTTATGGCTAATATTTATTTTCCTATTATTCCTGTTTATATTGTTATAATGTTTATTTCATTTATTATTATGGTTGTAACATTAAGTAGTAAGAGTAATCATAAAATTGTTAAAATAATTAATACTGTTTTTTTTACATTTATTCAAATGTTATTTGCGCTTTTTATTTATATAGTAGAAAGTAGTAAGATTGATGTATCATCTAATTCTAATTTATATTCTAATGAGCAAACTATGACTTTATTAGAATTAGGTATGGGATTATTTGTAATATGGATATTTGTTTTATTAATAATTTTTTATTTAAAAAAGGCTGATAAAATATTTAAGGTTAAGAAGATTGAAGAATCAAATGATTTTGATGCTTATATTAATGATTACAATGAACCAAAGGATGTTCCTATTGAGAATAATGGATTTAGTTTTAATAATAGCGTTGTTCAAAATTTAGTACCTGGAATTAATGTTCCTAATGCAGAAGTTTTATCTTTTGATGATGTGAATAATTCAATAAATCAAAGCAATGATTTGTCTAGTGCACAAAATTTTAATAATCAAAATGTTGAGAGTAATTTAAATGATATTTCTATTTCTTCTTTTGGGCAGCAAAGTTTTGGTAATACGTTAGGTAATGATTTATATAATCAAGAAAGTATTGATAATTCACTTAATAGTTTTGATAATCAAAATAGTTTATCTTTTGATACGAGCGTAGATAGCGTAAGTTTTAATGATACGAGTGTTAATGATATAAATGTAAACGATACAAATGTAAATAATACGAGTGTAAATAATACAAATGTAAACGATACAAATATAAATAATATGAGTGTATTTAATAATTTTGAATTTTTAGATAATAAAGATAATAAATCAATTAATAGTGATGAGGTAGAAATTGTAGATTTTGAATTATAAAAGAATGGAGTATTTTTATGAAAAAGATAAGTAGATCACAAATAATCGCTATTGGAACATTATTTATATTATGTGGTATATGTATTTTTTCTTCACAATATTTTTTATCCAAGAGAGATTCTTTATTTGAATATATTAATATGCAATTGTATTTTGATCAGTTAAATGAAGTCGAAGATATCGATGTTGAACCGATAGAAGAAATTGAACCTGCTCCTGATCAACCGGAATCTGAACAACCTGTAGAGCCTGTTATTACTGAAAAGTATGCGGCTGTTCTTGAGATACCTAAAATTAATTTGAAGAAGGGAATTTATGATATTGATTCAAGGTATAATAATGTTAATAGAAATATTATGATTTTGTCTCCTTCTAATTATCCTGATGTAGAAAATGGTAATTTTATTTTAGCAGCGCATTCTGGAAGTGGATATATTAGCTTTTTTAAAAATTTATATAAGCTTTCAGAAGGGGATTATGCTTATGTTTATTATAATAATATTAAGTATGCATATAAGATTACTAAAATTTATTATCAACCTAAAACTGGAAAATTAGCTGTTTATAGACCTACGGATAAGACTGTTCTTACTATGATAACTTGTACAAGGGGAGATGAATCGACTCAGACTGTATATATTGCTGAATTAGAAAGTAAAGAATATTATGAAGACTCTTAAGAGTCTTTTTCTATGAAAAAAAATGGATTATAGTCATATATTATTATAGGTGATAGTATGAACGGTAAAAATGAATTTAAAGAATTTGTAAGAAATAATCCTAATCTAATAAAGTATGTTAGGGATGGTTCAAAGACATGGCAAGATTTTTATCAAATTTTTAATTTATATGGTTCAGATGATTCTGTATGGAGTGATTATTTAAATGATACTACAAGTAAGAGTTCAATTGATTTAATGTCTTGGTTAAAGGGAATTGATTTGGATAGTATACAGAGTGGTGTAGAATCTATACAGAGGGTTTTAGGTGTTTTTCAGGATTTCGCTAGTAATGATAGCTCTGTAAAAAAAGAAGAGTATAAACCAAGACCTTTATATAAACATTTTGAGGATTAATGAATCTTGATATACAATTAAAGATAATGAATAATCCTAGATATAGGCAGTATTTGCACGAGAATTCTATGTGGTATAAGATTTTAAATAGAAATCCATTGATGTTTAGAGCATTTGAGGAAAAAGTTAAGGAAGATTATAGATTACGTGCTAGTGATAGAATAACTAAGGCTTTAAGTACTATAGAAATGGTACAAAATATTTTTACATCTTTAAAGTAAATGTGTTAAAATATATCTAGGTGAATTTTATGAGAGTTATCAGTGGAAAATATAAAGGTAGAAAGTTATTGGGATATAATATAGATTGTACTCGTCCAACAATGGATAGAGTAAAGGAGTCTTTATTTGCGACAATTCAAAATAAAATTAAAAATAGTATTTGTTTAGATTTGTTTGCTGGGAGTGGTTCTTTAGGTATTGAGGCATTAAGTAATGGTGCGAGTGAATGTTTTTTTGTCGAGAAAAATAATGAAATGCTTAAAATCTTAAAGGATAATTTAATTAATATTGATGGTAGCGTTTTAGTTCATGATGATTATAAAAATGCATTAAACTCATTTGTTAATAAAAAAAAATTTGATGTTATATTTTTAGATCCTCCGTATAAGCTATGTTTAATTAATAGTATTTTAGATTTTATTTATAAAAATGATTTATTAAATAAAGATGGTATTGTTGTTTGTGAGTATGAGGTTGAAAAGGTATCAAATGATGACCTTTTTGAGTTAAAAACTAAGAAATATGGTGATAAAATGGTTACTTATTTTAAAAAGTTATAATTTTTTATAACTTTTTTTGTTTTTTTTAAGGAATTATTTTTTTTTTGTAGAATGATTATAATAGGAGGTGAGAGAAATGCTTAAATATCCTTTTGTTAAACAGGAAGGTTTAAAGGATTGTGGTGTTGCTTGTATATTGATGGTTGTTAGATATTATAAGGGAAATTTATCTATTGAGAGATTAAGAGATCTAACTAAAACTAGTAAAAATGGTACAAGTGCCTATAATCTTGTTAATGCTTTGAATCAAATTGGTTTTAGCTCACAAGGAGTTAGATGTGATTTGTCTGATTTTAAAAGTATTGTTTTACCTTGTATATGCCATGTTGTTATTAATAATTCATATAAGCATTTTATTGTTGTATATGAAGTTAATTTTGAAAAGGAATATTTAATGATTGCTGATCCGGGAGATACAGTTAAAAAATTGTCTTTTGATGAATTTAGTAAGATATGGTCTGGTGTCGTAATTATACTTTATCCTGTTTCATCTATACCTTATAATAAGGATATAAAGATAAGTGATTTTATTTATAAGAATTTAGTTAAGTTTAAATCGGAGATAGTTATATTAATTATTCTTTCTTTATTAATAATACTTTTGAAACTTATTTCTTCATTTTATTTTAAGTTTATTATAGATGGAATAAATATATCAAAAAATTATCTTAAGGTTTTATTTTTAATATTTTTAATTTTATCTATAACAAAAAATATTATTAATTATTTGCGCAACAAGTTTTTTACTATTTTAAATTCTAAGTTAGACTTTTCTTTAACTTTGGATGCATTTAAGCGTGTTATTTTACTTCCTTATCATTACTATCATAATAGAACTTCTGGTGAGATTATTTCTAAGATTAATGATTTAGGAAATTCTCGTGATGTCATTAGTAAAATTTGTGTTTGTTTATTTATTGATTTACCTATTGTAATTATATCTTCTGTATTTCTTATTAAAATGAATTATAAATTGTTTTTTGTTTCTTTTATTATATTTATTTTATATTTGTTTTTGTCTTTTATTTATAATAAAATTTTTGTTAAAAATATATATGATATAAAGAATGAGAAGGAACAGATTAATTCATTTATGTATGAGTCAATTAATGGTTTTGAGACTGTTAAAGGTATTAGTATTGAAAATAAAGTAATTGATAAATTTAATAGGAAGTATACTAGTTTTTTAAATAAGATTTATTGTTTACAGGGACATATTAATACTCAGACTTTCTTTAAGGACTTAATCAGTGATGTTGGAAATATTATTATAATATATATTGGTTCATTATTAATTTTTAATAATAAGTTTGATATTGGTAGTTTAGTTACATATACGAGTATGGTTATTTATTTTTTAGAACCTATTAGAAATATTATTGATTTAGATATTAGTTTTAAAGAAAGTAAGGAGGCTATATCAAGGGTTATAAGTCTATATGAAAATTATAGTGATAAAGGGGTACTTAATTTTAGAAATGGTACACTTGAATTAAAAAATTTGTCTTTTTCTTTTGATAATAGTAAAAATGTTCTTAATAATATTAATTTGACAATTAATAAAGGTGATAAAATTTTATTTTATGGTCCGAGTGGTAGTGGAAAGAGTACTCTTTTGAAGTTACTTATGCATTATTATGATGTTCCTCGTGGTCATATATTTATTTCTGGTAATGATATAAATGATTATAAGATTAGTTCTTTACGTAAAAATATTTCTTATATTTCTCAAAATGAAATTTTATTTAATGATAGTTTGATTAATAATTTGAAGTTTTATGGTAATGATATTGTATCTATTTCGAAGTGTTTTAAGTTTAATGAAATTATGAATAATGATTTAGGTTTTAATATGATGATTGAGGAAAATGGATTTAATTTATCTGGGGGTCAAAGGCAGAGAATTGTTTTGGCAAGAACTTTTATGAAGCAAGCACCAATAATATTAATTGATGAAGGTTTAAGTCAAATAGATGCTGTTTTAGAACGTGAAATATTGACAAATGTTTTTAATAAATATGATTGTACTATTATTATAGTTAGTCATAGATTGTCAAATGTTGATCTTTATGACCGTGTAATTCATTTTAATGATGGGGAGATTGTGGATGAAACGATATAATAGGTGTTTATTTTATTGTTATAAGGATTTTTGGATTAATTTTATTTCTGTTTTAATAGTTTTGATTATTAGTTTTATATTATATATTGGTTGTTTTGTTAAATTTGAATTTAGTTATAGATACAGTGGTTTAGTTTTAAGAGAGGAGGATTATTATGTTTCTATTTTGGTTGATAATAGCTGGTATAACTTACAGAATTGTACGTTATTAGTTGATAAGAAAAAAAGAGATTATTCTATTGTCAATATAGCTTCTGATTATACAATTACAGATAGTGGCTTAAGAAAAGAAGTTATTCTTAAGTTTGATATTGATGATGATAAGAGAATTATTAATAATGTTTTAAATCTGTATTTTGTTAAAAAAATGACTTTTTTTGAAAAGATAAAGGAGATGATAGTATGAAAGAGTTAAGTGTTAAGGAAATGCATGATATAAAAGGTGGCAGTAAGGCTGCTATAGGACTTGCAATAGTTGCAGGTATAACATTTTTAATTGGTGTTATTGACGGGTTTGTTAGACCGTTAAGATGTAATTAGGGAGGTATTTATGAAAAATTTAAATAAAGATGAATTAGTTTTAATAGAAGGTGGAAGTATAAGTGGTACTTTAATTTCTGCGGTTACTAGAGGTATTAATACTATTCTTGATATGGGTAGAGCTTTAGGTAATGCGATAAGAAGAATTGGAAGTAATAATGTATGTCCACTGTAGTCAATAAATATTTATTGTATTTTATTTGTTCAATATTATTTATTTTATCTATTCCTTTAATTTCTACTATTGTTGAAATAATATTTAAATTAGGACAAATATTAGGAACATTTGTTAGAAGTTATGGGTGCTAAAAGTATACAAATTTGTATACTTTTTCCTTTCTAGAAAGGAGATTTTTATGAATAAAATAAAAGAGTATACTGAAAAAATATTTGAAGATATAAAACATATAGATCTAAATGGTAATGAATATTGGTGTGCTAGAGAATTAATGCCTGTTTTGGAATATACATTATGGCAGAGATTTTCAAATGTAATAAATAAAGCTGTGGAAAATTGTAAGAATAGTAATTATAGTGTTTCGGATCATTTTATCGGCTCCGATAAAATGATAAATTTAGCAAAAGGTGCTCAAAGAAAAGTGTTGGATTATAAGTTGTCTAGATATGCATGTTATTTAATTGTACTGAATTGTGATCCTAGAAAGAAAGTAATTGCTTTAGCTAAGACATATTTTGCCATTCAAACTAGAAAGCAAGAGTTAATGGAACGAGATTATGAATCATTAACGGAAGATGAAAAAAGATTTTATCAAAGAAATTTAACTAGAAAAGGAAATTATTCTTTAAATATTGCTGCTAGAAACGCTGGAGTTAAGAACTTTGATAGATTTCATAATTCGGGGTATAAAGGATTATATAACGGAGAAACGGCTAACGATATAGCTAAAAGAAAGGATTTAAGATATAGAGAAGATATTTTAGATAATATGTGTAGTGATGAGCTAATAGCTAATTTATTTAGAATTTCTTTAACTGAACAAAAACTTAAGAATGAAAATATTAAGTTAGATAAAGAGGCAAATATAGCGCATTATGAGGTTGGAAAGGATATTAGAAGCACTATAATAAAACAATGTGGGACATTACCTGAAAATTTTCCTACACCAAATAAAAGTTTAAAGGAATTAGAAAAAAATAGAACTATTAGTAATAATAGTATTAATTCTTTTAATTTGAATGAAAAAAGTGTTGAGTGAATAGTATTTTTATGTATTTATTTTTATTAATTAATTTGATATAATGGTTATTTGTTGGAGGTTTATATTATGAAATTATTTGCTAAAAAATATACTGTTAATTTTAAGAATGGTAAGCAGGTTGATTTAACTGCAAAAAAATTATTAAAGTTAGTAAGAATGGCTAATGAATATAGTAATTATTGTTGGTTTGCTTCAACAGATGAATTAGTAAGAATTTGTAAATTACCGGATTTTCCTCAAGATATTGCACAACTTATTGAAGCTGCAATTTTGAAATGTTTTTCTAATATTCAAAATAGTGCTTTTAGATATCCAGATGATGTTAGTAATGTAGTTTTTTGTTATAATTCTCTTATTGGAAAAATAGAATATGATGATTTAAGAAAAAAATATATATGTTCTATCTTGCAAAGTGTTATTGATTATGGGCTAGAAGATAAACATCGTTTTTTACATTTTGGCGATACATATAAAAATATGTGTCAGGAGTGGAAGAATTTAATGGCAGATGATTTTGTTTTAAAGTGCAAAAAAATTATTAATTTAAAGAAGTTATTTGAAATTTACAATGAAGATTTTGAAATTATGATTCAAGATGCTGAATCTAAAGGTTTATTTGATAAAGATGAGCATGATTTATTTAAAGAAACTGAGAAATCTTTTTCATTTTGCTTAAAAATAT
This sequence comes from uncultured Caryophanales bacterium, assembly GCA_946624985.1. GTDB lineage: Bacteria > Bacillota_I > Bacilli_A > RF39 > UBA660 > UBA3631. Next base: position 6,612 of record CAMOSQ010000008.1, on the reverse strand, counting down.
TTTAGAAATTTACTATTATTTAAACTACTAATGTATAAGTTAATAGATTTAAAATTATATATATTTGTATATTTTTTGTCGTATTTTGTTAATAAATTATTATTTTTCTTGTATTATTTATAGGGAAGTGCTATAATATTCCTAGTCGAAAGAAGGGAGGGATATCATGTCTACAGTAGTCGTAAAAAATGGTAATGTTGAATTTGCTTTACGTAATTTAAAGCAAAAGAACGCTAAAGACGGCCTCCTAAAAGCAGCTAGAGAGAGAAATGAAGGTTATATGAAACCTGGAGTTAAGAGAAGAAAAGCTAAGAAAGAAGCTATTATTAACAGTCGTAAAAGAGAGAGAAGAGAAAGATATAATTAGGACCTATTGGTTCTTTTTCTATAGGAGGATAATATGAGAGAGAGAATTTTAAATGATTTAAAAACTGCTATGAAGAATCAAGATAAAGATATTTTAAAAGTTATTCGTATGGTTAAGGGAAGTATGCAGTTACAAGAAATTAATTTAAAACGCGAACTTAATGATGATGAAGTTATTGGTGTTATTTCTAAAGAGATTAAAACTAGAAGGGATTCTATCAAAGAGTTTGAAAGAGGTAATAGGCAGGATTTAGTTGATGAAACAAATAAAGAAATTCAAATACTAGAAGCTTATTTACCTGAGCAATTAAGTGAAGAAGAAATATCTAAAATTATTGATGATGTTTTTGGTAAAGTTAATCCTACTGGAATGCAAGATATGGGTAAGATAATGGGTATGATTACACCATTAGTAAAAGGAAAAGCAGATCTTGGAAGTGTAAGTTCTAAGGTTCGTGAAAAGTTGTCTAAAATGTAAAAAAGAATAGTTAGCTATTCTTTTTCTTTATAATATTTGATATTTGTGTTGCTTTTTTATACATAAAGTATAGTGTATTATTTGTAACTAGTTCAAAGTCTCCTGCATATTCTATTGCGCATGAACCAAAGCTCATTCTAAAGTCATTTAATCCTTTGTATTTTTCATCATTGTTTATGTTACTTATTCCTCCAAAGTTGAATTTTTTAAATCCTTTTTTAGAATATTCTTCTATTACTTTCCATAGTAATAAATGTTTTGCATTTAAATATCTAAAGTTTTTATCATATCCATCCATAAACATATATACTGTTCCATAATACTTTATTACCATAAGGCTTGCTAGAACAATTCCATTTGGATTTGATTTTAGAAGACTTGTTGCGGTAACTAGTTTGTTTTCATATTTATTTAGTAATGTGTCTGTTGTTAGTTTTTGATTTATTAGTTTTGTTTTGTCTTTTTGTGTTGTATCCATTATTTTATTATTTATATCATTTGTTTTTGCTTCTATTTCTTCATGTTCTTTTTGGCTATTAACTAGATATTCTTCTGTATTTAGTTTAGCATAGTATAGGTCAACCATTTCTTTTTGATCATAGTGTTTATATATATCTTTTATGAAATTATAACTTCTTGGATATTTATATTTACATTGTTCATATAAATATTTTAATTCATTAAAGTTTCCTTGATATACGTGAATACCATCTTCTATAGCGTTTTTTATGTTCTTTTTATATGTTTTATCTATATTATTAAATAGTATTTCTGTGTTTGTTTGAATATTTAGTATTGCTTCAAATCTTGGTTTTATGTTTTCAAAATAGTTGTTATATCCTTGATGATTATATCCAAGTTTTATTAATTGTTCAAATATACTGTTGTAGTGTTTGTTTTCGTATATTATTTGTTTGTTATTATTGTATATATTTTTAACTATCATAGGATTAATTCTTAATGCGACAATATCTTTTTTTCCAAGATATTCTTTTAATAATTTTGTGAATTGTTCGAGTATAGTATAGTCATTAAAATTAATTAAGAATCCTCGAGGTGTGTATGCATATTTGAATCCACTTCTTTTTTCTACTATTATCACAGCTGCAGCTAAGATGAATTTATCATCTACTAGTCCGAGTAGGAAAACTTCATTTTTTTCTCTACTCATTACGAATGCGTATTCAGGTGTTTGATAGAATGTTTTATATGGAAATTCTGCTGTAAAGTTATTAAATTCCTCATTTGTTAATTCTTTTATATACATATTTACCTCCTATTTCTCTTTTTATTATATCATAAATTTTTATATATTGTTTATTTTTTTTTATGTATATATTTTTTTCTTTTTCATATCTTTTTTTAGGAGGATTTATATGAAGATAGGTATTCCAAGAGGTTTATTTTATTATTATTTTAGTGATTTATGGATTTCTTTTTTTGAAAAGTTAAATATTTCATATATTATTAGTCCTGAGACCAATAAGGAAATTAAAGAACTTGGTAATAAATATTCAACTGATGAGATGTGTTTATCTTTAAAAAATTATATTGGACATGTTGCATATTTGTCTCGTTATTGTGATGTTATTTTAGTTCCTAGGATCGATGATTTTGGAAAGTATGAACAGACTTGTACTAATTTTATGGCGTGCTATGATATTGTAAATAATTTGTTTGATGTGAAGGTTCTTGATTATAATATTTCCTTGTCTTCTCATGATACTTTATATAAAGGAATGAAACGTATTGGAAAGTTTTTTGGTAAGAGTAATAAAGATATAAGACGTGCATTTTTATGTGCGACTATTAAGAGTAATAAATTAAATAAGGTACGTATTATTGATAATATTAATAGGCTTAATTTGACTGGTAAAAAAATATTGTTAGTATCTCATTCTTATAATACTTACGACAGTACTATTGGAAAACCTGTAATTGATTATTTAGAAAAATTGGGGTGTATTGTTATTTATAGTGATTTGTTTGATAAGGCGGCTTGTCGTAGAAAGTCTTTAGAATTAAGTCCAGATATTTATTGGAAATATAGTAAGGAAAGTATAGGCTCAATTGCTTTATGTGGTGACAAAATTGATGGTATTATATTCTTGTCTGTTTTTCCGTGTGGACTTGATTCTTTAGTTAATGAACTTGTTATTAGAAAAATTAATAAAAAGTGTCTTAATCTTGTAATTGATGATATGGATGCATTTGCTGGAATAGAAACTAGATTGGAGAGTTTTGTTGAAATTGTCTAAGGTTGGATTTCCTCATATAGGTAATTATTATGTTCCAGCAACTTATTTATTTTCTAATATTTTGCATTCTGATATTGTAAGTGCGCCTCATATTAGTCAGAAAACTATTGAACTAGGTGTTAAATATAGTCCTTCTTTTGTGTGTACTCCTTTTAAATATACATTAGGTACTTTACTTGAGGTAATAGAGAAAGGGGCTGATTGTGTTGTTCAGTTAGGTGGAGGTTGTAGATATGGTTATTATCATGAGTTACAAAGAACTATTATTTCTGATTTAGGGTATGATGTAAAGTTTATTAATTTAGTTATTGCGGGTAAGGCTAGTGTGTTTAGAGTTTATCGTGAACTTAGAAGGATTGATAAGCATTTTCGTAGGTTTAAGTCTTTGTATTATTTATTTATTACTATGAAAATGGTTAAGTATATGGATTTGATTGATGATTATATAAGAGAGTATGTAGGCTTTGAAGTTAATGATGGAGAAATGGAAAAGTTAAATGAAAGTATGCTTAAAGAGTTTTCTGGTGTTAAAGGTTATTTTGATTTAAAACGTGTTTATAAAAAATATAATTCTTTAATTAGAAAGGTTAAAGTTGATATTCCTCGTAATGTTACTAAGGTTGGTATTATAGGTGAGTTATATACTATTATGGAGCCTTTTAGTAATTATTTTATTGAGAAGAGTTTAGCTTCGTTTAATATGTCAATAAAAAGGTATACTAATGCTTCTTATTTAATGATGGGTAAGGGTAAGTTTATTAAGAAGAATATTAAAAAGTATTCAAAGTATGTTAAGTATAGAATGGGGGCGGATGCGACTGATAATATTATTAGAGCAGTTGATATGTGTAGGGATGGATTTGATGGTATTATTCATATAAAGTCTTCTTTTTGTACTCCTGAGATTGGTTCAATGGGAATTATTAATAAGGTTTGTTGTGATTATAATGTTCCTGTGTTGTTTTTTAGTTTTGATTCAAATACTAGTCGTGTTGGATTACAAACTAGGTTAGAGGCTTTTAACGATATGATAGAAATGAGGAAAAAATGAATTGTTATTTAGGTATAGATATTGGTTCAATTTCTACTAAGGGTGTTGTTATAGATGAGGATAATAAGATAATATGTTCTTTATATATTTGGACTGAAGGAAGTCCTATTAATTCTGTTAAAAAATTAGTTAGTGAGCTTAAGAAAAAGATTCCATCTGGTTATGTTGTAAAAGGTATTGGTACTACTGGATCAGCTCGTAAGTTAATTGGGTTAATGATGGATGCGAATGTTGTTAAGAATGAGATTACTGCTCATGCGGTTGGAACATTGTCAGTTAATCCTAATGTTCATACTATTTTAGAGATTGGTGGTCAAGATTCTAAGATAATTATTATTCGTGATGGAGTTATTGTTGATTATGCGATGAATACGTTATGTGCGGCTGGTACTGGTTCATTTTTATCTAGTCAGGCTAAGAGACTTGATATTCCAATTGAAGAGTTTGGTAAGTTAGCTTTATCTAGTAAGAATCCGGCTAAAATAGCTGCTAGGTGTACTGTTTTTGCGGAGTCTGATTTAATTCATAAGGCTCAAGTAGGTTATTCTAAAGAGGATATTGTAGCGGGTCTTTGTAAAAGTATTGTTTTAAATTATTTAAATAATGTTGGAAAAGGTAAAAAGATAATTGAGCCTGTTGTTTTTCAAGGTGGAGTTTCTAAAAATCTTGGTGTTTTAAAGTATTTTAAAGAAGTATTAGGATGTGATGTTACAGTTGATCCTAATAGTCATTTAATGGGAGCCTTAGGTATTGCGATATTATCTCACAAAAATAGTGATGGTAGAGTATATGATTTAGATATTAAAGATATTGAGTTTAAGACTGTAGGTAATGAATGTGGGGGGTGTTCAAATAACTGTGAGATTTTAAGAATTTTTAAGGATAAAAAACTTGTTGATACATGGGGAAGTATGTGTGGAAAATACTAACACTTGTTAGTTTTTTTGTGCTATAATTTATTTGGTGATTGCGATGTATGAATTATTGGATTTATATGACGAGAATAGAAATTTAACTGGTGAAGTTGTTAAAAGATCTAAAGATATTAAACCTGAAGTACCTGAAGGAAGATTTATTAATATAGTTATTATTTTTATTGAGAATAGTCGTGGTGAGTTTTTAATACAACATACTTCGGTTGAAAAAGGTGGAGTATATGCGACTACTGGAGGGCATGTTAAGAGTGGTTCAACTAGTCGTGATACAGTTATTATAGAAGTTTCTGAAGAACTTGGAATTGATATAAGTAATCTTGATTTTAGATTATTTGAAACTGTTAAATTTAATAAGTGTTTTTTTGATGTTTATTATTTGAAATGTGATATTAATATTGATGATTTAGTTTATCAAGAAGATGAAGTTGAATCTTGTTCTTGGATGAGTATAAATGATATTTTAGATTTAATGCATGAAGATAAGTTAAGAAAGAGTAATATTAAACCATTATTTTCTATTATAAAAGATCATATTAGTAGTGATTTAGATTTTATTGTTTCTAATAGAGATAGATCTAATATTAAGGTAACTGATGAAGATATTAATAAAGTTAAGTCAGTTCTTGATACTGATGATTATGATAGAATTGTGGCTTGTAAGAATGAAATGGATGATATTATTAATGGTATTGTTATTAGTATTGATAATGAGTTAAAGGAATTACTTAAAAAAAGTAATACTGATGATATAAATATTAGAATGGATATTTTAAGTAGGATTATTTCTATTAGTGAGAAAATTAGCGGTGATAATAAAGCTTATTTTATGGGTATTATTAAAAAGATTTATAATAATATTGATGGAGATAAATTGTGTTAGAAAAATTATAATTTTTAGTTTACTTATTTAGTAATATTTGTTATTATATAGGCAAAGGGGGAGTGTTGTTATGAAAAAGATGAGTCCAAGAGAACAACTTGAATTGTTGAGAAAAGGAAGAAAAAAACTGAGAGATTTATCAATGAAAGGTAGAATGATGGCTGTACAACAAGCTGCACAACAAGCTGCTGTACAACAAGCTGCGCAAAATCAAAAGGAAATTAGAAAACTTGTTTACGTAAGATAGAAATATAAGATGAATTAATATGGAGAGGTGTTATTGATGAGTCTAGGGGAAGCCGGAAAAAAAAGAAGAGAACAAATTAAAAGTTTAAAAAGAAGAAAACAAATTAAAAGTTTAAGAAGTACAAGAAGTGCGTTATTAAACCAAAGATATTTATCAATGAAAGAAAACCAAGTACAAGAACAAGATACACAAGAACAGATACGAAAAAGGCCGACAAGAATAAGCATATATGATAGATATGTAAGATAAAATGAATCTTTATAGAATGTTGTTAAAATTAAGAAAAAGAAACCTGTACTTGTAAATATATATAACAGATAGAATATATCGAAAAACTAAAGTAATGAAATGCACCCCTCTGGGTAGACATTTAAAAAAAACTAGTCTGTGTTAGAAT
>CAMOSQ010000007.1 GCA_946624985.1 uncultured Caryophanales bacterium | reverse complement strand
ATTGAAACAGGTGGAAAACAATACTTAGTTGAAGAAGGTAAAGTTCTTTATATTGAAAAACTTGACGCTGAAGCAGGTAGTGAAATCACTTTTGATAAGGTTTTAATGGCAGATGGTGTTTTAGGAAAACCTTATGTTAAAGGAGCAAGCGTTACTGCAGTTGTTGATAAAACTGGTAAAGCTAAAAAAGTTCTAGTTTATAAATATAATCAAAAGAAAAATTATCGTAGAACTCAAGGACATCGTCAACCATATACTAAAGTAACTATTAAATCAATTAATAAGTAATATGATTAAAGTATTAATAAAGAAAAAATCTGATTTATATGAGTCAATTAATATAAGTGGACATGCAAACTTTGACAATTTTGGAAAAGATATAGTATGCGCAGCAGTTTCTAGTATAGTTATTACTAGTGTTAATGCTATTATTAGATTAGATAGTGATTCAATAAATTATGATGAATCAAATGGTATTTATATTTCTATCTTGAAACATAATAAGATAACTGATACTTTAATATATAATATGGTTAATTTGTTAAAAGAATTAGAAAAACAGTATAAAAAAAATATTATTGTAAGTGAGGAGGCGTTGTAAATGATGAAATTATTAGAATTAAATATTCAATTATTTGCACATAAAAAAGGTCAAGGTTCAACTAAGAACGGTAGAGATTCAATTTCTAAAAGATTAGGTGCTAAAGCCGCTGATGGTGAATATGTAAGTGGAGGATCAATTATATATCGTCAACGTGGTACTAAAATCTTTCCAGGTAATAATGTAGGAATAGGATCAGATGATACTTTATATGCTAAAGTGTCAGGATATGTTAAGTTTGAAAGAGTTGGAAAAGATAAAAAACAAGCAAGTGTATATCCAGAAATTTAATTAGAAGAAGACTTTCTTCTTTTTTTTTCTTTGCTTTTAATGTATAATTAATATAAATTGAGGTGATTATATGTTTGTAGATGAAGTGACTCTTGATTTAGAAGCAGGTAGTGGCGGAAATGGCTGCATGGCTTTTCGACGAGAAAAGTATGTTGAAATGGGAGGACCATTCGGAGGCAATGGCGGACATGGATCTGATATTGTATTTGCTGTTGATGAAGGTTTAAATACACTACTAGATTTAAGATATAAAAAAATAATACGTGGAAATAACGGCGCAAATGGAATGGGTAAAGGAATGCATGGAGCAAATGCAGAAGATGTGATTGTTAGAGTACCCCTTGGTACAGTTATTACCGATATTGATACAGGACTTGTTATTGCAGATTTAATTCATAAAGATGATAAGGCAGTAATTGTTCATGGCGGACGTGGAGGACGAGGTAATATTGCACTAGCAACAAGAGCAAATCCCGCACCCAGTGTTTCAGAAAATGGTGAACCGGGAGAAATAAAAAGAGTAAAAATAGAACTAAAATTACTTGCAGACGTTGGACTTGTTGGAATGCCAAGTGTAGGTAAAAGCACTTTAATATCTCGTGTATCAGCCGCACGCCCTAAGATTGCTGCATATCATTTTACTACTTTAAAACCAAATTTAGGAGTAGTTAGGGCTAGCCATGATAGAAGTTTTGTTATTGCAGATCTACCAGGACTTATAGAAGGAGCATCACTAGGAGAAGGATTAGGAGACCAATTTTTAAGACATATAGAAAGAACAAGAGTAATTGCTCATGTAGTAGATATGTCAGGATTTGAAGGAAGAGATCCTTATGAAGACTATTTAATTATCAATAAAGAACTAGAAAATTTTAATCCTAAAATATTAGAAAAGCCAATGATAATTATTGCAAATAAAATGGATTTAGAAGGAGCAAAAGAAAATCTAGAAAAATTTAAATCAAAAATCGATCTGCCAATTTATCCAATATCAGCAATTACAGACTCAAACCTAAATTCTATTATGGATGTACTTGCAGATATACTTGATACAATAGAAAAACAACCACTTTATAATGAAGAAAAATTTGAAAGTCACGTACTATATAAATTTGAAGAAAAAGAACCATTTACAATTACAAAAGATGGTAATACCTGGGTTATTCGAGGTGATCAGGTAGAAAAACTACTTAAAATGACAAGATTTAATACAGATGAATCAGTCCTAAGATTCTCAAATAAACTAAAAAGAATGGGTGTTGATGATAAATTAAGAGAACTTGGAGCAGAAGAAGGAGACAATATAAGAATTCTTGATTTTGAATTTGACTATAAGGAATAGCTTTTAATGATTGACATATAATAAATAGTGCAATAAAATATGCCTTTTTTATGCATTGACATTTTGCATAAAATATAGTGTATTATTATTGCATTTGATTTTTGCATTAAAATGTAAATGTTTCTCGCTCCCAGATGGCGCGAGTAATAAATTATTCTGGGCGACAATGTTTCTCGCTCTCGGGTGGCGCGAGTAATAAATTATCCCGAACGAAAATGCTTGAAGAAATAAAATAATTAATATTTTTACATCTATTTTTGACAAATGCTCAAAATAGGTGTTTTTATTTTACTTTTTCGACATTTTTTGATATAATGTTATATAGAATAGAGGAGGTATGTTGTAAGATGAAAAGATTTTTAAAGTTTTCTTTAATTTTTATGATATCTATTCTAATAAATACAAGAGTTAATGCCCTAAGTGGAGTTGTTAATGAATATTATGTAAGAGTTAGAAGTGGCGCTGGAACAAGCTACGTTATAATAGCAGAAGACGCAGGAAAAGGTAACACATATACATTACTTGATTCAAATAAATATTCAACTAGCGATGGTTCAACCGGATGTGAATCAGGCAAATGGTATAAAATATCATATAACAACCAAACAGGATATATATGTAGTGATTACTTAAATATAAGCTCTGCTGAATCAGATAACAGCACAGTTCAAAGTATAGACTTGTCAGATTCAAAAGGTATAATTGCATGTTATGAAGATGCTACTAGTTTGCCAATGAGAAACAGTGTAGGAGGATATACAGTAGCAAACCTAGAATGTGGAGATCAGGTAGAAATACTAGATACAGATGTATCAACATACAATGGATGCTATAGCTACTATAAGATTAGATATGGAAGCACAGTAGGATATGTTTGTGGAAGATACGTAACCACAACATCCTTATCAAAAAATGCAAGAGAATTTTATAAAAATAATAGCCTAACAGATTATAATAATAGCCTAAAAAATGCAGGATTTCCTGATAGCTATTTACCATACTTAGACGAATTACACGCAAGATATCCAAATTGGAAATTTGAAGCACTAAAAACCAATATGGATTATTCAACTGTTACATCTTTAGAAAGTGCAGTTGGAACAAGCTTAATTCAAAACGATCCAGCAGGTTATAGATCAACAGCAGGAGGTTCATATAACTATTACACAGACACATTTAATGCTTTAGATGGATATACCTGGTATGCTGCAAACCATGCAGTAGTAAGCTACTATATGGACCCTAGGCTTTATTTAAAACCTAATTATGTATTTATGTTTGAAAAACTTACATATGATTCTAAATATCATACAGTAGACAAAGTAAGTAACTTATTATCATCTACAAAATTAGGTGACTACGATAGTAACTACGCAAACTATTATATGGAAGCAGCAAGTAAATATAATGTAAGCCCAATACACTTAGCAAGTCGTACAAGACAAGAAGTGGGAAGCACAACATCAGTTATAAGTGGTAATGGATTTGATTATAATGGAAAACATTATAGTGGATTATACAATGCATACAATATTGGAGCATATAGTGGAGCAGATAACTGGAAAAAAGGATTAATATACGCAAATGGTGGAGAAGATGGTTACGAAAAAAGTACAGCATATGGAAGACCTTGGAATTCACTAAAAAAGGCAATTATAGGTGGAGCAGAATTTATATCATCAGGATATATTAATAACAATCAATATACAGATTACTTGCAAAAATTCAACGTTATAAATGGACAATCCAAAGTTGGTGTTCATCAATATATGACAAACCTAAGAGCGCCTTTAGCAGAAGCAAGTAGTACATATAACACATACAATTCTTTTGGGATGTTATCCAATGAATTTGTATTCTCAATTCCAGTATATAACAATATGGAAAAAATGTATGTCTTACCAAATATGGGAAATCCTAACAACTATTTAAATAGTTTAAAGATAAACGATTCAACAGTTACTGGATTTGATGGCGCAATTACATCATATGATGTATATGTATCATCATCAACAAGCAGCATAAAACTATCAGCATCAACTGTAAATAACGGTTCAAAGATTTCTGGTAATATAAGTGGAACAGGAAATGCATCTGGTACAGTTAATATAAATGAAGGAAACAATACAATTGTTGTTAAAGTCACAGCTGGTAATGGGAATCTAAAAACTTATACAATAAATGTTAATAGAGCTAAAGCAGAATCAAAACCTAGTACATCAGATACAAAATCAACTGATAATAAAATGGATTTAAGTAGTGTTGTTACTAAATCAGGATATAGAATTAGTAATAATTATTTAAAAGGAATTAACCCAGGCTCTAAGGCAACAGATGTAATTAATTCTATTAAGAAAAACGACGCAAATGCAAACGTAGTTATAAAAAATTCAAGTGGTAAAGTAATCGAAAGCGACTTTATAGGAACAGGATCAACAGTAGAAATAACAGAAGGAAGCTATAAATTAAATGTTACTGTTGCTATATATGGTGATGCATCAGGAGATGGAAAAATAAATGCACTTGATTTACTAAAAGTACAAAAACATATTTTAGGCATAAATAAATTAAGTGGAGCGGCACTAAGCAGTGCAGATCCAAGCAAGGATGGCAACGTTAATGCACTTGATTTATTAAAAATTCAAAAACATATTTTAGGTATTAATTCAATTAATCAATAGGGAGGTTTTATGAAAAAAAAATTAATAGCATTTTATATATTTGCATTACTATTATTTCCTAATATAGTAAAAGCAGCAAGCGCTAATATAAAAATTAGTGCTCCATCATCAGTATATGTTGGTGATACAGTAAAAGTCAGTGTAACAATTTCATCATCAGATTCATTAGGATCATGGCAGTATTCAGTTGCATATGACAGCGCAAAACTAGGAGACTCTAGTGAATCACAAATGGTTGCATCATATGCAGATAATTCAGGAAAGAAAAGTGTTGTAAATACCTGGACATTTAAAGCTAAAGCAGCAGGAAATGTTACATTCTCAATTCCAAGTATAGTTGTATATGCATTTGATGACGATAGCGAAATGTCACTAAATGGTTCAAAATCAATTTCACTAGAAATAAAAAAGCCAAATAATGTATCTGGTGGAGGAAATAGTAGTAGTAATAGTAATACAACAAAACCATCTACAGATTATAAATATAGTGACAACAACAATTTAAATTCATTAAAAGTTGAAGGATTTGAATTCGAATTTGATAAAAATAAAACAGATTATAGTATCAATGTTCCAAATGATACTAAGAGTGTTAAAATAGGGGCAACAGCAGAAGATGGAAAAGCTAGAGTTGAAGGAATTGGAGACTTTGAAGTAAAAGAAGGAGATAATCTAGTTGAAGTAGTTGTAACAGCAGAAAATGGTGATAAGAAAACATATAACATAAACATTGTTGTAAAAGAAGCAACACCAATAGAAGTTAAAATAGGTGATAATACATATAATGTTGTTAGAAAAAAAGACTTACTACCAGATACCATTGCTACATATAAAGAAAGTACAACACTTATAAAAGGAGAAGAAATTCCTTGTTATCATAGTGAAATTACAGATATCTATCTTGTTGGATTAAGAGATAAAGATGGAAAAATCGATTTATATAGATATGATGCCAAAGAAGATAAGTTCTATCCATATAATCAACTACAATTAGGAGGAATTTATATCGCATTACTTGATGGAGAAACACCTAATGGATACAAAAAAGGAAAAGTTAAAATAGGCGATAAAGAATACGATGCCTTCTTAAAAGATGGCTCATATCCACTATTATATGGAATTAACCTTGAAAGTGGAGAAAAGAACTACTATAGCTATGACAACAATGAAAATACAATACAAAAACTCTTACAAAGTGCAAGTACAAACGCAACAAGCAAAAAATCGACAATTCTAATCTATGGATTAATTGTATTATGTGTATCTGAATTTATAATGCTGATCATCTCATCTACATCAAAAAATAAAAAACTAAAAAAAGCACTAAAAAACAATGAATATAAAAAAAATAAAAATTATAATGATAATATAGACAATACTACAAATGATGTAGAAGAACATAATATAGATAGTAAAGCAGATGAAAAATTAGGCTATACAGCATACGTATCTGATAGTGTTAATAATGTATTCAGTACAACAAAAAATGAAAAGAAAATTTCAAAGAAAAAGAAACAATCAGATGATGACGATATGTTTCAATTTTAAAAGCAACCAAAAGGTTGCTTTTACTATAATTTAATGGATTGCAAATATTCTACTGGATATCCAGTTGTTCTTGATATTACATCAAGTGGAATATTTTCTTTTAGTAATGAATAAACTGTTTCTATTTTATTTTTTTGGATTCCTTGTTCAATTCCTTGCTCAATTCCTTGTTCAATTCCTTGTTCAATTCCTTGCTCAATTCCACGTTGTTCTGCTCTAAGAATTCTTGTTCTATTCATTTTTTCTTGGTCTTCTTCTGTTGTTAAAAATTGATATATTGTACTATCATCATTATATTTTTCTACTAGTTTATGTATTTTTTTCATAATATCATCATACTCCTCTAACATTTCCAATTCTTTGTCATCACAATCAAACATAATAAGATGTAAGTTATCTTTAATTAACTTCTTGTTATTAGTATACAACATCTTTTTATATTCAGCAACATTAAATTCATAAATATTCATATTATCTATAAACTTTTTATTATATTTTTCTCCTTTTATATAATTTTTTTCCTCTTTATATCCTTTAATATTTGAACACAAATTTATTTGAGTGCATGTTGGTTGATTCATATAGTCTTCTTTTTTCTTTAATGAATTTGCAAATATATTTGATATATAAGCAAAGTTTCTTTTTTTAGTATATTCATCATAAGTATTATTGTATTCAATGTTAAAAATTTCATTATTGACTTTAATAAGCAAATCGACTATCTTACTTTTAACATTAACATTTTCTTTTTCTAGTTCTTGTTTTATTAGTTCAATAATACTTTGTTCTGTTATAGGTTGACCATCCTGACCATTAAATATGTTGATAGTTTTGATTTTTCTTTTAAGAATCCTTTCTAAAAACCATATCATAATTTCTTCATTCGAAAAAACTAATTTAAACATTGTATCGTTAGATAACTTTTTAAATTTCCTCATAAATCACCACCTAATATATATCATACTTCTTAGAAATAAAACTTCCTTAAAAAAATAGAAAAAAGTAGAATTTTATATAATTTATTTGTTTTATGTCTAAAAATAATATATAATGTTAATAGGTGAGTATGATGAATGATTTAATTGGACAAGTATTATTAATGGTTTTTATTCCTTTTGCATTTGTTGCATTAACTATGCCATTAATAAAAAAAATAGCCTTCAAATTAGGCGCAATAGATAATCCAGGAGGAAGACATATTCATAAAAGAGTTATGCCTAAACTAGGAGGACTAGGAATTTTCTTTGGATTTTTGCTTGGATATATGATATTTGGAGAACATAGCGCACAAATGAATTCTGTTTTAATTGGTAGTTTTGTTATAATCATAACTGGTATGATTGATGATATATGTACATTAAAACCAAAACATAAACTAATAGGTCAAATTGTTGCTGCTTGTATTATTGCATTTTATGGTAAGATTTTACTTGTTGATGTGAGTGCATTTGGAATATATCTAAATTTTGGAATTTTAACATATCCTTTAACAATCTTATTTATTGTAGCATGTATTAACTGTATTAATCTGATAGACGGGATGGATGGACTAGCTGGAGGTATTAGCTGTATATACTATTTAACAATTGGAATTATAGGAATTATGGTTGGTAAAGTGGATTTAGAATTTGTATTGACATTTGTAATGCTTGGTTCAACACTAGGATTTTTAGTGCATAATTTTTATCCAGCAAAAATATTTGCAGGAGATACTGGTAGTATGTTTATGGGATTTATAATAGCAGTAATTGCGTTATTAGGATTTAAAAATGTAACAATGACATCTTTAATAATACCATTATTAATATTGGCAGTACCAATATTAGATACTTTATTCGCAATAATTCGTCGTGCATTAAAACATGAAAAAATATATGAAGGTGATGCAAGCCATATACATCATCAACTTTTAAATAGAAATCTTTCACAAAGAAAAACAGTGTTGATTATATACTTTATAAATATTTTATTTGCTTTCGCATCAATTGTATATATAGTAGACGTTGAAAACACAATAAGCTATTATGTATACGCAACATTAACAATAATAGTAATACTATTTGTTTGGAATACTGATATTATTTTTGACAAAAAAGAACTTAAAAAGAGGTTTAAAAGAAAATGACAGGATTGGTTGTTGTAAATTATAATGATTATGAAAATACTATTAAGTTCATAGATAGTATTAAAAATTACAATATAATACATAAAATTGTTATTGTTGATAATTGTTCCACTGATAATTCTTATAATAATTTAAAAAAAATTATCAGTAATAAGATTATAATAATTAAGAATACATCTAATAAAGGATATGGTTCAGGAATAAATTTAGGTTCTAAATATTTAATTAGTAATTATGAAATTGATAATATTATTGTTAGTAATACCGATATTATAATCAACAGTGAGAAAGATATAAAAAAAATGATCAGTTATCTTCAAAACGATATAGCGCTAGTAGGACCAAATGTTTTAGAAAACGGTGGAATAAATAGAGGATGGAAAATTCCTAGTGTTTGGGATGACGTTTTTTTGAATATTCCTATAATTCACAGAATAATAAGAAAAAAACTTCTATTCTATGATGAAAGTAAATATAATAATTCATCAACTGAAGTTGAAGCATTATCTGGTTGTTTTTTTATAATAAATGCACAAGTACTACAAAAAATTAATTTTTATGATGAAAATGTATTTTTATATTATGAAGAAAATGTCATAGGTACAAAACTAAAAAATAACGGTTATAAATCTTTAATTATTAATGGTGTTAATGTCATTCATAATCATTCTGTGACAATAGATAATAGTATGAATAGAATAAAAAAATACAAAGAACTAAAAAAAAGTCAAAAATATTTTCATAAAAACTATTCTCATTCTTCATTATTTGGTATAATAAACTTGTATATAACTGATAGAATAATGCTTATATTACTTTATTTAGTTGTATTTTTTAAAGGAGGAAAAAAATGAAAGGAATAATTCTTGCAGGAGGATCTGGAACAAGACTTTATCCTATTACAAAAGGTATTAGCAAGCAACTAATGCCTATATACGATAAACCTATGATATATTACCCATTATCAGTGTTAATGTTAGCAGGTATCAGAGATATTCTTATAATTACTACACCAGAAGATCAAGATAGTTTTAAAAGATTGCTTGGGGATGGAAATCAATTTGGAATAAATTTAAGTTATGTTGTTCAACCAAGCCCTGATGGACTTGCTCAAGCATTTATTCTAGGAGAAGACTTTATTGGTAATGATCCTTGCGCTATGATTTTGGGAGACAATATATATTTTGGAAATGGTTTTGTAGATATGCTTAAAAACGCTAAAAAAGAAGCTATCAATGGTAAGGCATCTATATTTGGATATCAGGTTAAAGATCCCCAAAGATTTGGCATTATGGAATTAGATGATGATAATAATGTCATAAGTGTTGAAGAAAAACCACTTGAACCTAAGAGTGATTTTGCAATTACAGGTTTATATTTTTATCCTAGTGGTGTTTCATCAAAAGCAAAATTGGTTAAACCATCTGCTAGGGGTGAATTAGAAATAACTTCGTTAAATGATATGTATTTGAAAGAAAGTATTTTAAGAGCTGAACTTTTAGGTGGTGGTTTTACCTGGTTTGATACAGGTACAAATGATAGTATGATGGAAGCATCAAATATGATTCAATTAGTTCAAAAGAATAATGGTAAAATTATTTGCTGCCCTGAGGCTATAGCTTATAATAATGAGTGGATTACAGAAGAACAATTAATTGCTGCTGGTAATTTGATGAAGAAAAACGCATATGGTCAATATCTTCTTGAATTATCTCAAAAAAAAAAAAATCGAAGAAAAATCACACGTTAAAAAGCTAAGCTTATTTTAGGAGGTTTTATGGAAAAGATTGTTACTGAATTAAAAGATTGCTTTATTTTAGAAACAAAGAGATTTGGTGATGAAAGAGGATATTTTGAATCTGTTACAAAAGAACAACTAGAAGAATTAGGATTTAAGGGTATTTATCAAATTAGTAATTCTAAAAGCGGTAAAGGTATCGTTAGAGGATTGCATTTTCAAAAAGATCCTTATTGCCAAGCAAAAGTTGTCAGATGCCATAGAGGGGCAGTAATTGATGTTGTTGTAGATATTAGGAAAGATTCACCTTCATATGGTAAACACGTTGCTGTAGAACTAACACCAGAAAATGGTAGAATGCTTTATGTTCCTAGAGGATTTGCTCATGGTTTTGTATCTTTAACTGATGATACATTATTTGAGTATTATGTTGACAACAAGTATATGCCAAGAATGGAAGATGGAATTCTTTGGAATGATCCTGAATTAGGCATTGATTGGGAAGGAATATTTAAAAAATATGACATCACTAATCCTGTTTTGTCAGCTAAAGATCAAGCTAGAAACACTTTAGCTGAATCAAATATAGAATTTCTAAGACACGAAAAGAAATATTTAATTACAGGTTACAAAGGACAACTTGGATATGATATAGCCAGAGAGTTAATTGAACGAGGAGAAACTAATATTTTAGCGATAGATAAAGATGAAATGGATATTACTGATAGAGATCAGGTAATGAAGATAGTAAAAGATTTTCATCCTGACGTAATATTTCATTGTGCTGCATGGACAGCTGTTGATAAAGCAGAAGAAATGGAAGACCTTGTTTATCAAGTTAATGTTGAAGGAACAAAAAATTTGACAGATGCTTCTATTGAAGTAGGTGCTAAACTAGTATATATTTCAACTGACTATGTTTTTGATGGATTGAAGGATGGATTATATAAGGAAGATGATGAGGCTAATCCAAAAAGCGTATATGGAAAAACAAAATTTTTAGGTGAAGAAGAAGTAAGACGCAATCCTAATCATTTTATTGCAAGAATTTCATGGGTCTTTGGAATTAATGGTAAAAACTTCATTAAAACAATGCTTGATTTATCCGAAAAATATGATGAATTAAAAGTAGTTAATGACCAAATTGGCAGCCCTACATATACAGTTGATTTAGCTAAACTATTAGTTGAAATGGCTCAAACTGATAAATATGGAACATATCACGTTAATAATGATGGATATTGTTCATGGGCTGAATTTGCCCAATATATTATGGAAAGTAATGGTAAGAAAACAAAAATAAATTTTGTTTCAACAGAAGACTATTATGAAGGAAAAGATATGAGTAAAATAGCATATCGCCCTAGAAATTCAAGATTAGATAAATCTAAACTTGTAGAAAATGGTTTTGAAATGCTTCCTGATTGGAAGGATGCTACTGATAGATATTGCAAGGAATTAAAGAAAAGTTTTAGAAAGTAGGTTTATATGAAATATTTAGTAACAGGCGGAGCTGGATTTATTGGAAGTAATTATATGCATTATGTTGTTAATAAGTATCCAGATGATTATTTTGTTTGTTTAGATGCTTTAACTTATGCTGGTAATTATAATAATATAAAGGATTTAGAAGCAAAAAACAATTATAAATTTGTACATGGCGATATTACAGATGAAGAATTTATTAACAAGTTATTTGATGAAGAAAATTTTGATGTAGTTATTAATTTCGCTGCGGAAAGTCATGTTGATAATTCAATAAAAAATCCCGGTGTTTTTATAGAAACTAATGTTCAAGGAACTAGGGTTTTATTAGATGCATCAAGAAAACATAATGTTAAAAGATACCATCAGGTTTCAACAGATGAAGTTTATGGTGATTTACCTTTAGATAGAAAAGATTTATTGTTTACAGAAAATACACCTTTACATACATCGAGTCCATATTCTTCTTCTAAAGCTGGAGCAGACTTACTTGTTATGGCTTATTATAGAACATTTGGACTTCCTGTAACTATTAGCAGATGTTCAAATAACTATGGACCATATCAATTTCCTGAAAAATTAATTCCTGTTGTTATCAGTAAGGCATTAAATGACGAAAAAATACCTGTTTATGGCAAGGGAGAAAATGTACGCGATTGGATCCACGTAATTGATCATAATATTGGAGTTGATTTAATTGTAAGAAATGGTAGAGTAGGAGAGGTATATAATCTTGGTGGACACTCAGAAAGAACTAATCTAGAGGTGGTTAAGACTATTTTAAAACAAATGGGCAAATCTGAAGACTTAATTACTTTTGTAACTGATAGACCTGGACATGATTTAAGATACGCTATTGATTCTACTAAGGTTGAAAAGGAATTAGGATGGGACCGTACTTATACATTTGAGGACGGTATAAAAGAAACTGTTGATTGGTATTTAAACAATCAAGAATGGATCAATAATATTAAAACAGGTGAATATAAAAATGCATATGTTGAAAAATAATCGAAATAATAGAAGAAAATAGGAATTTGTCCTATTTTTCTTTTTTTTGATTAGTAAATATGATATAATCAAATAGATAGGTAAGGTGAATGTATGACAAAAAGTAATAATGCTATTGAAGTTAAAAACATGTATAAAGATTTTAAATTGATATATGATAAGCCAAATACTTTAAAAGAAAGACTGGTTTTCTGGAAAAGTACAAAAAAAGAATATAGAAGTGTTTTAAAAAATATTAATATAAATATTAAGAAAGGTGAGACTGTTGCTCTAATAGGAACTAATGGTAGTGGTAAGAGTACATTATTAAAATTAATGACTAAAATTATTTATCCTACTAAAGGTACCATTAAAACTAATGGAAAACTTACTTCTTTACTTGAATTAGGAGCTGGGTTTCACCCTGATTTTACTGGTCGAGAAAATATTTATTTTAATGCTTCTATTTTTGGATTAACTGCTTCGGAAATAGATAAGAGAGTCGATGACATCATAAAATTTTCTGAACTTGAGGAGTTTATTGACGCTCCTGTTAGAACATATTCATCTGGTATGTATATGAGACTTGCATTTTCTGTTGCAATTAATGTTGATGCAGAAATACTTTTAATTGATGAAATTCTTGCCGTGGGTGACCAACATTTTCAGGATAAATGCTTTGAAAAACTAGAACAACTTAAAAGTAGTGGAAAAACGATTGTTATTGTAAGTCATAGTTTAGGTTCCGTAAAAAAATTGTGCAATAGGGGAATATGGATTTATGATGGCGAAGTAAGACTTGATGGAAATATTGATGATGTTGTTTCTGAATATTTAAAGGTGTGTGGTTAATATGTTTAAGGAAATATATAATTATAGAGAACTTTTAAAAAGTAATGTAAAAAAAGAAATAAGAGGAAAATATAAGGGTTCTTTTTTAGGGGTATTATGGAGCTTTGTTAATCCTTTACTTATGACACTTGTATATGCGATTGTGTTTCCTTTTATTTTGAAAAATAGTCAAGAGCATTATGTTACATTTTTAATTACTGGTATTATTCCATGGACTTTTTTTACTACTTGTGTTTGTCAAGGAACTAATACAGTTTTAATTAATGGAGGAATTATTAAAAAAGTATATTTTCCAAGAGAAATTCTTCCAATATCTGTAGTTACTAGTGCACTTGTAAATTTTTTGATATCATGCTTAATTATATTTATATTCTTAATATTTAGTGGCATAGGATTTAGCTTTAATATATTATTTTTACCATTTATTATTTTGATTCAATACATATTGCAACTTGGTATTGTTTTAATTACTAGTGCGATTGATGTGTATATAAGGGATGCAGAATATATTATTAATTTTTTAGTTCAAATGTTATTTTATGCAACACCTGTTTTATATTCATCAAGTTTATTTCCTGAAAAAATAAGATGGCTTTTAAATTTAAATCCTATGACTCAAATTATTGATGGATATCGAGATGTTTTATTTTTTAAACAAATGCCAAATTTACAATGGTTGGGTTTTGTATTTGTTATTAGTGTTGTTATTCTAGGACTTGGAATAGTAATATTTAAAAAACTTGAGAAAGGTTTTGCGGAAGAGGTGTAGAATGGTGAAAAATCCGAAATTGGCTGCAATTGTCACATTATATAATCCTACTGATGAAGATATTAGAAATATTGATACTTATATAGATGATGTGGATAGATTATATATTATAGATAATACTGAAGGGGAAAGTAATTTTGATAGAATTCCAAAAAATGATAAAATAGATTATAGATTTAAAAATGAAAATGTTGGTGTTGCAACTGCTCTTAATATAGGTGCCGAATCAGCTTTAAAAGAAGGTTTTGATTATTTACTTACTATGGATCAAGATACATCCTTTAATGATGATACATTGAAGGTTTTAAAGAATGATTTAGTTAATATTGATATGTCAAAAATAGGAATACTTACTCCATGGCATGCTACAAAATTAAGAGTTCCTAAACCTGTAAAAAAATATGATTTACCTGATGATGTTATGACTAGTGCAAATATAATTAATCTAAAAATATGGAAGGAAATAGGTGGCTTTAAGGACTGGCTATTTATAGATGGAGTAGATATTGAATATTGTCTAAATGTTATTTCTCATGGTTATTATATATTAAGAAATAATTCTGTTCAAGTTGAACATAATTTGGGGGATTTATTTTATAAGAAAATTGGACGCAGAACTTTTTTATGTACAAATCATTCTGCAATAAGAAGATATTACATAATGAGAAATTATCATTATATTCTTGATATGTATCGAGAATATAATCCAGCATATTGCTATTCGTTAGTTAGCCAAAGACATAATATGCTTGGTGTTTTATTATTTGAAAAGAAAAAAATTAAAAAATTAAAGATGTATTTTAGAGGTTACAAAGATTATAAAAAGGGTATTAAGGGTAAATATAAGGATTAGGTGAAATATGAAAATAAGTAAATTAACTGAATTAAAAAACAAGAGTATTTCTATTATAAAACAAGAGGGCTTTTCTTCATTTGTAAAAAAAGGAAAAAATTTTTTTAAAAATAGAAAAATGTTAAAAAATCAAGTGTTTGATAAATGTTTTAAAGATGTTTTATTTATTAATGGCTGTAGTTTACCACATCCCCAAAGGTACAGAGTTGATCATCAAATTGAACAATTAACTTCTGCTGGTTTAAGCTGCGCTAAAGTTGATTATGATAAAGCATCGGCTGATCTTGTAAGATATTTTAGGGCAATTGTTATATATAGATGTCCTATTATTCCTGCAATAGAAGAGATTGTAAGACTTGCGAAAGAGAATAATAAAATAGTATTTTATGATATAGATGATTTAGTATTTGATTTGGAATATACAAAATCAATTAAATATTTAGATACTTTGAGTGAGTCAGAACGTGATTTGTATAATGATGGGGTTAAGCGAATGGGCGAAACTCTTAAGTTGTGTGATTATGGTATAGCGTCTACAGAGAGATTAAAATATGAAATGGGAAAACATTTGAAAGAAGTCTTTGTAAATAGGAATGTTGCTTCCGAAGAAATGGTTAAGTATTCTCAAGATGCTTTAATAAATGTAAAGAAGGCTGATAATAAGGTAATTCTTGGATATTTAAGTGGCACAATAACTCATAATGATGATTTTAAACTTATCATGCCTAGTATTATACATGTTTTAAGAAAATATGATAATGTTTATTTACAAATTGTAGGTTTGCTTGATTTACCAGATGAGATGCAGGATTTGAAGCATAAGGTTATAACATCTCCTTTTATGGATTGGAAAGAATTGCCTAAACTTACTAGGTCTATTGATATTAATCTTGCCCCTCTTGAAGATTCAATTTTTAATGAGGCTAAATCCGAAAACAAATGGACAGAGGCTGCTTTGGTTAAAATTCCCACTGTTGCGTCTAAGGTTGGTGCTTTTAAATCTCAAATTATTGATGGAAAAACTGGCTTTTTATGTTCCAATGAAAAAGAATGGACTGACAAATTATCTACTTTAATTGAATCCAAGGAATTAAGGGAAGAGATTGGCTGTAATGCATATAGTGAAGTTATGGCTAATCATGTTACTACTAAAACTGGAATGCTTTTAAGAGATTTTATAGTATCTAAGTTGCATAAGAATGTATGTTTTGTTGTGCCTTCTACTAATATTAGTGGAGGTATAATGGTTATTATTAATCACGGGTTAGTGTTAAAAAAACATGGTTATGATGTTACTTTGATAAATGGTAATGTTGAAACACAACACGTTGATAAAGTTTATGAAAATGGAAATTATCTTTATGTTGTTTCTACTATTAAAAATGATATGTGCGCCAAAATTGATGTTTTAGTTGCAACTATGTGGCTTACGTTGGAATTTGTGAAAAAATATTCTAATTGTGAAAATAGAAAGTATTTAGTTCAGGGTTATGAAACCGATTTCTATAAATATGGCGAATATGAAAGATTGAAATGTGAAGCTACTTACAACGAAATATCAAAAATTGATTATTTGACAGTTTCAAGATGGTGTGAAGACTGGTTAATTAATAAGTATAATAAAAATGTTAAATATGCACCTAATGGTATGTATCTTTCATTGTTTAAATATAAAAAAAGAAATTTTAACCGAAAAATTAAAATTTTAATTGAGGGTAATTGTAACGATGCTTTTAAAAACGTTGATGAAAGTTTTAAAATTGTTGATAAACTTGATAAAAGTAAATATGAAATAACATATTTATCTTATCAAAAGGAACCAAAAAAATGGTATTATGTTGATAAGTTTTATCATAAAGTACCACATGATCAAGTGGGAAAAATATATCAAGAGAACGATATTTTAATTAAAACTAGTATCCTTGAAAGTTTTTCTTATCCTCCTCTTGAAATGATGGCAACTGGAGGGGTTTGCATTGTTGTATTGAATGATGGAAATAAGGAATATTTAAAAGATATGTATAATTGCTTAGTTTATAGTCAAGGTGATATAGATGATGCAATAAAAAAAATAGAATTAGTTTCTAACGATAAAAATTTAAGAAATGAAATTATTAAGAATGGTTTAGAAACTGCAAAAAGTAGGGATTGGAATATGATAGAGAACGATATTATTAATTTATATGAGGATGTGAGTGAATGAAAAAATATGAAATTGAAAATAGGTTTTTAATTATTGCTCTTTTATTTGGTTTTATATCAATTTTACTTATTCCTCCTTTTCAGAGCCCTGATGAATTAAGTCATTTTCAGAGAGCTTATTCGGTTTCGCAAGGACAGTTATATTATTCTATTAAGAATGGTGAAAAAGGATTATATATTGAAGATGAATTAACTCAGTATATATCAAAGTTTGATAGAATTAGTGGTAGTATTAATGAGAAACATAGTTATAGTGATTTGTATTTTGATCAAGAAATGCAAAAGATTCCTACTGCTAAATCTCATAAATATTTTTCTACTGTTCAAACTTCTTTTATTGCATATATTACCTCTGCAATTGGTATATTAGTTTCTAAAGTTTTTAGACACGTTGTTTTTCATACAAGTACCACATATTCATATTCTTTATATTTTGCGCGAATGTTTGATTTGTTTTTATATATTGGTTTAATGTATTTTGCTATAAAGAAGACACCTATATTAAAGAAGACTTTGTTTACTGTGGCATTATTGCCTATGAGTATAATGCTTTCTTCATCTTGCTCATATGATGGTTTAATTATTGGATCATCAGGTTTGCTTTTTGCACATATTATGTCTTTAATTTATAATCCTAAAGAATTATTTAATTATAAATATATGCTCTTGTTCATTCTTACTGGTTTTATGTTATTTTTTATTAAATATATATATATATTGTTGTTATTGCTGCTATTTTTTGTTCCTGATAACAAATTTAAGTGTAAGAAAGATAAATATATAAAAATATGTTCTATATTTGGTATAATTATGTTAATGTATTTAATGTTTAATATTCCTAATTATATTAATTCTGTCGCAGGTGGTTCGAATGAACAAATAAAATTTATTATTTCAAATCCATTTAAATATACTAAAATTTTATTTAATAGCATGTATATGAAGTTTGGAATTCAATTATCATGGATTTTAGGAGGATTTGGTAATTTAGATACTCATTTTCCTGGGTTTATTTATTTCGCAATGTTTATTTATGTGGTTATTTTATTCTTGTTTGATTCATCCTCTAAAAATGGAAAGTGTAATTATATATTTAAAATTAGTGTTTTTTTGATTGTGTTCTTAATAATTTGTGGTATATATACTGCATTGTATATTGTTTGGTCACCTATTGGAAATGATATTATTGAAGGTGTCCAAGGAAGGTATTTTATTCCAATTTTAGTATTTATACCTTTAATTACTTTTGGTAATAAAATTTCTCAAAAATTTAAAGGCATAAATCAAATAATATGTGATAATTATTTCATGTTTTCTATTATATTTTTAATTTTATATTGTATTATGTTGTTATTAAGATTTTGGTGTTAGGGGTGTGTTTTATGAATAAAATTTTATTGATTATTCCTGCTTATAATGAAGAAAAAAATATATCTAGAGTTTATAAATCAATTATAAATTATAATAAGAAAAATCATCAAAATTATGATGTAATTGTAATCAATGATGGTTCAAGAGATAATACTGAAAAAATTCTTGTTGATAATGATATACCTCACATTAAATTAATTCATAATTTAGGTATTGGTGGCGCAGTTCAGACTGGATATAAATATGCGTATGAAAATGGTTATGATATTGCTGTTCAATTTGATGGTGATGGCCAACATGATATAAATTATGTAAAAAATATTGTTAACCCAATTATTAATAAAGAATGCGATATGTGTATTGGTTCTAGGTTTATATCCAATCAGAAAAAGGGATTTCAATCATCGGCGACAAGAAGATTAGGTATAAGTATAATTAGCTTTAATATAAAACTTAAAACTAGAAAAAAAATATATGATACTACAAGCGGGTTTAGAGCTATAAATAGAGATATTATTAAATTATTTAGTGAATCTTATCCAATTGAATATCCTGAACCTATATCTACTGTTAGTGTAATTAATACTGGTTATAAAGTTTTAGAAAAGCATGTTATTATGCATGAACGAATTGGTGGAAAATCATCTATTGGTTCATGGAAAAATGCATATTATATGATAAATGTTGTTTTATCTATAATTCTTTCTAGAAAGCGAGTGAAGTAGTAATGTCGGATAATTTAAGATTTTTGTTAGTCATTTTTTCATTGATTTTGTTTTTAATAACATTAAACTTGATTTCTAAAAATAAAATTCCAATTAGGTATTCTCTTTGCTGGATTTTTTCATCATTACTTTTATTTTTGGTTGGAATATTTCCTGGATTTATTTATGTTATTACAAAGCTAATTGGATTTGAGACAATTTCAAATATGGTTATTGGTATTATATTAGTGTTATTGCTATTTATTACATTAGTTTTAACTATTATTGTATCGGGACAACAGCGTAAAATTAATCTTTTGATTCAGGAAATTAGTATTTTAAAAAAAGATGTAAAATAGGGGGTTATATTCATAATTTAGTAATTATTAAATTTAAATTATAAATTATTTTCAGCTTTAAATGATTTAATTATATATAATTATGTTTTTAATTCATGTGTAAATATCTATAATTTTGTGAGCGATAGGGCTTTTCTATAAATATAGTTTTGGTTAAATTTATAGTATCTATCGCTTTTGATATATAGATAGCTGTTACATTAATTGTAATGCTATTTTTTTAATATAATAGTTTTTAATTATTAGTTATTTTAAATAATTGTGTTATAATAATCTATATGTTGTGGTGATGTTTATTGAAGACAAGATGTATGAAAAGAATTTTATTATTAATTTTATCTATTTTAATGTCTTTTATTTTACTATTTTTCTTTCATAAAAAGAAAAATAGTATAAGGGTAGAAACAATAATTAGTACTCATATTTCTAATGATAATCTAGTATATAATGTAGAGGTTGATAATATTTTATGCCCTTACAATAAACTAAATAATATGTATTATTTTTCGACTTCTGATTTTTCGAAGTATGATATATTTTTTCATTCTGCTTTTGATGTTAAATATATTATTTATGGTATTGATGATAACATTTATCATTTTTTGGTATATGATGATAAATATTATACTGTGGTGTCTATTTTAGTTGATTCTATTCCTGTTATTAATATTTATGATATGGGTTATTTTTCAAATAATGCTTTAAGTAGCAGAAGTGATATTATTCCTATTATTCAATCTGAAAATGAAGATGAGTTTGTTGGTATTCAAATTATTAATTTGATGCAGAATAATGGTGCTAAATATTTTACTTCTATTGGTAATTTGTCTGTCCGTGGTGCTTCAAGTACATTTTTTCAAAAAAAATCATATAAGTTAAAATTGGAAAATGATTTGGGAGTTTTGAATGTTAGTAATGATAAGGTCTGGGTTTTGGATGCATTATATGCGGATCCTTCTAAAGTTAGAAATAAATTGTCGAGTGATTTGTGGAATTTGATAAATGATAATCAAAAAATTAATAATGATTTGAGTACTCAATTTGTTGAACTTTTTATTAATAATGAGTATAGAGGACTTTATGTTTTAAAAGAAAAAGTTGATAAAAGTGTTACAAAAATACAGGATGATGGTTTATTGATGAAGGCTGTAGGTCATTTGGATTCTACTATGATTGAGAGACTTTTTAATAATGATTATTCTATTTATGACAATAAAATTTTGAATTTTGAGGTTAAAAATTATGATAAATTGTCTATTTCTTCATTTTTAAAAAAAATCAAGGATTTCCATTATAATAATCGTAATTACGATTCAATAGTTAATACATTTGATTTAGATAATTATATTAATTATAAGATATTTGTATCTTTATTATGTGGTGAGGATAATGTAACATCAAATCAATATTATTCTATGGTAAATTCTAACTCTAAAATATTAGTTACTCCATGGGATATGGATTTAACGTGGGGCTCATTTTGGAATTTTAATAGACCAACGTTGAGTGAATTTATATGGGATAAGGATTACGATTATAATTGGTTAGATGAAAGTATTTTTGGTGAAAAAGATGATAAGACTTTTTCTTTACTAAAGAAAAGATATTGGGAATTAAGGAAAAATGTTATTACTATGGATACTATTAATTCTTATTTAGATTCATATAAGGATATACTTGTTAATAGTGGTGCTACAAAACGTGATAGTGAACGTTGGTATGATTATGATGTTGTGTTTGAAATTGAACAAATTCGTGAATGGGCTAGAAAAAGGATTTTTTTCTTGGATGAATATTTTAAATAAGAATTATGCTTAATGTTATATTTATATGTGATGTAAGTAGCTCTATTTTTGACTGCATCGAGAAAATATAGATGTAGTTTTTTTTTGATTTTTATTTTATATTATTATATATTAGTTTTTTTATGGAAGCTATTGAATTTGATTTAAACTATTTTTTAATAAGAAAAGTAAAAGTGTTTGTTATTTTTATTGTCACTCTTTTTTATTTATGTTATAATTTTAATTGTTAAGAGTAGTGATATTATAATATTTATAATTATAAATGTCATAGTCTTGATTAATATATATTTTTATTAATAGTATTAAAGATTTTTACTGTTTTTCAAATACTTAAAGGAATGGATTTTATTTTAGAAGTAAGTATTTTTGATATTGGAAGTGGGAGAAAAAATGACGAAAGCAATTAATAATAGGAGGAATATAATGAAGTTTATTTTAGTATTATCATATTTAATATTTTCGATTTTGGGGTTAATTTTAATGAAAAAAGGTGGAAATGCAGGCTCTATAAGATTTAATGATGGAAATGTTGGATTAAGTATTAATATAATAAGCTTTATAGGTTTAATATTTTATATTATCAGTTTTTTATTATATACAAAGGTAGTTACAACTTTTGATTTGAGCTATATTATTCCTATAATAACAGGTGTTTCTCAAATATTAATACTTTTAGCATCATGGAGTATTTTGAAGGAGACAATTTCAAAACAAGGAATAATTGGCGCAATAATAATAGTACTAGGAATATTAGTTATGAACATCAAGAGATAATAAGGAGGAAGTGTATTTTATGAAAGTATGTTATATTTTGTCACATTTTTACCCTTATGTAGGTGGTGCAGAACAAGCATTTTTTGACTTGATGCAAGTTTTAGTAAAAAAAAATGTAGAAATAAGAGTTATTACTACTTCTGTTAATGGTAAAAATGAACATTTGAAATATAAAGATTTAGATATTTATTATTACAATTGGAAACAATTAATGGGTCATCCATTAGTTAAAGAAAAAGATATAATTGACCATATTAAATGGGCAGATGTTGTTAATACTGCAGTTTATAGTCCAGTTCCAGTTGTAACTAGGGTATGTCATAAATTAGGTAAACCTGTATTATGTGATGTATACGAGGTGCTCGGCCATAGGTGGTATTGGGTAGAAAAAAATTATATCAAAGCATTTATATTAAAAACATACGAAAAATTTATAATAAATCAAAAATGTGATTTTTTTATCACATCGTCGCACGCTACCGAAAACGATTTGCTGAAATATAATAAAAAAGCAAATTGTAAAACAGTTTATAGAATATCAGAACCAAAAGAAAATAAAACAAAAATTGATAAAAAGAAATATTATGATTATTTTGGTATTAATGAAAAAAATATAGTGTTTTTAAATTATGGTCGACCAGGAAAGACAAAAGGAATTTTTGTATATCTAAATGCTATAAAAAGTCTTGCTAAAAAATTAAGTAAAAAAGATTTAGAAAAGATAAAATTTTGCTTTATAATGGCCAAAGAACCACATAAAGAAAGAAATAAATTTATAAAAAAAGTTGAGAAATATAATTTAAGTAAATATATTATAATAAAAGAATCAGTTTCTAGGGAAGATTTGGATAATTATAGAGCTTGTGCAGATTATATAGTGGTTCCTTCAATAACCGAAGGATTTGGATTGTCTGCAATAGAAGCATGTGAAGCAGGAAAGAAGTTAGTTCACAGTAGTGGTGGTTCATTACCAGAAGTAACTTTTGGTCAAGTTGCTGAGTTTGAAAATAGAAATTCTGATAGTCTTGAAAAAGTTTTAGAAAGTATTATTTTAAAGAAAATTAGATATAAAACAAAAAAGAAAAAAGATTTTAGTAAAGAAAATATGGCTTCAAAATATTTAGAGGCGTATAAATCATTATTAAAAAAGTAGGAGGTTTTTATGATTATTACTAGAACACCATTTAGAATGTCTTTTTTTGGTGGAGGAACTGACATGGAAGAGTATTTTAAAGAAAACAAGGGTGCAGTTTTATCAACTACAATAGATAAATATTGTTATGTAAATGTTCGCCATTTGCCTAGATTTTTTGATTATTCTACTGAAGTAGTATATTCTAGGACAGAAAAGGTAAAAAATATTGATGAGATTGAACATCCTCTAATTAGAAATATTATGAAGATGTTAGATATGCATGAAATTAGATTGACATATGAAGCAGATTTACCTGCAAGATCAGGCTTAGGAACAAGTAGCTCATTTGCTGTTGGAATGTTACTTGCGTTTTATGCATTAAAGGGAGAATATGCTGATAAGAAAAAATTAGCTGATGAAGCAATATATGCAGAAAGAGTATTGTGTGAAGAAGCAGGTGGTTATCAAGATCAAATTGCTGCTTCTTATGGCGGTTTTAACAAGATTGTTTTTGATAAGGATGGTTATACTGTTAAGCCTATAATTATATCGCCTGAGAGAAAGAAACAATTAAATAATAATTTAATGATGTTTTTTACTGGATTTACAAGATTTTCTTCTGATGTTCAAAAAGTTAATAATAAAACAAGTATTGAAGAAAAGAAAGATAAATTAAAAAAAATGTATGATATGGTAGATCAAGCTGAACAAATATTATGTGATAAAAACAGAAACTTAGATGATTTTGGAAGGCTTTTGGATGAGTCATGGAAATTAAAAAAACAAACAGGAAAAGGTATATCTACATCGAATATAGATAAATTATATGATAAAGGTATTAAAGCAGGTGCATTAGGTGGAAAACTTTTAGGCGCTGGAGGTGGTGGTTTTCTTGTTTTTTATGTTCAACCAGAAAAACAAGAAATTGTTAAAAATGCTATGAAAGATTTATTGTATATTCCATTTGAATTCGAAAATGAAGGTGCTTCTGTAATTCATTATTATCCTGAATCATATGAACCCAAAAAAGAGGAAAAATAAAATGAAAGCAGTAATAATGGCTGGTGGTAAGGGTACAAGAATTTCAAGTATTGCTAGTAATATTCCTAAACCAATGTTACCTATTGGTGGAATGCCAGTCTTAGAAAGAGAAATAGCGAGTTTAAAAGGACAGGGTTTTACAGATATTATCATAACTGTAAGTCATCTTGGTGAAATTATTATGAATTATTTTGGCGATGGAAGTAAAATATCTCCTATAACTGGAAGACCGTTTGGTGTAAAAATAGAATATTTTTATGAAAAGGAACCATTAGGATCGGCAGGTGCTTTATTTAAAATAAAAGATAAATTAGATGATGACTTTTTGCTTCTTAATGCTGATTCAATATTTGATATTGATTTTAATCGCTTTGTTGCATTTCATAAATCTCATGGTGGCTTAGTAACTTTATTCACTCATCCAAACAATCATCCATATGATAGTGGGTTAATTATTTCTGATAAAGATGGAACAGTAAAACAATGGTTATCAAAAGAAGAAGAGAGACCAACATATTATAAAAATAGAGTAAATGCTGGATTACATATTCTTTCTCCTAAGGTATTAGATATGGAGATTTGTACGCCAAAGGTTGATTTAGATAGACAAATATTAAAGCCTCTTTCGGGTACCGGCAAGATGTTTATATATGATAGTCCAGAATACGTAAAGGATATGGGAACTCCTGATAGATATTATCTTGTTGAAGATAATTTTGAAAACGGTATTGTTGAAAGAAAAAATTTAAGAAATAAGCAAAAAGCTGTATTTCTAGACAGAGATGGGACTATAAATGTATATAACGGATTTATAAAAAAAACTGATGAATTTGAATTAATTCCAGGTGTAGCATCTGCAATTAAAAGATTAAATGAAGCAGGATACTTAGTTATCGTTGCAACTAATCAGCCCGTGATTGCAAGAGGTGATGCAACATTCGAAGATTTAAATGAAATACATAACAAAATGGAGACTTTATTAGGTAATGAGGGCGCGTATGTTGATGCAATTTACTTTTGTCCACATCATCCTCATAAAGGGTATGAAGGTGAAGTTGCTGAATTAAAAATTGAATGTAGTTGCAGAAAGCCTAAGCCTGGAATGTTATTACATGCAGCACAAGACTTTAATATTGACTTAAATGAATCCTATATGATAGGTGATACTGAAAATGATGTAGTTGCTGGTCTTAGAGCTGGTTGCAATACAATTTTAATAGGTGATAATATAAATAATAATTACGGCGATACATTATTAGTAAATAGCATAAGTGAAGCAGTTGATCATATATTGACTAAAAAAAAAGTAAAAATAAGGAGACATATAAATGAAATTAGAAAGTAAATTAAATAAACATATAGATTTATTAATAGCAAGATATCCTGAGTTGGAAGTATGTAAAGAAGATATAATCGATGCTTATTTAGTATTAGAAGAATGTTATAGAAATGGTGGTAAGCTTTTAATAGCTGGAAATGGAGGTTCTGCTGCAGATTCAGAACATATAGTTGGAGAACTGATGAAAGCATTCAAGTTACCAAGATTTTTAGATGAAGAATTTAAAAAGAAGTTGATAACAGAAAATGAGGAATTAGGTACAGTATTAGCAAAAAACTTGCAAATGGCTTTGCCTGCAATTGCTCTTGATGGTCATTTGGCACTAACAACGGCATACATGAATGATTGTGAACCATTATTGTGTTTTGCACAACAAGTAAATGGCTTTGGAGCAGGGAAAGACATTTTCTTAGGAATATCGACTAGTGGTAATAGCAAAAATATATTATATGCAGCTGTATGTGCTAAAGCAAAAGGAATGAAGGTAATAGGATTAACTGGAGAAAAAAATAGCAAATTGTGTGAAATAGCAGATGTATGTGTTAAAGCTCCATCCACGGAGACATATATGATTCAAGAATATCATTTACCAATTTATCATTGTCTTTGTTTAATGTTAGAAGATTATTTCTTTGATGAAAAAAATAATGTTAAAAATAAATAGGTATATCCAAAACTTCTATTAATTTAGAAGTTTTTATTTATTTATCTATTTTTATTGTGATATAATATAAATTGTTGGAGGTAGGTATGTTTAGATTTGAAAATAAGTATATAATTAACAATCTTCAAATAGAAGAATTAAAACATAGATTAGCTCCATTAGCAGCTCTTGATCCAATACTATCAGGAAGAAAATTCTATAGTATTCGAAGTTTATACTTTGATGATTACTCAGATATATGCTTAAATCAAGTAATAAATGGAGTAAGTAAAAGAGTAAAATATAGAATTCGCTTTTATAATTTTAATGAAGATTATATCATTTTAGAAAAAAAATATAAAATTAATAATATGACAAAAAAAATTAGTTGTCAAATTACCAAAGAAAAAGCACTTGATATTATTAATAATAGAAATTTAAATATTTCGAAAGAAAATCCTAAATTATTAAATGAATTTTATTTAAAATTAAGATGCGATGGATTTAAACCTAAAATTATAATTGATTACGATAGAATCCCATACGTATATGATGCAGGAACAGTTAGAATAACAATTGATCATAATATTTCATGTAGTTATGATATAAAAAACTTTTTCAAAAAAGATATTCTAAGAATACCAATAATGGAAAAAGGTTACTCCATACTAGAAATTAAATATACAGGCTTTATGCCTGACTTTATAAAATATTGTATTCAAATTAAAGGGCTAGAACTTTCTTCATATTCAAAATATAGAAGTGGAAGATTAGCACTTAAAAATTACATAGGAGGTTGTTTATGAGTTTTTCAGATATCTTTAAAAAGAACTTTTTAGAAAATTTTACAGGAACTATTAGTATTCAATTAGTAATAGTTACACTTTTAATGGCATTACTATTTTCATTTGTAGTATTTAATATATATAAATTAACAAGTAAAAATACAATTTATTCTAGAAACTTTAATATTACAATGTCACTAATAAGCATTGTAACTGCAGGAGTTGTACTATCAATGCAGGCTAATATTGTAGTTTCACTTGGTATGGTAGGTGCTTTATCTATAGTAAGATTTAGAACTGCAGTAAAAGAACCAAGAGATTTATTATTCCTATTTTGGTCAATTAGTAATGGTATAATAATAGGAGCAGGAGTTTATTCACTAGTATTTATAATGGCTATAGTATTATCAATCGGACTATTATTATTCGATTTAATTCCAGCAAAAAAAATACCATTTCTATTAGTTGCTAATTTTAATAACAACACCGCAGGAGATAAAATTGAAAATATGCTAAATGAAAATAACATAAAATATAGAATAAAATCACGTAATGTCACTAAAGACAACATAGACATTATATATGAATTATATTGTAGTGACGCAAACGATTTACAAAATAGTTTAAGCAAAATTAAAGAAATTACAAGCTTTAATATACTAACACAAGATGGAGAATGCCAATTTTAGCATTCTTTTTTTAATAAATTTCTATTTTCTAAAGGAATTTTATATAGTTATGAAGAATAATAATATAGGAGGTATTAATTTTTACAAAAAATTAACAAATTATATTGCATTTCAAATTAATTATATGTTAAAATAAATATGCTAGAAAGTGGGGTAATGTAATGAATAACATAACAAACTATAATGAAAGTATATTTGAAAGTATTATGCATATTGATGAGAATGGATGTGAGTATTGGTATGCAAGAGAGTTACAGAAAGTATTAGAATATAAGGAATGGAGAAAATTTAAGGGTATTATTGACAAAGCAATGAATGCTTGTTTAATTAGTAAAAATAATGAGTTAGATCATTTTGTCCAATTGGACAAAATGATACAAATAGCTAAAGGCGCAAAAAGAAAGATTCTAGATTATAAGTTATCGAGATATGCGTGTTATTTGATTGCTCAAAATGGTGATTCACATATAAAATCTATTGCGTTTGCTCAAACTTATTTTGCTATACAAACAAGAAAACAAGAGTTAATGGAAAGAGATTATGAATCATTAACTGAGGATGAGAAGAGATTCTATCAAAGAAATTTAACTAGAAAGGGTAATTATTCTTTAAATCAAACTGCAAAGAAAGCAGGAGTTAAAAATTTTGATAAGTTTCATAATGCGGGATATAGAGGCCTATATAACGGTGAAACAGCAGATGATATCGCCAAGAGAAAAGGTTTAAGATATAGAGAAGATATTTTAGATAATATGTGTAGTGATGAATTAATTGCTAATCTGTTTAGAATTTCTCAAACAAATCAAAAATTAAAGAAAGATAATATTAAAGGTGAAAATAATGCTAATATGACTCATTATAATATGGGAAGAGATATTAGAAATTTTATAGCTATGCAAGGTGGAATAATGCCAGAAGACTTTCCTAAACCAGATAAAAGTTTAAAAGAATTAGAAAAGCAAAATAAGATTATGAATACAAATTAATTAAATTTAAATAGTAATAAACTTTACTATTTTTTTTAATTATTTTATAATTATTATAGGGGTTTATAGAATGAGGTGAATATGAAGAGGGTTGTAATCTTAGCCTTACACTTAGGATACGGTGGAATCGAAAGAGCGCTAAGTGATTTGGCTAACAGTTTAGTAGATGACTATAACGTAGAAATAATTTCTACATACAAGGTCTATGATAAACCAGTTAATAGATTAGATAGAAAGATAAAAATAACTTATTTAAGTGATTTAAAACCAAATAAAAAAGAATTTAAAACATACTTAAAAAAATTCAAACTAATAAGCGCATTTAAAGAAGGAATAAAAAGTATTAAAATTCTAAAATTAAAAAAAGAACTTATGATTAATTACATAAAGAACTGCGATGCAGATGTCATAATATCAACACGTGATATTCACAATAAATGGCTAGGAGACTATGCAAAAGAAAATATACTAAAAATAGGATGGGAACACAATCATCATCATGGAAATAAAAAATACGCAAAAAAAATAATAGATAGCTGTAGTAAACTGGATTACCTAGTTCTAGTATCAAAGGATCTAACAAAATACTATAAAGACAAAGTAAAATGTAAATGTATATATATTCCTAACTTAGTTGAAAAAGCAGAAACAAAATCTGATTTAAAAAATCATAACCTAATA
This sequence comes from uncultured Caryophanales bacterium, assembly GCA_946624985.1. Taxonomy (GTDB): domain Bacteria; phylum Bacillota_I; class Bacilli_A; order RF39; family UBA660; genus UBA3631. Next base: position 25,401 of record CAMOSQ010000007.1, on the reverse strand, counting down.
AGTATTGGAAGACTATCAAAAGAAAAAGGATTCCTAGACCTAATAGATGTATTTTCACTAGTACATAAAATATATCCCGATTGGAAATTAAATATAGTCGGCGATGGAGATGAACTAGAAAACATCAAATCAAAAATAGAAAAACAAAACCTAAAAGATAGTATAATACTGCATGGTTTCTTACAAAAAGAACAGATAGGAAAAATACTATCAAAATCATCAGTATATATGATGGGCTCATATACAGAATCATTTGGTATAGTACTATTAGAAGCATTTTCATATGGCATCCCATGCGTAGCATTCGACAGTGCAGAAGGCGCTAAAGAAATAATAAGCAATAATTGGGATGGATATCTTATAAAAAATAGAGACATCAATGAAATGGCAAAAAGAGTATGCTACTTAATAGACAATTATAACAGAAGATTTCTTATGGGACAAAATGCAATTAGAAAAGCAGACAAATATTCATTAGAAGAAGTTAGAGAAAAATGGGTAAAAATTATAAAGTAGGTGAAATATGAAAAAGGTATTATTCGTTTCAAGCACTGGAGGACATTTAAATGAATTACTACAATTATCAAAAACATTTAATAAATATGACTCATATTTAATAACCGAAAAAACAAAATCAACAATAAGTCTAAAACAAAAATATGGAAATAAAATAAAATATCTAAAATATGGATCAAAATCACACTTAAGCTATATATATATATTTCCATGGAACTGTATAAAAAGTTTGATATACTTTATTAAAATTAGACCAAACGTTATAGTTTCAACAGGTGCACACACAGGAGTAATAATGTGCTATATCGCAAAACTATTTAGAAAAAAAATAATCTATATAGAAACATTCGCAAATATTCATACAAAAAGTGTAAGTGGAAAACTAGTTTACCCAATAGCAGATATGTTTGTAGTACAATGGGAAAGCATGCTAAAACTATATCCAAAAGCAACATATGGGGGGTGGATATTTTGATATTTGTAACACTAGGAACAAATGATAAAAGCTTTAAAAGATTACTTGATGAAATTGAAAATCAAATAGAATTAGGAAATATAAAAGATAAAGTAATTGTACAATCAGGCTATACAAAATATGAATCAAAAAAAATGAAAATAATAGATCTAATGCCAATAAACGAATTTAATAAAAACATAGAACAATGTGACATTTTAATAACACACGGCGGTGTAGGAACAATATTAGATGGATTAAAAAAAGAAAAAAAAATAATAGCGTTCCCAAGACTAAGCAAATACCAAGAGCATGTTAATGATCACCAGGTTGAAATAATAAACGAATTTTATAATTCAGGATTTATATTAACAGGAAAAATAGAAGATGTCTCAAAAATAATAGAAGAATCAAAAAAATTTATCCCTAAAAAATATAAATCAAATAATAACAAATTTAATAAGCTAATTAGTGATACTATAGATAGTTTTTAAAAAAAATGATATAATTAATGAAGGAGGTAATATATGAAAATATTTGTAACAGGAGGAACAGGCTATATAGGTAGCCATACATGCGTAGAACTATTAAACGCAGGATATGAAATAGTTGTTATCGATAATTTTTCTAATTCAAAACCAGAAGTAATAGAAAAAATAAAAGAAATTACAGAAAAAGATTTTAAATTTTATGAAGGCGATGTATGTGATAAAGAACTATTAAAAAAGATTTTCACAGAAAATAATATTGATGCAGTAATTCATTTTGCAGGATATAAAGCAGTAGGAGAAAGTGTTTCAAAACCATTAAAGTATTATAGAAATAATATTGATTCTACATTAACTTTATTAGAAACAATGAATGAATTTAATTGTAAAAAACTAGTATTCTCTTCAAGCGCAACCGTATATGGAAAACCAAAGAGTTTACCAATAAAAGAGGACTTTGATCTTTCAACTACAAATCCATATGGATCAACTAAATTAATGATAGAAGATATACTAAGAGATTTATATATATCAGACAATGAATGGAGTATCGCAATACTAAGATACTTTAATCCAATAGGTGCACATAAAAGTGGTCTAATAGGAGAAAATCCAAACGATATTCCAAATAATTTAATGCCATATATTGTAAAAGTCGCAAACAAAGAATTAGAATGCTTAAATGTATTTGGTAATGACTACGATACACACGACGGTACAGGAGTAAGAGACTATATCCATGTAGTAGATCTTTCACTAGGACATATCAAAGCTATAGAATATATTTTAAATAGTAAAGGAATAGATGAATATAATCTAGGAACAGGAAACGGGTATAGTGTACTTGATTTAGTTAAAACATTTATGAAAGTAAACGATGTTGAAGTAAAATATAAAATTACAGATAGACGTCCTGGAGATATTGATGCTTGTTATGCAGACGCAAGTAAAGCACAAGAAATATTAGGATGGAAAGCAAAATTAGGAATTGAAGATATGTGTCGTGATGCATACAATTTCATTAAAAAAAATAAATAGCTGCTTTAAGTAGCTATTTTTCGATAAAAAAAAATATTGTATTATACATCTAAAAATGATAAACTTATATAGGTAGATGTATATGAGAAGTATTTATTTAGTAATGTCACAAACAGGAACAATTCTTTCAAAAACAATCAAATTATTCACAGGTAAAAAATATAACCACATTTCATTATCATTAGACGATGATCTTAACTGTATGTATTCATTTGGAAGAAAATATCCAGATATTCCATTTATCGGTGTTTTTGTTGAAGAAGGAATTAATAAAGGTACATTCAAAAAATTTAAAGAAACAAAATGTAAAATAATAAAAATAGATTTAACAGAAGAACAATATTATTCCATTTGTACAAATATAGAAAAAATGATTATGGAAAAAGAAAAATATAAATATAATCTATTAGGCTTGTTCTTAGCCTTATTCCATATGCAGAGAAATTCAGAAAATAAATTTTTCTGTTCAGAATTCATTAGATATATTTTAGATAAAGCAAGTGTTGACGTTTCTATGATTCCAGCAATAGCGCCACACCCAACAGACTTTGAAGATATGGATAACACGATTATGTATGAAGGACTACTTAGAAAATATACAAAGAGGTGAATACTATGTACTATAAAAAAAGCATAAAAAAAGTTTTAGAAGAATTAAACTCAAATATAGATGGTATAACGCAAAAAGAAGCAGAAAAAAGACTTCAAAACTATGGGCCAAACATAATAACAAACGATAAAGAAACAAGCAAATTTGTACTATTCATAAAACAATTTCAAGACGCAATGATAATAATGTTAATAATTGTTTCAATTATTTCTTTCTTCTACTCTTACTTTATGAAAGAATCCTATATAGATAGTATATTAATAATTATTATAGTATTCTTAAACGCACTAATGGGATTTATTCAAGAATCAAAAGCAGAAGCATCAATTAAATCATTAAAAAAAATAAATACGTGCAAAGTAAAAGTAAAAAGAGATAATATTATATACTTAATCGATTCAACAAAAATAGTACCAGGAGATATTATTCTACTAGAAGCAGGAGATAAAATTCCATGTGATTGTCGTATTATTTCATGTACAAACGCCTTAGTAGATGAATCAATATTAACAGGAGAAAGTGTAAGTGTAAATAAAACAAGTGAAACGATAAAAGAAGATGCTATTATAAACGATCGATTTAACATGATTTATTCAGGATGTAATTTAGTAAAAGGAAAAATTGAAGCAGTTGTATGTTTCACAGGAATGAATACAGAACTTGGTAATATTGCATCATCAATCACATCAAAAAAAGACGTACCAACACCATTACAAATAAAGATTAGTGAAATAAGTAGAAACTTATCAATCATTGTAATATTTATCATAGGACTTGTATTCATATATAATATCTTATTACTACACAATGATATTCTAAACATCATAATGTTATGCATTTCACTTATGGTATCAGCAGTTCCAGAAGGACTACCTGCAGTTATTTCAATTTCATTATCATTAGGCGTAAAAGAAATGGCTAAAAAAAACGCACTAATCAGAACATTATCATCAGTAGAAACATTAGGAGCAGTCGATATTATTTGCTCCGATAAAACTGGAACAATGACAATGAATAAAATGAAAGTTGTAAAAAGTTACTCAGATGATGATTATAAATGCAATGATTTAATGAAAGACATAATGGTATTATGCAATGACTGTGACATTGTACAAGATAAATTTGTAGGAGATCCGACAGAAATAGCTCTAATGGACTATGTAGAAGACTCAAAAAAAATAGTAGAAAAATATAGAAGAATTGTTGAAATTCCATTCGATTCAGATAGAAAAATGATGAGCACAATTAATAGTTACACAGATGGATTAAAAATGTTTTCAAAAGGAAGCTTAGAATCCATTTTAAAAAACAGTACAAACTATATATCAAATAATAATATTATAAAACTAAATGAAAAAAAGAAAGAAGAACTAATATCAATAGAAAAAGAATTCTCAAATGAAGCCTTAAGAGTAATTGGGTTTGCATATAGAGATATTAAAGAATCAGACATTGATGATGATAATTCAGATTTAGAAACAAATTTAACATTTGTTGGAATGGTAGGAATGATTGATCCAGAAAGAGAAGGAATAACTGAAAGTATAAAACAATGCAAAAGTGCAGGAATTATTCCAATAATGATAACAGGAGATAGCCTTACAACAGCACTAGCAATATCAAAAAAAATAGGACTATCAACAGACGAAAAAGAAGGTATTGAAGGAAAAGAACTAGCAAAATATAGTGATTCAGAACTTATAAATTTAGTAAAAAAATATAGAATATATGCCCGCGTAAGTCCAGACGACAAAGTAAGAATCGTAAAAGCATGGCAAAAAAATAATAAAGTAGTAGCGATGACTGGAGATGGAGTAAACGATGCTCCAGCAATTAAATTAGCGCATATTGGAATAGGAATGGGGCAAACAGGAACAGAAGTAACAAAAAGCGTAGCAGACATCCTACTATTAGACGATTGCTTTAATACAATTGTAAGCTCAATTAGAGAAGGAAGAAGAATTTACGACAATATAAAAAGCGTAATTCTATATTCATTATCAAGTAATTTCGCCGAACTATTTATCATAATTATAGGAATGATAATGGGAGTTAATATATTACTTCCAATTCAAATACTATTCATTGATTTATTTACAGACGCACTATTATCAATATGTATGGCATTCGAAAAAGAAAGCAATAACATAATGAATGTACCACCACATAAATCAAGAAACTTCTTTACACCATTTATGACAACATTTCTAGCCTGTTCAGCAATAATAGAGAGTATCTTAATACTAATAGTTTATATATTTGGATACAAAAACTATGGCTTAGAAATTGCTCAAAGTATGTCATTTTTATGCCTAATAGTTCAAGAAATGGTATTTGCATACAATTGTCGTAATCTGCATGAATCAATTATAAAACATGGATTATTTAGCAATAAAATAATGAATATAGGATTTATAGCATTAATAATAATTCAAGTTCTAATATTCCTAACACCAATAAAAAATATATTACACATAGTAACAATTGGATTACCAGAACTAACATTTATAATTATATTAAATATAATTGCATTCTTAATCATTGAAATATTAAAACTTTATATATCAAAAAAATTTACAGATTAATTATTTTTAAATGACTATATTATATATAGTCAAATGCCAATTTAGTTTAGTGGTAAAACAGATGCATGGTAAGCATCAGAGGACAGTCCAATTCTGTCATTTGGCACCAGGCAAGAATGGCGAAATGGTAGACGCGCTACTTTGAGGTGGTAGTGGATATTAATCCGTGGGAGTTCAAATCTCCTTTCTTGCACCAATAAAAAAATGATAGAAATATCATTTTATTTTTTTTTTAAACTCTTTGACAACCCACTATCATAAATTGTATTCTCAGTTAAACTTAAAGAAATATCATCACTTAATAAATTGTTCCTATGCTCAGTTATAAATGGATAAATAAATAAATTGTCAGTACGAAGAAACTGTAAATAAATATATGAATTTAGAAAATCAATTAATTTCAACTTATTCAATCTATAAGAATCACAATTATAAAAAATATTCTTTTTAAAAAACAAATCAGGATCCAAAATCGTAATACAATCATCAGTGAAGATTATATTCTTTTTATGAAGATCATCAAGTATAATCTCATACTTGCTAAGTAACTTAAGAGTAACCTCTAAATTCTTAAATAGCTCTATTAAATGATTTCGTTCACATTTCATTAAATCAATTTTCTTGCCATTAACAGGGTTCATAGTATAAGCAGCTATACGACTACTTACTTCCTCAATATTAAAATAACAATCAATAAGTTTAACAATATTTGGAGCATCTATAACCTTTAATAATTCAAATATATACTTTTTAATCTTTAAATGATTATCACAATTTGGTTTATAAATTTTTAAAAATAAATTATAGTAAAAAAATACTTCAGCACATCCGCCTTCATCAAAAAATTCTAATCTAGACGAATCAATAACTGGATTTTTATGTGAATATAAAATCATACCGCACCTCTTGGTAATTATTTTATTATATATTTTTTTAATAATCAAGTAATTATTTGACAAGTTAAAAATTTAATAGTATAATCAAATTAATTTAAATGAGGAAGAGAAGTAGTAATAAAACCACTTACTTTAGTGATGTTACCGGCTGGTGAAAGGTAATAGTAATGTTTTATGAACGTATCTTGGAGTTTAATCGTAATCTCGCGTTAAGAGAAAGAGTGCATAGAGTTCTATGAATTAAGGTGGTACCGCGATATTTCGTCCTTAAATTTATAGGATTTTTTTATTTGAAAGGGTGATTTTATGGATTTTAAAGGCTATATTAACAATAAAGTTAATGATATTTTAGGACACGATGTAATTATTGAGATTCCTCCAAAAGACGGAATGGGTGATTACAGCATTCAATGCGCAAGTTACAGAACAGAAGAATTAAAGAGTCCATTCGATGTAGCAAATAAAATTAAAGATAATTTTGTAGACGATAAAAACTATTTTACTGATATTAAAGTAATGGGACCATATGTTAATTTTTATGTTGATTATGATAAGTTATCTAATGTGGTTATTAAAGATATTGAGGCAAAAGGTAACAAGTATGGTTCTTTAAACCAAGGAAATAATAATTCACTACTTATTGAGCATACTTCTATTAATCCGAATGCTGAACCTCATATTGGAAGATGTAGAAATAGCCTACTTGGTGATTTTATGTGCCGTCTATATGATTTCTGTGGTTATGATGTAGAAAGACATTACTATATTAATGATTTAGGTAAGAAGATTGCTTTACTTATTATTGGTATTGAAAAGTATGGCTTAGTTGATGATAGTTTTGCTTCCATACTAGATGTTTATGTTAAGATTAGTGCATACGCAAAAGAGGACGAATCAATTGAGAAGTTATCTTTTGACTATTTAGAGAAAGTTGAATCTGGTGATCCAGAATATATAGATAAGTTTAAATCTATTACTGATAAATGCGTAGAAGGACAATTAAAGATCTTTGGTGAGATGGGTATTACTTGGGATGTGTTTACTCATGAGTCTGACTATGTTTATAATAATTATTTAAATAGTATTTTAGATAAATTGAAAGAAAAAGGAAAGTTCTTTACTGATGAACTTGGTAGAGGATGCGTTGATTTATCTGGTTATGATATTGCTTTAAAGGAACCTGTTATGGTACTTACTCGTTCTAATAATACGTCTTTATATCCAATTAAAGATATTGCTTATACTATATATAAAATGAATTTAAATAGTAAAAATAACTTCATTGTATTAGGTGAAGATCAAGAAACTTATTTTAAAGAAATTTCAGCTATTATGGATATTCTAGGGTATAAAGCTCCTAAGCTAATTACTTACGCTTATGTACTTTTAGATGATGGCAAAATGAGTACAAGTGGCGGTACCGTTGTTCTTGTTACTGATTTTATTAAGGCTGTTAAAGAAACTTTAAAAAATGAGTTTTCTAAAAGAGGCACAGAAGTATCAGATGACGATTTAAGAACTTTATGTAATGCATGTGTTAAATTTACTATGCTTAATGTTTCAAAAAATAAAATAGTTAATTTTAACCTAGATAGTGCGACTAGTTTTACTGGTGAATCTGGTATGTATATTTTATATAGTATCGTTAGAATTAATTCTATATTAAAAAATAATGATATAGAATTATCAGATGAAATTAAATTCACCACAGATATTGAAAAGAAGATTATTAAAAGCTTATATAATTTTCCTCAAGTTATAGATGAATTATTAAAGTCATACGAACCAGCTCATTTAACAAAATACATATTTAATCTAACCCAAGACTTTTCAAGATTTTATGAGAATGTTAATATTAGTAACGAAGAAGATACTCTACTTAAGTCTTCTAGAATTAGATTATTAAATTCAATTAAAACAGTTTTAGAAAACGCTTTATCAATATTAGGTATTTCTACTGTAGATAAAATGTAAGAATTATACTTTTGTATAGTTCTTTTTTTGTGCTATAATTTGTTTAGGTGATTTTTATGGTAGTTGATAAAAAAGAGTTTATGGATAATTTTAGACCTTTTCTTGATAAGAAAGGTATAGTTGTTTTTAGCGGAGCTGGTCTTTCTACTGCTAGTGGTATAAAGGACTTTAGAGGTAAGAATGGTTTATATAGTGAAAATATAAATGCTGAAGAGATTTTATCTCATCACTTTATGTTAGAAAATCCAAAAGAGTTTTATAAGTTTTTTAGAGAAAATTTAATTAATGGTAATGTTAAACCTAATTCGATGCATAAGGTTATTAGTCTACTTCAGAATGATGGTATTGTTAGTGGAATTATTACTCAGAATATTGATGGACTAGATATTATGGCAGGTTCAAAAGATGTTATTGAGCTTCATGGTAATGCTAATAGATTCTATTGTATGGATTGTGGTAAAAAATATTCTGACATTAGTTCTTTTGATTTAATTCCTAAATGTAATTGTGGAGGTCTGATTAGACCTGATATTGTTTTATACGAAGAACCACTTGATAATTTTTTATTAATGAGCGCTAAAGAGGAGATTAAGAATGCTAATTGCTTATTAGTTGTAGGTAGCAGTTTACGAGTTAATCCTGCTGCTAGCTTAGTTCATGATTTTATTGTTGAAAAAAAATTTAATAAAGGTAAGAAATTATTTATAGTTAATATGGGTGAAACTGATTATGATTATTTTGCTGATTATAAGTATGATGGAGATATAATGGATATTGCTAGTGAGATTGATAGGGTTTATAAAAAGAGTTTGACAAAATAAAAATAATTTGTTAATATTTATATCTAGTGAGGGGATATAAGATTTTTCGAGCTATCCCGGGCATTGCCTACACAATAATAATTGGAGTCACGAATTTTGTTCGTGATTTTTTTGTTCTTTTATCACGAATGTGTTATACTTAATAGTAGATATAATAAAGGAGTGTGATAGTATGGCAGTTATTGAAGTTAAAAATTTATCTAAAAGTTTTAAAGTTAAGCTAAAAGAAAAAGGCTTAAAAGGAAGCTTAAAATCAATTATTAAACCAAAATATAAGACTATTAAGGCTGTTCGTAATGTTAGTTTTTCTGTTGAGAAAGGTGAAATTATTGCGTTTATTGGCCCAAATGGTGCCGGTAAGAGTACTACTATTAAGATGATGACAAGTATTTTATATCCAGATAAGGGAAGTATCAAAGTAATGGGGCTTGATCCATCGCGTGATAGGAAAGCATTATCTTATGAAATTGGTACTGTATTTGGACAAAAAGAACAATTATGGACTCATTTAACACCATATGATAATTTTAAATTTTTTGGAGCAATATATGATATACCAGAGAAAGCAATTGAGAAGAAAATTGATGAGCTAAGAGAATTATTTGAACTAGACTCATTTATTAATACTCCAGTTAGGAATCTTTCTCTAGGACAAAGAATTAGATGTGAGATTGTTGCATCATTAATTCATGAACCAAAAGTATTATTCTTGGATGAACCTACTATTGGACTTGATCCTGTTGTTAAAGAAAATATTCGTACACTAATTAAAAGAATGAATAAGGAGTATAAGACTACTATATTTTTAACAAGTCATGATGTTGGTGATATTGAGAAGTTATGTAAGCGTGTTATTATTATTAACAATGGTACTGTTGTAATGGATGATACTATGGAGAATCTAAAGTACCATTATCTTAATAAAAAAATAGTAGAAGCTAAAATGAAAGAGATGGTTAATCTAGAAGATGAAGAAGGTATAACAATATTAAAAGATAAAGGCTATAATCTAAAGATTGAAGTTGATACTACTAAAAAGAGTGTTAGTGATGCACTAAAATTACTTAACCCAGATAATATAATTGATATTAATATTTCCAATGTTCCACTAGAGGATATAATTAGCGATATTTATAAGAATAGAGATTAATATGAAAAAATATTTATTTATCTTTAAATCAGAAATAATGACTAATTTGCAATATGTATTTAATATATTTGTTGGATTTATTGGATATTTTGTAATGCTATTTATCTTATTTAACTTATGGGAATATTTATATAGTGATCCTAATGAATTAATAAATGGTTATAGTATGACAAGTATGATGTGGTATGTTGTCATTACTGAAATACTATATTCCGTTGTTGGTGGTAGAACACTATGCAAAAAAATTTCAAATGATGTTAAAAGTGGAAACGTAGCATATAATATAAATAAACCTTATAGTTATATTGGATATTCTGTAAGTAGTCATTTTGGAAATATGTTTATAAAATTTATAATGTATGTTATTCTGGGGTTAGGATTTGGCTTAATATTTATCAAAAAACTTCCAAATCTATCATTAGTAGGTATTATATTTGTATTAGTTTCTTCCTTTTTAGGATTATTAATTAGTACACTATTAATTCTATCCATAGGTTTATTTTCATTTTATATAGAAGATTCAGGGCCATTTTATTGGGTTTATAGTAAATTAATTTTAGTTATGGGAACATTATTTCCTATTGAGTATTTTCCAACCATAGTACAAAAAATATTAGTATATACACCAGTTTATGTCGTTAATTACGGACCAGCTAAATTATTTGTTGACTTTGATATTCATAAAGGAATAGGTATTATACTAGCTCAAATTATTTATGTTATAATTGCTTATTTAATATGCAATCATATCTATAGAAAGGGGGTAAGACGAATAAATGTTAACGGAGGTTAAAAATCAAATTAAAGTAGTATTTTTATCTATTAAATATTCTGTTATGAGAGAACTACTTAATAGATTTACATTTATATCAAATGTTATTTTTATGATGCTTAATAACGCAAGCATGATTATACAATGGTTAGTCTTATTCTCTTTAAGAGAAAATATGGGTGGATATACATTTAAGGAAGTTTTACTCTTATGGGGAATAGCATCATCAACATTTGGTTTTTCAAGATTTTTCTTTTATAAGGCATTTAGTTTATCTTCAATTATAAATGAGGGTAAATTAGATTCCTATATAGTTCAACCAAAAAATATTTTGATTAGTATTATTACATCCGATATAAGCGTTTCAGCACTAGGTGATTTATTATATGGATATATAATGTTAGTATTTTATGGATTAAGTATTAAATCATTCTTACTATTTACATATTTTATTATTACCGGTGGCATTATCATTGCAGCAATTTCAGTTATTTTAAATAGCTTAAGCTTTTGGTTTGGAAATACTGATGTCATAGCTGAAACAGGTAATCATCTAATGACAAATTTTGCGACTTATCCTGATGGTATATTTAAAGGTATAGCAAAAGCACTTCTATTTACACTAATTCCTGTTGGAATATCAAATTATATTCCAGTTCATGTTATTGTAAACTTTGATTTAAACCTATTTTTAATTAATACCACAGTATGTATATTTTTAATCTATTTCGCATTCATAACTTTTTATACAGGACTTAAAAGATATTCTTCTAGTAATTTAATGAGTTCAAAAATATAACCTAGACTATTCTAGGTTATTTTGCTTTAAATTTGTTGAAAACAACATTAAATTTTGGTATATTATTATTGGTGGTAGTTGTGGTAGACGATCAAAAAAAAGAAGAACTTATTCAATGCAGAAATCAATTATTCAATGAGTTATTAAAACATATCAGAAATTCATCAAATGAATCAAATGAAGAATTATATAAATATATTGTAGGAACGATAAAACAGATAGACTTTATAAATGAAATATTAGATTCAAACAATAAAAATAAATCAATACAAAAAAAATTAGAACGAAGAAAAATATTAAATGGTATATTGAGTAATACAAAATAAAAACTTAGTTTCTTTTAACTCATTTTTAAATTTTTCATATATTACTTTGGGGGAATAATATATGAATTATGATTATAATTTTGGTAATGATTTTTACAAGTATGATGGTGACATAGGGGTTAAAAGTACAGTTTATAATATTTTAGCTCCAGAGCAATCACAAGAAGATCAACCAGGAATGGAATATTTAATGAATCCACTCCCTATTTTTGATAATCCTAATTACAAAGGAAGTGGAAAATTAAAAGACAAAGTAGCAATTGTTACTGGTGGCGATAGCGGACTTGGAAGAACATGCTCAATTGCATTTATTAAAGAAGGCGCAAAAGTAGTTATCGTTTATTATGACGAAGATAAAGATGCCTTTGATACTAAAGATTACATTGAATCATTAGGAGGAGAATGTTACTTAATTAGAGGAGATATTACCGACCATGGATTTTGTAAATTTATCGTTGATGAAACAATAAGCAAATATGGAAAAATAGATATTTTAGTTAATAATGCAGGAGTACAATACCAACAAGATAGATTAGAAGACATTAGCGATGAACAGTTAGATTGGACTTTCAAGGTTAATGTTTATGGTATGTTTTATTTAACTAAAGAGGCTTTACCTTATATGAATGGTGGGGCATCAATTATTAATTTATCTAGTGTTACAACATTTTACGGTGATCCACAGTTAATTGACTATGTAAGTACCAAAGGAGCAATTGTTGGATTTACTAGGGCATTAGCACGCAATCTAGCACTTAAAAATATAAGAGTAAATGCGATTGCGCCTGGATTCTTTTGGACTCCATTACAGCCTGCGTGTTGGGTAGCCGAAAAAATCCCATCACTAGGAGCAGATTCTGCTATGGCCAGAGGTGCGATGCCTTACGAACTAGCTTCTACATTTGTATTTTTAGCAAGTGATGATTCAAGTTATATGACAGGTCAGGTAATTCATAATAATGGTGGTCAGGTAATGGGATAAGATATTTAGATTTTTCTAAATATTTTTTGTATATATAATACTTATCAGTAAAAAATAATACTGGTGAATCATATGATTAACAGTTATTTTATAAAAAAAATTAATAACGAAGAAGTATTATATCTTAATTTTGATTTTAGTTATGAGTTTTCTAGTTTTGATTTTATGGCTAAGAGAGAAAAAATACAGGAAGTTGTTAGAAATTTTATTCGTGATAATAAGATTTCTTTTAAAGGAATGACTGTATTACTTGTTTCTGGTGGAGTATTATTTGGAAGTATTGCTTTAAATAATCCTAACTTTACTGGAAATCCAGTAAATCCCATCAAGCCTATAGAAAGCAATATTACTAACGACGATTTTGTTACTCCAAACGAAAGCATAATTTTAGATAATGGAGATAGTATAGTTATTAATAATGTTAAAGATGATAAAGAAGTTGTTCAACCTAAGAGCGACAAGGTTATTGAAAAGAGTATCCCTAAAGAAGAACAGAAAGTTCAAACTAAAGAAGCAAGTACACCTAAGACAGAAGAAAAAATTCAAAAAAATGAAGTAAATACACCTAAAGTAGAAGAAAAGAATCTAGATAAAGAAATTAGTACTCCACAAGAAGTAGTTGATAATAGTATTTATGTCAGTGTTAGAAGAAATGGTAGTGTTGTTAAGATAGAATTAGAAGATTATGTGACAGGAGTAGTAGGCGCAGAAATGCCTGCCTCATTTAATATTGAAGCTTTAAAAGCACAAGCAGTAATCGCTAGAACATATGCATTAAAAGCTAACAGTCGAGGTACAGTTTTAAGCGATAATGAATCAAGTCAAAGCTATAAATCAAACGATCAACTTAGATCACTATGGGGTAGTAGCTATAATACTTACTTTAATAAAATAAAAGAAGCAGTAAACAGTACACAAGGTATGTATTTAACATATAATGGAAATTATATTGAAGCAGTATACCATTCAACTAGTAACGGAAAAACAGAAGATTCAAGAAATGTCTGGGGTAATTCTTTTCCATATCTTGTCAGTGTTGAAAGTCCTTACGATAATAGCAATCCGTCATTTTTAAAAACCATTAATTTTAGTTATTCAGATATTTCTAAAAAATTAGATATTATAATTACCAACGAAACTAACTTTAATATAAACAGTAAAACAAGTGGAGATAGAGTATCAAGCATAACCGTTGGAGAAATAACATTAACTGGAGTAGAATTTAGGAACAAGCTAGGCTTAAGAAGTACAGATTTTGATATTGAAAAAACAGAAGAAGGAGTAATAATTACAACTCGAGGATATGGACATGGAGTTGGTCTTAGTCAATACGGAGCGAATGGTATGGCTAAAGCTGGAAATAGCTATAAAGAAATACTTTTTCATTATTATCCAGGTGTTAGTTTAAAATCACTATAAAAAATATTAAAAACATAACAAATTATATTTTTTTTAGAAATAATATTTTTAATTATTTCTTTTTTTGTTATAATTTTTATAGTTGCTGAAGTAGCTCAGTAGGTAGAGCAATTCACTCGTAATGAATAGGTCGCAGGTTCGATTCCTGTCTTCAGCACCATAATGAAATTATTCAAACTATAAAAATATTATGTCTAATAATTTAGAAATAATTACTTTAGATAGAAATAATTATAATTACTATCTAAAAACATTTGAAAAAAAAGGAGAAATTTATGAAAGAAATACAAGAATTTTTAAAAGAGTGTGGTGTTTATTATTTGGCTACATTAGAAGGTGATCAACCTAGAGTTAGACCTTTTGGAACTGCTGAAATTTTTGAAAACCATTTATATATTCAAACAGGCAAAAAGAAAGATGTTTTTAAACAAATTGAAAAAAATAACAACGTTGAAATTTGTGCGTTTAAAGATGGTAAATGGATAAGAGTAACCGGTAAACTATTACTAGACGAAAGAGTAGAAGCCAAGAAATATATGCTTGATATGAATCCAAATTTAAGAAGTATGTATAATGAATTAGATGATAATACTGCAGTATTATATTTCGAAAATGGTAAAGCTATAATATCATCATTTACTGACGAACCAAAAATAATTAACTTTTAACTATTAAAAAATATTAAAGACGGAAGAAAAATAAACTGTTCATTAGATATTCCAGTTTGTATATTAGAAAATGGAGAAATATGTTCATTTTCATTTATGGGAAAATGTATGTCCGAAGCAGCTGCTGAAATAATTAGAAGTGCAGCAATAGCAAAAAGAATAGAAAACTTCGATACATCATACACATTTAATACATATAGTTTATTATTCCTATGTAATGGAATGGACATATCTGTTAATGATGTATTTCTAAAAGGAACAAAAGTATTATTTGATAAATCAAGAGAAAAAAATATTCAAACACCAGTTGATTTTATATATAACTTAGATTTATTTAACATGGCATATTTCCAAGCACGTATCGATAATTATCCATTTAACGTAAAGGATTTTTACATTACATACTTAAAAGATTACATAGAATCACAGAAAATAATGGGATTATCAACAGAAGAAATAAAAAACAAAACAAACAATATGCTTTATAATTATGAAAGTTATTTAATTCCAAGTGGTACACCAGAAGGATATAAATGTTTCTATGCAGCACCTTATGAAACAAAACAAATCATAATTCCAGAAATTATTGATTCCGAAGTATATAATACAAAAAAATGAATTAGTTCTTTGCTAATTCATTTATTTTTTCAGTATTTTTAAAATTTAATTTTGCAATTTTAGAAAGTACATCAGCTCCATACTGATTAACAAGTTTTAAACCAATTTCATCAACTTTAGGACCAGCACCCTTAACTAAAAAAGTATTATAATTTTGACCTAATTTATCAAATTCCTTAAGAAAGATATATCTACTAATCAAAGATGCACAAGCAACAGATAAACATTTATCTTCAGCCTTTGTCATAAAAGTAATACCCTTTGTATAATTAGGAACCTGCTTTAAATAACTATAATATACAAATGGTTTGGCAAACTGGTCAACAACAATATATTCAATATCATTATACTTTTGTTTCATCCTTGTAAGTACTTTATTATGCATAATTGCTTTAATTTTATTCATATTAATATCAGAACTGTATTTTTGATTATACTCCTCATTAGATAAAATCATACATTCATAAGGTATTTTTTTAATTATTTGTGGAACTATTTCTAATATTTTTTCATCAGTTAGTTTCTTAGAATCCTTTACACCTAATGACTCAAGAAATTTAATATTTTCCTTATTTACATAAGAAGCAGCAACAACTATTGGACCAAAATAATCACCAGTTCCTACTTCATCAGAACCAATAGTAGTAGCGTTATATATTTTAGGATCAATAATTATTTTTTCCTTTTCCTTTTTCTTTTTATCTTCTGAGTTAGACATTTCAACCTTTTTAGTAGGATTTAAATGTCTTTCCATTTCCTTCCACATATTAGCATCTATATCAGCAGAAATCCCTTGAAAAACAGCCTTTCCAGATTGATATAAAGTAATTACAGTATCAGCCTCATCAGCCTGAAAAATAGCATAATCAGGCGTTTTAGGTCTTTTCTTGTCTTCAAAATATTCAATCATCTTTTCCTTTGTATTTTCACTTACTTTTAATGTTATTGTCATTTGACTCCCTCCAAATATATTTTAACATATTTTTATTTATTTTTGTTAAAATTTGTAATATAATGTTTATGAAAGGTAGATGTATATGAATATTGTAGATGTAATTATTATTATATTTATTCTAATAGGTGGGTTTTTAGGCTTTAAAAGAGGAGCTGTAAAAGAATTTGTTTCAGCAATAGGTTTCTTTGTAATAGTAGTATTAGCATTCATTTTAAAAAATCCTTTATCCGTTTTCTTCTATGAAAACTTACCATTCTTTAAATTTGGTGGAATATTTAAAGGCGTAACAGCACTAAACATCGCATTATATGAATTTATTGCATTCCTAACAGCAGCATTAGTTTTAACATTTATTTGGAAACTTATTGAACATGCAAGTAATTTAATGCAAAAACTTATAAACATGACCATTATTCTCGGATTGCCATCAAAGATAATTGGTTTTGTTATTGGACTACTTGAATACTACATACTGTCATTTATAATTATTTATATTCTAACAATTCCAATATTTAGTGTAAAAGAAGTAATAGAAAGCAAAAATGCACAATTTATACTACACAAAACACCAGTTATTTCTAAATTTGCAAAAAACAGTGCAGGATTTATCGGAGAATTTATAGAACTAAGAGATAAATACGAAGTTACAGAAAGTGCGAATGAGTTTAACTACGAAACACTTGATTTATTTATGAAATATGATATAGTAAATGTTAAATCCGTTAAAAAATTAAAAGAAAAAAATAAAATTAGTATCGACGGAATAGAAAACTTAATAAAGAAATATGAGGAGGAACAATAATGTTAGTACATGGAAATAAAGAAAATTTTGATAGCTTAATTAGTGATGGAGTAGTAGTTGTTGATTTCTTCGCAAATTGGTGTGGACCTTGTAAAATGTTAGGACCAGTTTTAGAAGAATTATCAAGTTCAAGAAGTGAAGTTAAAGTTGTTAAAATAGATGTTGATGAAGAGGAAGATTTAGCTCGCAAGTTTGGAGTTATGAGTATTCCAGCTCTTTATCTGTTTAAAGATGGAAAACAAGTTGATAATAAAGTAGGATTTATGCCTTTATCTGATTTAGAAGAATGGATTAATAAGTAATATTTCTTTGAAATATTGCTTTTTTGTTTTAGGATGTGTTATATTATGTGTAATTTGGGAGTGGATTATATGCGAGGTATTTATAGATATCGAATTGAAGAAAATTATAAAGGAAAAACTAATACTGTACATGTAACTGAATGGTGGAATGAAGATATAAAACGAGCAGGTTTACTTTGCTTTGAAAATAAGAGTGGCGTTGTTCCTATAGGTCATAAAAAAGGTAATTCTATATCACTTGGGTATAGTATTATGCAACCTATTATTTCAGAATTCACTACATGTGATGTGGATAAAGAAATTATTCAACAATTAAAAAAAGCTGAACAGCTATTTGATAAGGAAAAAGGTATAGACTATAAACTTGAACATTATGATTTTGAAAAACGTTTCTTAAAACTTATTTATGAGTATAGAAATACTGAAATGATTCTTAATTTATATGTTGATTTTGTTAGTGGATTTGTTCATTTTATTGATGAAAATGAAAATGTAATTGCATCTTCTACATTAGAAAATAATGAATATAGAAAATTTATTCATTCCTATATATATTATTTTCAACAAGTAGTAGACTATAATATGTGTGAGTCGATAAAAGATTGTGATGCATTTTTTGCTAAATTAGATAATATCGGCTCTTTTAGGATGGCTTTAAGGACTATTGGATTATGTTTCATGTATTGTTTTACTGGAAGAAGTGAGGAAGAATGCTATAGGGCTATATGTGGACGTCAGAAGGTTATACAATCTAATCACGATAATTTAAAAAGGTAATAATTGACTTTTGTTAACATTTATGTTATTATGTATGTAGTGAAGCAAAATTTCATATAATAAAAAAGGGAATACTTAACTTGCCAATGTTGAGTACTCACCTAAATTGGTTGTTGTACTTAATCTATTGTAGATTGAGTACTATTTTTTTATTGTTAAAATCATTACTGATATAATCAATAAAATGATAATTAGTATTAGAAAAGTAATTAACAAATCTTTTTTCTTCATAAATATCAAGCCTCCCTTCACTGGAAGTTAGGCAAGCACTCAACTGTTAAATATTCCTATGCATAATTATAACTTATAATTAATTTTATATCAATATTTTTATTAATTTTTTGTTAATTATTGACTTTCAATGTTTGTTATGTTAATATGTATGTAGGGAGCATTGCTTCATATAATAAAAAAGAGATATACTTGATATTGGCGTGTTAGGTATTTATCTCCAAAAAAACTGGGTAAACACCAAACTCGTATGAGCTAGGTGTTT
Organism: uncultured Caryophanales bacterium; assembly: GCA_946624985.1. GTDB lineage: Bacteria > Bacillota_I > Bacilli_A > RF39 > UBA660 > UBA3631. The sequence goes on along the minus strand of CAMOSQ010000007.1, from coordinate 5,953 downwards.
TTCTATTTTCTTCTTTTGCGTCTTTTTGGAAGACCTCTTACTGCTAATATAATTAGTAGTACTAGGACTAAATTGTAATCCATTTTGGATCCTTTCTAGTTTTTCCATGGAGACCACCTCCTTTATTTTTGTATTTGATTAATATTGGAGGCAAACACCTAACTATCTTGTATATCTCTATTACAATTATAACTTATAAGTAACTTTAAAACAATACTTTTGTTTAATTTTTAGTTAATTTATTGACTTTACATTATTGTTGTGTTAATATGTATGTAGGGAGCATTGCTTCATATAATAAAAAAGGATATGTTTGATTACTCGAACCAGACATATTCCCTTATGGGTTCATCTGAAATCAACATTAGTTGAAATCAGATGTTTTTATTATCTAAATAATAAAGTGATTATTATGAAGAATAATAGTAGTATTATAATAAATTGAGAAGTTTCTCTTTTTGTCATAAATGCCACCACCTTTCTATTATCATTGATAAAAGAAAGGAAAACATCTGATATTTCAAACATACACAAGATAATTATAACTTATAATTAATTTTTACACAACATATTTATTTAATTTTTAGTTAATTTGTATATTTTTTTTATTTTTTTTCATAATAATAATGGTGAGATTATGAAAGATAAAAACGAACTATTAATGCATATTTATGAGACTTGTGATATGGGTGTAAAAAGTACTACAAAACTATTAGACTTATTGAAAGATAAAGACAACAAAATAAAAAAACAATTAGAAGAAGAATTAAAAGAATATGAAAAATATTTAGAAAAAAGTAAGAAATGTTTAAAGAAGAATAAAGTTGAACCTGAGGGTGCTGGAATAATGGCTGAGATGATGTCTTCTATGGAAATGAAAATGGAAGTAAAAAAAGACAATAGTGATTCTAGTATTGCTGGAATGCTTACACAAGGTTTTACTATGGGTATTATTAATATGAATAAAAAGATTGATGCATATAAAGATACCTGTGATAGTGGAGTAGTAGAGTTAGCAAGTGATATCGTTAAGTTTCAAGAAAAAGAAATAAAAAATTTAAAAAGTTACTTATAAAATGATGACTATAAATCATCATTTTTTTTTGAAATTATTGTGAAATTATTACGTTTTATTGATTATAAAAAACATAAATGTTATAATTAATAGGGTGATAATTATGACATATTTAGACTATTCAGCAACTACTCCAGTAAATGACGAAGTATTGGAAAGTTTTTGCGAAATATCAAGAAAATATATTGGAAATCCTAATTCATTACATAGATTAGGAACAGAAGCAAATGAAATGATTAATAAAGCTACAAATCAAATTGCTAAACTACTAAATATTAAACCAACAGAAATAATATATACAAGTGGTTCAAGTGAGTCAAACAATTTAGCAATCAAAGGAATATCAGAAAAATATAAAAATAGAGGAAACCATATAATAACAACACCATTTGAACATTCATCAATCAATGGACCACTAAACTACTTATCAGATAACGGTTTTGAAGTAGATATAGTAAAACTAGATGAAAATGGTTTAGTAGACATAGAAAATCTAAAAAGTCTTATTAAAGATACAACAATACTAGTAAGCATTAACTCAGTAAACAGTGAAATAGGACTAGCTCAACCCATAGAAGAAATAGCAAGTATTCTAAAAGAATATCCAAAACTATTCTTCCATGTAGATATGACTCAATCAATAGGAAAAATTAGTATTCCACTTGATAATGTTGACTTAATGAGCTTTTCAGCACACAAAATATATGGCTTAAAAGGAATAGGTTGCTTAATAAAAAAAGAAGGAATAAACCTAGAACCACTAATACATGGAGGAAAATCTACAACAATATATAGAAGTGGAACACCAGCAGTTGGTCTTATATGCTCAATATCAAAAGCCCTAAGACTAGCGCTAAACAACTTAGATGAAAAATATAATCATGTATTAGAAATAAATAATTACTTAAAAGAAAATCTAAAAAAATACGAAAATGTATACATAAATAGTAACGATCACTCAATACCATTTATGTTAAATATAAGCGTTATAGGAATAAAACCAGAAACATTATTACACGCACTTGAACAAGATGAAATATACATATCAACACAAAGTGCATGCTCGTCAAATACAACACTTTCAAAAGCAGTACTAAGCCTAACAAACGATAAAAAAAGAGCAGAATCAAGTGTAAGAATAAGTTTAAGTGCACTAACTACAAAAAAAGAAATAGACACATTCCTAAAAAGCTTTGACAAAATATATAACAATTTAGTAAGAGGTTTAAAATGAAAATATTAAAATTTAACGCAATATGGTGTAGTGGATGCCTAGTAATGAAAAAAGCAATGAAAGAAATACAAGAACTATATCCAAATATAGAAATAGAATCATACGACTACGATATAGATCAAGATCAGGTAGAAAAATGGAATATAGGAGAAATTATACCAGTTTTAATATTCACAGATGAGAATAATAATGAAATATCAAGACTAATAGGAGAAAAAACAAAAAAAGAAATAATAAAGGAGATAGAACGTATATCATGAAAAAACTAAAAATATTACTATTTTCATTATTAATACTACTACCAATAAGTATAAGCGCAAAAGAAAAAGTAAATCTATACCTATTTCACTCAGAAACATGTGTACACTGTCAAGCAGAAATAAAATATTTAAAAGAACTAGAAAAAAAATATGATAACTTAAAAGTACATTTGTATGAAGTAGATAGACATAAAGACAATGCAGAGATAATGAATAATGTAAAAAAACAACTAAAAATAGATTCACCTAATGTACCATTCACAGTAATAGGAAATTACTATTACATAGGATTCAGTGACGGAATTAAAGAAGGAATAGAAGAATTAGTAGAAAAATTTACAAATGAATTAGAAACAGATATGATAAAACCAATTTTAGAAGGAAAAGAAATACCTAAACTAAAAATGATAAATGGAGATATAAATACAATAAATATAGCAGGAAAACAAATAAATCCTAAAGAACTGTCACTGCCAGTACTGTCAGTAGTACTAGGCGCAATAGACGGATTTAATCCATGCGCAATGTGGGTTTTAATATTTCTAATAACAATGCTATTTAACATGAAAGATAGAAAAAAAATGTGGTTTCTAGGAATAACATTCCTAACAACATCAGCAATAATCTATATGATATTTATGTTTGCATGGTTAGGAATTGCAACAACACTACTAACAAAAGTAACCTGGTTTAGATACCTAATCGCACTAGTCGCACTAGTAGGAGCATTCCTAAATCTAAAAGGATTCTATAAAAGTATTAAAGAAGGAACTGGCTGCGAAGTAGTAGATAAAAATAAAAGAAAAAACATAATGGAAAAAATAAAAAAAATAACAACAGAAAAAAGCTTCATACTAGCAACGATAGGAGTAATAATACTAGCAGCAAGCGTAAACGTAATAGAACTAGCATGCTCTGCAGGATTACCAGTACTATTTACAAATGTTCTAGCACTTAATAATACAACAACACTAGAAACAATAATATATGTAGCAATATACATACTATTCTTCTTAATAGATGACATAATAGTATTTGTAATCGCAATGCTTACACTAAACATAAAAGCAATATCAACAAGATATACAAAATACCCCCATCTAATAGGTGGAATACTAATGCTAGCAATAGGTTTGTTAATGTTATTAAAACCAGAATGGTTAATGTTTAATTTTTAGGAAGTCAAAAAGACTTCCTTTTTCTTGAAAATTTAAAAAAAATAATATATAATAAACATAAAATTTAAGGAGGAATAATATGGATTTTAGTAGCGTTGATTTACCATACGATAAAGAAACATTTGGAAAGTGTATTAGGCAACAAAGAGAAGAACAAGGATTGTCATTAAGAAAACTTGCAGAGAAAATTGATATTTCACCGATTTATATGAGTGATATCGAAACCGGAAAAAGACCAGCTCCTATAAAAAAATATGAACTGATTGATAAAATTATAAAAGAATTAAAAATTCCAAACGAACAAAGAATATTTGTTATAGAAATGGCTAAATGTACACGTGAATATTTAAAAACAATATCAGGTTATCTACCAGAAAGCCAAGCTGGAAGACAATTTATAAGAATTGCAAATGAAGCAGAGCTAACAGATGAAGAATGGAAAGACTTAACAAACATATTAATTGAAAAAATAAAAAATAAAACAAAAACAAATAAGTTATAAGAAGTATCGCTAAAATCAGAATGGTTAATATAAAATTTCTAAGAAGTAAAAAAAGACTTCTTTTATTATTGTTAGAAAAGTAGAAATATGTTATAATTATATTGTGTTCCCGTAGCTCAGTAGGATAGAGCGATCGCCTCCTAAGCGATAGTTAATAAAATAATAAAACCCTTATATTTAAAGGGCTGGGATAGGATTTATGGTAAAATAAAGTGGCGAAAAAGTGTATAAATCTTTTCCCACTTTTTATAATTAACACAAAAAAACACAAAGATTATTAAAAATGTTTAAAAAAATAAAAAAAATGTTGTTGGATAGTCTTTACTCTTAGGAGGGCGATTACGCCACTTTTAAAATGTTAAGGAAATAAAGGCTGGGAAAGAGTTCAATAAAATAAAAGTGGCGAAAAAGTGGCTAGAAATTCGCTAAAAATTTGAAAAATACACTAATTTTTTAAAAAAATTAAAAATTTAGTGGTATAATTAATTATGTGAATTGATGTCCTTGTAACTCAGTCGGATAGAGTAACGACCTCCTAAGAGTTTCCTAAAAATGAAGTTAAATGTTTAGAAAACCTTTATTTTAGGGGGGAGGACAGAAATTGAGATAAGGAAAGTGTCGCAAAATTGTCGCGAAAAACTATCCCTGTCTTTAAAAAAATCAAATTGAATTTAAAAAAATAAACTTTGTTTTAATATTAATTATGTTAAAATAAAGTATATGTCCTCGTAGCATAATAGGAGAATGCAGTCGCCTCCTAAGCGACAGATTGGAGGTTCAAATCCTCTCGGGGACGCCATTTTGTGTAATTTAATGAACTGATTTATATTGTCAGTTCTTTTATTTTATTAAAATGGAGGTGGATAAAAATGTCAGTTTTTAAAATAGAGAAAAGCAAGAATTATACTGTTATGTCCAATTATCATTTAAGAGATAAAAATTTATCATATAAAGCAAAAGGGTTATTGTCATTTATGCTTTCATTACCAGAAGATTGGGATTATTCAATAAATGGTCTTGTATCAATTAGTAAAGAGGGAGTTAAAGCAATAAGAAATATTTTACAAGAATTGCAAAGATATGGATATTTAGTTATTGAGAAAAAACAAAATGAAATAGGGCAATTTGAATATGAATATTTAATATATGAGCAACCAGATACCCAAAAGGGAGATATGGATTTAGGAGATGTGGAAAAGGGCATACAAATAAATACTAATGAAACAAATACTAATAAAAAAATAGATAAAGACGATAAAACCAAAATATCATCTTTTTTTGTTGAAGAAGAACATAACATTCTTACATTAGAATTAATAAATAGAGGCTATATTAATGAAAATGACATACAAATATTTTATTATGATAATTTATTTGAAACATTACTTAAAGATAATAATTCATATAAAGATTTAGTACAAATAATACACTATATTGTCCCAAGAGTAATAGAGAGAAAATTTAAAGATGAAGATGGAAATTTTATTGAAAATAAGTTTGGATATTTCAAAAATGCAATTATTAGTAATATTAATAGATTTAATATAGAAGATGATGATTTATGGGAGAATAGAGATGATTTAATAGATTTATATAATGAAATTACAAATAATAAAGATGATTTTGAAAGATAATTTATATTTATTCGCAAAATAGTAATATTACGCTCAATTAAAATTAAAAAAATGTGGTATAATTAGAAAG
>CAMOSQ010000006.1 GCA_946624985.1 uncultured Caryophanales bacterium | reverse complement strand
TGATATTGATTTTATTTCTGAATGTACTGGTTTAAGTATTGAAGAAATAAATGATCTAAAAAAAGATATTTAATAAACTGCATGCAAAAAGAGAAAAATATTTTTCTCTTTTTATGTTTATTCTAAGTAATTTATTTTTTATTTTTGATATTGTCTAGTATTAATTTAACAAATTCATTTTTATCTAAACTACTAGTATCATTTGATCCGTGTAGTCTGTAACTTACTGAATTGCTTTCTTTTTCTTTATCTCCAATAATAAGTGTATAAGGAATTTTTTTAGTTTGACTTTCTCTCATCTTATAAGACAATTTCTCATCTCTAGAATCAAGACTAACACGAATATCATTATCTTCAAATAACTTTTTTAATTCCATACAATAATCTAAATGATATTCATTATTAACTGGAATAATGTTAAGTTGAACAGGAGAAAGCCATAAAGGTAAAACGCCCTTAGTTTCTTCTAGATAATAAGCGATAAATCTATCGATTGAACCAAATACAGCTCTGTGAATTACAACTGGAGTCTTTTTAGATCCATCTGCATCTACATATTTCAAATCAAACTTAGCAGGTAAACAGAAATCTAATTGACAAGTTGATAATGTAATCTCATTACCTACGGCTGGTTTAACTTGAACATCTAACTTAGGTCCATAGAAAGCAGCTTCACCTATTTTTTCAACATAATCAATACCTAAATCATTTAAAACCTGCCTTAACATATTTTCTGCTTTATCCCACATAACATCATCTTGATGATACTTAACCTTATCTTCTGGATCACGTAAGGATAATTCAAAACGATAATTATTAATTCCTAATTCTTTGTAGCACTCTAAAATTAAATCAACAACGCCTTTAAATTCAGATTCTACCTGTTCAAGTGTACAGAAGATATGACAGTCATTTTGGCAGAATGTTCTAACTCTTTCAATTCCTTTTAAAGAACCGCTTGATTCATATCTACAATCACGAGCAATTTCAGCAATTCTAATAGGTAAATCACGATAAGAATGTATATCATTACCATAAATAACCATATGGTGAGGACAATTCATTGGTCTTAAAACGAACTCTTCACCCTCAACTTCCATTTTTGGAAACATATCATCACGATAGTGATCCCAGTGACCACTTGTTTTATATAATTCGACATTTCCTAAAGGTGGAGTTTGAACGTGCAGATACCCACGTTTTAACTCTTTATTTCTAATATAGTTTTCTAATTGATTCCATAAAAGAAAACCATTAGGTAAATACATTGGTAAACCTTTACCAACTAAATCACTCATCATATATATACCTAATTCTTTACCAATCTTACGATGATCTCTTTCTTTTGCTTCTTCAAGTGCTTTTAGATGTTTTTCTAAGTCTTCTTCATTTGTAAAGCATACTCCATAAATTCTTTGAAGGACTTTATTATTAGAATCACCTTTATAGTATGCTCCACTTACTTTAATTAGTTTAAAATATTTCATAGATTTAGTAGTAGGCATATGTGGTCCTCTACATAGATCAATAAAATCATCTTGTTTGTATGCTGAAATTATTGCATCTTGTTCTAATTCATTTATGATATCTATTTTATATGGATCATTTTTAAACATTTCTAATGCTTCGTCTCTACTAAGTTCTAATCTTGAAATTCTTTTATCACTTTTTGATATTTTTTTCATTTCTTTTTCGATAGGTCCTAAATCGTCTAGTGTTAATGATTTATCTCCTAGATCAATATCATAATAGAATCCGTCATCAATGACAGGTCCAACCCAGAATTTAGCGTCTGGATATAAATGTTTTACTGCATGCGCTAATAAATGTGCACAACTATGATTAAGTACATTTAGTTCTTCATTTTCTTTAATATTCATATGAATTCTCCTTTCAATTTCTCGAAAAAAAAAGCCAAATCAAGGAGTCATGACGACGGTACCATCCTTTATTTAGCTTAATTTAGATAACGGTATTAACCGGAAACATCTTTCGAGTCCTGTTCATAGATAGTAACTATTAAGTATTTTATTATCTTGCACCAACCGATAATTCTCTTTAAAAATCACATTAATAGTCGTGTTCTAATCAAAACATTTATACTTAAATTATAGCACTTATCTTTTTTTTGTCAATTGTTTACCAAATATTTTTTCAATTGCGTCTTTGTATTCACTATTTAAGAATAATCTAAGGTTTAAATCATCGACAATTCTAGGAAGTTCACTACTCCATTTTTCTATGAACTCGTTTTTATCAATAGTTGCATTTTTTTTGTATCTATCGTCAACAAGTAACATTAGTTCAAAGTACTGATTTAGTAATGAAGCAAAGCTTCTTATAGGGCTTGTTACTCTACCGTAACAGTTTCCATTATTTACAACATGACCTAAGTCATTAACACTGTATATAGAACTATTTAGTAGTTTATCTGATAGTGAAGTATCATTTACTCTATAGATAAATGGATATTTATTTCTGCTCATTATATCTGCAATATATGAGTTTAGAAATAGTGTTGAAATGGTTATAATATGTGATCCAGTTGTTTCTTGTGTTTTATTCTTTCTTATAATTGTGTTTTTTTGTTCTTTTATTGTATGATAATCTAAATTAAAATATGATTCTAACTTATCTGCTAGTTTTGATAATAAATAAATCATATCATAATTTGGATCATCACTTTTTATTCTTTCGATTTCTTCAAAGGTATAGTTTTTTGATACTCTAATTTTGCATGGTTTTATTGATACATCAATTAGTTCGAAATCATTTGAAAAATTGAAGCAATGTGCGACTGCCTTTTTATATATTCCGCTATTTAGTGAAAAGAAGTTTCTAGTTATTTCGTGTGGAAACATCGGTATATATGAATTATTATCAACATTTGTATAAATTGATTCTCCTCTTTGATATGCATGTTCGTAAAGAATTGTATCATTTCCTACATATGATGCGACGTCTGTAATATAGATAACAAGTTGATATCCATAATGAGTTTTTTTAATTGATATTGCGCCATCGTATGCTGCTCTTTTTGAATCTATTGTTATTATACTTTTACTATGAAGTTTAGAAACACCAACAAACGGATATGATAAGTCTTGTGATTTTTCTACGAATTTTGAAAATTTTTCTCTTATGTTAAATGATTTTTGAAGTGTTTTTTTATCTCTTTCTGTTATACATTCTTTGTTAATACTTCTTTTATATAACTTGAGTTCATTAATTAGACATTCTACACTATCTCTAATATTTCTATCTAATTTGTTTTTATAGAATTGTTCTAAATCCATAATGATGGTTTTAAATTTTTTACTGTTTGAATAGTATGTTGTTAAGACATCAAAAATCAGTTTTCTGTAGTAAAAAATATAGTCATCTTTATTTGTAACTGATTTTTTAAATTCAATGCATAGTTTATCTATTAGATATGTGTCGTCGCTGTATTTAAATTTATATATGTTACTTGATTTGATTAAATCGAATGCTATACCACTATGATCAATAAATATTATTTTATTTATTTCTGATTCAAGAAGTTCTCTTTGTCCAATTAGTTTTTTCATATACTACCCCCTTAAGTTTTTACTAATCATTTCAATCTGATCGGTTAATTGCACTATTCTTTCTATAATCCTTCTTGCTTTTATATAGTCTACTTTATTTTTTGAAATAGCAAGGTGCTCTTCTAATGATTTTAAGTCTAAGTTTGATGTAAAAAATGTTGGCAAGTGTTCTTGCATTCTATATTGAACTAAAGGACAGAATATTTCATCTCTTCCCCAAGATGTTATTGCTTCTGCTCCTATATCATCTATTAATAATAGTGGTATATTTTTTACAAGATCATATTTTTCTTTAAAGTCGGAATCAAATGATGCTTTTAAGTCTCTTAAGAATTCAGGCCAAAATACTATTGCGCTTTTTATATTTTCGTGAGCAAGTTCGTTGAAGAGTGCTGAAATTAAATATGTTTTTCCACTACCGAAGCTTCCACTCAAATATAGCCCTTTTGATGTATTACCTTTTCTATAGTTTCCTAAAAATGTATTAATCCAAAGTATTGCTTCATATCTTTTTGAATCTTTACTGTAGATTTTATCAATTGATGCATCTAAGTTTTCTGGTGAAACTCCAAATGTAAATACGTTTTTTTTGTAGTTATCGTTATTTATTTTTTTCTTCATAAATTTACAAGGTATATAATCAAATTCTAGTCTTGAATCAATTACACGTGGTAGATATGAATATCCTGTTATTGCGAATGGACAGTTAATTAGTCCTTTACAATTGGAACATATATAATAATTATTTGAGCATTCTTCTAATGTTGTTGTATATTTCATTAATTTTTCATTTGGCAATTTAAGTTTAGTGACAAGTTTTGAGAAATTTTCATTTTTCATAGCTTCGTTAAAGTTTTTTGATATTTCATCTTTGTATGATACTCCATTATCTTTCATTTCAACCATTATGTTTTTCATTTTTCACCTCGTGCTTCTTTTAGCTTGTTTAAGAATTCTTCTTCTTCATCTAATGATACGTTTCCTTCTTCAATATTTTTATTGAACCATTCTGGAACAGGTGCGACTTGATTGTTTGGTTTTATATTAGTTTTTTTGTTTTTATATTCTTTTTCTGCTAGTTTCATTGCTTGTTCTACTGTTTCTATTTTATTTCTTACCCATTGAGCTGCTATAGTGTCTACAAATGATTTAACAAGTTTATTATTGTTTATTCTAAGTACATAATCTATTAAGACATTAACTACTCCTGGATTCATATTTAATTCAACCATTAAGTTTTCTATAATTTTTAATTCACGAATATTTGGTTCTGTATTATTGTTTTTTGCATATAAAAAATCGTGTGGTGATGTTGTTTCAAAGTAATATATTGCTTTTGCTTTTTTTGATATATCTCCTACTGGTTTTCTTAGGTATTCTGGTTGATTTCTATATATTAGGCTTGGTAGTTTTCCGGCATTTTCAAATTTATAGTATTTTTGTGAATTATATTTAAGTAATTCTTTATCAATATTGTGTTTTTCGTTTATTGAATTATTTATTATATATTTTATTCCATCTTCATTTAGATCGTATATAAATGATAGTCTATAAATTAAGTTTTTTGTTTCTTTTGTAATTCCTTTATAGTTTAACATATCGCTAGGTATCATTCCTAAAATATCGTTTAGATTAAATTTTGGTTCAATTTCAAATCCTGGTTTATTTGATGTTTTAATATCGTTGTAATCGTAATTCAGATTGTTTCCAATACTTGTTTCATATATATCTGAAAATTTACAGGTTACATCTTCATATCCTGTTAATGTTATACGTGGTATTTTAAAGAATGATAAAGTTTTTTCGTATTCTTGTTTTCCAAGATTATTATATAGTGCGACGTTTAGTAATGGATTATTAAAGAATTCATAAGCACTTATTGGTGAATATAGTTCATATATAAATTTATTTATATTATCTTTTTTAAAAAATGATTTGACTAGTCCTATTCCTTCTAGTTTTTCACGTGCTTCTACTATCAAATCAAGTGACAATCCCATATTTACCATTAGATGATGGTGCGTCCATTCTAATGATTTTATTTCGTTTTTATCTAAGAATGACCATAATGTAAAGTATAGGTTTACTGCTGAACTTCCTATAATTGGTTGATATAATAGGTTTATAATTCTTCTTTCGGTGTCATTAAAAATTGTTTTATTTACTACTACATAGGTATCAGCTGGAAAAACACTAACTTTTAACATTATAACACCTCTCTTGTTAAGTTTATTTTAACATAAGAAGAAGTTTATAACAATAAAAAATGAAAAGATTAATTATCTTTTTCATTCATATTATTTAGTGTATCATTATAGAATAAATAATCAGGTTTCACATTAAAAACATTAGCTATTTTGATTGCTGTTTCATATAGTAATCTTCTTTTTCCATTTTCAATTTGACAGTAAAATGCTTTACTTATTCCTACTTTGTTAGCAACATCGATTAGAGTCATATTATTTTTATAACGATATTCTTTTAGTTTATTATACATACAACATACTACCTCCAGATATATATAGTATACCATAAAGTGCACCGATAGTGTACTGTTTTTATTTTACTTTTATGAGAAAATGTAAACGGGAGGCAAATATGGTTGCGAATAAGGATTTATTAAAGCAATATCTAAAGTTTAGTGAAAATATTAAAAGATTAAGAAAGGAAAGAAATTTAACTCAAGAAGATTTAGCTGAATTAGCTGATTTGAGTATATCATACATAAAGCAAATTGAATCTTGTAAGGATTTTAAAAACATTTCTCTTACAACAATGTTAAAGTTATCAAAAGCACTTGATACTTCTATTAGTAGTTTATTTAAGAATTGAGGCGCCTGTTTTATTTATGAAGTTATTTAATTCTTTGTTACTAATATAAATTAATACTTTATCTATATTTATACCTGAAACATATAAATAGTTATAATCGGAATAACTATTTTTTTTTATTAGTTTTATATAGTTATATTTAAATTTTTCAATTTCTTCTGATATATTGTTATTTATAAACTTATAGTATATGTTTCCTATTTTATCTTTGTATATTGGATTTACCTTTGGATAAATTGATATAACATTGACTTCTTTAAAGTAATTAATAAAATTATTTGTATTTAGATTTTCAATTGAAACATATCGATATTCATATGTTTCGTCATTTATTACATAGTTATAGTTTTTTGATTTTATATTTAAATTTAATATAAATAGAAAAAATATTAATAGTATTATTTTTTTCAATAGGATCACCATTAATATTTTAGCCATTTTTTTTAATAATAATCATCTATTAATTGTATAAATACTTTTTTTTAGAAAAACTGGTTTAATAATTAAAAAAAACTAACATTTCTGTTAGATATTTATTTTCTAGATTTTATATAACCTAGTTTATTATCAAATGGTGGACCTGGCAGGACTTGAACCTGCGACCCCACGCTTATCAAGCGTGTGCTCTAACCAACTGAGCTACAAGTCCAGATAACACTTACTAACAAAGTATACATTATTTTTTTTATTAATGCAATACCTTTTTAATAATTTAAAAAAATAAATGGTGGACTGTTAGGGACTCGAACCCTAGACCCACTGATTAAGAGTCAGTTGCTCTACCAACTGAGCTAACAGTCCAATAAAAAAATGAACATATATAATATATCATAATTTTTTTTAAATCACAATAGGTTTTTTATTTTTTTTAAAATTTATTTGTATTGATTTATGATTAAATTTATTATAAAATATTATATAGTAAAAGAATAATATGGAGGTAAACATGAATAATGAAGAAAAACAGCCATTAACGGTTGATTATTTAAGAAGAATGGATGCCTATTGGAGAGCAGCTAATTATTTATCTGCTTGTCAGCTATATTTATTAGATAATCCATTATTAGAAATGCCATTAAGAAAAGAACATATAAAGAAAAAAATAGTTGGTCATTGGGGAACTGTACCTGGACAAAATTTTATTTATGTTCACCTAAATAGAATAATTAAAAAGTATGATTTAAATATGATATATATATCTGGACCTGGTCATGGTGGCAATGGCATTGTATCAAATACGTATTTGGAGGGAACATATAGTGAGGTATATCCGCATATTACTGAAGATAAAGAAGGTTTAAAAAGATTATTTAAGCAATTTTCTTTTCCTGGTGGGATTTCATCGCATGTTTCTCCTGAGACTCCTGGATCTATTCATGAGGGTGGTGAACTTGGTTATTCTCTTGCACATGCATTTGGTAGCGTTTTTGATAACAAAGATTTAATTGCTGCATGTGTTGTTGGTGATGGTGAGGCTGAAACCTCTACTCTAGCTGCATCTTGGCATAGTTTAAAGTTTTTAAATCCAAGAAGTGATGGTGCTGTTCTTCCAATATTGCATTTAAATGGATATAAGATTGCTAATCCAACAATTATGTCTAGAATGACGCATGATGAATTAGATTGCTTTTTTCATGGGTATGGATGGAAACCTTATTATGTTGAAGGCGATGAACCTATGATAATGCATGCTGAAATGGCTAAAACTTTGGATAAAGTAATCAATGATATAAAGGAAATACAATATAAGGTTAGAAATTTAAATTCTGCCGAAAAGTTTTTTTGGCCTATTATAATTCTTAGAACTCCAAAGGGATGGACAGGTCCAAAAGTAGTTGATGATAAACAAATTGAAGGATCATTTAGGGCTCATCAAGTACCTATAGATATGTCAAAAGATGAACATTTAGATCTTTTATATAATTGGTTAAAGAGTTATAAGCCTGAAGAACTATTTGATAAAAATGGAAAATTGATAGATAAGTTAAAGGCGCTTGCTCCTACTGGAATTATGAGGATGAGCGCAAATCCTAATACAAATCCTGGTGTTGTTAAAGCATTAAATCTTCCTGATTTAAATAAATATGAGGTAAGAGTTAAATCACCTGGAGAAACTATTAAACAAGATATGATTGAATTAGGAAATTATATAAGAGATGTATTTATTCTTAATCCTAACAATTTTAGGATATTCGGTCCTGATGAAACGATGTCTAATAGACTTAATCATGTGTTTGAGTCAACAAATAGAACATGGAATATGACAAGATTTGAAAATGATGAGTTCTTATCAAGTGATGGTAGGGTTATGGATTCAATGTTAAATGAAAATTTGTGTGAAGGATGGCTTGAAGGTTATACCTTAACTGGAAGGCATGGCATGTTTGCTAGTTATGAAGCGTTTATTAGAATAGTTGATTCAATGGCGAATATACATGCAAAATGGTTAAAGATGACTAAAGAGATTCCTTGGAGAAAGGATATTCCTTCTCTAAACTATATACTTGCTTCTAATGTATGGCAACAAGATCATAATGGATATACTCATCAAGAACCAGGTTTTTTGGATCATCTTGCTAATAAAAAATCTAATATAATTAATTTATTTTTACCACCTGATGCTAATACATTACTTGTTACATTTGATAGTTGTTTGAAGTCAAGACAAAAAATTAATGCTATTGTTGCATCAAAACATCCTACAAATCAATGGTTGACTTTGGAGCAAGCTAAGTTACATTTTAAACAAGGTGTTAGTATATGGGAATTTGCTAGTAATGATTATTTGGAGGAACCTGATATAGTTCTTGCTTGTGCGGGTTCTACACCTACTTTAGAAGCTTTAGCGGCAACTACTTTGTTACATGAGTATCTTCCTGATGTTAAAGTTAGATTTATAAATGTAATTAATTTGATGAGGTTACAGGATAAAAAAATTAATGATAATGGTATGTCTAATGAAGAATTTGATATGATGTTTACTAAAAATAAGCCAATTGTTTTTGTAAATCATGGTTACCCTGCTTTAATTAAAAATCTTTTATTTGAAAGAAATAATAAGAATATTAAGATACTTGGATATATTGAAGAAGGTTCGATTACTACTCCATTCGATATGAGGGTTCAAAATCAAATAGATAGATATCACATAGTTATTGAAATTGTTAAAAAACTTCCAGATTTACATAATACTGGAGCTCATATAATTCAGAAAATGAATAATAAATTGATTATGCATAAAGAGTATATTAAAGAATATGGTGTGGATATGGAAGAAATAAGAAATTGGCAATGGAAAAAAAATTCATAGAATAATCTATGAATTTTTTTAATAGTTCTCTGCTTTTATTTCAAAATAGCTTTGTGGATGTGCACAAACTGGACAAATTTCTGGAGCTTTTTTTCCTACTACGACATGACCACAATTTCTACAAATCCAAATTTTTTCTTCATCACGTGAGAATACTACTTCATCATCAATATTTTTTAGTAGTTTTCTAAATCTTTCCTCGTGATGTTTTTCAATAGCACCTACCTGTCTAAATTTTAATGCAAGTGCTTTGAAACCTTCTTCTTCTGCTGTTTTAGCAAATTCCTCATACATATCTGTCCATTCGTAGTTTTCACCATCGGCTGCTTCTTTTAAGTTACTTACTGTATCTGGAATAGACCCACCTTTTAATTCTTTATACCACATTTTTGCATGTTCTTTTTCATTGTTTGCTGTTTCTTCAAATAGTGCTGCTATTTGTTCATATCCATCTTTTTTTGCCTTTGATGCAAAATAAGTATATTTATTTCTTGCTTGAGATTCACCTGCAAATGCTTTCATTAAATTTTGTTCTGTTTTTGTTCCTTTTAATTCCATAATTCCTCCTTATGTTAATTACTACACTATAGTAACAACTATAATTGATTTTATCATAACAGAGCTACTAAATCAACATAATAAGAAAAAAAGTAAACATATATTTTTTATTTTTTTTAGTATACAGGTTCGCTACTTTACCTTTATTTTTATTATTTTTTTACTTCATTTACAGTTACAGGAGCGGGTCCTGTTGGTCCTTGTGGGATAGTTAAATTTAAAACAAAATTTGGTGCTGTACCTGTAATTGTTGCAGATGCTTCTGTTCCAGGATCACCTGTTGTAACGGTACCAATTGTAATGTTTGGTGTCTTACCTGCTGGTCCCGTTGGTCCTGTTGGCCCTTCAATTCCGATTGGGCCTGTTGGTCCTGTTGGTCCTGTTGGTCCTGTTGCTCCTTCAATTCCTATTGGTCCAGTTGGTCCTGTTGGTCCTGTTGGTCCCGTTGGTCCTGTTGGCCCTGTTGCTCCTTCAATTCCTATTGGGCCTGTTGGTCCTGTTGGTCCTGTTGGGCCTGTTGCTCCTTCAATTCCTATTGGGCCTGTTGGGCCTGTTGGTCCTGTTGGTCCTGTTGCTCCTTCAATTCCTATTGGTCCTGTTGGTCCTGTTGGTCCTGTTGGTCCAGTTGGTCCAGTTGGTCCTTCAATTCCGATTGGGCCTGTTGGTCCTTCAATTCCGATTGGGCCTGTTGGGCCTGTTGGTCCTATTGGTCCAGTTGGTCCTGTTGGTCCTGTTGGGCCTATTGGCGCTGTTGGACCTATTGGTCCTGTAGGATTACAGCAGCAATTACAAACAGGTCCACATATTTTAGAATCACGTTTTATTTTTTCTAATGCTTTTCTTATAGTTTCATCACAATTCATTATCTCATCCTCCTATAATAATATACTCAAATAAAAAAAATCGATAATTGCTAAAATCTATAATATCAAAAAAAAAGAACTATCTAGTTCTTATCCTTTTAACTTTCCTTTCATTCCTTTTACACCATTAAAATTACTCAAAATATTTGTATCGAATGAATATGTTTTTCCACTTCTATTTTTATAGTCTTTGATTGCAGTATTAATCATTTCATCTAATAGTTCTGTGTATGTTTTTCCTGCTGGTTCCCATAAGTAGAATGATAGACTTCCAGGAATTGTATTAGGTTCATTTACATAGAATTTTTTTTCTTTTTTGTTAATTAAGTAATCAATTCTGCAAACACCGCCTAAGTTTAATGTTCTGAATACTTTTTTTGATGTTTCTTTGATTTCTTCTGTCATTTTTTCAGATATTCTTGCTGGAATGATTCTACTTGTACTTGCCATTCCTTTTGATCCTTTTGTTTTTCCTCCATTTAGATATTTGTCTTGATATGAAAGAATTTCATCTGATCCCATTACTTCTTCTAGAACACCAACTTGTTGATTTTCATAATTTCCTAATACGCTACAGTTTACTTCTACCATATTTTCAATTACTTTTTCTACTACTATTTTTGTATCATATTTTATTGCATCTTCTATTACTTTTAATAGATCGTTTTCTGTTTTAGCTATGTCGATACCTACACTACTTCCAAGATTAGCAGGTTTTACAATTACTGGGAATCCAAGTTTTTTAATATTTTTAAGTACTTCTTCTCTATTATTATAGTAGTCTGAATCAAAAAACCATGTATATGGAACAATAGGTATTCCTGCACTTTCAAATACTTGTTTCATTATAACTTTATCTTGTCCAAGTGCGGCTCCTATTACTCTACTTCCAACATATGGTATTCCAATTGTATCTAAGTAACCTTGTAATGTTCCATCTTCTACGTTAACGCCGTGTACAATTGGGAATGCAATATCTATTTCTGATATATCTTTTCTAAATAATCCATGTGTATTTACTAGGAAATATCCTCCATTTTTTTTACATAGTGTTACTTCTTTTGCATATCTTTTAAGTAAACTCATATCTCTATAAACATCCATATCTGTAAGCATTTTTCCTGTATACCATGTTCTATCTTTTGCGATATAAATTGGTACAATATCATATTTATTTGTATCCATTTTATTCATAGCTTGTACTGCAGAAATAATGCTTATTTCGTGTTCAACGGTTTCACCGCCGAATATAACTCCAACTTTAATCTTCATTTTTATCAACTCCTAAAAAACTTTTTAAAACATTTATTGTTTGTCCAATTCTTTCTAAATATGCATAATGACTACATCCTTCATATTGAACTAAGCCTGCATCTTTGATTAATTTTTCTAATTCATATCCTCGCTCAATCGAAACTTCTTTATCATTTGTTCCCCATATAAGTAATGTTGGACATTTTATTTTTTTTACTTCATCGGTGATATCAAGGTTTACATGTTCAACAAGAATATTTCTCATAATACCACTTGCATTTTTATAATCAGTTGAACCAATATGTTTTTTTGCGAATCCTTCTAGTTTATTTATTACTGGTACTTTTTTCATAAATTTTAGAAATCTTACTTTTAGTGTAAGCTTTTGTATTTCTTTACAAAATGGACTCGCTAAGCATATTAGTTTCTTCACTTCATATTTACTTGCATATAAAAGTGCGATTTTACCTCCAAATGAATGTCCTATAATTATTGGATTTTTAATTTTTAATTCATTTAATGAATCGTGAATAAGTTCCATATAATCATAACATGT
Organism: uncultured Caryophanales bacterium; assembly: GCA_946624985.1. Lineage (GTDB taxonomy): Bacteria > Bacillota_I > Bacilli_A > RF39 > UBA660 > UBA3631. The sequence goes on along the minus strand of CAMOSQ010000006.1, from coordinate 46,158 downwards.
CCAGACGCTTGATGGTTCATCACTTTTTCCAAATCCTGGTAGATCAAAAATTATTATATCGAAATCTTTTTTTAATTTGTCTCCAATTGGTTTCATCATTTCTATATTTTGTCCCCAGCCATGTAATAAAACTATACTTTGTCCTTTAATATTTCCATATCTTGAGTAATTAATATTCAAGTCGTGTATTTTCATATAATCACCACATTATAGATTATATCACAAATATATAAACTTATAAATAAAAAATTGGTTTTTTTATTGTTTTAGTCGACTAATGCTGTATCTTTTAGGAGTATAGCGTCTTTATTTTGATTATTTATTTCTTTTAATACTTTAGGATCATCATCTATAACAATTATTATTAGATTGTTATTTCTTTCTATATTTTTTAGGTATTGTGCTTTTAATATTGATGATTCTATAAAATTATTTTCTTCTCTTGATAAAATTATTCTATTTTCTTTTTTTATAAATGAAACATATTTATCTAACCAGGTATTTTTTTCTTCTATTCCATTTGTCATTCTTGTTACTGATAAAATATATAGTTCTATATTTTCCATTTTTGATATGTCTTCTATTTTTTTTATATTATCATATAGTGGTCTTTTTTTATCATAGTCTTTTGGAATCCCAAAATCATAATCTGCTATTACTCCGTCCATATCTACAAATAGTTTTATGTTTTTTGTTTTATATTTTTTTAAAAATTCTTTTATATACATATTTTCTCCTTTTTTATTGTATACTATTTTTCTAGACTCATTTCACAGTAAGCGCATCTATATGTTTGTTTTTCTTTATCTGTCAAATTAAATATTTGGTCTAAGTCTCTTTCTATGCTTGTTATACATCTTGGATTTTTACATTTTGTTACGTTTACTAATTTTTCTGGTAGTTCTAGGTTTCTTTTTTCTATTATTTTATTGTCTTTTACTATATTTACTGTTACATTTGGATCAATAAATGCTAGTTTATCAAAGTCTATATCTATTAGTTTTCCTATTTTTATTAAGTCTTTTATTTTTGTTTTTTTACTTTTAGCATTTGTTATTAGTGCTACCTGGCATTCTAGTTCATTTAGTTTTAATAGTTCATATATTTTCATTGCGTTTCCAGCTGTAATATGGTCTATTACATATCCATTTTCTATTGTATCTATATTCATTATTTTACCTCCAAGAGATTTAGTATTAAAGCCATTCTTATATATACACCATTGTATGCTTGTTCAAAGTATTTTGCTCTCTTATCGTCATCTACTTCTTTTGCTATTTCTGTTACTCTAGGTAATGGATGAAGTATTATTAAGTTTTTTTGTGCTGTTTTTAATTTATCTTTTGTTAGGATATAATAATCTTTTAATCTTAGGTAATCTTCTTCATTAAAGAATCTTTCTTTTTGTACTCTCGTCATATAAAGTACATCTAATTCATTCATATATTTTTCTATATTAGTTGTTTCTATATATTTTATTTTGTTTTTTTCTAATTCTTCTTTCATATAGTCTGGTAGTTTTAGTTCATTTGGTGAAATTAATATAAATGTTATGTTTTTATATCTTGACATTGCTGTTATAAGTGAGTGGACAGTTCTTCCAAATTTTAAGTCACCACATAGTCCTATTGTTAGATTATCTAGTCTACCCTTTTCTCTACTTATTGTGAGTAAATCTGTTAGTGTTTGTGTTGGATGGTTATGTCCTCCATCTCCTGCATTTATTATTGGAACTATTGAATTTTTTATTGCGACAGTTGGTGCTCCTTCTTTTGGATGACGCATAGCAATAATATCTGCATATCCTCCTACTACTCTAATTGTATCGCTTAGTGTTTCTCCTTTTGCAGTTGATGATGATGAGGCTTCTGAGAATCCTAGTACTTTTCCTCCTAGTCTTAGCATTGCTGATTCAAAGCTTAGTCTTGTTCTTGTGCTTGGCTCAAAAAATAAAGTAGCCAATATCTTACCATCACATTTATGAGAATACTTATCTCTATTATCGATGATATCATTGGCTACTTTAATTAAATCGTCTATTTCTTTTTTTGAAAAATCTTTTATGTCTATTAAATGTCTATTCTTCATATATACCTCCTACTCTTTAAGTATAGCATATATAAATATGTTATTTCTAGTCTTTAATATATTTTTATTTAATTTTAGTTCTTACTATTAATATTATTTATCTATTTTACCAAATTTAGGTATTATTCTCGTTGTAGTTACACCCATTATATCTTTCTTTTTGATTGGTCCAATTATTCTTGAGTCACTTGAATTATTTCTATTGTCTCCTAATACAAAGTATTCATCACTTGCGAGTGTTATTTCTTCATGAGCAAGTCCATCTGATTGTATTGGTTCTTTTCCATAGTTTTCTTCTAGTTTTTCTCCATTTATGTATATTTCACTAAAGTAATTATTACCAACTTTAGTTGTTTTTATTTTTATTTTTTCTCCTGGAAGTCCTATAACTCTTTTTACTAATTTTGTTTTTTTATAGTTTATTACAACAATATCAAATCTTTCTATACTTTTATCATATTTTTTTAATATCAATATATCATTTTCTTTTAGTGTTGGATTCATACTAGAGCCATCTACTTTTACTGGGGTAGCTATGAATGTTCTGATTAGAATTACTGCTACTAGTATTCCAACATATGATAGTATTTCTTTTTTATTTATTTTCATTTTAAATCACCATTTATATTATACATTATTTTTATAATAAAAAAAAGGCATTAGCCTTAATTTCTTTCTTTGATTTTTGCTTGTTTTTTTAGAGTTCTTAAGTAGTTTAGGTTAGCTCTTCTAACTTTACCTTTTCTAATTACTTCTACACCAGCTACTTTTGGTGAGTTTACTGGGAAAGTTCTTTCTACTCCAACTCCACTTGAAATTTTTCTTACTATGAAGTTTTTAGCAACACCAGTTCCTTGAATTGCCATTACTATTCCTTCGAATGCTTGAATTCTTTCTCTTTTTCCTTCGATAATTTTTACGTCAACTCTTACAGTATCTCCAACTCTAAATTCTGGAATATCTGTTCTTATTTGACTTTTAGTTATCTTTTCAACTAAATTCACAATGTCACTCTCCTTTTTTTATATGATCATATAGATTTTCTAAAGCGGATCACAACGTAGTAAATTTTAACATATTTTTTTTAATTAATCAATAGGTTTTTATCTATTTTTTCCTTTTTTTGGTTCTTCCATTTCCATTTCTTCAAAATTAAAACTGTTTACGTTTATTTTTATTTTTGATTTTAATTCTTGCTCAATTAAGTCCATTTTGTTTTTTAATAGTTTTAGATATTTTTGATCTAGATATTTATTATAGTTATTTATTACTAGTCTTCTATATCGTTCTAGGTCGTTTAACGCAAACATTAAGTGTCCTGCATCTGTATCATCTTCATCTAGTACTATTATTAAAAATTGTAGGTATGAATCTAATTTTTTCTTTATTTTTTTTCTTAATAGAGTTTGTATTAATTCATTGTTAATTATTGTCATACTATTTACTACTATTCCTTCATATTTCATTTTATTTTTTGGTTTAATAGTATATCCTTTTTCAATATCTAAGTTAAGTTTAACTTTGTTTTCTTTAATTTTTTTCTCATATAAGTGATATTTTTTAGTTTTTTTCATTTTTTCACCTCTAATAAATCTGGTCTTCTTTCTTTGGTTCTTTTAAGGCTTTCTTCGTATCTAAATTTCCTTATATTTTCGTGATGTCCTGATATTAATACTTCTGGTACTTTTAGTCCTCTAAAATCTGCTGGTTTTGTATATGTAGGGTAATCTAATAAGTATATATCATTCATAACATCTTTTTTAAATGAGTCTTCTCTGTGGCTTTCTTCATTTATTACTCCTGGTAGTAATCTAGTAATTGAATCTACTAGTACCATAGCTGGTATTTCTCCACCTGTTAGTACATAATCACCTATTGATATTTCATAGTCGCATATAGTAGTTATTCTTTCATCAAATCCTTCATAGTGTCCACAAATTATTATTAGGTGTTTTTCATTTGATAATTCATATGCCATTTTTTGTTTATATGGTATTCCTGCTGGTGTTAATAATATTACTTTAGAGTTTTCTGTTCTTATACTTTCTACGCAGTCAAATATTGGTTGACATGTTAGAACCATTCCTGCTCCTCCACCGTATGGTGTGTCATCTACTTTATTGTGTGGATCTTTAGTATAATCTCTAAAGTTAATTATATTTATTTCAACTTTTTTTTCTTCAATAGCTCTTTTTATAATGGATTCATTAAATACTCCTTCAAACATATTTGGAAATAGTGTTAATATATCAATTCTCATTTATTAAACCTTCTATCATATTTATTTGTATTTTTTTGTTTTCTAAGTCAATATTCTCTATAAATTCATTTATGTTTGGAACTAAGTTTCTATTATTTTCTTTTTCTATAACTAATATGTCATATACACCGTTATTAAGTATATCTGTTACTTTACCTATGAATGAGTCTTCATTATATACATCCATATTTATAAGTTCTTCATTTAAAATACCATCTATTTTTACTTCATTTTTATCTATGTATACTGGTTCACCTTTATATTTTAATACTTCATTTATATCGTTAAATCCTAGAAGTGTTATCATATCAAACATTTTATGTTTTCTATAACTGTTTATTATTTGTTTTTCTTTATCTTTTCCAATATATATTGGTGTACCTTTTATAAATACATTATTTTTATATTTAAAGTGTGAAATTATTTTTATTTCACCTTTTATTCCATGGGTATTTACTATATCTCCTATATAAATGTAGTTCATATTTCACCTACTTATCTAATTCATAAAGTATTATACTTGTTGCGACTGCGACATTTAATGATTCACAGTTTTTGTTCATATCTATATATAAATATTCATCTGCAAGTAAGTTAAGTTTATCACTTACTCCATTTCCTTCATTTCCCATTATTATAGCAAGTTTGTCTTTTTTTTCAATAGTTTTTAAACTATTTCCATTTTTTACATTTGTCGTGTAAATTGTATAGTTATTTTGTTTTAGATTTTTAATTAATTCTTCTAGATTATTTTCTATAATTATATTTTGTTTAAATATCATCCCCTGGGTAGCTCTTATTACTTTAGGATTATATAAATCTACTGTATTACTACTTAGTACTAGTGTATCTACATTGAATGCTATAGAGCTTCTTATTATTGTTCCTAGATTTCCAGGATCTTGTATATCTTCAAGTATCACAATTTTGTTTCCTTTTAATGTGTTTTTTTTCTTTTTACAAATTCCTATTATTCCATTTGGTGAATCTAAATTACTTATGTATTTTAAAACATTTTCAGTTACATAACTTGTTTTTATATCTAAATTAATATTTGTATTTTCTAATAGTATTAGTTCTTCTAGTACATTATTTTCATATGCTTCTTTTACTAGATGTTCTCCCTCTACTAAATACAAATTAGTTTCATCTCTATATTTTTTATTGTTTAATTTTTTTATATTTTTTATTTTTTCATTATTTACTGACGAGTATAACATATAATCACCAAGATAATTATACTATAATTTTATATATTTTTAAATATTTATTATTCTTAAAAATATTTCTTTATAAGCAAAAACAGTTCAAAATGAACTGTTTTTATTCTACTATTTCTCTTAGATAGAAATCTTTGTAGTACGTTGTTACGTTTGGTAAAGCACTGTGATCAGGCAAAGCCATAAATCTAAAATATTTTTGACCATTTTTGAATTTATTATACTCGTGAGTATTACCAATGCCTTGAAGTATAGCTGATTTAGTAGTCCAATTAGACGATAAGTATCCTCCATTTACAAATGTATACTGATATGATGGGCCATCATTAGATTGACTTAACTTAGTTCCCATAGGGATATTTCCTTTGTTCCACGCAGATTTCAATTTTATGCGGTTAACTACTTCGCCATCTACCTCTTTATTAATTTCTATATTATCTGTAACTTCTGTTGTATTATTATTATATAAATCTTTCCATGCGTTTCTAGAATATGTTAATTCTGAATAATGATATCCTGTTGAATCTACATAATTCCAAAATATGAAGCCGTGATTATATGTGTTTGAGGTTTCTGTGTTCCAATTTGTCATATCTGTTAAATATACATAAGTATCACCATTATTTAAATCTTTAGCTAAGGTAGTTAAGGTATTTGCCATGTACGTATATTGATATGTTTGAATAATATTGTGGTCAATATCGATAGGAACAAATCCCATATATACTCTAGCAGAAGTATTATTCGTTTTTACGGTAACTCCATAATCATATTTTTTTTCTGCATCAATAGGTATAAACTCGCCTCCAAATATTGTAGTGTTACTACTTGTAGTATAACTCAAATATCCACCATCATCCGAATTATATGTAAAACTGTTAAAACCAGTATTATCTCCTAAAGATAAATCACCATTTACGAATAGGTTTTCTCCTCTTGTTGTTGAACATGGATAATTTTGTTGTGTTATTGTTGTTTTATAGATATCATAGTTTATTCCATTTATTTGTATACATCCACTTATAAATTGATGATTATGTATTAAAATATTTCCTTTAGGTTTATTCCAACTTCTTGTCGGATAGATTATATTAACATCTCTTTCAAGGTTACCTTGAGTATTATAATAGTATATACCATCTGGTGTTGAATAAAGTAGTTTATCCTTTATTGCTTGTATTTCTTGATTAATGTATGTATTTGTTTTTTGTGCTATGTTGTCATTATTACCTATTTGTATTTCATTCATTCCAATTTCTATAAGAATATTATTATCAAATGGTGAATCTGTTTTAGGATTTATAATATCTTCTTTTATATATCCTTCATCTTTTAGTTGTTGTAGTGAAACTATATAATAATCATTTTCTGGGATTAGCTCAATATTATCTGTTCTCCACATTGCTGCCGCTGATTTTATTTCTTCTATTTGTATTTCTGATAGTGTTTCTTTTGAGTTTTTTAATGATTTATTTACTGATAGAATTATTATTGTTGATAAAAGTGCTAGGAGTGTTATTACTCCTAGTATTTCTATTAATGTGAATCCTTTATTTTTCATAGATCACCTAAATAAGTCCTAAATACATAAGTGCAACTACTGCTACAACTAGTATAATCACAAATACTAAAACTATTAATAGTAGTTTTGTTTGTTTCTTTTTTTTAGTTTTACTGATTGTTCTATGGAGAAGTAGGTTTTGTCCAGTCATACCTTGCATTTTAGGTATTTCTAATGCATTTAATATTGTTGTACTTAGGTCACTTAATCCACCACTTTGTAGCGCATAGTTATCTTTTGATATTTCATTATCTACTATTACAAATGGTACTTTTTTTGAAAAGTTTACATTTACTAATTCTTCTTTGTTATTATATAATACTTCATTTATTCCATATGATGATGTTATATATAAAATTCCATTTTTTCCTATTACGGAATTATATAGTTGCGTTATATTTTTGTCTAAATTAGAAAGTGCGGCTTTTATATTTTCTGTTGTTCTTTGTTTATTTCCATCTACTATTTGATAATCTACTATTATTAAATCATAATAATTACTGTTTATTGCTTCAAGTGCTTTGTTTGTTATTAATTGATATTTTGATGCCATATCTATGTCATAGTCACCGGTTGATTGTACTTCTATTGGAATTAATTGTGATCCAGCAGCATTATTACATCCATTAAAATAATAGTTTAGATATGGAATATTTTCTTTTTCACCTATTAATATATGTTTTATTCCATTTTGATTAAGTGTTCCGTAAAATGATGTATTAATTGCTTCATAACTTAGGCAGCTAACTGTTGTTTGGTTTTGTAGTGGAAATAGAGATGCTATTTTAATGTTTATTCCTGTATTATTTGTGTACATATATTTTGATGGTTGTATTAAAAGGTCTGTGTATAATGATCCTAAATCGTTTTCATAGTTAAATAAAAATACTCCATCTGTGTTTTCTATTAGGCCATCTTCAGCAACTAAGAATGGAACTATGTTTTCTTCTAGATTTTTTCTTTTATAGTTGCTGTCAACTGCATCATTATAATTTATCCAATGTTCTCCTATTCCTCCTACGCTTATTTTATATAATTCTTTTATAACTGTTATACCAGAGGAATCTTTTATATGTTTTATTCCTGCTATTAGGCTTATTTTAACATTTGGATATACATTTGTAATTCTATGCACTAATACTGTGTATTTAGGAAATGTTTTGTTAAGAGAATTGTTATTTGCTCCTAAGTATAAGTGTAAGTATATTTTTTTAATTCCTATGCTAGTACAATATTCAATCATTTTTCTAAGATGTATTAGTGAATCGTCACTATATTTATCTCCTATTAATGATATTAGATGTAATTTTGAATTATTAGAAATAACATGATCAGTTACTACTTTTAGTGATGCACTATTAAAAAGTTGATTTTGTTCTATTTTATCATTTACTATTTCTATTGATTGTTTTACAACACTTCCTGCACCAATATTTAAGTATCCGATTTCCTTTGTTGCTGATGCTTCAGAGCTAAGTCCAACTTTTTTTCCACTTGATTCTAAGCTGGTAAATAAATATCTATTTGTTAATTCATCTAGTGTTGGCATAACTTGCGAATCATATATTGTATATGATTTTGCATCTTCTATGCCCATACCGTCCATTAGGCATAATACAAATGGTTTCTTTCTCATAAATTACCTCTCTATCCTATTAATAATTATATTACTTATTATATTAAAAGTCAAAGTAATTCATATAATATATTGGTGATTTAATGTTTGATTTATATGATGCTATTAGGATTGCAAATAAGTTAAATGTTCGGTTTGATCAATTTAGTGCAAATGATTTTTTAACTGGAATAAATATTGAACTTGAGCATGGTTATATTAATCCTCTTACTAATATTACTAATGATGATTTAGAAATGACTGCAAAAATTGCACTTGCACATCTTAATGAATATCCTAATTATTATAATTCTAATTATGGTTTACCAAAGTTAGAAGGAAATTTAAAGAACTACCTTAACAGGTAGTTCTTTTATAACGTATTGTTAATCTCTCCTTGTGTTTCATATGATTCTGTACTTAAAAAAGAATTAATAAAACTATATAGTTTTGAATTTTCTATTCGCGGCATTATTTTTTCATATAATGCTGCTTGTTCTTCTTCTGTCAATTCTTCCATTGGTTTTGCTCCAGTTACATCGATATTTGCTATTTCGTTGCCAATTTTCATTGTATAATTTGATGATGCTGTAAATGTTTGACCATTGAAATTATAATTGAATTTTATTGTACCCTCATAATTATTGCTATCAATTTCTTTACTTGTTAGATTTATTGAACCAGATTTTTTTTCTTGAAATGATTCAAATTCTATTGTAATATCTTCTTTACTGTTTGATTTAATTATATATGTTGCAAGTGTCTCATTATTATTCTTTAAGTCAATAATAGTACTATTCTTATTTATTCTAACTTCAACATTTCCAATTGTTTCATTTAGTATATCTACGCCTACAAAATCATTTGTTACTCCCTTTGTATAGAAGTTAATTGTAAAATTTAATGCTTTGGTTTCTGGTGTAAACTTTGATTGTTCTAATTCTGATTTAATTTCTTCTACAGTTTTTTCTGAGATTTTTGCAAGTGTTGCTAATAACTCTTGATTTTGTAATGATTTATCTATAATTTTACTTGATAATTTTTCTATATTTTCATTATTTAGATCATATGTGTATTTTGATACATTTGTTTCTTGTCCATCTACTATTATATTTGCTTGTGATTTTTTAAAATCATTCATATCTAATGATTCTATTAATATATTCTTATATGATTCTAATATAAATTTTATATCTTCTTTTGTAAATTTTGTTTTTTCTATAGCCATTAATTCATCAAGATTTTTTTCTGTTGTATCTATTTTCAACAATCCATCATAATCATCTATAAAGGAAATGTATGCATTATTATCTAGCATATACATTATTACATTTATTAAATTTACATTATTTTCTGATATGCTTCCACCAAATTCCATTTTTTTATTTTTATAATCTATCCCAGATTTGTAGTTAAATTTAATATTTTTTAAATCTTCTAATCCTTCTATATTAGTATCTAATACTAAATCTCCAATTACTGTTATAGAATTATTTTCAAAATCAATTGCTTGTGACTTATCTATTACATTTTCAAGTTTGTCATATGTTCCATTAATTATTCCTATTACTACTTTATTTGATGGAGTAAAAAAATACTTATAAGCTATAAATCCACCTATACCAAGTATGATTAATAAAATTAATATTATTGGTAAGATAGAATGTTTTTTTCTTTTAGTTTCATTCTCTTTTATTGGTTCAAATGATGGAAGTTCTAGTCCCATTGGATTTACTTCATTTTGTTTTATATAATTTAGTTGTTCTAATTGTGGATTGGGGATTGGTTGTTGTGTAGGCTGTACTGGTTGATCTACTACTATTGTTTCTGCTTCGATTGGTTGTGGTGTTACTGATTGCGCTACTGGTATTGGACCTGCTTCGATTGGTTGTGGACCTACTGGTTGCGCTGCTGGTATTGGACCTGCTTCTATTGGTTGTGGTGTTACTGGTTGCGCTACTGGAATTGGACCTGCTTCGATTGGTTGTTGGCCTACTGGTTGCGCTGCTGGTATTGGGCCTGCTTCTATTGGTTGTGGACCTACTGGTTGCGCTACTGGAATTGGACCTGCTTCGATTGGTTGTGGACCTACTGGTTGCGCTACTGGAATTGGACCTGCTTCTATTGGTTGTGGACCTACTGGTTGCGCTGCTGGTATTGGGCCTGCTTCTATTGGTTGTGGACCTACTGGTTGCGTTGCTTGGATTGGTCCTTCTATTGGTTGTGGTGTTACTGGTGTTCCACAATTTTTACAAAAAGTACTGTTATTTTCTAATAATGCTCCACATTTATTACAATTCATATGATTACTCCTACTTTCTATTCAAATTAATGATACAGCAAAATATTAATTTTGTCAATTGAATATATCATTGTATTTTGTACATTATATAATTGGTGATTACATGAATAAATCAATTTGGCAAAACACTAAACATAGTATTAGTATAACAAAAAAAAATATTGATTGTGATGTATTGATTATTGGCGGTGGTATGGCGGGGATGACTACTCTTTTAAAACTTTTTGATAGTAATAAAAAAATTGTATTAATTGATTCAAGTATAGTTGGTAATGGAATTACTGGAAAATCAACTGGTAAAATTTCTGTCATGCAAGAATATAATTATCAAAAAATTGAAGGAATTTCCAAGGATCTTTGTTTTAAGTATTTAGAATCTCAATTATATTCTGTTAAAAGTTTAATTGGTATGATTAAAAAATATAATATTGATTGTGATTTATGTAAAAATGATTCATATATATTCACTAATTCTAAGGATAATATTGAAAAGATTAATAATGAAAAAGCTATCTTGGATAATGTTATAAATTGTAGCACTATAAATAAATTACCTAATGGATATCCATGTATATATGGTATAAAAACTGATTTTTCTTATGTTTTTAATCCTATTAAATATATTAATTCTGTTAAGGAATTATGTATGAAAAAGTTTAGCATTTATGAATATACAAGGGCTATAAATATTAGTCGAAAGTTAGATTATTTTTTAGTAAAAACTAACAAAAATAAAATTAAGGCTAAACAAATTATTATATGTACTCATTATCCTATTTTAGTAAAAAAATTATTCTTTCCCATAGTTACTAATATTACAAAGGAATATTTAATTGGATCTCACGTTTTAAAAAATATAAAATGTAATATGATTAGTAATGATGATAGTATTAAGTCTATTAGATACTATAAAGATTTTATGATATATGCAGGTGGAAATGATTTATTAGGTGGTAAATTAAATCATAAAAATAATTTAAATAGTGTAATTAATGATTTTAAAAGACATTTTAATTATCCAATTGAGTATAGCTGGTATAATTATGATATTACTTCAACTGATTATTTGCCAATTATTGATGAGGTTGAAAAAAATATTTTTGTTGCGACTGCATTTAATAAATGGGGATTTTCAAATGGTATGTTAGCTGCATCAATCTTAGCAGATTATATTAATGGTAAAAAGAATATATATGCGAATCTTGTTTCAATTAATAGAAAAAGCTTAATTAATTCTTCTTGTATTAAAAATATTTTTGATAATGTTGTTACTTATTTTAAGCCTAAAAAGTCAAATATTACTTTTGAAATTATTGATGGAATTAAGTATGCTATATATACTGATATAGATGGTGTTAAACATAAAGTGGTGTATAAGTGTCCACATTTAGGGTGCAATCTTATTTTTAATGAAATAGATAAAACTTGGGATTGTCCTTGTCATGGTTCAAGATATGATATAGATGGTAATGTTATACAAGGTCCAAGTAGTTACTCAATTAAAAAAAAGTAAGTTATCTTACTTTTTTTCTATCATTTCATTAATAGTTGTGCCAATTGCTGCTATGTTTTGAAGTTCAGCTGGTAGTATTATTTTAGTTGCCTGACCATTTGCTACCTGAGCTAATGCTTCATAACTTTTTAGTGCTAGAACTGATTTATCTGCTCCTGCTTCTTTTAATAGTTTTATACCTTCTGCTTCTGCTGTTTTTAATTTAAGCATTGCTTCTGCTTCACCTTCTGCGATTTTTATTTGAGCTTCTTTTTTAGCTTCTGCTCTTAATATTGCACTTTCTTTTTCTCCTTCTGCAATAAGGATGCTTGATTTCTTTTCTCCTTCTGCTTGAAGTATTTTTTCTCTTCTTTCACGTTCAGCACGCATTTGTTTTTCCATAGCTTCTTGAATATCTCTTGGTGGAATTATATTTTTTACTTCTACACGATTTACTTTTATTCCCCAAGGATCTGTTGCTTCATCTAAGATTGCTCTCATTTTTGAGTTAATTATATCTCTTGATGTTAATGTTTGATCTAATTCTAGTTCACCTATTATATTTCTTAATGTTGTTGCAGTTAATGTTTCAATAGCGTTTATTGGATTTTCTACACCATATGTATATAGTTTTGCATCTGTTATTTGAAAATATACAACTGTATCTATTTGCATTGTAACATTATCTTTTGTAATAACTGGTTGTGGTGCGAAGTCTTTTACAACTTCTTTTAGTGTAACTACGTTTGCTACTCTATCTATGAAAGGTATTTTAAGTTGTAAACCATTATGCCATGTTTTGAAATATGATCCTAGTCTTTCTATAACATATACTTTTGCTTGTGGTACTATTTTTATGTTTGGTATTACAATGATGAATATTAATATTAATAATATTATTAAAAAATTCATTTTTATTCCTCTACTTTCTTTACTTTTAGTTTTGTACTATTTATTTGTAGTACTTTTACTATACTATTTGTTGGTATAGTTTCGTCTGAAACAGCTGTCCATTGTTTTCCATCAATTTTTACTACTCCAGGTTTATTTTTTGAAATTTCTTCTGTTACTACACCTGTCATATCAAATATTCTATCTATATTTGTTTTTTCCTTTTTTTGATTTACTAATTTTTGCAATGGTTTTCTCGTTGTAATTAATAAGAATATTCCCAATATAACGAAAACTCCCAGTTGTATTTCAAATGAGTCTGTAAAAAATGATGTAATTAGTGCGACTATTCCACTAGCAATAAACCAGACGGATACTAGGTTGATTGTAATTGCTTCTAAAAAGCAACATATTATAATTACAATTAGCCATTTTAATGCCATTTTCATCACCCATTTAAATATACCACAAAATGGGTTTTTTTTCAAGATTTAAGGGATGTTTATTATATACTATTAATATATATTTTAATAAGTATATTAAAAGGAAAAGATTTTATTCTTCTTTTCCTTCTAATTTTACTAATACTTCTCTAGGTTTTGATCCATTATTTGGACCAATTATACCTCTTTCTTCTAGTAGGTCTATACATCTAGCTGCTCTATTATATCCTAGATGAAATCTTCTTTGAAGTAATGATGCGCTTGCTTTTCCTTGTGTTACAACAAATTCTACTATTTCATTATATAGTGGTTCTTCTTCTGCATCATGCTCACCATCAAATGATGATTTTGCATTCATTTCTTCGTCATCCATCGTAAGCGTATTGTCGTATCTTGCCTTTTGTTGTGATATTGTATAGTCTACTACTGCTTTTATTTCATCGTCTGATATAAATGTTCCTTGAACTCTTATTGGAATATTTTCACCTTGTGGAAGGAATAACATATCTCCTTTTCCTAGTAGTTTTTCTGCTCCTACCATATCTAGTATTGTTCTTGAGTCAATTTGTGATGAAACAGCAAATGCTACTCTTGTTGGAATGTTTGCTTTTACAACTCCTGTTATTACGTCTGTTGATGGTCTTTGAGTTGCAACTATCAAGTGAATTCCTGCAGCTCTAGCCATTTGTGTTATACGCATTATAGAGTCTTCTACTTCTTTTGCTGCTACCATCATCAAATCTGCAAGTTCGTCTATTATTACTACTATAAATGGTAAGTGTTTTTGTTGTTCATTTGGATTTAGTTCGTTTTGTTTATCAATATATTTGTTATATCCTTCTATATTTTTTGTTCCTGTTCTTTCAAATTCGTCATATCTTCTTTCCATTTCCACTACTATTTTCTTTAAGGCGATATTAGCCTTTCTTGCATCTGTTACAACTGGTGCTAGTAGATGTGGAACACCATTGTACATTGAAAGTTCAACTTTTTTAGGGTCAACTAATACTAATTTTACTTCGTCTGGTTTTGTACGCATTAACATTGATACGATTAAACTGTTTATACATACTGATTTACCTGAACCTGTTGAACCTGCTACTAACATATGAGGTGTTTTATTTATTTGCCATGTTACAGGATTTCCCATTATGTCTTGTCCAAATGTTACTAATAGTTTCTTTTCATCATCTTCTGGTTTTATTGTTTCTAGTATTTCTCTTACTGATACCATTGCTGTTTGAGCATTTGGGATTTCAATTCCTACAGTTTTCTTTCCTGGAATTGGCGCTTGAATTCTAACATCTTTTGCTGCTAGAGCAAGTGCTATTTCTCTATGTATTCCAAGTATTTTACTTAGTTTTGTTCCTGCTTTTATTTCCATTTCATATTGAGTTACTGCAGGACCCACATGAGCTGTTACAACATGCCCGTCTATATTAAAGTCATGGAATACACTTTTTAATATTTCTGCTGTTTCATTTATTTTTGATTTATTTACTGATAGGTTTTTCTTTTTTGGTTTATTTAATAAATCAATTGGTGGTAATTTATATTCTTTGTTTTCTTCATATTCTTCTGGCATTATTATTTCTATATCATCTTTATCTACAACAACTGATTCTTCTTGTGGTTCTTGTTTTTTTAGTTCATCAAAACTTGATATTACAAGTTTATGTTCCTCTTTTGAAGGTTCTTCTTTTGGTGGTTCTTCTATTTCATCATCATC
Source organism: uncultured Caryophanales bacterium (assembly GCA_946624985.1). Lineage (GTDB taxonomy): Bacteria > Bacillota_I > Bacilli_A > RF39 > UBA660 > UBA3631. The sequence continues at coordinate 30,557 of CAMOSQ010000006.1, read as the reverse complement.
TTCATTTGGTATTTCAATTTTAAGTTCTTTTTCTTTTTCTTTTGATTTACTTTCAGCACGTTTTAATGCATTTGATACTTTGTTCTTACTTGCTGCTAGCATATCGTATATTGATACGCCTGTAAACATTACTATTCCAAATATTATTAATGCAATACATACAACTCTTGTGCCTTCTATTGTAAATAATGATACAAATGCCCATGAAAAAGCAGCACCTACCATACCTCCACCTTGTATTTGTCCTGTTTTATTGGCAAAGGCCATTAGGTTATCTATTGTTTCTGTAAATATTTGTGTTCCTGATGTTTGTAATTGTTTTATATAGTCAATATGGCAAAATACTAAAATCGATATTACTATTGCATATATTCCAATTAGCTTTGATGAAAAAAATATCGGATAATCTCTTTTAATAATCATATATATACCGACTATAAAAAGAACTGCTAAAAGTATGTTATAAGCAACACCTACAAAGAATGCTGAGAAATGTCCTATAAATTCTCCTACTATTCCAAATTTACATATCCCTATTATTGATATTAATATTAATAACATTCCTTTTAGTTCTATTAAATAACCAGTATCTTTTTTTGTTTCTTTTCTTTTTTTCTTTTTAGCCATAACTACCTCCTGCATTGTAATCCTATAGAAATTATATCAAAAATTATCTTTATTGTAAATTAATGTTTATATTTCTTTTGTTTTTTTACTATTTTTTTGTAAAGAAAAACAGGTATATTACCCGTGTCTTCCTCCACCGCTTGAGTGTCCACCACCTGATGAACCACCATGTGATCCTCCACCACTACTTGATGATACTGTATAATGTGTTGTATGTGATCTTACGAATTGGTCCATACTTTGTGTATATTTTATTGAGCCTTTATCTAAGTATTCATTTGCTGTTATTGCTTTTCTTACCATTTTATTTTTTCTTACTAGTATTAGCATTGTAATTAGTGTTATTACTGATGCACCTATTCCACAAGCTAAATATGGAACATGGTAATTCTGATGTATATAACCATTCTCATCTATATAGCTATATTTATAATTTGATGCATATCCAGAATCATAATATTTTTTGCATTTATTTATAAATATTTCTAAACCTTTTGGATAATTATTATCTTGATAGAAATATTCATAAATGGTGTCTAGTATATCATCATATCTAGTTTGGTTAAAGTATAGTTGTGCATCTCCAAATGTATACATGTCAAAATATGGATCACTAGAATATTTATTTCTTAATAATAGTATTCCACTATAATGTTCAAAATCTATACCAAAATCATTATAATCATAAAAATCTGCTGCATAATCTTCATTTTGTTTATCATTATAGTATGGCATATCAATTGAAACAAATACCATATCAATATGTGTTTCTTTTATAAATTTATTGATTTTTTCATATACTTCTTTTTCTTCTTCTTCAGATAGTATATCTGCATAATCATATACTTTTTCGTTTGCATTTACGTATGGAGTTTTTTTTATATTTTGTTTGTTACTATTTGTTATATTCCAATGTTTATTTACTCCATATTCGTTTTCTTCTGTTCTTTCTATTGTTTTTGTACTTGCAAATACTGTTGTAATATTCAGTAATAGACATAGTGTGATTACTATTAGTTGTTTTACTCTTTTCATGCAGCACCTCCCATATTAAAGATTATATAGCTTATTGCCACACAAATTAAGAATGATACTGCAAATGATATTATTGATATTAGTATTGTTTTTTTCTTATCTATTGGGATATTTCCTATGAATTTTCCTGATTCACCATTCATTGCGAATAGATAGTATTCATTATTGTATTTTACATTTACCATCCATACAGGTAATAATGCATATTCAACATTTTTTTCTTTTGATTCAAGCTTATTTTTCCTTATTGTCTTACTTGAATACCCATGCATGCTATTTAACATTTCTTCTTTTGTTGAGTTTAGTGTTCTTGTTTCTGCGTCTTTAAATGCATCTTTTTTATTTACATCATATTTTTCTGCTAAGAATCCTGATAAATAAGCGTGATTATAATCTATTAATTTACTATAATCAAATGGTTCAATTGTATTCATCATGTCATTTGCAAATCTCGTTGAGCCATCTACAGGAACTCTATGGTATGACATTGTACCGGTTCTTACTACATTATAGTAATCTGTCTTTGTATAGTGTGTATCACCTGAAGACCATGATTTTACTCTTGTTGCAGTTGCTTCTATTGTTCCATCAACATCTACTTCATATAGCCAAAATGGTATATATACGCCTTGTATTTTTTCTATATTATTTTCACTTGTAAATGTTTTTGGAGTTAGTGGTCTACCTTTTCTTAGTCTTTTGAATGCTTCTATTGCCTTTTGTTTTTCCATTTTAAATGGAATTATTTTGCTTGGTGCAAACTCTCCTGATAGCCTATTTTTTATAATTGATGTATTACCACAGTATACACAGAATGTTGCAGCTGTATTTTCATCTGTTATTATTTCTGCTCCACAGTCTGGACAGTTGTAGTTTACATAGTTTGTTGTATCTACTTCTTCCTTATTTATTTTTTCCATGTCTTTTAGTTGTTCTGCAGTGTATTCTCCTTCACAGTAATCGCATTTAAATATACCTAATTTTGGTTTAAAGTGAATTGGTGCTCCACAACCTGGACATTTATTGTCTAATACTTTACTCATTTTTTCACCCTATTAAAATTATATCAAATTGATATTTGCTTGTAAACATTTTGACTTTCTTAGTATATAGAAAGGAGCCTATAGACTTCTATATTTTATTTTTTTATATATTGTCTAGCAACTTCTTCTATATTTATATTTTCTTCATTAATTCTTTTAAATATAGTTTTATCATAAAAGCGATATATTAATTCTGATAATATCCATTGATCTTTTATATATTTTTCCAAAAAGTATTTTTTTTGTTCTGGATTAAGGGATAAAATGCTATAAATTTTTTAAATCTGTATTCATTCATTTGTTTTGCTTCTTCTATTATTTCCTCTGGTGTCATTAAATGTGTTAATAATATTCCTTGACAACTGTACATTTCATCACTTCCAGTATAATCGTCATAGTATGTAGTATAAGCTGGATATCCTTCCACTTTACATATGTCTATGTTGCTACAGTCAAAGTATCTCAACGTATCTTCTAAACATTTACACTTGTGAAATCCTGATGACATAAAAACTGGTGGTTGTTCTATTCTATATAATTTGTATAATTCTAGTTTATTTCCTTGACGTGTTATTAATCCTTTAGTAAATGCTTTGAAACCTTCAATCTTTTCAATATTCTTCACCTGTTAAATTATAATATCATCTTTTTTCTAAAAGTCAAATTTTTTTTATCAGTGACACAAAGAATCCTTCGTATAAGTTATTTGGGCAAATACAAATTGTTCCTTTTATTTTTGTTGGAAGTTTAGGTATATCTTTAAATATTTCTTCATTTATTGGGATTATTTCTATTTTATTTTGATTTATTAATTTTTCTAATTGTAGTTCATTTTCTTCATATAGTATTGAACATGTTGAATATACCATTGTATGATCTTGTTTTAGTATTTGTATAGCTTTATCTAGGAGTTTTTTTTGTGTTTCTATACAGTTTTTTAGTAATTTTTCATTGAAATATTGAAATGATTTATCATATATATTTAATGTTCCTGATCCACTGCAAGGGGCATCTAATAGTATTTTATCAAATCTATATAATTCATCTAATTTTGTTGCATCTTCATTTAGTATTGTGGCTATTGTACCTTGTTTATCAATATTGTATTTTAGTTTTTGCGCCCTTATTTGATTTTTTTCAACTGCAGTTATTAATGCCTCTTTATTTGATAAGTTATATATTTCTGTTGTTTTTCCCCCAGGGGATGCTGCCATATCTAATATTTTTTCAGCTTGTGGATTAAGTATAATTGGTGGAATCATTGATGATAGACTTTGCATATATATTTCTCCATTTTTATAAATATCTAATTGTCTTATTTTTTTTTCTTCTTCTAGTATTAGTGCATCTTCATACCATGAAATTTCTTCATATTTTATTTTTTCTTTATCTAATTCTTTTTTTATTGTTTCTTTATTTGTTTTTACTGTATTGATTCTTAGAGTTGTTTTTCTATTTTGTTTATATCCTTCTATTATTTTATTAGTAAGTTCTTCTCCATATTGTTTTTTTAATTTATTTATTAGAAATTCTGGTATCATTTTAGTTTTCTCCTATTTAGTTTCCATAGTATTAATGTAATTATATATGTTGTTACTATAATTATTATAGCTGTTGATATTGCCTGTATTATCCCATTTTGGGCAAACCAATACCAGTCATAAACTGGTGAAACCTTTCCATTTTCTATATGTATTATCAAGTTTGACACATAAAATATTGCGTATATAATTGTTGGTATTAATCCATATAGTGTGTCTTTTGTTTTAATCTTATCTGTTTTTTCAAATATTGTAAAGTTTATTATACTTAAAAGTGGTATTAATAAATGAAAAAATAAGTTACTATTTTGGAGCATTGATCTTAGGCCTCCTTGTGAAATTGGAGCAAGATAAGCTAGTACTACTAAAAGTGTTAGTGTTACTGATGTTGTTGATGCAAGTTTTAGTATGTACATTTTTTTTGTTATAGATTGTTTTTTTATAAATAATATAGCTACTAATCCCATAAATAAATTTGAATCAACAGTAAAAAATTTGAACATTCCTATTTTTGTTGTTTCTAAAATAGGTTCAGCGCCTGATGTTATTTTTATTCCTGTAAACATAATTATTGATGCAAATATCGTTAGTACTACAATTATTATATTAATTACTAGTGATATATTTTTTTTCATTTTACACCTTCTTTTTTTTATTATATCAAATTTTTTGATACTAAAAAAGACGATTATTTTAATTCGTCTTCTATTCTCATTAATTGATTGTATTTACAGATTCTATCTGTTCTTGACATAGATCCAGTTTTGATTTGTCCTAGATCTAGTCCTACAGCTAGGTCTGCTATTGTTGTATCTTCTGTTTCTCCTGATCTATGTGATATTACTGTTTTATATCCATTATTTCTAGCTAGTTCGATTGTTTCTAGTGTCTCTGTAATAGTTCCTATTTGATTAACTTTTAGTAATATAGCGTTTCCAGCATGATTATCTATTCCTTTTTGTAAGCATTTTTTATTTGTTACGAATAGGTCATCTCCTACTAATTGAATTTTGTTGCCTAATCTTTCTGTTATTAATCTAAATCCTTCCCAGTCATTTTCATCAACTGGATCTTCTATTGAGATAATTGGATATTTGTTGCATAATTCTTCATAGAATTCTACTAGTTCTTCTGTTGTTAAACTTCTATTTTCTCCTACTAGATTGTATTTTCCATCTTTATAGAATTCAGATGCTGCTACATCGATTGCTAAACATACATCTTTACCAGGAACATAACCTGCTTTTTTTATTGCTTCAATTATTAGTTCAAACCCTTCTGAATTTGATTCTAAGTCTGGTGCGAATCCACCTTCATCTCCTACTCCTGTTGATAATCCTTTACTATTCAATACTTTCTTTAAGTTATGGAATACTTCTGCTCCTATTCTTACTCTATCACGAATAGTATCTGCTTGTGGTATTATCATAAATTCTTGGAAGTCTAACTTATTATCTGCGTGTGCTCCTCCATTTATGATATTCATCATTGGTACTGGTAATGTTTTTCCATTTCCAATATATTTATATAAAGGAAGTCCTTTATAGTTTGCTGCTGCACGCATTGCTGCCATTGAAACTCCTAGTATTGCGTTAGCTCCAAATTTTTCTTTATTTTCTGTTCCATCAAGTTCAATCATTGCATAATCAAGTGTTTTTTGATCTAAAACATCATAACCAATTACTAGATTTCTTAGTTCATTGTTTACATGTTCTACTGCCTTTAAAACTCCTTTCCCCATAAAACGTGTTCCACCGTCTCTAAGTTCTAATGCTTCTCTTTCACCTGTTGATGCTCCAGATGGCACAGCGGCTCTTCCTATTATTCCACTTTCTAGTATTACATCAACTTCTACTGTTGGATTTCCTCGTGAGTCTAATATTTCACGTCCAATTACATCTTTAATTTTTGACATTTTATCACCCTCCATTTTTATTATATCACTTTTTTTATTTATAAAATATATTTAAAGTTTTTTTATGCACAAAAAAAGACATTATACAATGTCTTATACATATATGTGTTTATTTCTTTTGAATGATATTATATTAGAAGAACTATCTTCCCATAGATATACTTTAGAACTAGCTAGGCTTTTTTTTACATCAATAAGTCTTTGATTAGTAGAACCACAATATTTCGCATCTAAGCTTCTTTTTTCCATCATAAATTTACCATCTACTAATACATCAATGCATGATAGAAAATCCAAGATTCCTTTTTTCTTTTTTCCAAGTTCTAATAATTGTTCAAATGTATATCCAGTATAACACCATATGTTTAATCCTTTTGTCGTTGCATATTTTGCTATTTCATAGCAGGCATCAGCCTGACACATTGGATCTCCTCCTGAAAATGTGATTCCGTTTTGAAAAACTAAATCATCAATTTCTTCTTTAATTAAATCAATATCTATTAACTCTCCACCATTAAAATCATGTGTAGATGGATTATGGCAACCAAAACAGTTATGAGGACATCCTTGAGTCCAAATAACTGTTCTTATACCTGGTCCATCTACGATACTATCTTTTTGTAAATCAGCAGCAAGTCTGATTTTCATATTATTTTTCTTCTTGTTCAGATTGAGAGTTACATTTAATTACATCTTTAATTCCAGTATGTTTAACACGATCTTTTTCTTCTGCTCTTTTACCGTTATTAAATCTTTTAACGTCTCCTGCTAAATATCCAGTAACTCTTCTGATTCTTTCAAAACCAATTCCCTCTCCAACTACTTTTTCCATAAAAATCCTCCTTAACAATCACAATTTAAATTATTTATAGTTTCTAGTGGAATACTATCAAATTCTTTTCTTCCGCATCCTGGGCATACATCGCCTATAACACCAACGTATCCACAAACAGGATCTCTATCAACTGGGTGATTTATAGCTCCATACCCTATTCCACTTTCTTTCATTAATCTGATTACACTTTCAAATGCATCTACATTCATAACTGTATTACCATCAAGTTCGATATAAGTAATATGACCACCATTAGTTAGTGCATGATATGGTGCTTCTAACTTGATTTTATCAGCAATACTTATATTGTAATAAACTGGTATATGGAATGAATTTGTATAGTATGCTCTATCAGTAATTCCTTTAATTTTTCCATATATCGCTCTATCGATATTAACAAATCTTCCAGATAATCCTTCAGCAGGAGTCGCAATTAATGCAAAATTTAAATTATATTCTTTTGAATATTCATCTACTTTATTTCTCATAAATCCTATGATTTCTAATCCTAGTTTTTGAGCTTTTTTATCTTCACCGTGATGTTTTCCAATAAGTGCTTTTAAAGTTTCTGCAAGACCTATAAATCCAATTGTTAAACTACCATGCTTTAAGATTTTTCTTAATCTATCAGTAGGTTTTAATTTATCACCGTCTGTCCATACACCTTGTTGTAATAAGAATGGGAAATTATAGCATCTTTTACTACATTGAATTTCAAATCTTTCAAGTAATTGATCGCGTACAAGTTCCATTTTTTCTTCAAGTTCTTTATAGAATCCGTCCATATCTGCTTTATCTCTTTCACCTAAACATATTCCATGTTTAATAGCAATTCTAGGTAGATTTATAGATGTAAAACTTAGATTTCCTCTACCACCAGTAGTTTCGTTGTTCTTATCTGTAATGTCGCTCATAACACGAGTTCTACATCCCATATATCCTACTTCTGTTCTGTAGTCTCCTTCTTTATAGAAACTTAAATTAAATGGTGCATCTATAAATGAGAAGTTAGGGAATAATCTTTTTGCTGATACTTTACAAGCTAATCTAAATAAATCATAGTTTTTATCAGTTTTGTTATAATTAATTCCTTCTTTTACTTTAAATATTGAAACAGGGAATATTGGTGTTTCTCCATGTCCTAGTCCTGAATCAATTGCTAAAAGTAAGTTAGATGAAACCATTCTACCTTCTGAGGATGTATCAGTACCAAAGTTTATTGATGAGAATGGTACTTGAGCTCCAGCTCTAGAATGCATTGTATTTAAGTTATGAACAAATGCTTCCATTGCTTGATATGTGATTCTATTTGTTTTTTCTAATGCTTTATCATAGCTTTTTGTAAATACTTTTAGTATAGTATCTGAATCTTTGTAGAAATTTTCAAAGATTGTTATGTCAACATCAATGCTATTTAATTTATCTATTACATTTGCTACTTTGTCTATATTTATAAAACTTGTAAGATCCATATAATCTAGTAAATCATAAATTTGTTGTTTAAATTGTTTTCTAAATGTTTTTAATACCCCAGGAGCCATATAAAAATCAAATGCAGGGATAGATTGTCCACCGTGTTGATCATTTTGATTTGCTTGAATAGCGATAGCCGCAAGTGCTGAATATGACATTATATCGTTTGGACATCTTAGAAATCCATGACCTGTTGAAAATCCATTTTTAAATAGTCTATCTAGTTCTATTTGCATACAAGTTGTTGTTCCCATTGCAAGAAAGTCCATATCGTGAATGTGAATGTCTCCATCGTCGTGTGCTTCACTAAATTTAGATTTCATTAAATACGATTTTGCAAATTCTTTAGAGATTGTACTACCGTATTGTAGCATTGTACCCATAGCAGTATCCCCATCTACATTTGCATTTTCTCTTTTTGCATCTTCATCATTCGCACTTTTAAGACCTAATCCTTCAATAGATTTTAGAAATTTATGAGTCTTTTTTTCATCAAAGAATAATTTTCTAGAATTATTTCTTCTTTCTCTATAATCAGAAAACGATTCATATACGTCTTCGTAACCATCTTTTTTAAGTTCTTCTTCAATTAAATCTTGAATTTCTTCAATTTTAATTTTTTCATTATCTTGTGCAATCTTTTCAATTTTCTTAATTACACCTTTATATACTTTTTGAATGTCTTTATCGGTGTATTTAATTTCATCATCGATAGATATGCTGTCAAACCCTTTTTTTATCGCGATTGCAATCTTTGTTTTATCAAAGTCAACAAGTTTTCTCCCGTTACGTTTTAAAACTTTAAGATTACTTAAAACTTCTTCTGTATTTGTCATTTTTGTTTCCTCCCACTACCTTTTTACACCCTAATTTTATATCAAAAAAAAATGCAAGTCAATACATTTTTGAACTTTTTTTAGAACATTTGTTTGTTATATCTTGTTATCCTTTATTTTTCAACATTTTTCAAAAATAAAAATTTTATGTTAATTTACATTTTTATTTTTTTAATTTTTATGTTTTCTTTAAAAATTTAATTTATCCTTTATTTTTCAATATATAAACCAATAATTAACAATGACGTTTTTTATGTTTTTTTTCATTTTTTTATTTTTTTATTTTTTTATTTTTTCATTTTTTTACAAATTTTGTATAATTGAATTTTAATAAAAATGTGGAATATACTTATATTAAGGTGACTATATGAAAAAAATAATATTTATATTCTTAATTATATTTATTGTTGGATGCAAAAAGGATGATAAAATTATGACAATTATTAAGGAAACTGACGATTATGTAATAAGCATTAATTATCCTATTACGCGTATAAATAAGCTTGATAATCAGATAGAAAAATATGTTTATAAGGAATATAATATTTTTATAAAAGATAGCAAAGATAGTTTAGAAAGAAAAGAGTTGAATATAGATTTTAATAAGGTGTTTAGACCTACATATGGATCTGTAAATAAAAAGATGAGAGAAGTTATTGACTTAGATATAATACTTTGGAATATTGATACAATGGATTGGAGGTATAAGAGTAAGAAAAAAATTTTGTTAAATATTTTGTCTCAGGTAGGTGATGGAAAAATAATACTTATGTATGATACAAAAAAAATCACGTATGATGTATTGACGCAATTGTTGCCAAAGTTACAGGATAAGGGATATCAATTTGTAACTGTAAGTGAATTAAATAAAATTAAGAAAATCAGGGATCAAACATAAGCGATGAAATAGAACAACTTGATATCCAAATAATAGTATTATTAATTGTAATTGTTACAACAATTACATCGTTAATACTTACTTATAATCAAAAGTTAAGTCTTCAAGGTAAAAAAACAATATTTACTAAAAAACAGACTCATAATATTTCATATATTAATAGATTAATTATATTGGTTACTGCAATAATTTTTTTATATATAAATTATAGATTATATAAAATATCAAAAAAAGAAGGTGAAGACTTATTAGTCTACAACCTTCAGATTATAGCATCAATATTATCAGTAATTGCTGCAATAATAGTTTTCTATGTTGTTTCTATTGAACCTTCTGGAGATGAAATATCTGATATAGAAAATCCTGTTATTTAAATTCTTGACATGCTTTATCAAGATCAGCAACTATATTATCAACTTCTTCAAAACTTTTTAGTCTTACTCCACTAGCAAGTTTATGTCCTCCACCGCCATAGTTTGCAGCTACTTCATTTATAATTGGACCACGAGATCTTATATTTCCTCTAATTGTTCCACCATTATTGTTATCAACTGTAAATACAGCCCATGCAAGTACTTCTTCTATATAATTAAAGTTATTAACCATATTACCTGCTGTTGCAGCGTCTACGCCATATTCGTCTAGCATATCTTGTGTTATTTTAAGGTATGCAAATCCATTATCTGTAATTGTCATATTATTAATTATATATCCTTCGAATTTCACTTCTTTTATTGGCCTTAAGTATAAATTATTATATGAGGAAACAAAGTCAAATTTTGTTTCACTAATTAATTTTGAAACCATATAGAATGTTTTACTGGAAGTATAAGAAAATAAGAATCTATTTGTATCAGCGATTATGCCAGTATATATTTTACTAGCAATTGAAGCATTTAATTTTAGATCGGTATTGAATATTAGCTCTAAAACCATTTGTGCAGCACTACAAGATGTATCATCGATCCATTCAAGAGTGCAAAATTCTTCTACAAATGGGTGATGATCGATTTTTATAGAGTTTGCTGGATCGCATATTAATCCGTCTACTCTACATTTATTTGGAGTATCTACTATGATTAATAGAGATTTTGACATTATTTCTTCGTCTATTCCATCAAGTTCTCCTAAATATTTGAATCTTGATGCAGGATGACCAACTGCATAAACTTTCTTATTTGGAAAAGTTGTGAGTATTGATTCTTTAAGTGCGAGTTGGCTTCCTAAGGCATCAGGGTCTGGACCAACATGTCGAGCAATAACAATACTGTCATATTTTTTTATTAATTTATATATTTTCTTACACACCTTTTTATACATATAAACACACTTTCTATACTAAGTTAAATGCATCTCTAGCAATCATAACTTCTTCATCGGTTGGAATTACGTAGCAAGGTATTTTCGAATCTTCTGTTGAAATTTTTGCTTCTGTTCCAAAGCATTTGTTGTTTGCTTCTTCATCAAGATATATTCCAATAACGCTTAATCTTTTCATAATTTCTGCTCTAAATGGACTTGATTTTTCTCCCATTCCAGCGGTAAATACTATCATATCGCAACCACCCATTGAGAAGTAATATTTAGCAATATAGTCAACTACACGGTTTACAAACATGTCTCGCGCTAAAATTGAGCGTTCATCTTTATTATTGCATCCTGATATAATATCACGTGCATCGCTATATTTTCCACTAATTCCTAGGAAGCCACTTTTCTTATTCATAATAGTATCTAATTCATCAACGCTAAATCCTTTTCTAATCATATAAGGTAAAATTGTTGCGTCAATGTCTCCACAACGAGTACCCATAACAAGTCCTGCATTAGGTGTAAGTCCCATAGATGTATCGAAACATTCTCCATTAACAACTGCACTTACACTGGCTCCACTTCCAATATGACATGTAATTAATTTTGTATTAGTTCTACCTAATATTTCATTAGCGCGTCCGCTAACATATTTATGACTAGTACCATGAGCACCAAATCTACGTACATTATAATCTTTACACCATTCATAAGGAAGAGCATATAAGTATTTATCTTCTTTCATTGTTTGATGGAATGCAGTATCAAATACTACAACTTGTAAAGCAGATGGAAAAACTTCTAAAGCTGCACGAATTCCAACTAAAGCTGCAGGATTGTGTAAAGGCGCAAGTGGCGCTAGTTCCTCAATTTTCATCATAACATCTTCTGTAACAACTACAGACTTGTCAAAGTAGCTACCACCTTGAACAATACGATGTCCCATTGCTTTTATTTCATCTAAAGATTCAACGATTTTATAATTCATAAGTTCATCAACAACTATTTCAAATGCTTGTTTATGATCAACTACGTCAATGTGTTTTTCAACTTTATCACCATTAACTTTTAAGGTATAAAAACTATCTCCTATACCTATTCTTTCAATATAACCTGAAATTAAAACTTTTTCTTCTGGCATCTCATATGCAGTAAATTTCATAGAAGAACTACCAGCATTAATTGATAAAACCTTCATTAACATTACCTCATTTCTACACAAATTATTATAACTTATTTATAAAACTTTCGCAATAATATATAAAAAAAAAGTAAGTATTTACTTACTAAGTTTTTCATATATTTTTTTTAATATTTCATATCTATAAGAAATTAGTTGCTTATAAAAATTCTTTCTAACTAAAGAAATACAAGAAATATCATCTATAAACTTATTAATATCAAAAATATTAATATTATTAAAAATTCTAACCAAAGCATCACTGCAATCCTGATTTTTCATACTTTTAATATACTGAGCATAATTAATCTTTTTACTATCTTCCTTAATGCAAGAGTAACAATTGATAGAAAGATTCTTAATTTCAGTTTCAGATAATTCCTCAATATCAGAATCCTCTAATAAAGGATTCAAACAAGATCCACAATCATATATTGGAGAAAAAACAGCAGAACTACTCTCCAAATCAATCAATAATCCCCAATTTCCATTATGTCTATCAGTATTACCTATCAAAAAATCAATAATAAACATATCCCAAAATTTATCCTTAATACTCTCTGTAATATTAATAACAGACATATTCTTACAAATTTCAGAAATCGAATACATTATATCAGAAAGTTCAGTATCAATTTTTTTATCAGGATTAATACTAAGAGCCAACCTCTCAAACTCATATAAGTTATGAGAATAATCAGTAAAATCTTCACAAGCGCAAACAATCTTTTCTTTATTATTATATTCATATATACCAAGTAATGTATTTTGAGCAGGAATACCAACCATATTAAATATGCTGCTTCCAATATACTCAGAAAAAGCATTATTTATATATGAAATATTTTTATTTTTTTCTCTTATAGGATCTGGAAATTTAACTAAATATCTTTTATCATTATAAATTAATGTCTTTTTTTTCTCAGAACCACTGTAACTATTCAAAACTTCTTGAGCATTAGAAAAATTTATCACACTAATCACCTCATTTATATAGTCTAATTATAACTTATTTATAAAACTTTCGCAATAATATAAAGAAAAAAAGTAAGTGTTAACTTACTTATCAGAAGTTCTTTCTTTTTCTAAATTTAAATCACTATCAGTTGTTAAATATTTCATAAATATTCCTTGAACTAATCTGTCACCGGCATTAAATGTATATACATTATCACTTTCATTTTGAAGTTTTACAAACATATGGCCTTCATTACTACTATTATTATAATAATCCGCATCAATCACACCCACTTGATTAACAAGTCTTATATTATATTTAAATCCAGTGGAACTTCTAACGATTAAAAATAATACTTCATCTTCACCGTAATAGGCTTTGATACCAGTTGGAATCTTAACAATCTCACCAGGATTTAAAGTAACATCTTCTATTAAATAAAAATCATATCCTGCAGTTTTGCTTGAACTACGTGTTGGTAATTTATAACTATCATATAGTTTTCTATCATCTTTTATGTCTTTACAAAATTGTTCAAAACTAATTTTTTCAAAATCTCTCATATCATCACTCCAAAAGTATTATATCATTTATAAACAAAAAAAGTAAATCATATGACTTACTTTTCAATTGGTTTCATCGTTGGGAATAATATAACATCTCTTAATGATGGAGCATCGTATGCAAGCATAATTAGTCTATCGATTCCAACACCAAGTCCTGATATTGGTGGCATTCCTTGTTCCATTGCTGATAGATAATCCTCATCCATATCCATAGTCTCATCATCACCTTGAGCTTTTGCTTCTAGTTGTTGTTCAAATGATTTTCTTTGTTCAATTGGATTAACTAATTCTGAGTATGCATTACATATTTCTGCACCATTAACTACAACTTGGAAACAATCAACAGTGTCAGGATCATTATCGTTTCTTCTAGCTAGTGGTTTTAAAATAGCTGGATAATTATACATAACAACTGGTCCAATAGTATTTGCTCTTAATAATTTTTTATATAAGAAATCAGTTAACTGAGCAAGACTCTTGTATTCTTCCATATCTTTTAAATTAAAGAATCCTTTTTCCACTACTTTAGCTTTGTACGCATCAACATCAGTTTCTCTTAAGAAATCAAAACCTAATATTTCTGTTAGTTTTTCTATGTAATTAACTCTTTCAAACGGTTTAGAGAAGTCTAATTCGTTTCCTCCACTTGTAATAACAGTTTTTCCTGTTAAGAATTCTATTGAATCTCTTAGGAATTTTTCAAAGAAATTTATATTATCTTCAAAGTTCCAATATGCACAGTACCATTCTATTTGAGTAAATTCTGGATTATGTTGTGGATCCATTCCTTCATTTCTAAAGCATTTAGCTACTTCAAAAACTTTGTCATATCCAGCAACAATACATTCCTTTAAATAACATTCTGGTGCAATTCTTAAGTTACAGTCTAGGTCTAACGCATTATAGTGAGTGAAGAATGGTTTAGCACTAGCACCACTAACACTTGTTTGAATAATAGGAGTTTCTACTTCTAAGAATCCATTTTCTGCTAAGTAATTTCTCATAAATAAGTAATATTTACTTCTTCCTAAGAATATTTTTCTTGATTCTTCATTAGTGATTAAGTCAACGTATCTTTGACGATATTTTTGTTCAATATCAACAAGACCATGGAATTTTTCTGGAAGTGGTCTTAATGCTTTTCCTAAGAATTCAAAGTTATCTGCTCTTACTGTTTTTTCACCAGTCTGAGTAGTAAATATTTCGCCACATACTCCTATAAAGTCTCCTAAATCGATATTTGATTTGAAGAAAGAATATTTTTCTTCTCCTACACAGTCTATTTTTATAGAAACTTGCATTTCTCCTTCTAAATCTCTTAATTTAAGAAAACTTAACTTTCCCATTTTTCTAATAAATACAATTCTACCAGCTACTCTTACGTCTGTTGTACCATCATCTAGTAATTGTGCTTTTTTTAATGAATAATTGACTTCATATTTTTCTTGGTATGGATTGCATACTTTTTTTATTTCTTCTACTTTTTCTCTTCTTATTAATTCTTGTTCACTATATTCTTTCATTTTTTCACCTCAATTACTTTTGTACCTGCTATTAAATCAGGTAAGCTTTTAAAATCATGCCTATATAATACCATAAAAATACTGATAACTACTACTAAAAATTGCAAAAAATTAAGAATTGATGTAATTATTAAATAATTAAGGCCATTTATTATGAATAATGAACACATTGATAGTATTGAAACTCCTATTCCATCTATCATTAAATATCTTAATATTAGGCTGTTTGCTGTTGCGTCTTTATCATCTTTACTTACTATTTTAATTCCTAATTTTTTTTTCCCGATTGTTTGTCCATTGTTATAAAGTGGAATAACAACAAAGTATATAATGCAAATAAAAACATTTATTAAACTTGTTAGGAATAGTTCTTTATCCATACTATAAAAAATTGTTGCATATTGATTTAAATAAGTTCTTATTCCTAATTCACCTTTTATAAAGTTGTTGTTTATTTCTAAAAGTTCATTATTTAAATTATTTAGATTTGAACTTGTTGGTATTAATAGACTTATAAAGTAAAGAATTATACTTACAATTAATATATCTATAATATACGCAGGTAATCTTTTTTTAAACATTTTTATCCTCCAATTCATTTAAAATATCATAAATTTCTTTAATTGTTTTTGATTTATTTATTAATGTATTAATACTTGATGCACCGTTTATTCCTTTTAAGTATTTACTAATGTGCATTCTCATTTCTAGAACGACTACACGTTCTGGTTTGACTTCTAATAGATATTTTATGTGTTTTTTTATTATTTTTATTTTTTCTTTTAAGTCTATTTTTTTTGGTAATTCATTTTTTTCTAAGTAGTTTATTGTTTCTTTTATTATCCATGGATTTCCAATACAGGCTCTTCCTATCATAATTGCATCGCATTTTGTTTCTTCCAACATTTTTTTTGCATCATAACAATTATTAATATCTCCATTTCCAATAACTGGTATAGAGACTGATTCTTTTACTTTTTTTATTATATTCCAGTCAGAGTGTCCTGTATATCCTTGAGCTCGTGTTCTTGGATGTACGCATATAGCGCTTGCGCCAGCACTCTCAATTATTTTTGCATTTTCTACTGCATTAATATTGAAGTTATCCCAGCCACTTCTAATTTTAACTGTAACTGGTATTGATACATTATCTACTACTGATTTAACAATTTCATATATTAGATTTGGATTTTTTAATAGTGAGCTTCCTGCTTCGCTTCTTATTGCCACTTTAGGTACTGGACATCCCATATTTATATCGATTATTGATGGATTAAATTTTTCGCAAATTATTTTTGCGGATAATCCCATATTTTTTGGATTTCCTCCAAATATTTGTATGGCATATGGAATTTTTAATTTATCTAATCCTTCAAGCATATCGAATGTTTTTTTATTATCTCTAATAATTGCTTCTGAACTAATTAATTCAGTTACTGCATAGGAGGCTCCCATTTCTTCACATATTTTTATATATGATGCGTTTGATATTCCTGCCATTGGCGCGAGTGCTACAGGATTTTTTATTTTTATATTTCCGATATAAAACATAATAATCACCAGTAAAATATTATATTATAAATGTTTATGTTAATCAACATCTAATGCAGATATGCAGAATTCTAGTGTAGAATATATTTTCATAAAATACAATGTATCTTGATTGTTTTTTATAAGACTCATTGAATCTAAATAACATTTTATTATTTTTTTCTTTAAGTTTTCTTTGTATGATTTATTTCTTGTTTGACACAGTTTTTTTATTTTTTTAGGAATTACTTCACTTAAAACTAAATAAGTATCATTTTTAATTAGTTTATTTGAATGATTGTATGTGATTAAATCGCTTATGCTTCTTAGTAAGTCATAACTGGTTAGATCTCCATTCATAATGATTGAGTTCATTACTCCAATATAGCTTGTACATACGGATATTTTATTATTTAGTTTTTCTATTTTTGGTTGTACTATTGGATCTTTTGATTTTTTATTATGCCACTCTAGATCTTTGTTTAAGGTTACAAGTAATTTTTTATTATTATAAATATCTTGTATTAATGTAAGTAATGATTTCTTTTTATTATTTTTGTATTCACTTCCTAAAATTGGGTAGTTTCTAACAAGGGTTGATATTAAATTAGGGTTTTCTTTTTTTAGAACAGTGTCAAATAGTATATCAATTGAAATAATTTTATCTGTTTCATCGTCTAATTCTTCTTCTATTTTAATTGTATCTATTATTTCTTCTTTTTTTAATTCTAGTCCTAATTTGTTAAAGTAATTAGAAACAGTATTTATAGATTGTTTTTTTAAGTATGTAGAATAGCTTACTTCACCGTAATTTTTTTCATAGTATTCACTGCCTAGTATACTTATTAGGCATATTTCTTTTACGAGTTTTAATTGTTCATATGTATATATCTTGTTATCGTTTATTCCTTTTAGTATATATAGATATGTGATTTGATAGAATATATCAGCAAGTACTGATTCATCTATTTGGTTTTTAATATTTTTTTTGTATAAAACTATTTTATTTTTTATATTGTCATAGTATGGATCGTATTTAATTTCTTCGTCTAGTATCACAAATGTTGTATTAAGATTTTTACTTTCTGCAAAACTTAGGGCGAATTGTTTATAAAAATATGATATTAAATCATAGTTTAGTTCTATTTTCATTGAATATATGTAATAAACAAGATAGTTTATATATTCTACGGGTAAAATATATTTTGAATTTGTATAACAATATAGATTAAGTATTTTGATTAATTCGCTTTTTGAAATTTTTGTTTTATTTTTTATTATTTCATCGTATTTTTTTATTAGTATTTGTTTAATATTATTGAAGTTTAATGTTTCTAGAAGTTCTAGGAATTCTTTGTTTTTAAGATCTAAGCTATATAGTTTTAGTAATATATTATTAAAGAAAATGTCTTCTTTATTTATAACAAATTTTTTTAAATATCTAATTATATATTCCATATTAGAGCTAACATCTTCATTAATTAGTTTTAGAATATATTCTTTTATTTGATTAATATATGTTTCTTTATTATCGCCGGAATTGACTTTATCGCATAGTTCATCGCTGGATATAATTTGTTTAACTAATTCTAAATTTACATCCATAAAGCCAACTCCTTTCTAATATAAACATATTAAACTTTTTATTCTTCTACCCTATATAACATTATAGCATTTTTTTCAACTAAAATAAACATATTTTTACATAATATTTACAGAATAGCCATAAATAAATTTTGTTTATAAAAAAAAAAACTTTCTGGTTTTCATCATAAGAAATTCAGAAAAGTGATAACTACTAGGAATTGGATTTAATTCCAAATTCCTAGTAAATTATATCATTTTATTAAAATGAGGTCAACAAAAAAACTAGGAATATCCTAGATTTATTTCTTATTGGTGACCCGTACGGGATTTGAACCCATGAATGCATGCGTGAAAGGCATGTGTGTTGAACCACTTCACCAACGGGCCAAAATAAAATGGCGCCCAATGCAGGACTCGGACCTGCGACCCTATGATTAACAGTCATATGCTCTACCGGCTGAGCTAATTGGGCAGTTTGTCGTCATTTTATTTTCGTCTCAAATAACAAAGACAAATAGATTATATAATATATTTAAACAATATGCAATACTTTTTTTAAAAAAAATTAAAAAAATAGAAGACTATATCTTCTATTTTTCGACATTTATGCTTTGTCTTATCTTAATGTGTACTTCTCTTAGTTGTTCTTCACTAACTTCACTTGGTGATCCCATCATTAAATCTTGACCGCTAGCAAGTGGTGGGAATGCTTGAACTTCTCTTAAGTTAGGTTCATCGCATAGTAGCATTATTATTCTATCTATTCCTGGACCCATACCTGCATGAGGTGGAGCGCCAAATTTAAATGCATTATATAGTGATCCAAACTTCTCCTCTACTACAGATTTATCATACCCAACCATGCTGAATGCTTTTTCAAGTATTTCAACATCATGATTTCTGACTGCTCCACTAGCCATTTCAAAGCCATTACATACAAAGTCAAATTGATATGCTTTTATATCTTCAATATTGGAATTATTTAAAGCATCTAATCCACCTTGTGGCATACTAAATGGATTGTGTCCAAAATCATACTTCTTAGTTTCTTCATTATATTCAAACATTGGAAAGTTATTAATAATGCATAGTTCTAATTTATTGTTGTCTATTAGATCTAGTTTTCTACCTAGTTCTGTTCTGATTAATCCTGCTTGTTTAGATACTAAATTTTTGTTTTTATCTGCTATAAAGAATAATACACTATTTACTTTTAAATCAGCAACATCTATTAAATTTTTTCTTTCTTCATCTGATAAGAATTTATCAATAGGTCCTTTAAATGTCATATCTTCATTAACAGTAATATAACCAATACCTGGCATTCCTATACTTTTTGCGTAGTCTACAACTTCATTAAACCAACTATTAGACTTACTAGCTAAATCATCTACCTTAATACCTCTAACAATGCTGTTTTGGAAAGGTTTGAATGTAGTATTACTAAATTCTTTTGTTAAGTCAATAATTTCAAGTGGATTTCTTAAATCTGGTTTATCTGATCCATATTTAAGCATCGCATCTTCATAATTAATTCTTCTAAAAGGTTTTTGTGAAACTTTTTTATTACTAAACTTAGTAAATACATCATAGAATATTTCTTCTCCAACTTTGTAAACATCTTCTTCTGTAACAAAGCTCATTTCAAAATCTAATTGATAAAATTCTAGTGTTCTATCGATTCTCGAGTCTTCATCTCTAAAGCATGGCGCAACTTGGAAATACTTATCAACACCACTTACCATAAGTAATTGTTTGAATATTTGAGGAGCTTGAGGAAGAGCATAGAACTTTCCTCTAAACTTACGTGAAGGAACTAAGAAATCTCTTGCGCCTTCTGGTGATGATGCTGTTAAAATAGGTGTTTGAACTTCAGTAAAACCTAGATCATACATTTTATTTCTTAGAAAATGTAATACATCACTTCTAAGTTTTAAATTTTTTTGCATTTTTGAACTTCTTAAGTATAAATAACGATATTTATTTCTAACTTCTTCACTAGTATTATGGCTTGTTTTAATATCAAAAGGTAAATCGTTTAAAGCACGTCCTAATATTTCAACTTTATCAACTAAAACTTCAATGGTACCTGTTGAAATTTTATCATTATAATCTTCTTCAGCTCTAGCTCTAACAACACCACTTAAAGTAATACTTGATTCACGAGTTAAATCTTTAAACATATCTTCATCGTTAGAAACAACTTGAATAATACCAGTATTATCTCTAACATCAACAAATATTACTCCACCATGGTCTCTTATATTTTCAACAAATCCAGCAAGTCTAACTGACTTACCAATCATTTGAGGATTAATTAAACCACAATAATTATCTCTGTAAATATTTTCCATAACTACCTCTTTTCTATTTCTTCAATCATCATACTTCTAGTCATAGCAGGATTTGCTTGACCTCTTGTTTTCTTCATAACCTGACCAACTAAGAAATCAACAATATTAGTCTTACCAGCTTTGTATTGTTCTATTCCTTGTGGTTGTTCTTCTAATACTTCTAAAATAACTTTTAGTATTTCATCGGATGAACCTATTTGTTTCATTCCTGATTCTTCAACAATAGTTTTAGGATCTTTTTCTTCGTCTAAACATTTAAATAATACTTCTTTACCTTGTTTACTTGAAATTGTACCCTTACCTACCATATCTATTAATTCTGTAAGCATTAAAGGAGTAACATAAATTTCATTTATCGTTTTAAATTCTTTATTTAAGTATCCAAGTATAACACTAGTTATCCAGTTAGAAGCAAGTTTAGCGTCTGCTCCACATTTGATTGTTTCTTCATAATAATCAGATACGTCTTTTTCTTTAACAAGAATAGTTGCATCATAATTTGATAAGCCATATTCATTCATATAAGTTTCTTTTCTTTCTGGAGCAAGTCTTGGAATGCTATTTCTAATTTCATCTAACCAATTTTTATTTAACTTATATTTAGGAATATTTGGTTCAATAAAATATTTATAGTCAATCGCATCAACTTTACTACGCATATAAACTGTAGTACCAGACTCCTCATCCCAGCGACGAGTTTGTTGTTCAATTTGATCATATGTACCATCTTCTTTTGCTTCAATTTGACGAGCTATTTCATAGTTAATCGCATCTCTTACTCCACCAAAAGAGTTAACATTTTTAATTTCAACTTTAGTTCCCCAATTTTTAGGATCTGATTCATCTAGGTCTTCATCCATTATAGAAACATTCACATCACATCTAATTTGACCTTTTTTACTATCAGCTTCACTTATACCAGAATACTGATAAATACTTCTCATAGTTTCTAAGAAAGAAACAGCTTCCTTCGCACTATGGAAAGTTGGTTCAGTAACAAGTTCCAAAAGAGGAACACCAGCTCTATTATAGTCGATAGTAGAAAAATCAGAATAATGATCCTGACTAGCCGCATCTTCTTCTAAGTGAATATTGTTAATACGAGCTACTTTAATCTCACCATCACACTCATACTTAAGCTCACCATAAATACCAACTGGAGCTGGTTTAGTTTCTTGTGTAATCTGATAATTCTTAGGCATATCAGGATAATAATAGTTCTTTCTTTCAAAATACATATACTCTGGTTGTTTGCATCCTAATATCATACTAGCCATTAAAGCTTTACGAACAGCTTCTTTATTTACTACAGGAAGTGTTCCAGGAAATCCCATATCAAGAGGACGAATATTACTATTAGGGCAATCTGTATATGCATTAGGAGCGCTACTAAAAACTTTAGAATTTGTTTCACTTATTTCACAGTGCATCTCTAAACCAATTATTGCTTTATACTTCATAATCATACCCCTTTGCTATTTGATTTTTATATTCCATTGTACCTTCCAAGGCATATGCCATATTAAGTACATTCTCATCATCATAACAATTTCCAGTTATATTAACACCAACAGGAAGTCCATCTATAAAACCATTTGGAATTGTGATTGAAGGGAATCCTCCAAAATTTCCAACTTGTAAGTGTTCTTCTAAAACTGTAGTGTTTTCATCCATTACGTCTTTTGAACCATCTAAGTGTTTTGCAGGTCCAGATGAAACAGGTAGGATAACACCATCATAGTTTTTGAATAGTTTTTTCCATTCGTCAACTAGTAATCTTCTGGCTCTTTGAGCATTGAAGAAATATCTATCTTTATTTTGAGCTTGTAGTACATAAGAACCAATTACGAATCTTCTTTTAATTAATGATGAAAAACCTTTAGTTCTATAATTTTTCATCATATCAATATAATTATCTCCTTCTGCTCTTGGTCCAAAAATAATACCGGTCAAATTAGACATATTACTTGTTGCTTCAGCACAGCTAATAACAACGTATACAGAAGCAATTGCGTTAAGTAGAGTTTTATCAACGTGAACACATTCTACTTTCATTCCTAGTTCTTTACATTTATCTAATGTTTTATTAAAGTTTTCTAAATGTTCTTTTAATTCTTTTGAAGCATTTGGATAGTTATTTATATTGCAAATCTCATCAATGTAACATAATTTCTTACCTTTTACATCACCAGTAAGAGAATCAAATAAATGAATATTCTTAGAATCCCAAGAAGTCATATCGTTCTTGTCGATTCCTTTCATATTATCAACAACGATTGCTGCATCTTTTACACTACGTGATAAAACTCCACAATGATCTAAAGAGGATGCAAATGCAAATAGTCCATATCTTGAAATCATTCCGTATGTAGGTTTATATCCAACAATACCGCAGTATGCAGCTGGCTTACGAATTGAGTCACCTGTATCTGATCCAGTTGCATAAGGATAAACTCCAGCCGCAACAGCAGCCGCAGATCCAGCACTCGATCCTGCGCACATACGTGTCTTATCCCATGGGTTTTTTACAACTCCAGTATGTCCTGTTGTTCCAGTTCCACCCATACCAAATTCATCTAGAACTGTTTTGTTAACTGGAACTGCTCCTGCTCTTTCTAAGTTTTCAATAGAAGTAGCTGTAAAGAATGGAACATAATCTTTTAATGTATTTGATGAACCGGTAGAAAGAATTCCTTTTGTACTATAGTTATCTTTAATTCCATATGGAATACCTGATAATAAATTATCTGTAACTTCAACTTCTTTTGCGTCATCTAATATAGTTACAAATGCATTACAATCTTCTTGTAATTTATGACTTCTAGAAAGCGATTCTTTAATTAAATCACTACTTTTGATGTGACCATTTTTTAGGTCTTCGTGTAATTCTTCTATACTTTTAAAACAATTTTTCATATTAATCCACCACCTTTGGTACTTTTACTTCACATACTCTATAGTCATCACAGTTTTGTAGAAGTAAATCAATGTCTATTGGTTCTTCAGGAATGTCTTCTCTAAGTTCAAATTCAAAATCATCCAAACACCAACTCATTGGTTCAACTGAACTAATACCATCAATTTTATTAATAATATCAATATTCTTATCAATAATATCAAACTCGTCTAAAACCATTTGGTTTTCTTCTGGAGTAAGTCCTATTAATAGCTTATCTGCATAATCATCTACCATTTCTTTTGTAAATTTACCCATAAAATCATCCTTTCAAATAAAAAAACAGTAAACATCCCAAAAAGGGACGAATTACTGTTAAATCCGCGGTACCACCCTAGTTACTATAAAAGTCACTTTATTGATTATAACGGAATCATTCCGACTTATTCTACTCTAATTTCGATAAGTAACTCCATGGTGTTATTCAGATTTAACATATTACTAGTTTCCACCAACACTAGCTCTCTTTAAACTGTTTTAAATCTTACTTCTCCACTTCAAAGTCAATATATAAATTATATCATATTTTGTTTTTTTTGTGTACTATATTCTTCAAGTTCTTTAATAATATAACAAATTAATTTAAAATAATCAAGAAAAAAAGTTCTAAAAAGAACTAATTCCACAAATTATTTGGATAAACTCCAGTATCTACTAAGTCTTTTAAGTATTTTTCCATTTTTTCTTTATCTTCTTTATATGTTACGCCATTAAATTTAGCTGTTGTACCAAGTACATTAACTGTAGCTTTATCTTCTTCTATAGATTTTTTTACAATTGTTGGTAGATAGAATTCTCCTTTAATTAAGTCCTTTGTTTCTTTAAAGAAATCTATAAAATATTTAGATGCATCTTCAAATACCATTGGAGTAAATCCCCATAGGTTAACTGAAACATAAGAATCAGGTGATAATTCATGGGCTTCTTCGTCAATATATACTAGTTTTCCATCTTGATATAAAATATCTTTTCTTTCAGTAATATTAACAAGTTTTCCATCAGATACTTCGCATACTCCTCTTGAAACGCTTCCGTTATCTGATAAAGTATTTTTAAGTATATATCCAACCATACAATATTCTTTTGATTCTTTTGAAACATTTTTTAAATAATCTCCTATTTTAATAAATGATTCTCTACCATAGAAGTCGTCTGCATTTATAATTGCGAAGTTTTCATTTACTATATTTCTACAAGATAATAGTGCGTGACCTGTTCCTAATGGTTTAATGCGTTCTTCCGGTACGCTACATCCATCTGGAATATCATCCATTTTTTGAAATGCATATTCAACATCTATAGATTTTTCTATTCTTTTTCCTATTGTATTTCTAAATACTTCATAGTCACATTCGCGAATAATAAACACAACTTTTTTAAATCCTGCTTTTATAGCATCGTATATTGAGTAATCTATAATAAATTCCCCGTTTGGTCCAAGTCCTGTTGTTTGCTTGGATCCTCCAAATCTGCTACCCATTCCGGCAGCCATAACAACTAAAATCATATTTTACACTCCTAACATTTTATAAGGTTTTATTTTTTTATTGTCTTTTTCATATATTGAATAAATAGCTAAAACGTTATTATTTTTGTCAACAAACAAGATTTTATCATATTTATATGTATTATCCAAGATTTTTCCGTTTAATATTTCCTTTTTTAGTTTATCATCTACTATTACTTTATACATATCTTTAAAGTATGTTCCTATATCTATTATTTTATAATTACCTTCTTTTATATCTAATAATGAATATGCTTCATCTATTGAGAATTTTCCCTGTTTAGTTCGCTTTAATGATGACATAACACCTATTGTACCTAGTTTTTTAGCTATATCTCTAACTAGACTTCTAATATATGTTCCTTTGCTTACTAGGCACTTTATATTAAAATTAATTGTTTTATTTGAATATTCAATATCACTGATTAGTTCTATTTCTTTAATATTTACCATTCTTTTGGGTAGTTCAACTTTTTCTCCATTTCTAGCATATTCGTATAGTTTTTTTCCATTTATTTTAACAGCGCTATAGATTGGTACTTCTTGTTCATATTCTCCAGTCATCGATTTTAATACATTAACAATCTCATCGCGACTAAAATTAACACTTTCACTTTTTAAAACATTACCAGTAGTATCTAAAGTATCAGTTAAAATACCTAATTTAACACCAGCTACATATTCTTTTTCATCACAAGTAATCATATCTACTAATTTAGTACATTTTCCTATGCACATTACAAGTACACCGGTAGCCATAGGGTCTAAAGTACCCGTATGTCCAACTTTCTTAGTACCTAATATCTTACTAACAGAATTAACAACATCTCTACTAGTACAATCTTTTTCTTTATTAACAACCAATAATCCATTCATATAAATCACATATAAATTTTATAATATTTAATAAAAATAATCAAGAAAAAAGATACCCTAAGGTATCATAAATTATTTATTTCATCGATACTTAAGCCAGTACATTCAGAAATAAATTGAACATCTGAATTTTTGGCTAACATATTCCTAGCTATTTGAATTTTCTCTTCCTTCTTTCCCTCAACCTTTCCTTCTTGTTTTCCTTCTTTCTTCGCATCAACTATTGCCATGGCGCTACAATATTCATCTAACTGTTGTTTTTCTAACTCACTCATAAATATAGGATCACTACTTAAACTCTTTACTGTTTCAACTACTTTTTTCATAATATCATCACCCATAGATATTTTTTCTAATTCTTCTTTCTCATCAATTAAAAACAGTTTAAAATATCTTTCCCTTTCACTAAGTTCATTATAACATTTATCAGGTATATTTTTCAAGTTAACATGAAATTTTCTAAATTCATCTGTTTCTATCTCACCATTCTTTAAATCTGTTAATCCAACCTCAATAACTAAATCACTATTTTTAAAAATGTTATAATTTTCTATAGCTATTTGATAAAAAATATATGACTCACTATAATCAGAACCTTTCACATATATACTTGATGCATATTTATGTGATGTAATTTCATTTTTTCTTTTATTCTTAGCCTTATCATTAGACATTTCAACATTAATATATTTATTATCTATAGTTACAACAACATCTTGTTCATTATGATGAACAAATACACTTTTATCAGGTATATCCGCATCTATTACAATCATATTCTTAAATAAATAATCATAATCAATACCAGTTACAAGGTTAATTATCTTAGCTAAGGAATCCCTATTAACAACATTCTTTACAACATTTTTAAAAACTAAATCGTTAGAAAGTGGAACAACCTTTCCTTCTTCTAATATAACCTTTTTTGTTATCTTATCAAAATACATTTTTATCACCTCAAAATATATCTTACTTTGTAAAAATAAAAATTCCTTAAAAAAAATACAGATTTTATATAATCTGTAATTAGTCAAAGTTTTTTGTTTTAAATGGATGTTTTATTTTATTCTTTATTGCATTTGTGATTATGTCGATTGATGTTTCATATATATTGTTTGCTTCTTCTATGTTTATTGATAATTGTTCCATAAAATCTTTTATTATCTTTTCTTTGTTCTTTTTTATAAATATATTATTTGATTCTATTATGTTGTTTATTATATTTGCTTTAGTTTCATCTATATTTAAATTTTTTTTTAAAGTTTGTATAAATTTTGTTTTATTCATTTTCTTCACCATACATCTTTCCTTTTGAGTCTTTTTGAATCTCATATCCATATTCAAATATATATGATAATGCATATAGGAATATTATTTCTACTATATTGAATAGGTCTATTTCTATATTTTCTGATGCCATTGCTATATTAAGTATAATTGTGCCTATTCCTGATGTTATAATTGCAGCTATCATGTTATAACTCATTTTTTTGATATGGTTTACATTGATTAGTGTAAATGGAGTGTCACCTTCATTTATATTTTTAAATAATTCTTCAAGATGCTTTAGAACTTTTGTAACGAATACTAAAAATACTATTAATGTTGCAAATGATGTTTCAAGTAATCCTATTAATACTTTTTTATCATATTTATTGTATGCTTTTTTTATTGTTTCTATATCTTTATTTTTTATGTCTCCTATTATGATATGTTCATTTGCTGATGAGGATATTCTTACTCCATCGTTAAGTTCAGTTATCGTTATGATATTTCCTGATGCAATTATTTTATCATCTAATATGTCAATATTTGACACAAGTATTGGGATTACTATCATTATGAATGTAATAAAACCAATTCCTACTTTTGTAACTATTCCACCAATTTTTCCTATCAAGCTTAATATTTTTGTAAGTATTTTAACTCTTTGTTGTTTTTCTTTTTCAAATTTTACTAAATTCATTTTAACTTCTTCATCAAATGATTCAAAGTCTTCTAAATTATTATTTAGTAGATCATTTATTTTACAGTTAAATATTTTGCATAGTATTAGTATATTATTCATTTCTGGATATGCATCACCAGTTTCCCATTTTGAGATACTTTGTCTTGATACTCCAACGTGCTCTGCTAATTCTTCTTGTGATAGTTTTTTATTTTTTCTAAGTTTTTTTAGATTACTTCCGAATTTCATTTGATTACTCCTCCTTTTCACAACATCTATTTTATGTTGTTTCATATTACTTTTCTATCAACTTTCGGTTGCATTTTATTATTTTACTAAATTGTAATCTTAATTTTACATTTTTTCAATGCTTTTTTTATAAAAAAATGTTATAATATTTTTATATAGGAGGATTGTTTATGATTTTATTTTTTATTCCTTATTTTTTGTACACATATTTGAAGATTTTACATGGAATGCATATGTTGCAGCAAAATTTTTATAATGAGTCTAATCGTTATTTGAAGTGGATTTTAAGGAACAAGGATAAGAGTTTAATTACTATTGATTGGATCACTCTTTTATTACCATTTACTTTTATTGTTAATACAAGTTTTGGTTATATATGTGGATTTGTTTTATACTCTATTTTGTTTTTTACTAAGTATAATGAAAGAAAGAGTGAGCAGGTTAAGGTTGGACTTAAAATTACTTTTAGGGTTAAAAGGTTACTTTTTACAACTGCGCTTGTTTATTTAGCAATTTTGTATTCTTATTATGGATTTGTTAGTAATCATTTTGTTATTATTTTAATTTTATGTTTACTTTCTATTTTTGCATATTTCCAAGTTTATTTTGCATATTTTTTAAATTTACCTATTGAGGAATTAGTTTATAATAAGTATAAACGTAGAGCTGTTAAAAAGTTAAGACAAATGAATACAGTTAATATTGGTATTACTGGTTCTTATGGAAAGACTAGTAGTAAGAATATTTTAAATGATATTTTATCTGTTAAGTATTTATCTTTTCCATCTCCTGGAAATTTAAATACTCCACTTGGTCTTATGAGAACAATTAATAATATAATGGATAAATTTGTTGATATATTTATTGCGGAAATATCTATTTCTGCTCCTGAGACTCATGATATTGAAAAGTCTTGTGATATTGTTAGACCTATGTATGGGATAATTACTAATATTGGTATTGCTCATCTTGATTCTTTTAAAACACAGGAAAATATACAAAAAGCAAAGTTTAATTTAATTGAGGCTCTTCCTACTGATGGTCTTGGAGTTTTAAATATGGATGATCCTAATCAGGTTAATTATAAGATTAAAAATGATTGTCGTATAAAATGGATTGGAATTGATAATAAGGATGCTGATGTTGTTGCATCTAATATCAAATATACTTATGAAGGAACTGAGTTTGATGCTACTTTTAAGGATGATAAGAAAACAATTCATTTAAAGACTTGTTTATATGAAAAACCTAATATTTATAATATTTTAGCTGCTTTAGTTTTGGCTAAGGAATTAGATCTTTCTTATGATGAAATGATTAGAGGTGTTTCTAATATTAAACCAATTGAGCATAGATTACAGGTTAAAAAGATGCCTGGATATACAATTATTGATGATGCATATAATTCTAATCCTGTTGGTTCTAGTATGGCTCTTGATGTTTTAGATTTAATGCCTGGTAAAAAGATAGTTGTTACTCCTGGTATGATTGAGCTTAAGGATAAAGAGTATGAATTAAACTACGAGTTTGGTAAGCATATGAGCAAGGTTGCAGATTTTGTTATTCTTGTTGGTAAAAAACAAACTAAACCAATATATGATGGATTGACTGAAAATGGTTATAAAGAAGAAAATATATTTTTAACAAATGATGTTAAGGAAGCTTTTCCTAAGATTGAAGAAGTAAAGGATAATAAAACTTATGTTTTATTTGAAAATGATTTACCTGATTTATTTAATGAAAAAAACTGATTAATGATGTGAACCCCAAATAGGAGACATCAAAAAAAACTAGCTTTCAAAAAAATCA
>CAMOSQ010000005.1 GCA_946624985.1 uncultured Caryophanales bacterium | reverse complement strand
AAATATAAAACCAAATAGAGAAGGATCAAAAATACCAATAAAAATAAATGATATATCATTTAACTATGAAGGGAAAGTTCCACTATATAAAGATTTATCAATACAAATCACAAATAGAGAAAGATTCTTAATAGTAGGAGTAAATGGTGTAGGAAAATCAACACTTTTAAAACTAATACTAGGAAAATTAAAACCAACAAAAGGAAATATTTGGTATGGAAACAAAACAGATATAGCTTACTATGCTCAGGAATTAGAACTATTAGATCTAAATAAAACTGTATTAGAAAATGTAGATAAAAGAGAATATTCAGAAAAAGAACTAAGAACAATACTAGGAAGATTTTTATTCTATGGAGACGATGTATTTAAAAAAGCAAATGTCTTATCACCTGGAGAAAAAGCACGACTATCACTATGTAAAATACTACTAGAAAAAGCAAACCTATTAATACTAGACGAACCAACAAACCACCTAGATCCAGAAACACAAAAAATAATAGGAGAAAACTTCAAAAACTATGAAGGAACAATAATAGTAGTAAGCCATAATATAGACTTCATAAAACAAATAAATATAGATAGATTATTAATACTACCAACAGGTAAAATAACAAACTATTCAGATGAAAAGCTAGAAAAATTCCTAAGCGTTACAAAAGAATAAAAAAATATTGACAATATAAATCATAAAATTATAAAATATAACAAAGAAAGGAGATAAAATATGGAAACTTTAACACCAGAACAAAAAAGAATTATTAATCCAAAATATGAAGAAATGATATTCTTCTTGATTGAAAAAATAAAAAAATATCACGGAATACATAATAGTAAAGAATTCAAAGAATGGTTAACAGCGCTTTTAATGTTAGAAATAGATATTCAAAAAGATAATACTTATAATGAAGAAACTCTTAAAAGTATAAATAAAAACTATTTTGTTCAAGAAATCATTAACTTCAACATTTATGGAAATATTAGAAGATTTTTGGAAAATTACGATGGAACATTAACTTTCCCTGGAGGAGGATATAATGGTGACGGATATGGATATCCAGTATGGCATGATAGATTTGTTCCAGGTGAACCAAATATCCCACGAGGTGACTCAGACAAAATTCAAATATTAGAAATATCAAAACCAGAGAATAAAACAATAATAACACTAACTGGAACAACAAGCAGATCTAAAAAAATAAGACAAATGGAAATAGATAAAATGATAGCAGAACTTTACAAGTTAAGTCAGGAAAAACCAAAAGTAAATTTCGATCCAGTAATAGACTATCATTATAATATGAAATTAGCACATATTATACATATTCTAAATGATTGGGCCTGTAGATGCAACGAAGATAGACTAGTACAACCACGTGGTTTTAGTAATCCTAGAGGCGTAATAAATTCAATACCAGAAGAGGATAAAAAGATTAACGCTTATGTAAATGAACTCTATAAAGCACTAAATCAGGAATATGGCACATTTAAAGAAAAATTCAGAAGACCTGGAGAAGTAATAGGAAAAATAGATGTTGATACAAAAGGAAATATAACAGAAACATACCCAATTAAAGAAACACCAGTTGCAACATGGCAAAAAAGAATAACACATTATTAGAATAAAAAAATAATTGATTTATTTTAAATTATATGTTAAAATGTATTTAGTGAAGAAATCTTCATAAAATAAAAAAAGAAGAACATTTAGTTTTTGCGAGTTGAATGTCCTTCTAATCATTAGTTAGAATCGACACTTATTCGTCTGAATGAGTGTCACTTTTTTATTACTAAAACTAATAAGGCAAATAGTAATAAAATGAAAGAAATTCTTTCTAATACTTTAATAATAAAAGTTTTAGTTTTCATTCTATCAGACCTCCTTTCATTTTAAAATGATTAGAGGTAGACACCCAACAACTAAATGTTCAAAAATATTTTACTATAAATTAATTATTAAAACAAGCGAACAAACAAAAAAATATATAGATTTTTTCTATATATTTTTATTTATGTATTTAAATGCATCATTAAGAGATTTAACTTTAACATCACAATTTCTTAACACTTCAAAATTAGGCAAATAACTTACAATTCCATAACTATGATAATGTTTAATCATTTCTAAATCATCTTTAGCGTCACCAACAGTAATAACAGAATCGTCACTTATACCTAATAAGGATTGAATAAATCTAACACTATCAATTTTATTACTAATAGGATGTGCAATATTATAAGTATTTAAAAACCAACATTGTATATCAAATCCTGATGATTCTAAATGCTTAATTAATTTCCTTGAACTTTTAAAAAGTTTAGTTCTAAAAATATAATACAAAACTTTATCTTTATCTTTAATACTCTCAATCTTATTAATACAAGAATATAATCTACAAAATTCTTCGATATCTAATTCAATCATATCCTTAGAATAAATAACTTGACCATTATTATCATGAATAATACAACCATTCAAAGTACTAATAAAATCATAAGGAAATCCATATTTATTAACTTCATCTATAATTGAATCATAAGGTCTAGCAGTCGCAATCATAAATTTATTACCATAATCAATAAAATGTTGAATATTCGATATAGTGCCTTTAGGAATATAAGAATCCTTAAACAATTCTTCAATCTCTATTGTACCATCATAATCACTAACCAATAATTTCATACCATCACCAAACCACATATATTATAAAATAATATTAAATTAATTTCAAGAAATAATCAAAACCGTGATATAATATAAAAGAACTGGAGGAATAATATGAAAAAACAAGTAACAGTAGACGGTAATGAAGCATGTAGTATGGCTGCATACCAATTCACAGAATTAGCGGGAATTTATCCAATAACTCCATCAAGTCCGATGGCAGAACACTGTGATGAATGGAGTAGTAAAAATGTAAAAAATATTTTTGGTGACAAAGTAAAAGTAGTAGAAATGCAAAGTGAAGCAGGAGCTGCAGGATTTGTTCATGGTTCACTACAAGGAGGATGCTTAACAACAACTTTTACAGCAAGTCAAGGGTTGTTATTAATGATACCTAATATGTATAAAATTGCAGGAGAAATGTTACCATGTGTAATACATGTTGCGGCTAGAAGTCTCGCTACACATGCACTATCGATATTTGGAGACCATCAGGATATATATGCTACGCGTCAAACTGGATTTGCTATGCTTGCTTCATCATCTGTACAAGATGCACACTATCTAGGCGCTATTGCGCACTTAACAGCTATAAGTAGTAGTATGCCTTTTTTACATTTTTTTGATGGGTTTAGAACTAGCCATGAAATAGATAAAATTGATGTTTTAGAAAGTGATGATTATAAAGAATTACTAGACTATGAAGCGCTAAAAAGATTCAAAGAAAAATCACTAAATCCATATAATCCAAACACAAGAGGAACAGCTCAAAACGATGACATATACTTCCAGGCAACAGAAGCAAGAAATAAATACTACGAAGCACTTCCAGATAAAGTAAACGAATATATGGAAAAATTAAATAATATAGCTGGAACAAGTTATAAACCATTCAACTATTATGGAAACCCTAACGCAAAAAAAATAATAATCGCAATGGGATCAGTTTGTGAAACGATAAAAGAAACAGTAGATGATTTAAAGGATTATGGTTTAATAGAAGTACACTTATATAGACCATTTTCAAAGGAATATTTAATAAGCGTTATACCTGAGACTGTTGATACAATTGCTGTACTTGATAGAACAAAGGAACCAGGAAGTATTGGAGAACCACTATATCTAGATGTTGTAGCTGCTCTAAAAGACAAAAACATAAAAATAGTAGGTGGAAGATATGGACTATCAAGTAAAAACACAACTCCAAGACAAATAAAAGCAGTATACGATATGTTAGATAATCCTATAAATGATTTCACTATAGGCATTGAAGACGATGTAACTAACAAAAGTTTAAAAGTTGATGAATCTTATAAAATAGATTTTGGAAAAGAATTCTTAATATATGGATACGGTTCAGATGGAATGGTTAGTGCATCTAAGTCAATAATGAAACTTATTGGTAATAATACTAATAATTATGTACAAGGCTATTTTCAGTATGATTCTAAAAAATCAGGCGGAGTAACAATTACTCACTTAAGATTTAGTGAATTTAAAATTAGATCAACATACTATGTAGAAAATCCAAGTATAGTAGTAGTAACAAAGGAATCATATCTAACAGAATTTGAAACACTAAATAACATAAAAGAAAATGGAATATTCATATTAAATACAATAAAAACAGAACAAGAACTAAATGAAACATTACCACAGCAAATAAAACAAATAATAAAAGAAAAAAACATAAAATTCTATACAATAAATGCATATCTTTTAGCTAGAAATGCAGGTCTAGGAAACAAAATCAGTACAATTATGGAAGCTATTATTTTAAAATTATCTAATTTAGTTGATTTTGATTTAGCTAAGAAAGAAATGAAAGAAAATGCTAAAAAAAGATATTTTAAAAAAGGAGAAGAAATTGTAAACGCAAACTATCAAGCAATTGATGAAGCAGAAAAATATTTAAAAGTTATAAATGTAGATGATACTAAAACAAAAGAAATAGATAAGCAATATAATAATATCTATGAAGCAATGAGGAAAAGAAAAGGCGACGAATTAAAAGTATCAGAATTTATAAATACTAAAGATGGTATATATGAACCAGGTACAACACAAATGGAAAAAAGAGGAGTAACTGATATTGTACCATTTTGGATGAATAATAATTGTATACAGTGCAATATGTGCGCAACTGTTTGTCCTCATGGCGTAATAAGACCATATATATTAAGTGAAGAAGAATATAGTAATGCTCCAGATTTTATTAAGGAAAGATGTGTTCCTGAAATTACTAAACAAGGATATTTTATAATTGGAATTTCTGTAAAAGATTGTACAGGTTGCGGATTATGTATAAAATCGTGTCCTGGTAAAATGAATGCTAAAGCACTTGAGTTTGATAAATTAGAAATAAGAGAAAGTGAACAAAGAATTTTTGATTATTTAAATGATAATATAAGTGTTAAACCACAAAAAGTTGAAAATGTTAAAACAATTCAGTTTAAAAATCCTAAATTTCAGTTTCATGGAGCTTGTGCTGGTTGTGGTGAAACATCTTATATTAAGTTATTAACTCAAATGTTTGGTGATAATTTAGTAATTGCGAACGCTACAGGATGTTCTTCAATTTATGGTGGAAGTTTACCTTCAACTCCTTATACTATTCCTTGGACAAATTCTTTATTTGAAGATAATGCTGAATTTGGATATGGTATATTAAACGCTATGAATTTTAAAAGAAATAAAATAAAAGAATTAATGGAAAGTAATTTAGATAATGAAAATAAGGAATTGTTTACTAAGTGGTTAAATAATTATGATGATTATGAGATTACTAAGGAAGTGTATGAAAATATTAATTATGATGTATGTCCAAAAGAGTTAGTTGAATTAAAGGATTTTATAACTAAAAGAATTGTATATACAGTAGGTGGAGATGGATGGGCATATGATATAGGATTTGGTGGAATTGATCATGTGTTATCTACTAGGGACAATGTAAATATATTAGTACTAGATACTCAAATATATTCAAATACTGGAGGTCAATCATCAAAGTCATCTCAAATAGGATCGATCGCATCGTTTACTACAAATGGAAAACATAATGCTAAGAAGGATTTAGCTAGAATTGCTTTATCATATCCACATGCATATGTAGCTCAGGTATCTTTAGGAGCAAATCCTAATCAATTAGTTAAAGTATTTAAAGAGGCTACTAATTATAATGGGCCATCAATAATTATTGCTTATGCACCATGTATTTCTCATGGAATAAAGGGTGGTATGTCTAATACAATAGAGATGGAAAAACTAGCTACACTTAGTGGTTACTTCCCAATATTTCACTTTAATCCAATTGAACAAAAATTTTATCTAGATAGTAAGAATGTTGATTTTGATAAGTATGATGATTTTTTACAAAGTCAAACAAGATATAATATGCTTGAAAAAATAAATCCAGATGAGGCAAAAGAATTATTAAAACAAAATAAAGAGAATGCAATAAAAAGATATGAATTCTATAAAAGTTTAGATGAAAAAATAGGATAAAATATTATTTTTAAAATGATGAATAACTAGTACACAATGTGTGTGCTTTTTGTTATAATAAAAATGTTATTTGAATAAAGATTATATGGAGGACTTATGGATAGATTTAAAAGTGCGAAAAAAGCAGGTACACTTGGAATAATAGGAAATATTTTTTTACTTATTATTAAGGGAATAATAGGAATAATAACAAGATCTCAGGCTATGCTTGCTGATTCATTAAATAGTGCTGGTGATATTTTTTCATCGCTTATGACATATATTGGTAATAAAATAGCGAGTAAGCCTAGGGATGAAGATCATAATTTAGGTCATGGAAAGGCTGAATATATTTATTCAATGTTAATTAGTATTGTTATGATATTGATGTCTTTTTTTATAATAAAAGATGGAATATTATCTCTTGTTCAAAATAAAAAATATATATATTCAAATTGGTTAATAATAATATGTATAATAACTATTTTAATAAAAATATCATTATATATCTATACAAATAATATAGGAAAGAAATATAATAATTTATTGATAAAAGCAAATTCAAAGGATCATATAAATGATTGTATATTAACAAGTTGTAATTTAATTTCATGTGTTCTTGCTAAAAATAATATATTTATATTTGATGGAATAGTTGGAGTTATAATAGGATTTTGGATATTGATTACTGGATTAAAAATATATAAAGAATCTTATGATGTTTTAATGGATAAGGCAATTTCTAATGAGGCAAAGAAGAAAGTATATGAAATAATAAAACAGCATAAGGAAGTTAAAAAAATTCAGCATTTTAATTCAACTCCTATAGGTTATTTATATCAAATATCATTTACAATTTATGTGGATGGTCAAATGTCAACTTTTGAAAGTCATGAGATTGCTGATAGGTTAGAGAAAGAAATAACTAAGAGTATTGATGAAATATTTTTAACTGTAATCCATGTTAATCCTATTAAAGTACAAGCATCGGATGATTAATAAGAATAAAATAAAAAAGTAATATTAATATTATTGTAAATAAAGAAATAATTTGATATTATATAGAGCAGGCGTGTAAAGGAGAATAATATGGAATTTAGAGAAACTTTGGATAATGTTAGAAATTTTATTTCTTATGATTTAAGAGGTAATTTTGATAAGAATAGTAGACATTTGACTATAGAATATGTTGATCCTAAAAAAAAGGATTATAGTGATATTATTGAATATAGTTTTGATACAAATTCTATAGGGTTAAATAAGAATATTATTGATATTTGTGATTGTGATGAAGAAATTTTAAAGCATTCTTTGATAAAGGGATTATTGTTAATGTCTTCAACAAGTTTTAAAAAGAATAGAGCAACTAGTATTGGTTTTGGTTCAATAGAAAGATTTGGTTTGTTTAAAGAATGTAGTAAAGTTACAAATATTGGTTTGACTTTGGGTTATACTGAATTACTTTCTTATATGTTACAAGGAAAGGAGATTGATGAAATTAAAGCTGATCCTCTTGCTATTTCAATAATGTTTTCAAAGCAAATAGAAATGATAGTTGGTGCTGGTAATATGCAAGAGGCTTATTTTAAGGAAAATAAAAAACAAATAGAAAAATTATTAGCTAAACTTGATTCTACTCTTGATGTTTCTAGTTTTCTTGAAAATTTAACTAATATTTTATATAAAAAAATGCAAGGATTATCATATTATGATGAGACTATGTATATGCAAAAAGTATTAAATAAGATGTTTAGGATGAAAGGATATACAATTAATGAATTGGAAGAGTTTAAAAAATATATGATTAGTGATGAACTATTCCAAGAAAAACAAGAGCAAAAAGTAAAAAAATATAGTTAGGGTGACGTATGGATACTCATGAAATAAGAATACTTAAGGAGTATTTAAAAGAAAAAAAGAATTTGAATAGAGAACAATTTAGGTTGATTTATAGGTATTTTATTAAGGTTTATTTGAAGTGCTTGATTACTTTTGGAATTCAACATAAGATAACTAAGGAATCTATTGAATTATTTAAATCGATGCAAAGTGTAATGAATGAGGAACGTGAAATTTTAAAGTTTATTAAAAAAAATTCAGTGATTATTGATTGTGAGGCAGTTGATTCTTATTTGGATTTGCTTGAAAAGTTAAATGAAGTTACTGTGAAATATTTTTATGATTGCTTAGAAGATCTTGAGTCTGCTTCTGAGTTAAAAAATGAATTATATTCAAAGCATAAAACGAAGAATTTTAAGTCTTTAATTGAAACTGATGAATATCGATTATATGCGGCATCGTTAATTCTTAGTTTTGATGATGTAAAGAATTTGTTAGGGTATTCTGATGAGTTTTGGCAATGGGCAGGTGAAAAGGTAAATTTTAATATTGGTGATAGTAGTTTAGGCATGAAAGAGATAAAAATATTTTTTGATACTGATGATAATTTAAAGAAAATTAATTTAGCTTTACCTAAAATTGTTGATTATGATACTTTAAATTCATGTATAATACAAATTGAACTAGCTTATTGTGTGTTTGAAACCTGTAAAAATGGATGTAATATTTCAGATGTAAGGGTATTAGAGGAAGAAAAAATTAATCAATATATATTAGAAAAATATAAGAAGTTTAAAATATAATTTTATTTACAAATTTAAAAAAATAGTATATAATAATAACATCAAAAGCAAGGACCTAGAAGTAGTAATAATCTAAGTTATTTTAAGAGAGCTGATGGTTGGTGTGAATCAGTAATGACATTTTATGAATTCGTCTAGTAAGCTTTATAATGAAAAGTTATAACGTTATCTCGCGTTAAGAGAAAGAGTGCATAGTAAGTCTATGAATTAAGGTGGTACCGCGAATATTCGTCCTTAAATTCATGGATTTTTTTTTGAAAGGAATGAGTTATATGCAAGAAACAATTAATAATTTAAAAAAAGAAATACAAGAAAAATTATCTAGTACAATTGATCTAAAAAACTTAAATGAATTAAAAAATATTTATCTAAGTAAAAAAGGACCAGTTCAAGAACTAATGAATCATATGAAAGAATTAGGAAATGAAGAAAAGAAAGAATTTGGTAGAATTATAAATGAATTCAAAACAGAAGTAACTAATTCATTCGATAAATTAAAGAAAGACTTAGAAGAGCAAGAACTAAATAGAAAACTAGAATCTGAAAGTATAGATATTTCACTTCCATCAACAAAAGTGAATGTAGGTTCAGCAAATATTCTAGAAAAACTAATAGAAGAAGTAGAAGAAGTATTCATATCTATGGGATATGATGTAGTGGATGGACCAGAAATAGAATTAGATAAATATAACTTCGAAATGTTAAATATTCCAAAAGGCCATCCAGCTAGAGATGCACAAGACACATTCTATTTAGAAGGAGAAGAAATACTTCTAAGAAGTCAAACATCACCAGTTCAAGTAAGAACACTATTAAAAGGGAATGGAATTACTCCAATTAGAATGATATGTCCAGGAAAAACATATAGAAGAGATGATGATGATGCAACTCACTCACATCAATTCATGCAAATAGAAGGACTAGTTGTAGATAAAGAGATATCTTTAAGTGACTTAAAAGGAACATTAGATGTTGTATTTAAAAAACTTTTTGGAGAAAACACTGAAACAAGATTTCATCCAAGCTACTATCAATTTACAGAACCATCTGTAGAAGTAGATATAACATGCCATAAATGTCACGGAACAGGATGTAACATATGTAAAAATACAGGTTGGATTACAATAGCAGGAGCTGGAATAGTTCACCCTAATGTACTTAGAATGAGCGGGTATGATCCAAGTGTTTGGACAGGATTTGCATTTGGATTTGGTGCAGATAGA
Organism: uncultured Caryophanales bacterium; assembly: GCA_946624985.1. GTDB lineage: Bacteria > Bacillota_I > Bacilli_A > RF39 > UBA660 > UBA3631. The sequence continues at coordinate 52,855 of CAMOSQ010000005.1, read as the reverse complement.
CTTGCAATGGAAAAATATGATATACACGACTTAAGAGCAATTTATAATACAGACTTAAGAGAAACAAAAACTTTCGATAGAAAGGAGAGAGACTAATGATAAGTTTAGAATGGGTTAAAGAATATATAGATATTAGTGATCAAGATTTAAAAGAATTAGCTAGAAAAATAACAGAATCAGGAATAAATGTTGAAAAAGTAATATCTAATCATATAGATAACTTAACAATTGGAGAAGTAGTAGAATGTAGTAAACATCCAGACTCAGATCACTTACATGTATGCCAAGTAAACATTGGGGATAAAACAACACAAATAGTATGCGGAGCACCAAATGTGAGAAAAGGATTAAAAGTAATAGTAGCGCTTCCAGGAGCAATCTTACCAGGAGATTTTGAAATTAAATCAAGTAAAATTAGAGGTATAGAATCAAATGGTATGATATGCGCATTATATGAATTAGGACTAGAAGAAAAAAATGACGAAACATATGCTAAGGGAATAGAAGAATTAGGTAGTGACGCTAAAGTTGGAACAGATCCATTAGTATATCTAAATCTAGCAGATACAATCTATGAATTAGATATTCATAAACATAGAAATAATGACTGTTATTATCATATAGGATTTGCCTATGAAATTTCAGCAATTTTAAATAGAAAAGTAACACTTCCTGATACAAATTATGAAGAAATAGATGATAATATAAACAATCATTTTAATTTAAAAATAGAAACTAATAAATGTCCATATTATTTAGCTAAAATGGTAACAGGCATAGAAATAAAAGAATCTCCAGAATTTATAAAAAGAAGATTAATAAGTGCTGGAATGAGACCAATAAACAATGTAGTAGATATATCAAACTATGTAATGTTAGAATATGGTCAACCACTTCACTTCTTTGATAAGGAAAAATTAGGAAATACAATAATAGTAAGAGATGCTAAAGATAATGAAACAATCACAACACTAGATAAACAAGAAAGAACTCTTACTAAAAATGATATAGTAATATCGAATGAAAAAGAAGCAGTATGTATAGCTGGTGTAATGGGTGGACTTGATACAGAAGTAACAAATGATACAAAAACAATACTAATAGAAAGCGCAATATTTAATCCAGTAAGCATTAGATATACTGCTCAAAATCTAAATTTAAAAAGTGAAGCATCAATAAGATATGGAAAAGGTCTAAACTACGAATACACAGAATATGCAATTAATAGAGCCTGCCACCTATTAGAAAAATATGCAAATGCTAAAGTATTATCTGGAATTGTTAGATATGATAATGTAGATAAAACAGAAAAAATTGTTAAATTTAAAGCAGAAGATATAAATAAAATGCTAGGTATAACAATAGATAAAAAAGATATGGAAAAAGAACTAAATAGACTAGACTTCAAATATGAAATAAAAGACGATGAATTTGTTGTAACAATACCAAAAAGAAGATTAGATATAGATCCTAATGTAAATGATATTGCAGAAGAAATAGGAAGGCTATATGGATATAATAAACTAGTATCTACACTTCCAAAACTAGAAACAAAAAGAGGCGGATACGTAGGAGACGTAAAATATAGAAAAATATTCTCAAAGAGACTTAGAACATTAGGATTTAACGAAACAAAAACATATACATTAATATCACCAGAAATGGCTAGTACATTTAGATATGAAAATAAAGAAAATGCAATCCTTCCAAATCCAATGAGTACAGAAAAAAGTGTAGTAAGAACAACTATAATACCATCATTAATAAACGTATATAACTATAATAAAACAAGAAAAGTAGAAGACATAATGTTATATGAAATAAGTAAAACTTATGATAAAAATTATGATGAAGACATAAAAATATCTGTATTAATGAGAGGAAATTATATAACAAATAAATGGCAAAACAACTCAATTAAAACTGACTTTTACTTAATAAAAGGTATAGCTGAAAATTTACTAGACTATGCAGGATTTAAAAATAGATATTCATTCATAAAAGATGATATAGATAATATGCATCCAGGAATAAGTGCTAGAATAATACTTGATAGAGAACCAATTGGAATAATAGGAAGAGTTCATCCAAAAACACTTAAAGATGATGTTTATGTAATGGAAATCTCTTTATCAAAACTAATAAAGGATATTAAACCAATAAAATATAAAGAAGCATCAAAATATCCAGAAATAAAGAAAGATATTGCATTTATAGTTCCACTTAAAATGACAAACGAAGAAATAGAAACAGAAATTAAAAGAGCAGGTGGAAGACTACTTACAAATATTGAAGTATTTGATGTTTATACAGGAGAAAATGTAGGAAAAGATGAAAAATCTATTGCTTATAACCTAACATTCCAATCACTTGAAAGAACTCTAACAGACGAAGAAGTTATGAGTGCATTCAATAATATAATTGAAAAAGTTGAAACAAAACTAAATGTAAAACTAAGAAGTGAATAAGATTGATATAATTATCAATCTTTTTTCTTTGTATAAAAATAATAATAAAACAATAAACTTATATAGGTGATTATGTGAAACTAGTTAGAAAAGTAAGAGATTATTTACTTGATGATGAGTTTAAGATGATTGTATTAAATAATAAAATTAATATATCGAATTATGATTTGATAGAGTATTTGGATAGTGATATGGTAGTTGTTAAGTATGATAGAGGAAAGATAAGTATTAAAGGTGATAATTTAACTGTTTCTAAGCTTTTGAATAATGAAATATTGATATCAGGTATTATTAAAGAAATAGGGATGAGATCATGAAAAATAGGATTATTTATAAATTAAAGAGTAAAGTAAGATTGTTAGTTACTGGTAAAAATATTAATAGATTTATTGTAAGATTAAATAATAATAAAATAGATATTTTACAAAGTAAAAAAATAGATGAAGAAACTATTGAGATAGTTATATATAATGATGATTATGATAGTGTTAATAAGCTTAAAACAATTTATAATATTGATAAGGTTTCAGAGTATGGTTTAATAAAGATAAAGAAGCAGATTAATAAAAATAAGTATATTTTAATTAGTATGATATTGGGGTATATGTTATTGATTTTTTTATGTAATGTAATGTATGATGTTGAAATAATACATAGTGATGATGAATTTAGAAATTTCCTTAAAAATGAATTAAAGGAATATGGTATAAAGGAAAAAACTTTTAAGAAAAGTTTTAATCAGATACAACAAATAAAAAATGAAATAATAAATAAAAATAGGGATAAGATTGAATGGTTAGAAATTGAAGTTTTAGGTACTAAGTATATAGTACGAGTTGAGGAAAGAATTATAAAAGAAAAAAAACAAATGTTGGAAAATAGAAATATTGTTTCTAAAAAGGATGCAATATTAAAAAAAATAGAAGCTTCTGAAGGTCAAATAGTTAAGGATTTAAATAATTATGTTAAAAAAGGTGATGTAGTAATAAGTGGTAATATATATGCTGATGATGCTGTTAAGAATACGGTACCTGCTGAAGGTAAAGTGTATGGTGAAGTTTGGTATGAGATAAATGTATCTTATCCTTTTGTTTATAATGAAATAAGATTAACTGATAATAGAAAGAAGGTTTTGGCTTTAAAAATATTAGATAAGACAATAGAGTTTACAAGAAAACCATATAAAGATAAAAAAATTGAAGAAAAAATAATTATAAAAAATAATTTATTGCCTTTATCTTTTGTAATTCAAAATCAATCTGAGCAAATTGTGATTGAAGATATATTAACTAAGGACGATGCTTTAGTAAAGGCTGAACAGTTAGGTGTTCGGAAAATAAAAAATAATTTAAAGGATGGCGAATATATAATTTATTACAAAGTTTTGAATTCTAATATAAAGGATGACAGTTTAGAACTTAATATGTTTTTTTCTGTTTATGAGGATATTACTGATTATGAAGTTATAGTAGATGAAGAAAATGTAGAATAAATTATTGAAATGTGATATAATCTTTAAAGAAACAGGTGAATTTATGGATAATGTTGAAATATTTAATGAAACAGGTAATGAAATTAAGGATTTAGATGTATTAAAGCCTTTACTTTTGTATGCTAGAAGTTATGAAGGATTAGATGATACTGAATTAGAGTTTAGTGTTATTATTGTTGATAATGAAAGAATTCATAAGATAAATAAAGAATATAGGGGTATAGATAGACCTACTGATGTTATTTCTTTTGCGTTAGAGGATAGTGAAGGTGTTAATTTAGAAAATTATAGAATATTAGGCGATATATATATATCAATTGATAAGGTTAAGGAACAGGCAAAGTCGTATGGACATAGTGAGAGGCGTGAACTTGCTTTTTTAACTGTACATGGATTTTTACATTTACTTGGATATGATCATATGGAGCCTGATGATGAAAAAATAATGTTTGCTAAACAGGAGGAAATATTAAATGGATTCGGTATCACGAGATAAGTTAAAAAAAAGAAGTATAAAAAGATTATTTAATAGTTTTAAATATGCACTTGAAGGTATAAAGTATGCATTTATGTATGAACAAAATATTATAGTTCATACAATAGTTGCATTTCTTGTAATAGTATTTGGGATAATATTTAAAATAAGTTATTTTGAGTGGTTAGTTTGTTTTATGCTATTTGGACTTGTGATAGCTACTGAATTAATTAATACGTCTATAGAGGCAATTGTTGATTTGATTTGTCCTAAAAAAGATCCTCTTGCTAAGATAGCAAAGGATACTGCTAGTGGTGCGGTTTTAGTATTTGCGTTTGTTGCGGCTATATCGGGATTAATAATATTTATACCTAAGATACTTAGTTTATTTTAGGTTTTTTTGTTTACAGTTTTTTTCTTAAATGTATATAATAGAGGTATATTTTTACGTGATTTGAGTAGTGTAAAAAAAATGATTCAACCTGATAATATTGATTTGATTAATAGTATTAATGATGATTGTGCCTGTGTTGAAGATATAAAAAAACCTTATAGTTTTTCTATAAGGCTTTTTATTTTGATTTTTTTTCTTCTTTTAATACAAATCTATAGAATAGTCCTGATAGTATAGCTCCAGCACATGGCGCAACTATAAATACCCAAACTTGTTTTAGTGCATTTCCTCCTTGTAGAATTGCAGGCGCAAGACTTCTAGCAGGGTTAACACTTGTTCCAGTAAATGGTATACCAAATAAGTGAACTAAGATTAGTGTTAGTCCAATTACTATTCCAGTTACATGACCATTTTCTTTTTTATCTGTAACTCCTAATATAGTAGTAGTAAAAATAAATGTTAGAATTACTTCAACTAGAAGTGCGATCCACATATTAACTTCAGTAGTACCAAGCATTGTTCCATAACTATTAGCGCCTAATTCTTTAAAGCTTCCTAGGCATAAAGCAAGAAGTAATGACCCAAATAATGCACCAATTATTTGAGAAATGATGTATTTAATACATTCTTTAACTTCCATCTTACCAGCAACAACCATTGATATAGAAACTGCAGGATTTATATGACATCCAGATACATTTCCAATACTATATGCTGCTGCAACAATTACAAGTCCAAAAGCTAATGATGAAGTAATGATATTACCAACAATTACTGCAACACCGCATGCTATTAATGTAAGTAACATAGTTCCTACGCCTTCAGCAATATATTTTTTCATAATTTCACCTCCTTATACTTACTAATATAATTATACTATATAAAAATAAAAAATAAAATATAGATAAAAATATTTAAACCATTTTTTATTTATGATATACTTAATATATACATATAGGAGGTAAACATGAAAGAAGAATTATTAGAATTAGGAAGAAATTCATATAGTCCTTATTCGCATTTTAGGGTAGCATCTATAGCTATAATGAAAGATGGAAAAAAATTCAGTGGAGTAAATGTTGAAAATGCTTCATATGGTGCATGTGTTTGCGCGGAAAGAATCGCAATTTTTAGCGCTATTGCTGCTGGATATAAAAAAGGTGATTTTAAAGAACTTCATATAATGTGTCTGGATAGTAAACAGATAAGTACATCTTGTTTTGCGTGTAGGCAGGTAATATCAGAGTTATTTGATAAAACTGCGAAAGTTATATGTTATAGCAGTGAGGGAGAAACAAAAGAATTTACAGTAGAAGAATTATGTCCATATCCATTTGATGAGGATGATTTGAAATGAAGTCTGGTTTTGTAACATTAATAGGTAGACCAAATGTTGGTAAGTCTACTTTAATAAATAGTATTGTCGGTAAGAAAGTTGCGATTACGTCTAACAAGCCACAAACAACAAGAAATATTATACAAGGTATATATAACGATTCTGATTCACAAATAGTATTTGTTGATACTCCAGGAATTCATAAGCCTAGTCATAAGTTGGGTAAAACATTAAATAAGCAAGCATATTATTCTATAGGTGATGTTGATATTATATTGTTATTAGTTGATGGTTCTGAAGAACTTGGAAAAGGTGATAATTATATAATTGATTCTTTAAAAGAAACTAATAAGCCAGTTATATTAATAATAAATAAAATTGATAAAATGACAAAGGAAGAAATACTTGTAAAAATAAATGAGTATAAGGATTTATATGATTTTAAGGAAATAATACCTTTGTCAGCACTTAAGAAGAATAATATTGATACTGTTGTTAAGGTATTAAAGAATTATTTAACTGATTCTATAAAGTATTATGAAGATGATATGTATACTAATAAAACAATACCATTTATTATTGCGGAGACTGTTAGAGAAAAGGTTTTTAATTTGACTGATGAAGAAGTTCCTCATTCAATAACTTGTGTTACTGAAAATATAGAGAAGAAAAAAGATTCTTATTTTATAAATGTTGCGATAATTGTAGACAGAGATTCTTTAAAGAAGATTGTTATTGGTAAAAGGGGAAGTAAAATTAAGGATATTGGGACTAAAGCTCGTGTTGATATAGAAGAATTATTAGACAGTAAGGTATATTTAGATTTGTTTGTTAAGACAATTCCAAAGTGGAGGGATAAGGAAAAGTATCTTCAAGAATTCGGATATAATGATTTTATGGAATAAAATATAATATAATTACCATTATAAAATAGGTGATTAAAATGAAAAATTTATTATGGAATTTATTTCGAAGTACTGGTAAAATTGAATATTATTTAAAGATTAAGGAAGTTGAGAAAAATGAGAGAAGTAAAGATAGGAAAAAAATATAGGCATTTTAAAGGTAATTTATATAAGGTAATTGATATTGTTTTTGATTCTGAATCAAATAATGATGAGGAATTTAAAAAAATTGTAATTTATGAAGCATTATATGGTGAACATTATCATTGGGCTAGACCATATGATATGTTTATATCTGAAGTTGATCATGAGAAGTATCCTGATGTAGAACAAAAATATAGATTTGAAGAAGTATGATTGAGCGTGTTGAGGGAGTAATAATTAAGGAAAAAGTATACAGCGAAACAAGTAAAATAATTGATGTTGTTACTAAGGAGCACGGAATAATTAGTATACTTGCTAAAGGGGCTAGAACGTTAAAGAGCCCTTTAAGAAGTTCATCTACGAAACTCACTTATGGTTATTTTAATATTATGTATAAGGAAGGAAAACTTTCTACTTTAAAAGAAATTGATGTAATTGATTTTTATAAGAATATTAAGAAGGATATAATAAAAATTAGTTATGCATCATATATTTTAGAGCTTGTTGATCAGGTTATTAAACAAACGAAAAGTGAAGATATATATTATAATTTAGTTTCATCCTTGAAAAAGATGGATGAAGGTTTAAATCCTCAAATAATAACTAATATTTTAGAACTTAAATGGTTGAAAAGTCTTGGTGTTATGCCAATATTGGATAGATGTAGTATTTGTGGGAGTGAAAATATTGTTACAATTTCTAGTGACGCTGGTGGATTTCTTTGTAGAAATTGTAGGAAAGATGAAACGATTGTAGATGAGAAGACTATAAAGTTAATAAGGATGTTTTATTATGTTGATATTGGAAAGATAGATAAAATAGAAATATCAAAGAAAGTATGTGAAGAAATAGATTTTTTCTTGACTAATTATTATGATAGATATACAGGATTGTATTTAAAGAGTAAGAAAATGATAGATAAATTATCAAAAGTAGGTGAGTTATGAGGGAATATAAATTTTTGGTAGTACCATTTGTAACATTGTTGGTATGTCAGACATTAAAGTTTATAATTGAATCAATTATAAATAAAAAAATTGTGTGGGGAAGATTGTTTAATGGATCTGGTGGTATGCCATCATCACATACATCTTTTTCAATGTCATTAACAATGATGATAGGACTAAATTTAGGTTTTAATGATCCTCTTTTTGCGATAGCTCTAGTTTTTACTTTAATTGTTTCGTATGACGCAATGGGACTTCGTATGGAAAGTGGTAAGCAGGCTGAGGCAATTAATAGGATATTTGATGAAATTTTTAAGGATCAGGGAATTAAAAAATTAAAAGAGAAACTTGGACATAAGCCACAGGAAGTAATTGCTGGAATAATATTAGGTATAATATCTGCATTATTCTTTACTTATAGAGTATTCATTTAAAAAACATTGACACATAATAAAAAAAGTAATAAAATAACATTGTAATATTTAAATGTGATGACGGAGCTGGATACTCAAGAGCAATATACTTAAAGCTGATTCTTTTAGAATAAGTAAGGTGGAACCGCCCAATTGGGTCCTTACAAACTAAAAGAATCTTTTTATTTGAAAGGGTGATTTTATGGAAAAGATTACAATGGAGAAAATGGTTAATTTGTGCAAGCAATATGGATTTATTTATCAAGGTTCAGAAATATATGATGGACTAGCAAATACTTGGGATTATGGTCCATTAGGATCAAGATTAAAGAATAATATCAAAGATGCATGGAGAAAAAGATTTGTACAAGACAATAAAAACAGTTATGAATTAGATGCTGCAATACTAATGAACCCAGAAGTATGGGTAGCGTCAGGACATGTATCCTCATTTTCTGATCCACTAATAGATTGCAAGGAATGTAAATCAAGATATAGAGCAGATAAATTAATAGAAGAGTTTTCAGAAGGAAAAGAAACAGGAGATGGATGGGATAACGAGAAATTAAAAAAATATATAAGAGAAAATAATATTCCATGCCCAAAATGTGGTAAAACAAACTTTACAAGCATAAGACAATTTAATCTATTGTTCGAAACTCATATGGGTGTAACAGAAGATACAAAAAACAAAGTATACCTAAGAGGAGAAACTGCTCAAGGAATATTTGTTAATTTTATGAACGTGCAAAGAAGTATGAGAGCAAAAGTTCCATTCGGTATCGCACAAATTGGTAAGGCATTTAGAAATGAAATTACACCAGGAAATTTCATATTTAGAACAAGAGAATTTGAACAAATGGAATATGAATTTTTCTGTAAACCAGGAACAGATTTAGAATGGTTTAAATATTTTGAAGAATATTGTATGAGATTTCTAAAAGATTTAGGAATAAAAGAAGAAAATCTAAGATTAAGAAAACATAAACCAGAAGAATTAGTTTTCTATAGTAAAGGTACAACAGATATAGAATACAACTATCCAAATGGATTTGGAGAACTATGGGGAATAGCAGATAGAACAGACTACGATCTAACAGTACATTCAAATCATTCGGGAAAGGATTTAAAATACTTAGACCCAGAAACAAATGAAAAATATACTCCATATGTAATAGAACCATCAGTTGGATGTGACAGACTTTTACTAGCCGTACTATGTGATAGTTATGAAGAAGAAACATTAGAAGATGGATCAACAAGAGAAGTAATGCATTTTTTACCATCAATAGCTCCATATAAAGTAGCTGTATTACCACTTATGAAAAAGTATCATCAAGAAAAAGCAGAGGAAATCTATAATATGTTATCAAAAGAATTTATGACCTCATACGATGAAACAGGAAACATTGGAAAAAGATATAGAAGACAAGATGTTATAGGAACACCTTACTGTGTAACAATAGATGAAGAAACACTAAATAATAACACTGTAACAGTAAGAGATAGAGATACAATGGAACAAGTTACAATAAAAGTTGATGAACTAGTAGATTATATTAAAGAAAAAGTAAGATTCTAAAAGCACTATATGTGCTTTTTTTCTATATATAGTTTGACAAATAAGGAAATAGTGCTATAATAGTATGCAAATTTTTGGGGGAGATAATTATGAAAGAAAGATATTATAATTTAGATAAGCATGATGTAATGTTAGTTGTTGGAATTCTTTTAGTATTATTTGGTTCACTTTTGCCATCAATTACTATTGCTCAAGAGAATATTAGTTTTCTTAAAGAAAATGGACCACTTATAATAATACTTTCTGCAGCAATGTTTTTATTATTTAAACTTAATTATAAGCAATTATTATATATTCCATCTGTTTTATCGCTTTTAATTATATTTAAATTTATGATGGATAATAGTGGAAGATTAGATCAAATAAGAACTATGTATAATTGTTTTGCATCTTATAGATATGGTTTAGTTGTAATGATTCTTGGTAATATTTTTGTAATATTAACTATTTCATTAGGGTTTTTAAATATTGATAAGTTAAAGGTTAAGGTTGAAGATTTAATAGGTACACTAAAGGAAAAACAGTTAGAAAAAAAATTAAATATGACTCATGAAACAACAAAAGATGGAATGATAAAGTTTAATAAGTTAACAGTTTTATGTGGTAAGCCTATACAAAAAATTAAGGATAAGACTTCAGATGTAATGTCTAAGTTTAAAAAGAAAAATGAATTATCGATTTCAAAATTTGAGGAAGATAAAGTTCAAACATATAAGACTCAAGAAATTTCTACAATTGATATCCAAAAATGGACACAAAGCGATATATGTTGTTCTAATTGTGGCGCAACTGTTCATACTACTTCTGAGTATTGCTTTTTATGTGATTGTAAAATAAGATTACATCAAGAAGTAGAAAAATTATCATAAACTATACAGAAAATGTATAGTTTTTTTTATAAAATTCAAAAGATAATTGATACAATTGGTACTTTTTGTTATAATTATTGTTAGGGTGTAAATATGAATATATATGATTATCGATTGGATGAGCTAAAAGAGTATTTTAAAAAAAATAATGAAAAGGAATTCAAAGCAATACAAGTATATGAATGGTTATATAAAAAAAGAGTAAAGTCTTTTGAAGAAATGACAAATATTAAAAGAGATACATTAGAACAGTTAAAAAATGATTTTTCAATAGAGAGATTGAAGTTATTAACTAAACAAAAAGATATAGATGTGTGTAAATATTTATTTGAGTTAAAGGATAGTAATAAAATAGAGGCTGTTTTAATGAAGCATGATTATGGTAATAGTTTGTGTGTTTCAACTCAGGTAGGATGTAATATGGGATGTGCTTTTTGTGAGAGTGGTCGTTTAAAAAAGGTTAGAAATCTTAATGCATATGAAATGGTTTCTCAGATATTACAGGTAGAAGAAGACTTAAATATAAGGATATCACATATAGTACTTATGGGAATTGGTGAGCCATTTGATAATTATGATAATGTAATAAAATTTATAGATATAGTAAATGAGCCAAAAGGAATTGACATAGGTGCTAGACATATAACTGTGTCAACATCTGGACTAGTTCCAAAAATAAATGAATTTAGTAATAATTCTAAGCAGGTTAATCTTGCGATATCATTACATGCACCAAATAATAAAATAAGAAATGAAATAATGAGTGTAAATAAAGCATATCCTATAGAACAATTAATTCAATCGGTTAAAAATTATATTGAAAAAACTAATAGAAGAGTGACATTTGAGTATATAATGTTGGATAAAATAAATGATACGGAAGAATGTGCTAAAGAATTATCAAATCTTTTAAGGGGTATAAATTGTTATGTGAATTTAATACCATATAATGAAACAAGTCATATAAAGTTTAAATCGAGTAAAAAGGAACAAATAATGAAGTTTTATGATATTCTTAAGAAGAATAATATAAATGTTACAATTAGAAAAGAATTTGGCAGAAAAGTAAGCGCTGCTTGTGGACAGCTAAGGTCAAATTATGAGGAGGAAAAATAATGGAATATGCCTACTTAACTGATCCTGGAAAAGTTAGGGATCACAATGAAGATAATGTAATAATTGAAGTAAATAAAAGTAATGAAGTACTTTTAGCTGTAGCTGATGGTATGGGTGGACATCGTGGGGGAGAAATTGCATCAAGTATTGCCATTTCTAATATAAGTAAAGAATTCAAGAAACTTGATAAGTTAGGAAGTAAAGAAGAGGCTATTTTATGGATTAAAAATTCTGTTAGTGAAGCTAATGTTGAAATATATAAGTATACTGAAGAACATCCTGATAGTAAAGGAATGGGGACTACAATTGTTCTTTCTGTATTAACAAAAGATTATTTATTATTTGGTAATATTGGTGATTCATCTGGGTATGTATATAAAAATAAGTCGATACATAAAATCACTAATGATCATACATTAGTTAATTTACTTGTTAAGTCTGGGGAAATAACAGAGGAAGAAGCAAAAGATCATCCAAGAAAGAATGTTTTAATGAAGGCTTTAGGTGCTACAACAACGGTTGAAATGGATATTTTTGATGTTGAGACTGATGTTGATGGAATTCTTTTGTGTAGTGATGGTTTAACTAATATGTTGGATGATGATCAAATTTCAAAGGTACTTAATGAGGATACAACAATTAAGGAAAAAATTAGTAAATTGATTATAAAGTCGAATAATAGAGGTGGAACTGATAATATTTCGGTTGCATTTTTAAAGAGGGATGGTGAGTAGAGTTGATAGTTAGAGGTCAAAAAATTAATGATAGATATCAAATTATTAGAGCTATTGGTGAAGGTGGAATGGCTAATGTTTATCTTGCTCATGATTTGATATTGGATAGGGATGTTGCGGTTAAAATTTTAAGAGGAGATTTAGCTGATGATGAAAAATTTGTAAGAAGATTTCAAAGGGAAGCTATTGCTGCTTCTTCATTAAGCCATCCTAATATTGTTGAAATGTATGATGTAGGTGAGGATGCTGGAAAGTATTATATTGTTATGGAATATGTTGAGGGAAAAACACTTAAGAATTTAATTAAGAAGCGTGGTTCATTAACTATTCCTGAAGTTATAGATATAATGAGTCAATTAACTTCTGCAATTGCATGTGCTCATGATTCTAATATAATTCATAGGGATATTAAGCCTCAAAATATTTTAATTAAAGAGGATGGTATTGTTAAGATTACTGATTTTGGTATTGCGATGGCATTAAATAGTAATGAATTAACTCAAACTAATTCTGTTATGGGTTCTGTTCATTATCTTCCACCTGAACAGGCTAATGGTAAGGGCGCTACTTTAAAAAGTGATATTTATTCGCTTGGAATTGTAATGTTTGAACTTTTGACAGGAAAACTTCCATTTAGAGGAGAAAATGCTGTAGAGATTGCTATTAAACAGATGAAAAATCAAATACCAAGTATTTGTGAGATTGATGAAAATATTCCCCAATCTATTGAAAATATAATTTTAAAGGCTTGTGCTAAAAATCCTAAGAATAGATATAATACGGTTCAAGAAATGTATAGGGATATAGAAACTTGTCTTGATGAGGATAGAGTAAATGAGAAAAGACATGTGTATCCTTATTCTGAGACAGAAGAAATAGAGGATACAAAGGAAATTAAGAATATTAAGGAAATACCAGAGGAAAAAAGTGAACTTGATGAATTAGAAAATGAAGATGATAAGAAGTTTAACAAGGTTCTTATAATAGTTGGAATTGTTGTTGGAATTGTTGTTTTTGCTTTAATTATTGGTGCGATAATTTTTTCAAGAGGTAATAAAATAAAGGAAATTGTAGTTCCAGATGTTTCTAATTTAACAGTTGCTGAAGCAGAGGAAAAGTTAAAGAATCTTGGTTTTACTATAAATGAGGATCAGGAAGAACAAGAAAGTGATACTATTTCTGAGGGATATGTTATAAAGACTAATCCTCAAAGTGGTGTTAAGAGAAAAAAAGGTACTGTTATAACAATTGTTATATCTAAGGGTGAAAATACAATTACTTTGGAAAATTATGTTGGGGAAAATTTTTATGAGATAAAAGGAAAACTTGAAGCATATGGTTTGGTTGTTAATTCTGAATTAAAGGATACTGAAAAAGGTGAGGAGGTTAAGGAATCACAAATACTTGAGCAAAGGCCAATTGCTGGTTCTAAACTTGTAAGTGGAGATTCGGTTACACTTATAATTCCTAATTTAATAGTTAATTATCCAAACTTTGTTGAGGAAGAATGGACTAAGGAAGCGATTGAAAGTTTTTGCAAGGCTAATAATGTAACTGTTCAATTTGTTGAAGAAGAAACTGATACATATCCAGAAGGTACAATAATAAAACAAGATCATGTTGCTGGTACAAGGGTCAAGGAAGGTTATCCATTAAAGATAACTATTGCTAAGGCTAAAAAAGTTGAAAAACCTGTTACTAAACCTGAAAAAGAAGAAGAAAAAACAACTGAAAAGGAAAATACAACTGAGTCTAATGTTCAAACAGATAGTGAAGAATAATATGCAAGGAATAATTATAAAGAATATAAGCAATGATTATACAATATTTTCAGAGGGTATGACTTATGTATGTAAGGCAAGGGGAAGATTTAGAAAAGATAAAATAATCCCCCTTGTCGGTGATATTTGTATATTTGATAGTGAAAAAAAATATATAATTGATATATTAAAAAGAAAAACTGAATTAATAAGACCTGCGGTTGCTAATATAGATCAGGCTGTCATTGTTACTAGTGTTAAAGATCCTAATTTCGATTCGTGTTTATTGGATAAATTACTTTGTATTATAGAGTATAATAATATTGAACCTATTATTTGTTTTACTAAAATAGATTTGCTTTCTTTAGATGAATTGGAGAATATTAAAAGAATTATAAATTATTATAAAAGTATTGGGTATCGGGTATTTAAAAATACTGAGATTGAAAAAATTAAAAAAATTTTTGCTGGTAAAAAAACTGTTTTTACTGGTCAAAGTGGTGCTGGAAAGAGTACTTTACTTAATAGGTTAGATAATAGTTTAAATTTAAAGACTGATGAGATTTCTATTGCTTTAGGTAGAGGTAAGCATACAACTCGTCATGTTGAACTTTTAAGTTTATTGGATGGTTTAATAGCTGATACTCCTGGTTTTTCTAGTTTGGATTTTATAGGTATGAAAAATGAAGATATAAGGGATAATTTTAAGGAGTTTAATGTTTATAGGCATGATTGTGAATATACGGATTGTATGCATTTAAGTGAACTTAATTGTAGGGTAAAGGATGAATTATCTAAAGGAAATATATTAAAAAGTAGATATGATAATTATATAAATTTTATAAAGAGGTGAAGTATGTTATCTGTATCAATATTAGGTATTAAAGAAAATATAGAAGAAAATATTAAAAAATTAGATAAAATGGATATTGATTTTTTTCATATTGATATTATGGATGGAGTGTTTGTATCTAATAAGACTTGGGATTATGATCAAATAGAATTTATTAAGACTGCTAATGTTAAAAAAGATGTACATCTAATGGTAGAGGATGTTAAAAAATATATTGATGAATATGTTAATCTTAATCCTGATATAATAACATTTCACTATGAAGCTACTAGTGATGCTATTGAACTTATTAATTATATACATAAGTTTAGTATTAAGGCTGGTATATCTATTAAACCTGATACTCCAGTAAGTGTTTTAAATGATATTTTAAAGTATGTTGATGTTGTTTTAGTAATGAGTGTTGAACCTGGCGCTGGTGGACAATCATATATTGAAAATTCAACTAATAAAATTAATGATCTTAAGAAGATTAGATCTTTAAATAATTATTCTTATTTAATTGAGGTTGATGGTGGAATAAATGATATAACAAAAAGATATGCTAAAAATGCTGATATTTTTGTTGTTGGTAGTTTTATAACAAAAGGTAATTATGAGGAACAAATAAGGAAGATACAGGAATAAAAATCCTGTATTTTTAATTTTAAAAGTTGGTTCAAAATTATTTACATTTATATATATAATTTGATAAAATTTTGGAGGATAGGAGTATGATGTAAGTTGGAAAAAGAAGAAATAATTAAGGAATTACAAAGTTTGAAAAGGCAAATTCAAAATTCTGATAGATTGATTTTGAAACAACAACTTGAGATTGCTGAATTAAAGAGAATTAAATTGAATCCTGATAAGTTAAAACTAATTGTGTTAGAGAGTTCTAAAGATCTAGGATTGAAAGTTGATTCTCATTTGAAGAAAATGTTTATGTGTGATAGATCTTTTATTGTTCCTGTAAAAGAGCCATGGTTTAGTGATGGACATGGAAAGGTTGTTTTACAAGAAACTGTAAGAGATAAGGATGTATTTATTTTTCAAGATGTTGGTAATTATTCGATTGAATATGAGATGCATGGTATGATTAATCATACTTCACCTAATGATTTGGCCCAACAGTTAAAGGATGCAATCGGTGCGTGTAAGTGTCATACAAGTGGTTTATCTGTTATAATGCCTTTGTTATTTGCTGGAAGACAACATAGAAGAATTAATAGAGAACCTTTGAGTTGTGCTACATATTTGGGTGAATTGGATTCTGATCAGCATGTAAAAAGAATTATTACTTTTGATGCACATGATGAGGGAGTTCAACAAGCTCTTCGTGATACTGAGTTTGATAATTTTTATGCTACTAATCAATTGTTGGAGCAGTTTATAAATGATGCTCCTTTGGATCAATTAAAAGATGTTTTATTTGTAGCGCCTGATTTTGGAGCAACTGGAAGAATGAATTTTTATTTAAATGCTTTTAGTAGTCCTCACATTTTAAAGGATGCAGGTATTTTTTATAAGAGAAGAGATTATAATACTGTAAAGGATGGAAAGAATCCAGTGATTGAACATTCATATACTGGAAGTGATAATATACAAGGTAAGACAGCAATTGTTGTTGATGATATGATTTCTTCTGGTGGTTCAATGTTTGATGTAATTGAGGAATTAAGAAAACGTGGAATAAAGCATATTTATATATTTGTTACTTATTCTTTATTTACTAAGGGAATAGATAGGTTTAAAGAGTTATATGATAAAGGAATGTTTGATGGAATTTATACAACTAATTTAAGTTATATAGATAAACAATATTTAGATGAACCATGGTTACATATTGTTGATTGCTCTTTGTATCTTGCTAAAATAATATATAATTTTCATAATGAAATGAGTATTTCTGACTTACAGAATAATAGAAGTTATCCGGGTAAAGTATTGGCAAAAAAATTTGAAAAAAAATAGACTATAAAAGTCTATTTTTAAAATAGTATGATTTGTAGTAGCATAACAATTGTATTATGTATTGAATGGCATAGTATATTATTTGTTATGTTATTTGTTTTAGCATATATGTATGCAAATCCTGCTCCTAGGATTGAATATGGTATTGCCATAATAAGTGCTCCTGATATGCTTCCTTCACTGATTGTGTGTAGTATTCCAAATAGGAATCCAGAAACTACTATAAATAGTGTATCATTTTTTATGAATCTTCTAATGCAACCTCTAAATAATATTTCTTCTACTATTGGAGCTAGTAATGCTGCTAAAGGAAATGTATACCATATTGGTAATGCTTCAATTTGTTGTTGATTAACAGGCATATTTTTATTTATAAAAACTGTTATAAAACTAAATATGAAATATATTAAATACATAATTAGTATTCTTGGTAGTACAAAGTTTATATATTCTTTGTAGTTTTCTTTAAATGTTTTTACATCTCTTTTAAGATTATCTTTAAATATAAAAATTATTAATCCAAGAACTATTATATATTTTATAATTGATATTATATAGCTATCAAAATCTGGTATGAGTGTTTGTGAAAAATATATTATGAAACATACTATTGCGCCTATAATTCCAAATGTACCTGCTTCATATCTTTTGAGTTGTGGTATTTCTTTTTTTTCTTTTTTTGTTTTTTCTGATTTAATGTTGGCAGCAATTATAATATTAATAATCGATAGTAAGGCTATAAATGTATTTGATGATGAAATAAAAATTGCTATACTTAATCCTAGTATTGTGTTTTTTTTGGAATTTAGTTTATCGTTAAAAATAATTATTAATATGATGCCGCTTAATAGTATACATATTATTGCCGGAATAATAAATATCATATTATTATTATATACTGTAGCCATTCTTTCTCCAAGTTCTCCTGGAATATTAGATACGGTATTAAGCATTGCTTCTCTAGATGAGTCTGCTCCAATTATAGATAGTGCTGATAGAAATATGCATAAAATTGATGATATTATAAAATAAATTTTTTTCTTTTCCATAATTCCTCCTAGAATATATTATATCAATAATATTTTGCTTTATCAATTAATAATATCTCTAATTTACATAAATAGTGTTAAGTGATATAATGTTTATGAAGGTAGGAAAGTTATGAAGAAGAGAAGATTAAAAAAATCAGTTATAAAAAAAGGAATTATTTTATTGGTATTAATTTTATTAGTTTTTGTTATTATTAAAATTATTGGTGTTATGAAGTATCATAAGACAGATGAATATAAGCTAAAGAAAATTGGTTATACAATTGATGAAATAAGGATAATAGAAAAAGATACAACTGATAATATAAATTATATTTTAAATAATGAGTATGATGCTGAATTAATTAATTTTATGAATGGAAAGTATTATATTTCTAAAAATTTGGAGAAGTATGTTGATTATAAAAAAAATCATAGTGATAAAAAGATTGACGAAGTTATTAGTTTAGTAAATGTTAATAGAATTAATGATTTTTATACTGATACTTTAAAAACTAATATTGAATTAAATGAATTGATGCTTGTTAATAAGTATAATTATTTGGATGAATCTTTTGTTCCTGATGGTGTTATTAATGCACCTTTAACCTATGCATATAGTGATGTAAAGACTACTGAAAAGGCGCTTGAATATTATAAAAAAATGTATAATGCTGCTAAGGCTGATGGAATTAATTTAATTCTTTCTTCTGGATATAGAAGTTATAATGAGCAGAAGGAAACATATGATGAATATGAAAAGATTAAGAAGGATAAGGTTGATACGTATGCTGCTTTTCCTGGATATTCTGAGCATCAAACTGGTTATGCATTTGATATATTAACGATGGGGGTAATGACAACTGATTTTGATAAAACTGATGAGTTTAAATGGTTACAGGATAATTCATTTAAGTACGGGTTTATATTAAGATATCCAAGTGGTAAGGAAAATATTACAGGGTTTGATTATGAATCATGGCATTTTAGATATGTTGGAGAGAAGGCTGCTAAAGTAATTCATGATGAAAATATAACTTTTGATGAATATTATGCATATTATATTGATAATAAGTAAGAGGTAGATATGAAGTACAGAATTGATGATACAGAATATGAAGTGGTTGTTGTTAAGAAGAATAATAAGAATACTTATTTAAGGGTTAAGGATGATTTGAAGATTTATGTAACTACAAGTTTATTTGCTTCAAAGCATTATATAAAAACACTTTTGGATGATAATGTTGATTCTATAAAAAAAATGATTGATCAGCAGAAAAAGCAAATTAAAAAGAAAGATTATTTTTATTATTTAGGTAATAGATATGAAGTGTTTATTGATGAAATTGATGGGGTTAAGTTTTTGGATGATGCGATATTTGTTTCTGATGAAAAGGTATTGGATAAGTGGTTGAAAAAAAGAGTTAAAGAGTTGTTTCAAGAGAGACTTGATTATAATTATGATAGATATTTGGAAAAAATTCCATATCCTAAGTTAAAGATAAGAAGTATGAAAACTAGGTGGGGAGTATGTAATATACGTGATAATTCTGTTACATTGAATGAAAAGCTGATTGAATATTCTATTGATAAACTTGATTATGTAATAATTCATGAATTATCTCATTTTATACATTTTAATCATTCTAAATCATTTTGGAATCAGGTATCTAAATATGCTCCAAATTATAAGCAAATACGTAGGGAGTTAAAGGATTAATATCGACAAAAAATTATTTTGTAAGAATTTATAATTGTATTGGTGATATTATGAAGGTAAAACTTTTTGATGAAGCACATGAATTAGATTTAGAAGCATCGGTAAATAAGTTTTTGGCTACTCTTGATGGTGATATAATTGATATTAAATATCAGGTAGCATTAAGTATTTCAGGTGAGGAACAAATTTATTGTTTTTCTGCAATGGTTATTTATAGTAGCGAGTAAAGTTTTAAAGTGGACAATATTCATAGAGTCTACTTTTTATATTGTAAAAAAAACTTATTTTTGATAAAATTACTATAGGTGATAATATGCAAAATCTAAGTAGGCTAGAACTTATTACAGGTAAAGATAAAATAGATAATATTAAAAATAAAAATATACTTTTAATTGGACTTGGAGGGGTAGGAGGATATACTTTTGAGTCTTTAGTAAGAAGTGGAATTGAAAATATTACAATAGTTGATGGAGATTCGTTTGAAGAGTCTAATTTGAATAGGCAGTTATTATCTTTAACATCAACGTTAAATAAAAATAAAACGGATGTAGCAGAGTCTAGAGCTAAAGAAATAAATCCAAATATAAAAATTAAAAAGATAACAAAAATACTTACAAAAGAAAATATAAGTGAAATTAATTTTAGGGAATATGATTATGTAATAGATGCTTGTGATACTATGGATATAAAGAAGCAAGTTATAAAGATTTGTACTGCAGGTAATATTAAATCTATAACATGTACAGGTACTGGAAATAAAATGAATCCACAACTTTTAAAGATTACTACTTTAGATAAAACTGAGTATGATCCGATTGCTAGAATACTTAGAAAATTTGTAAAAGAAGAAAGAATTAGTAAAAAAATAATGGTAGTTGCGTCTACTGAGAAACCTCGGAAGACTAATTCTACTGTGATTGGATCAAATTCATTTGTACCTGCTACTGCAGGGTTACTTATGACAAGCTATGTAATAAATGATATAGTAGGTGAAATATGAAAATATATGATATAACAAAATGTGTGAGTGGTAATGTTCTTGGAATAGGTGTTGATGAAAATATTTCTAAGATATTAGAACAAAATAATTTGGTTTTAAATTGTAATTTGTTGAATTCATATGTAAGTCAAAAAAATAAAAAGCAAAAAGATGGTCGAAAATTAAAAAAAATAAGAGTGAAAAAAATAAGAAAAGTTTTTAAAAAGAAAAAAGTTGATTTTATAATTTGTAATGTTGAGGAAATAGAAAAATATTTAAAAACATTTATAAAGGATAGTGTATATATAAATAAAGATATGTTATATATATATAATATAAAAGATAATGAATTAAAAGAAGAATTAATAAAAAAATATAAAAGATATAGTAATTCTGTAGAGGAAATAAAGGATCATAATTCTATAATATTAAAAATTGATAATAAAAAATCTAAAACAAATATTTTTAAAGATTATTTTTATTTAATAGTAGATACACTTGTTCAATTATTTAATTTAATAAGTGATATATTATTAAGTTAGAAAGGGTTAATATGAAGAGTAAAGCATTTACACTTATAGAATTATTGGGAGTAATAATTATTTTAGGAATATTAGTATTAGTAGTATTTCCACCAGTTTTAAATCAAATTAAAAAATCAAAACAAGAAATAAATGAATCTACTAGGTTATTAATAATTGATGCTGCAAAGGATTATGTTGATGATAATATAAATGATTATGACGAAATAAATGGAAATACATATTGTATAGATTTAAATATTCTTGTAGAAAAAAATTATCTAAATGAAAAAATTAAGGATGAAAATTTGAATAATCTTGATATTTCAAAAAAAGTAAAATTAGTGTATAAAAATAATAATTTTGAATATGAAATAGTGAATGAGTGTACAAATAACTAATTTGTACGAAATAATATAGAAGTACCTATAGTAACAGCAGAGGATGGACTTTCTGAATCGGAAATAGAATCGGGAAGACTAATATATAGAGGAGGAAATCCAAATAATTATATAATTTTAAATGAAGGAACAGCATTGTCTCCTAATAACATAACATATAGAATAATGTCATTTGAATCTGATGGGACAATAAAAGTAATAAGAGATACAAGTATTGGGCGATTAGCGTTTGATGAAAATGATCCGGATGATACAACAACTGGACCAAGACATAATACTGATAATACTTATTGTAATTATTCAGGAACATATTTAGGATGTAATGTATGGGGAAATTTAAGTAATACTTTTTATAATGGTTCGCTACTAGGAGATACATTTAGTTATAAGTATTATGCTGATAGTACTAGTACAGAATTATCACAAATATCAACTAGAGGAACTGTTACAGTAGACTCTACACTAAATCAATATTTAAATAATACATGGATAGCAGATAAAGAAATGTCTAAGTATATTGATAATCATGTTTTTAATGTAGGTGGAATTCGTTATTATTCAACATATACGGGTGGAGATAAGGGATTAGAAAAAGAAAAAATGGAAGAAGGAATATATACTTGGAATGGAAAAATTGCTTTAATGAATATTACAGATTATATAGAAACATCAATAAATCCACAATGTACAAGTGTGTATTCTAATTTTTATTATAATACTAATTATTATTATGATGGTTCACAGCATATTGCGGGGTATGATAATTGGCCATGTAGTAATAGAACATATAATTGGCTCCCTAAAGCAATTCTTGAATGGACTATTTCTGCTAGTACTTACAATTTATACTGTATGTGGTATGTTAATGCGGATGGCTTTTTTAATTATGGTAATGGTGCAAGCAACCCTGGTGGGATCCGTCCGGTTTTCTATCTTAAATCAGATATCAGCTTAACGGGTGATGGTTCAGAAACAAATCCTTACAGAATTTTAAATTAATATGAAATTTTTTAAATTTATTTGTTTCAACTTCATACTTACCACTTGTAACATTAATCATATTAATTTCATTTATTAGAAGATTATTTTTAAATAATTCATAATTTTCAATACATATTTGATAAAATATATAAACTTCTTCATAAGAACTGTCAATTTTATATTGATTACCTGCATATTTAAAAGCAGTTCTTTCATTTTTATTATTATAAAGACTTGTACTCATCTAAAAAAATGAAATAATAAAATACAGATTATTATAGTTTACTAAGCAAAATATATATAATTAGAAAACTAAAATTACAAATAAAAACTGTAAATTTATTTATAAAAAAAAAGGTATAGTTTCCTATACCTTTAAATTGTTTATTTCTTCAATACTTAAACCAGTAGTTTTAGAAATTATATTAACTTCTATATTTTCAGATAGTAAATTCTTAGCTATTTCAAGTTGTTTTGATTTTTCACCATCTTGTTTTCCGTTTTCATAGCCTTCATCTTTAATAGAATTCATAAGTTTCTTTTGAACAAACTCATAATCATATTCATCTACAAACTTGTTATTCATACCTAATCTCCTCAATTCTTCTATGATAAAATAATTAGGATCATCTTTATCAACTATAGAATACATTTCTTCATAACTCTTACAAGAGAATAATCTTAATCTTTTATCAATTTCGTTACTTCTATGATAACACACTTTATTAAATATTGGCAAGAATATTTCAAACATTTCAATATCTTCATATTTAATACCAAGTTCATGAGCACCAAATCATGAATTAATAATAGCTTGTTCTTCAAAACCTTTCTTTAAATAATTATTAAACATTATTAAAGTAGTAGTTCTAATCTCATTATATTTTTCACTACTATCAAAACTAAATCCAGCCTTTCTAAAAAGATATTGTCTTCCTTTTATTTCGGCAGAATCATAATAATCATTATTCATTTCAATAATAACATTATCTTTATTATTAGATAAAGTAATATCTGTTCTATAATCTTTAACTAAAGATCCAGTATTTATTTCATTGTCATATAAATGATAATCAATTAAACTAATACCTGTCTTAGCTTCAACAATTTCCCTAATCCAAGAATTAGTTCTATTATTCTTCCATAAATATTTAAATGTTGTGTCTGAGGCTAAACTTACAAATTTAGGTTCATTATTTTCTATAAAATCTCTCCTTTCAAAGGGGATTTTAGACGTCTAATTAAATCCACAAACAAACTATAACAAATAGAAAAATATAATACAAATATATAAATTTAAAAAAATGAAATAAAAAAATACAAATAACTATAATTTGTATAAAAAAATTTAAAATTTATAACAAAAAAAATATAGATTATATAAAATCTGTTAAATTAATGAGTATTTCAAAATCTTGAAAAATTAAGTCTTTACTATAAGTACTTTTTTTGATAAAATTAAATGTAGAATAGGAGAGTACTTATGAAAAGAAGAAGTGGTTTTACCCTTATAGAATTATTAGCTATTATAGTAATACTCGCAATAATCGCAGTAATTACAGTACCAATCATATTAGATATAATAGAAAGATCAAGCAAAGGATCCGCAATAGATTCAGCATATGGATATAAAAAAGCAATAGATCAATATTACTTATCAAAAATGATGGCAGATAATAGTTATGAAGTAATAGATGATGAATATGAAATATCGGTATATAAAAGTGATGGACTAACAGTTTCAGGAGAAGAACCAACAGATGGTTGGGTTAAAGTAGAAAATGGTGAAGTCACTGATTTCTCATTCATAATAGGAGACTATGTAGTAACATATAATGCAGGGACTAATTCTATTGAAGCAGTAAAAGGAAGAGAACCAGCACTAACTCCAAAGATGCAAATAAAAAAAGAAGCTAAAGAAGCAGCTTTAGAAATAGTAAATAATCAAGCAGGAACAACAGGAATAACAGATATAACAGAAGGATGGGTAGCATTCATAAATAATACATTAAAAGCATACTCAGTAAGTGTTACAGTAAGTGATAAAACATTTATAGTAACAGATAATAATGTAGTATATGAAAATAATGAAATTACATCAAATAATGCAGTAGCTCAAGAAGGAACTGAAGTAGCTTCTAAAACGCAAGCAGAGCAATTAGTTGTAGCTTATAAAGTAGATACATATGTAAAAGCTGCCCTAACAGCTAATTCATCACTTACAGATGAAACGGCTAAAACAGTATCAGAAATGAGTGGTGTAACAACAAACGCACCAGATAGTGGATGGATACATTTTAATGTTGATAATAATAGTGTAGTAATAGTAGATTATTCATTAACATATGGTGATTTAACAGCTAATTATCAATCATTAACAGATAATAACTATGTATCAACATTTGGAGCATCTAGAAATAAACCAGCGATTATAGCACTTGGAAGTCCAATATGTTATGGACCAACAGGGCAACAAGAATGCTTTAAAATAATTAAAATATTTACACAAGAAGGAACACAAAAAGCAATGTTATTTGCAGATTATAATTTAAAGAAAGATACAACAACAGATCCTGTAACATATAAACAAGATGCATCTTCACCTGATTCAATAAGATTCTCAGGTAGTGTTTATTGGATGGATATTACAACAATACCAAACACGTTAAAGTCAGCATATTCAAATAATGGTGCATATAGTTATGATTCAGCAAATTATAAATTTGTAGATACAAATAATACTCAAGTATATCCTAATATATATGACTCAAATAGTAATACACACGGATATGTAGAAGGTTATTTAGAAACTTTAAAAACAACAACGTACGGATTACCTTCATCAGCAACAGGAAGATTATTATATTATGATGAAGCATATGATACATCAATGTTTGTGAATGATGAGGCACGAGCAAATGGAGAATCTTACTGGCTCGGTTCGGCTCAAACCAGTACCAAAGTGATGTTTGTGTTCCGCGGTGGCGGCTTTAACAACAGCTATTACGACAACAGCTACGGGGTGCGTCCGGTTATAATAATTCCAACATCTGATCTCTAAGAGGGAGCTGATTTTGTAAAAAATCGGTCCCAAAATCAAATTCGAATGAATGTCGACAAATAAAATTTGGTATTATTATGTAAATATTTAATAATATATTAATTTAAATCATAAATAGTTATTTAATTATTTATGATTTTTTGTCATAAAATGTAAAAAGAAAAAATATAATAAGTGTAATTGGAAAAAACAGTTGACATATGACAACCTGTCATAATATAATTGATATGTTGTCATAAAAGGAGGAAACATGTTACAATTAAAAAAAATAAAAAAGAGTTATAAGACTGGAGATTTTATTCAGCATGCGTTAAAAGGTATTGATCTAGAATTTAGAAAGAATGAATTCGTAGCTATACTAGGACCTAGTGGAAGTGGTAAAACAACACTATTAAATATAATAGGTGGACTTGATAGATATGATAGTGGAGATTTAATAATAAATGGTAAATCAACAAAAAAGTTTAAACAATCTGATTGGGATGCTTATAGAAATAATAGTATTGGTTTTATTTTTCAAAGCTATAATTTAATTAGTCATATAAGTGTATTAGAAAATGTTGAAATGGGTATGACACTAAGTGGAATGAATGCAAAGAAACGTCATAAAAAAGCACTTGAATTATTAAAAAAAGTAGGCTTAAAAGAACATGCTCATAAAAAACCTAATCAATTATCTGGTGGACAAATGCAAAGAGTTGCTATAGCTCGTGCTTTAGCAAATGATCCTGATATAATACTTGCTGATGAACCAACTGGAGCACTTGATACAAAAACAAGTACTCAAATAATGGAATTAATTACAGAAATAGCAAAGGATAAGCTAGTAATAATGGTAACACATAATCCAGAACTAGCTAATGTATACGCAAATAGAATAGTAGAGTTTAGAGATGGAGAATTAATAGATGATTCTAATCCTTTAGATAGTGATAAGGAAGAAAATACATATAATATTAAAAAAACATCAATGAATTATCTAACAGCTTTAAAATTATCATTTAATAATATTAAAACAAAAAAGGGAAGAACACTAATAACTGCATTTGCATCTAGTATAGGTATAATTGGAATTGCTTTAATATTATCTTTATCAAATGGTTTTAAATTACAAATTGATAAATTTGAAAAAGATACTTTATCACAAGCACCAATAATTATTTCAAAGCAATCAATGGATATGCAGCAAATGACAAATATTGTACAAGAGGATGATTATTTAATAGAATATCCAACTGATGAGGTAATTCATCCACAAAAAACTGTAGAAACAATGATTCATATTAATAAAATTACAAAGGAATATATGGATAAAATAAGGAGTATTGATTCAAATAAAATAGGTGGAATTGCATTTCAAAGAGCAACTAATCTAAATCTTATCACTAAAATAAATGGTAAGACTAAACAACTAGGACAAAACATATCTATTGTACCTACACCTAGTACACTAGATAATAAACAAGCAAGAGTTGTGAAAGATAATTTTGAAGTGATATATGGTGAATTAACTGAAAAAAAAGAAGATCTTGTATTATTAGTTGATTCAAAAAATAGAGTATCAGAATCATTATTAAAAGAATTAGGCTTTGAACAAGAAAATATAAATTTTAAAGATATTGTTGGAAAAGAATTTAAATTAATATTAAATAATGATTACTATAAAAAAATAGGAGAATTCTATACAGTTAATACTGATTTAGAAAAACTATACGAAAGTAATAATGTAATTACACTTAAAATATCTGCAATAATGAGAGGAAAAGAAGGTAGTGACTTTGCTAAAATGTCAGGTTCAGGACTAATGTATAATAATTCATTAACTGATTATATAATAGAAAAAAACAATCAATCTGATATAGTAAAATCACAAAAAGAGAAAGATTATAATATTTTAACAACTTCACCTTTTAAAAATGATGATGAAAAAGAAACAATGCTATCATATCTTGGAGCAGAAACTTCTCCAATAATGATAAGCATTTATCCAAGTGATTTTGATTCAAAAGATGAAATACTAAAAGTATTAGATGATTATAATGAAGGAAAAAGCGATGAAGATAAAATAATCTATATTGATGAAGCAAAATTAATAACAACAATGTCAGGAAATATTATGGATGCCATAACAATAGTACTGATAGCATTTTCTGCAATATCACTAGTGGTATCGTCTATAATGATTGGAATAATAACATATATATCTGTACTAGAAAGAACAAAAGAAATTGGTATATTAAGAGCACTTGGAGCAAGAAAAAAAGATATAACAAGAGTATTTAATGCAGAAACATTTATAATTGGGCTTACTTCAGGAACGCTAGGACTATTAATTGCTAAAATATTAACATTCCCTGCAAATAGAATAATAGAAAAATTAACAGAACTAAAAGATGTTGCAAAATTAAATCCGAAACATGCGCTAATACTTCTAATAATAAGCATCCTTTTAACAGTAATTGGTGGATTTATACCTGCAAAAATTGCTGCTAAAAAAGATCCAGTGGAAGCACTTAGAACAGAATAATGCCAACATTAACATTTATTAATTTACCAGAAGAAAAGAAAAATATAATAATAGAAGCATCAATAAAGGAATTTAAAAGAGTTCTTTTAGCAGATGCTTCTATTAATAAAATAATAAAGGATGCAAATATTTCAAGAGGTAGTTTCTATACATATTTTAAAGACATAAATGATTTATATGCATATTCATTAAATAAATATAAAGAAAAACTAATTAAAACAATAAAACAGTCACTTAAAGAATCAAGTGGTGATTTATTTGAAACAACAAAAATGTCATATGAAAAAATTTTAAAAATATGCTCAGAAGATAAAAAGCTATTTAAAAATATCTTCTTAAACTTTAACTACAATATATCAATAAGAAATAAAATGCAGGAAGAAAGTATCGAAGATAAATATAAATTTGTTGAATTAATCTCAAAAATAAAAAAAGATAATCTAAACATAAAAACAGAAGAAGAATTATTTTACATATTGGACATTATAATGGGATTTGTAATGCATGGATTAATAGATCTATTTATGGATAAAGAAACAGAAGAAGAAGTATTAGAAAAATTAAATAATCAACTAGAAATATTAAAACGAGGAATATATAAGGAGGACTAAAATGAAAATATTGCTAAAACACTTAAAACAATATAAAATATCAATTCTATTAGTTTTTATATCCTTATTTATAGGCGCAATGTGCGACTTATCACTTCCTGACTATACTGCTAAAATAGTAGATGTAGGAATAAGACAAAATGGAATAGAAGACAATGTATTTGAAAAAATAAAAGAAGATGATCTAAAAACAATAGAACTTTTCCTATCAAAAGAAGAAAAAGAAAAAATACTTGAAAACTATGAATTAGATGGGACATATAATCTAAAGAAAATAGACAAAGAAACAAGAAAAGAAATTTCAAAAATACTACTTACTCCAGAAATAACAATTAAAATGATAGAAGGAGAAAGTGGTAAAGCAATACTAAAAAGTATGAATTTAGAAACAAAAGAAGAATTCTATAAAATTTTAAAAAGTAATGACAAAAAAGAAATAATTGAAAAAATAGAAGAAAAGTATAATGAAATTGATGACAAGCTAAAAATGCAAATTGGAATAGAATATGTAAAAGGCGTATATCAAAACGTAAATATGGATATTGCTAAAACACAAAATAATTATATAAAGATATCAGGATTAAAAATGATAGCGCTTTCATTACTTAGTGCAATAACAATTATAATAGTATCATATTTATCAAGTAGAATATCAGCAAGATTTGGTTCATCAGTAAGAAGAGAAGTAGTAGAAAAAGTAATGAGTTTCGGAAACAAAGAAATGAAAGAAATAGGAACAGCTTCTCTAATTACACGTAGTACAAATGATATAAACAGGATACAAATGACTTTAACAATGTCACTTAGAATTGCTGCATTCGCACCAATAATGGGAATAGGTGCATTACTAAAAGTAATAAATAATCCGCTTAATTTTATATTAATAATAGGTATTTCACTAATTCTAATTTTAGTGATAGTATTATTTACAGTAGTAATTCCAAAATTTAAAATACTACAAAGCTTAATAGATAGAGTAAATCTGGTATTTAGAGAAACACTTAGTGGATTACCAGTAATAAGAGCATTTGCAAATGAAAAACATGAAGAAGAAAGATTTGATGAAGCAAATAAAAATCTAAAGAAAGTAAATCTTTTTGTAAATAGAATAATGTCAGTAATGATGCCAACAATGAATCTAATAATGAATTTTATATGCATTTTAATTGTGTATATAGGCGCAAAAAGAATAGATTTAGGTACAGTTCAAATAGGAACACTAATGGCATTTATACAATATACAATGCAAATAATAATTTCATTTTTAATGATATCAATGATGTCAATAATGATACCAAGAGCAATAGTATCTATTAAAAGAATAGCAGAAGTATTAGACAAAGATCCAATGATTAAAGAACCAGTTGTAATAGACGAAATTGGAGAAAAATTCAAAGGAAATATTGAATTTAAGGATGTATACTTTAGATATCATGATGCAGATGAAGATATACTTGAAAACATTTCATTTAAAGCAAGTCCTGGAACAACTACTGCAATAATAGGTGGAACAGGATCTGGAAAATCAACATTAATTAATTTAATACCAAGATTTTTCGATGTAACAGGTGGCGAAATACTAATAGATGGAATTAATGTTAATAAACTAGACTTATATACTCTAAGAGAGAATATA
Source organism: uncultured Caryophanales bacterium (assembly GCA_946624985.1). Lineage (GTDB taxonomy): Bacteria > Bacillota_I > Bacilli_A > RF39 > UBA660 > UBA3631. The sequence goes on along the minus strand of CAMOSQ010000005.1, from coordinate 21,949 downwards.
GGATATGTGCCACAAAAAGGAATACTATTTAAAGGTACAATAAAGGAAAATATAGCATTCGGAAAAAAGAGAATAGACAAAAAGAAAGTGGAAGAAGCAGCTAGAATTTCACAATCAGAAGAATTCATAAACGAAAAGAAAAATAAATACGATGAAGTTATATCACAAGGTGGTACAAATGTATCTGGAGGACAAAAACAAAGACTATCGATAGCACGAGCAATCTACAAAAATCCATGTATATATATATTTGATGATTCATTTTCAGCATTAGATTTTAAAACAGATAAAAATCTAAGACACGAATTAAAATCAGTAACAAAAGATAGTACGGTGATAATAGTTGCTCAAAGAATTAGTACAGTACTAAATGCTGATCAAATAATAGTTTTAGATGAAGGAAAAATAGTAGGAATTGGAAAACATGAGGAACTAATGAAGAACTGCGAAATATATAAAGAAATAGCACTTTCACAGGTAACAGAGGAGGAACTAAATGGCAAATAATAGAAGAAGAGGTCCAGGAATGCAAGTAGAAAGAGCAAAGGACTTTAAAGGGACATTAAAAAAACTCCTATACTATATGAGTGATTATAAAATAGGACTTATAATAGTAACATTATTCGCAGTTGCATCAACAATATTCTCAATAATAGGCCCAAAAATACTAGGAAACACAATAACTGAATTATCAGAAGGATTTATGAAAAAAATCTCAGGATTTGGTGGAATAGATTTTGATAAGATAACAAAAATGTTATTAGGACTTTTAATACTATATATCATTAGCGCAATATTTACATATATTCAAGGATTCATAATGGCAGGTATATCACAAAAAACAACATATAAATTAAGAAAAGAAATATCAGAAAAAGTTAATAGACTACCAATGTCATATTTTGATAAAAAAACAAATGGAGAAACTTTATCACTTGTAACAAATGATGTTGATACATTAAGTCAAAGCCTAGATCAAAGTGCAACACAATTAATTACAAGTTTGATAACAGTAATAGGAATTCTTATAATGATGTTAAGTATTGATCCATTAATGACATTAATTGCGCTAGGAATAATACCGATAACGTTAATATTTGTAGGAACAATTATTAAATTTTCTCAAAAGCACTTTAAAAATCAACAAGATTATTTAGCAGATATAAATGGATCAGTAGAAGAAATGTATGGTGGACATAATATTATTACATCATTTAATGCACAAGAAAAATTAATGGAAAAATTTGATAAGCAAAATGAACTATTATATGAAGCATCATGGAAAAGCGGGTTTCTTTCAGGACTGATGCATCCAATAATGGCATTTATTGGAAATCTAGGATATGTTGTAATATCAATAATAGGTGGATATTTTACAATAAAAGGGAGAATAAAAATAGGAGATATTCAATCATTTATTAGTTATAATAAAAACTTCACCCATCCAATAACACAAATTGCGCAGATACTTAATATGATTCAATCTATGATTGCAGCAGCAGAAAGAATATTTGAATTTTTAGAAGAAAGAGAAGAAGATAATAGCTATAAAGAGCAGGTTGATATAGAAAAAATTAAAGGAAGCGTAGAATTTAAGCATGTAAAATTTGGATATGATGAAAATATAATTATAAATGACTTTAATGCTAAAATTAAGCCAGGACAAAAAATCGCGATAGTAGGTCCAACAGGAGCCGGAAAAACAACGATAGTAAAACTATTAATGAAATTCTATAATTTAAATGATGGTGAAATACTAATAGATGGAAAAAACATAAATAAACTAAATAAAAAAGAATTTAGAAAAGTTTTTGGAATGGTTTTGCAAGACTCATGGGTATTCTCAGGAACGGTAATGGATAATATTAGATATGGAAATTTAAATGCATCGGATAATGATGTAAAAGAGGCAGCAAAAACTGCGCATGCTGATCATTTTATTAAAACTTTACCAGATGGATATAATATGGAATTAAATGAAGACACAAATAATATAAGTGGAGGACAAAAGCAATTACTAACAATCGCACGAGCAATTTTAGCTGATCCTAAAATATTAATATTAGATGAAGCAACAAGTAGTGTAGATACAAGAACAGAAGTATTAATTCAAAAAGCCATGGATGAACTAATGAAAGGAAGAACATCTTTCATAATCGCACATAGATTATCAACGATAAAAAATGCAGACATGATACTAGTTATGAAAGACGGGGATATTATAGAAACAGGATCTCATAAAGAACTAATGAAACAAAATGGTTTTTATAAAAATCTATATAATTCCCAATTTGAAGAATGATAAATTATCAATTAGAACTCGAAAAAACACTAAAAGAAATAAATGGTACAAAACCCAAACTATTATTGCATGTCTGTTGCGCTCCTTGTTCAAGTTATGTACTTACATATTTATGTGATTACTTTGATATAACAATTCTTTATTATAATCCAAATATTTCGCCATATGATGAATATGAAAAAAGGTTAAATGAAGCAAAAAGATTAATAAAAGAACTAAATAAGAATAACATTCATATTATGGAATGTGGATATGAAAATGAAGAATTTGAGAAAATCGCAAAAGGATTAGAAGATGTACCTGAAGGTGGAATTAGATGTAGGAAATGTTATAAACTAAGGATAGAAAAAGCAGCTAAGTATGCAAAAGAAAATAACTTTGATTATTTTACTACAACATTAACAATCAGTCCTTTAAAAAATTCGCAGGTATTAAATCAAATTGGAAAAGAATTGGAAGAAAAATATAATATAAAATATTTATATTCAGATTTTAAGAAGAAAGAGGGATATAAAACAAGTATAATTCTTTCAAAAAAATATAATTTATACAGGCAAAATTATTGTGGATGTATATATTCAAAAAAAATTATGGATGAAAATTCATAATTTTTTTCTAATTATATCGAAATTAAAAAAAATATGTTATAATTGAATTAAATGATAGGAGTGATATAATGGAAAAAACAGGATATCCATCTATTGATAAACTACATGAACAAGGACATAGTTTTATTGCTCGACATCCAATAATCCCTAATATGAGTATATATAATATGATAAAAGCTGCAAATTTAACATATGGAAATAGAGCAGCAATAGATTGTCTAGATTTGAAAATAACATATAAAAAACTATTTGAAATATCAAAAATAATATCAAAAGCATTTAAAGAATTAGGAATAAAAGAAAATGATATAATTCCTGTGTCTATGCCAAATTATGCTCAAGCAGTAGCTATTTTTCTCGCTGCAAATAGAATTGGCGCAACAATATCATTTTTAAATCCAGGATGTAGTGATGCTGAAATAAAGTATTATGCAAATTTATTTGAATCGAAAATTTTAATAAACTATGATAAAACAATAGAATATAATAAAAAAATGATTGAAGGAACGGGATTAAAGCAAATAATAACACTTGATCAAAAAGACATTAATTCTGCATCATTTAGCCCTAAATTAAAAAACATAATAGGTTACTCGGATTTTATTTCATTTAGTGAACTTGAATCAATAGCGAGTTACTATGATAAAATGTATAGAACAGTATATGGAAAAAATCAAAATGCCTTAATTTTATTTACAAGTGGTTCAACAGGGAAACCAAAATCAGTTGTAATAACAAATCAAAACGTTATAGCTTCAGGAATATATATGAAAAATACAGGTGGAATAAAAGCAAAAAAAGGAGAAAAGTGTCTTGTATGTGTACCATTTAGTTATCCATATGGCTTTGCAACATCGACACTAATGACACTACTATGTGGAAGAGAAGCTATTTTAGCACCAAGCCTTGATCATAAAAATGTAAATCAGTTTTTGAAAAAAAATCCTAACTATATATTTGGAAGTCCTGCTGTATTAGAAATGATGAAAAGATCAACAGAAGAAGATATAGATTTATCATCAGCACATTCATTTGTATCAGGAGGAGATTTTCTTACACCAGAAGAAGCAGAAAGAGGAATCGAATTTTTTAGAAGACATGGAGCAAATATAGAATTTTATAATGGCTCAGGTAATGCTGAAAGTGTCGCAACAAGTACAATGGCAGTAGGATCAAAAATTAAAAGAAAAACAGTGGGAAAACCATTAGTGGGAAGTACCGCAATTGTAGTAGATCCTGAAACATATGAAGAAAAAAAATATCTAGAGGAAGGACATTTATGCATATCAGGTAAACACATATTTAAGGAATATTATAAAGAACCTGAATTAACAAAAAGAGCAAAATTAATATATAAAGGAAAAACTTATTTAAAAACAGGCGCAATTGGATATTTAGATGAAGAAGGATATTTTACAATGACAGGAAGAAAATCTAGATTTAAAATATTATCAGACGGAAACAAACTTTATCCAGAGCATCTAAAACTATTCTTATCAAGAATAGCATGCGTAGAAAGATGTGCTGCGGTAGCAAAACCAAATCAAGATACATTATGGGAATCAAAAGCATATATAGTACTAAAACAAGGATATGAGAAAACAGAAGAACAGGCACAAAAAATAATTGAAATATTAAAACAAATGGTAATAGAACTTGAAAATGAAAATACAAATAACATTTTAAAAAGTTTTGAAATACCAAAAAGTATAACATTTGTTGATGAAATACCACTTATTGCATCAGACAAAGAAGATTATAATCTATTAGAACAATGGGCTAAAGAAGAATATGAAGGAGAACATAGACAAAAGAAAATAGGAGGGAAAAGATGAAAACAGGTATATATTTTTTAATACAATCGTTTTTCTTTTCAATATTACTTATAATAGTTTACTTTAACAAAAAAAGACTAGAAACAACTGAAAATAAGATATACTCATATTTGATAATTACCTCCCTAGTAGAAATATTACTTGAACTAATATTAGATATATTAATGCCTGTATATAAAAAGTATATATTATTAAGCACATTTATCGCAAAAACATATTGCGTTGTAATTTTAGTTTGGTTATCTTTACTTATAACATATGTAACATTTATTACTGTTACACAAAAAACTAAACAAGAAAATAAAAAAACGATAAAAAATACATTAATTGTAATAACAATAATAAGTACAATACTAATATATATTTCACCAATTAATTTCTATTATGAAAATGCTGTATATTATACGTATGGACAAAGTGTTAATATTGATTATATTATGTCATTTGGATACGTATTAGTAGGAATAATATGTTTAATATGGAATAAAGAAAACATAAAAAGCAAAAAATATGTACCAATTCTAACATTTTTAATAATAGGTGGATTTGCAGGATATATACAAATGAAATATCCATCACTTCTTCTTTCTACAGGGGTACATACATTTATAACATTTTTAATGTACTTTACAATTGAAAATCCAGATATGCAGATGGTTGAAGAACTAAGTGAAAATAAAAAATTAACGGAACAAAACTATGAAGAAAAAACAAGATTTATTTTTAAAATATCACAAGATTTAAAAAAACCATTACAAGATATAATAAATATAAGTAATGAACTAATAGATAATCCAAAAGATATAGAAGAAAAAATCAAACTAATAAATACAAATTCTAAACAACTATATACATATGTAAATAGTACTTTAGATGTATCAAAGATGGATATAAATAACCTAAAAATAATTGAAAATACGTATAATACAAAAAACTTTTTTGACGAATTGAAACTAAGAATAAAATCTGAAATTAGTAAATCAAATAAAAATATTATATTTAGGTGTAATATATCAGATGATATTCCAAGATATTTAAATGGTGATAATACAAAAATAAAACAAATAATACTTTCTATAATATTTGACTCAATAAAATACACAGAAGAAGGATTTATTGAACTAAGTATAGATACAATAATAAAATATGGAATATGTAGACTAATGATAGAAATATCTGATTCAGGACAAGGAATGAGTATTCATAAAATTAATACAATATTAAATGTATCAGAAAAAATAGAATCAAAAGAACAAGAAAGAATAGATAAACTAGATATATCATTACCGCTTGCTCATAAAATTATAAAATCACTAAATGGTAGTTTTATAATTAAAAGTGAAGAAAATAAGGGAAGTAGTTTTTTAATAACAATTGATCAACAAATAAAAGAAAATAAAAGAGAAAATTCTTTAGAAAAGTATTCTAAAAAAATATTAAATGAAAAAAAAGCTTTAATAGTAAGTGTTGATACAAAGAGTGTAAATGAAATAATAGAAAAATTAGAAGATTATGAAATAGTGAACTCATTATATGGTAAAGATGCAGTAGAAAAAATAAAAAATGAAATATTTGAATTTATAATAATTGATGATGAATTAAAAAATGAAAGAGGAATTCAAGTATTAAATCAAATAAAGAAATTAACAAGCAAGCCTATATATATACTATTAGATAAAAGTAAAGAGTTTATGAGTGAACACTATATAGAAGATGGATTTACGAATTATATCATAAAGGAAAGACTAGATGAAGAAATAAAAAAAATAAAAAAATAGTACTGTTTTACAGTACTTTTTGATAGGAGCTAATATGAAAAAAATTATTTTAATATGTACAATAATTCTTCTTACAGGATGTTTAGGTGAAGTTACAAAAGGATATATTACAAAAAACTGTACAAAACGTGAATTAATTAATGGTGATTATATTGATACAGATATACGTATAAAATCAAAAGAAGGCAAAGTGGAAAACATAATAATAACGGAAACATATGATAAAAATATGGATATGGAAAGTATACAATACAGTAAAAAATCAGAAAAAGCTATGTTTGAACAAACAAGTGGAATTACACTTGAACTAGGGGATGGAATTTTTACATATAATATAGATACTAAAAATGCTTCAGAAATAGTAAAAGAAAAATTTAAAATTTATGATGAACAACATAAGCAAATTAAGTATTACGAAGAGGACGGATACAAATGCAAATAGTAGAAACTAATACTAATATGTGCTAAAATATCAAAAAAAGGAGAAATTATGAAAAAAATTAAATATTACTTATTATCATTTATAATACCAATTGTAGTTATGTTTTTTCTATATCTATTTTCTGGAATTATAATAGGAAATAAAAATATACTAACCGTTGATTTAGCAAATCAATATGTTGAGTTTTTTGCTGCGCTTAAAAATGTATTAAATGGAAGTATAAGTCCATTTTACTCATTTAGTAAAACACTTGGTGGAAATTTTTTTGGACTAATAGCTTATTATCTAATGAGCCCATTTAATATATTAATTATTTTCTTTAATAGAGTAGATATACCAAAATTCGTATTAATAATAAATATATTAAAAATTGGATTTTCTGGTCTAACAAGTTATTTATTTTTTGAAAAAACATTTAAAAAAGGAACAACTTCATTAGTATTTTCAATATCATACTCATTAATGGCATATAACATTGCATATAGTCAAAATATAATGTGGTTAGATGGGGTTATAATGCTTCCATTAATTTTTTTAGGAGTAAATAGGTTAACTATTAAAAAGCCGACGCTATTTTATATATCACTAACATTATCAATCATATTTAATTATTATATAGGATATATGTCATGTATATCATCATTAATATATTATATATATTTAATATATTTAAAAGAGAAAAAGATAAATATAAAAGATATTTTTTACTGTATTAAGTATATATTAATAAGTGTATTAACATCAGGTATAATACTTATTCCAGCAATTTTTTCATTAATGCAAGGAAAAGCAAATGGGATGTTAGGTGATTTTGTTCCAAATCAAAGATTTGCATTATTTGATTTAATAACAAGATTTTATATTGGAACATTTAAAAACAGTGATATATTAGGATCACTTCCAAATGTTTATATATCACTCATAATGATAGTACTAGTTATTTATTATTTCTTTAATAAAAATGTAAATAATAAAGAGAAAAAAGCATCATTAGTACTAATATGTGTTTTTCTACTTGGATTTGTATTTTCACCTATAAATACAATTTGGCATACATTTAGAAATCCTGTAGGTTTCCCATTTAGATACTCATTTATGTTTGATTTTATACTTCTTATTATAGCTTATAAAAGTCTTTTAAAAATAAAAGAAATAGATAAAGTATATATAAAAAAATTTATTTTTTATTTAACACTCTTAACATTATTAATAGATAAACTTTTATATACAAAATCAATGTATTACAAAATAATAGGTACGTTAGTATTAATGTGTATATATCTTATATACTTATATAAAAATAAAAACAAAGAACTAAGTAAATTAATAGTATTATTAGTAACTTTTGAAATGGCATTGAATGGTGGAATTACAATATATAATATTAAATATCAAAATAAAGTTAAATATGAAACTTTTGTTACACAAACAGGTGAAATAGTTGATAAAATAAATGAAAAAGAAAACACATTCTTTAGAATGGAAAAGGATTATTCATATTCATCAAATGATGAATTACTATTAAATTATAATGGTATATCACATTTCAGCAGTACATATGAAGGTTCAAATAATATTTTTTTAGGAAAATATTTAGGAATATTTAATAGATTTTATGTAACAAATTATTATGGATCAACATTAGTTACAAATTCATTATTTAATATCAAATATTTACTTTCAAAAAAAGAATTAACATACTATAATAAACTAGATAAAAAATATGATATAAATACTTATGAAAATATATATAATTTACCCCTTGGATTTATTACAGATAATATAAATAAACTTGAATTAAAAAAATATGAACCATTTATAAATCAAAATAACATATTAAAATATATGGATAGAAATTTAGAAGATGTTTTTTATAAGAATAGTTATGAAATAAGTTATAATAACTTAAAATTGGATGAAAACGAAGAAAAAGTTGTTTATAAAAAAATAAATCCAAATGATAAAGCATCAATAAAAATAAAAATAAATACAGATTATCCAGGAATTTTATATGGATATATGTCCTGTGAAAAATATAAGGATGTAGATGTACTGTTAAATGGAAAAAGTATAATTGATATAAAAGATGAAAACGGATATCAATGCAATGTATTAGAACTAGGAAATTATGACAAGGATGTAGAACTTGAACTAGAATTTGTTCTACTTGAAAATGAAATAAGACCAAAAGAATTTATGTTTTATACACTTGATTTGGAAAAATTTAGTAAGGCTATAGAAACATTAAAAAAACATGAAAGTCTAAAAGTAATAGAATATAAAGGTGACTACATAAAAACTAATATAAATGTTAGTTCACAAAATAAGACATTATATACATCCATTCCATATGATAAAGCAATGAAAGTATATATAGATGGAATTGAAATTAAACCAGATAAACTATTTGATGCGTTGATTTCATTTAATATTCCAAAAGGAAATCATGTTGTAGAATTTAAGTATGTTACAAGAGGATTAAAAGAAGGCGCAATAATAAGCTTAGTTGGAATAGTAATATTTATTTATAATAGAAAAAAACACCAGTAAGGTGTTTTTTAATTATTATTGTTAATTTTTCACAAAATATACAAATTTATATGTATAATTATATATGAGGTGACAAATTTATGAAAATATTAATAGTAGATGATGAACCGCTTATAAGAGAAGTAATAAAGGAGTATTGTGCTTTAGAAAACTATTGTGTATTAGAAGCAGAAAATGGAATTGAAGCATTAGATAAAGTTAAAAATAATGATATAGATATAATAGTTCTTGATATAATGATGCCAAAATTAGATGGTTTTAGTACTTTAAAAGAAATTAAGCAAATTAAAAATATACCAGTAATATTATTATCTGCTAGAAAAGAGGAGTTTGATAAGTTAATGGGTTTTGATTTAGGGTCGGATGATTATATGACAAAACCATTTTCTCCTAAGGAATTGATTGCGAGAATAAAGGCTGTTTTAAAAAGGACAAATAAAGTAGTTGATGAATATGTTTATAAGACTTTAAGGATTGATTTTAAGGGTCATACGGTATATATAGGTAATGATGAGGTAAAGTTGACACCAAAGGAGTTTGAATTATTGTCATATTTTGTTAAAAATGAAAATATTGCTTTATCAAGAGAACAATTATTAAGTAAAATATGGGGTTATGATTTTTTTGGAGATGATAGAACAATTGATACTCATATAAAGATGTTAAGAAACAACCTAAAACAGTATAGAGATTTAATAGTAACAGTAAGAAGTATGGGATATAAATTTGAAATCAAAAAGTAATTTAAGAAGTAAAATATGGATATATTTAATAATTTTTTCATTAGGTATATTGATATTTTTATGGTTGTTTCAAATTATATTTTTAGATAGGTATTATAAATGGTATAAAACCAGAGAGTTAGTAAGTACGGTTGGTGCGATTGCTACAAATTATACTGATTATAATTTAGAACAAACTTTGGATAGTTTATCTCAGGATAAGGGAGTATGTATAGAACTCATTAAAAATAATAAGTTGGTATATTTATCTAATACATTTAATAGAGGATGTATTGCGAATGCTCAGGATAATTATAATTATAAAAATGATTTTATTAATTCTAATAATAATTCGGCACGATATACATTAAAAAATCCAAGATTTAATAATGAGACGTTAGTGCTTGCGGTGAAAGTAAATGATAATACGCATTTATTTGTTAGTGCGTCACTTGAACCTATAGATGCTACTGTAACAATACTTAAAAGTCAGTTTTTTTATGTATCATTAATTGTTATAATTTTGTCATTAGTGATATCATATTTTATATCTAAAATAATATCTGATCCTATAATAAGGATAAAGAATAAGGCTAATATGATGGCGAAGGGGAAGTATGATATAACGTTTGAAGAAAGTGAGATAGAGGAGATTGATGATTTATCAAAGACTCTTAATTATGCTTGTAATGAACTGAATAAGACTGAGGATGTAAGAAGAGAATTGCTCGCTAATGTTTCTCATGATTTAAAGACTCCTCTTACAATGATAAAGGCTTATGCTGAATTAATTAGAGATGTTACTTATAGGGATAAAGAAAAGATGAATAAAAATTTAGATACAATTATTGAAGAGGCTGATAGATTAAATATACTTGTAAATGATATTTTGGAATTATCAAAAATAAATTCTAATACTCAACCACTTAATATAGAAGAGTTTGATATAAATGAATTAATTAAATCAATAATAAAAAGATATGATATTTATATTGAAAAGGATGATTATAAAATTGAATATAAAGAGAAGAAAAAAATAATGGTATGTGCTGATAAGAAAAGATTAGAGCAGGTAATATATAATTTAGTAAATAATGCAATTAATTATACTGGTGAGGATAAGTTAGTATATATAAATTTATTGGATGAAAAAAATAGTATTAGAGTAGAAATAAAGGATACTGGAAAGGGAATTGAGGAAGAGGAACTAAATCATATTTGGGATAAGTATTATAAAATTGATAAAACTCATTCTAGAGTGCAGGTTGGTTCTGGAATAGGTCTTTCTATAGTAAAAAGTATTCTTGAAAGCCATAATTTTAAATATGGTGTTGAGTCTGAAGTAAATAAAGGAACAACATTTTATTTTGAAATTCCAAAAGAAAAAAAGTGAAATTAATCACTTTCTAACATCTTTCCTTGATAGGATTTTCTTCGTGCTAATTCTTTATCTATTTCATTTAAGACACAGAATTTTTTAAGTAACCAAGAAGGCTCAATAAGGTCTTCTTTTTTTGGATCTCCTGTTATTCTATTAATAACTATTTCTGGTCTTAGTAGTTCTAATTGGTCGCAGACAGTTTTAACATATTCTTCGCGAGTTAAAATATGAAATGGTTTTTCAGTGTACATTTTTTCTAAGTCTGTATTTTTAACAATGTGCAGCATATGTATTTTAACACCTTGTATGTCTAGTTTATTAATGAATTTAATTGTATCTATCATCATATCATATGTTTCGTATGGAAGGCCATTTATGATATGTACAACAACATTTATATTATGTTTTCTTAGTTTATTAACCATTTCTGCAAAGCATTCTAGAGAATGACATCTATTAATAAGTTTATTGGTTGATTCGTGTATGCTTTGTAATCCAAGTTCAACGGTTAAAAATGTTTTTTTATTAAGTTCACTTAAATAATTTAGGCATTCATCAGTTATTGAATCAGGACGAGTTGCTATAGATAATCCAATTACGTCATCTAATTTTAGAATTGTTTCATATTTTTCTTTTAAAATGTTTACTGGTGCATATGTATTTGTTCTAGCTTGAAAGTATCCTATATATTTACCAGTCCATTTTTTATTCATTATGTTTTTTATATCATTGAATTGTTTTATTAAATCGTCACTTGATTTACCTGCAAATTCACCACTACCAAGCTTTGAACAATAAATGCATCCTCGTGTACCAACAGTACCATCTATGTTTGGGCAGGTAAAACCACCGTTTAGACTTATTTTAAAAACTTTACATCCAAATTTATGTTTATAAAAATAATCAAGAGTATGATATCGTTTATTTGTATCACTGTATATAAACATATAACCTCCAAAAAAAGTCGTATTAAACGACTATATTAATCTTATTTCTCCTTCGTTATAGAAGGGTTTATTTTTGTCAATTCTATCATAGAATAATATTCCATCTAAGTGATCGATTTCATGTTGGAATGCAATGGATAAGTCTTCACGAGCTCGAATTTGAATTAGGTTTCCGTCTTCATCATATCCTTCTATTGTTACTCTTGCATATCTTGGTACATGTCCTTCTACTTCACGATTTACACTTAAGCATCCTTCTCCTGCTTCTGCAGCAATTATTTCTTCAGAGTTAGAAATGATTTTTGGATTAATAACTACATAGTTGTCAAATTTTCCGTCCTCATATTCGTGGACTATTACGATAATTCTTTTGTTTATTCCGATTTGAGGGAAAGCAAGTCCCATACCAGGACGTAAGTCGTATTTTTTTTCATATTCTTCAATTTGACTATATGTAAGATGATCAATGATTCTTTGAATTAATTTTTTTTCATCTTTAGATAAGGGAAATTCTGCGTCTACAGATTTCATCCTTAAATGTTTATCTTTTTCATCTAATATATCTAATTTTTTAAACATTAAATCACCTCAACGAAATAATTTTATCACAAACAAGTATAAAAATAAAGAAAAATAAATAAAATAATTCATAGTGTTGATAATAATAGTGGTGGTTTTATGAAAAAAATATTATATACTGGTGCTGGATCTGGTATTGCACGTGATGTAATTAAGAATATTAAGGATAAATATTTTATTTATGTTGGTGTACATACTGATAAGCAATTAATTTTACAAAGAGAAAAATATAAGGATGAAAAAAATATTAAAGTAATAAAATTAGATTTATTAAGTGATAAAGATTTAGAGGTTATTCAAAAACTTGATATAGATATATTAATTTCAAATGCAGCTATTGGACATGGTGGCTCTATTATAGAAATTTCTTTGGATAAGATACGTGAAGTATATGAAGTTAATATATTTAGAAATATAAAATTAATTCAGATAGTTTTAGAAAATATGATTAAAAAGGATAGTGGGAAAATAATAATAATGTCATCTTTATCTGGTTTATTTCCTCCAAGGTTTATGGGCGCTTATACTTCTACTAAGGCATCTCTTATAAATTTATCAAAGGTTTTAAGGGGTGAACTTAAATTGTTAGGTAAAAATATAAGTGTTTCTTTGATTGAACCTGGGATGTATAAAACAGGTTTTAATGAGATTATGCTTTATGAAAAATATGAAATAAATGATACATTATTTAAGGATGAATTAGATTTTATAAGTAAAAAAGAAAATATTTTTTGGAGTTTATTTCAGTATAGGAATAAGAAATCAATTGTAAAACAAATTGTTAAGTCTTTGGATGGTGATAAATTTATTTATAGTGCTCCTAAATGGCAGAGATTCATTGTTAAAATATATTCCATAATAAATGATTAGTACTTATTTTTATTAAAAGAATAGGTTATTGTAGGAGGTTTTTATGTATCATTTTATTGGAATTAAAGGGTCTGGTATGAGCGGACTTGCTGTTTTAATGAAACAATTAGGATATAATGTTCAGGGGAGTGATTATAATAAGCATTATTTTACTGAGGATTGTTTAATTAGAAATGATATTAAGGTATTATGCTTTAATAGAGATAATATCAAGGATGATATGATTATTGTTAAAGGAAATACTTTTGATGATTCAAATGAAGAGGTAGTTGAGGCTAAAAAAAGAAATTTATTGATATATACTTATCAAGAAATGGTTAATATTATAACTAGCAAGTATAATTTGATTGCTGTATCGGGGTGTCATGGTAAGACTACAACTTCTTCTATGTTAGCTCATGTTCTTGATTCAAATTATTTAATTGGTGATGGAAGTGGTAATATATGTGATAGTAATTATTTTGTTCTTGAGGCTTGTGAGTACAAAAGGCATTTTTTAGAGTATAATCCAAATTATATTATAATAACTAATATAGATTTAGATCATGTTGATTTTTTTCATAGTATTGATGAAGTGTTTGATGCATATAATGATTTTTCAAAAAAGGGAAATATAATTATTGCATGTGGTGATAATGATTATACGAAAAAGTTAAAGCATGATAATATATATTATTATGGTGTGGATTCTAATAATTATTTTCAGGCAAAAGATGTGAAGTATAGTTGCTCTGGTATAGAGTTTGATTTATTTATTAATGGTTTATTTGAACGTAGTTTTAGTTTACCTTTTTTTGGTAGTCATATGTTATTAAATACTTTGGCTGTTATAAGTGTTTGTTATTTGGAAGGTATAAATATGGATAGTGTTTATGAAAGACTGTTAACGTTTAAGGGCGCAAAGAGAAGATTTAATGAGTTGAAAGTTTTGGATAATGTAGTTATTGATGATTATGCTCATCATCCAAATGAGATTAAATCGTTAATAGATGCGGCTCATCAGAAATATCCTGGAAAGAAATTTATAGGTGTATTTGAACCTCATACTTTTTCAAGAACGAAAAGATTTTATAAGGAAATTGCTTTTGAGTTAAATAAACTTGATTATTCATATATTATGGATATTTATCCGTCAAGAGAAAAGCAAGAAGATTATTATGGTATTACATCTAATTTAATAATTGATAATTTATATAATGGTGAGTTTATTGGTAAGAATGAAGTGAGTAAATTATTAAATTATAATAATTCTGTATTATTATTTATGAGTCCAAATGATTTAACTAGTTTTGAAAAAAAGTATGTAGAAATGTATAAAAATCAGGTATGAGTGTAAACAAAATAAAAAAAAGGTAAATTTTGTATTGCTATTAAAATACAAATGTGATACAATTAATTTGCCTGTTTAAATGGCGATGTAGCTCAGTTGGCTAGAGCACCTGGTTCATACCCAGTAGGTCGGTGGTTCGAATCCACTCGTCGCTACCAATAAGAAAATAACCTAGGAATTTCCTAGGTTTTTATTTTTTTAGGTACTATTTAGGTACTAAAATTATAAATTATCTAATAAATCTACAATCTCATCTTGAATAGTAGGGAATAGATGCATGTATGTTTTTTGCATTACTTCGATAGTGTGTCCCATTCTAGAAGACATCATTAGAAAGAATTTTGCAGTATCTATTTTCATGTTTTTAGACTTGCTAGTATTAACATACTCATTTATCAATAAACTAACGTGAGAGTGCCTAAATTCGTGCATAGTTATCTCATGAACTCCAGATAATTCAAAATATTTATGTTTTGTTCTTTCTATTGTAGTTTTCTTTAAATATGTAGAATTTCCAAATACAAACCATGAATCACTATAATCACAAAATTGTTTTACCTTATTCTTGTATTTAATAAGTGTTTCTTTTAATGTTTTACTCATCACTATCTTTCTATTAAGGTTGTTTTTTGTAGAATTGATGTTAGGAGTGCCGCCACGAGTTTCATATAAGGTTTTATTGATTGTAATTTCATTTTTATCAAAATCTATATCGCTCCATTTTATTGCCTGTATTTCTCCTTTACGACATCCTGTATAATAAGCAAATGTAAAAAAAGTATTCCATAGATCATTATCTATAACTTTGATAAAAGATTTAAATTCATCATATGTGATATATCTGATTTTATCTTCATCTTTAATTATCTCATCATTTTTATTTTTAAATGTTCCATATATTTCTACTGGATTAACAGTTAATCCGAAGTTCCTTATTGCATAATTAAATATTCCTTTTATTATATTTCTTATTTTGTTTAAATAAGCAACTGAAAGATTTAATTTTTCCATATTTTCAGCCCATTCTCTGATTGAATTGACATTAATCGATATAATATTCATTTTGTTAAAAAATGGTCCTATATGCTTTTTATAATCCTTTTCATACGTATAATATGTTGAAGGTTTAGAACTTTTCTTAAGTTCTTCAAAATATCCTTTTGTAACCACATCAAAAGGCTTACTATATGGATTATCTCTTTTCAAAAGAAATATTGCTTGTTCATCAGTAGCTTCTTTTTTTGTTAAGTACCTTTTTGATTTATATACTTTATTATTACCTAAATAATCTTTTTTATATACTTTAAAATACCAAGATCTACCATCTTTTGTCTTATTACTATCCTTATATATTGCCATTTTTTATTTCCCCCTTATTGATTTAAATTTTTAAATTTGTTATAATAAAAACGTGCAAAAAAGAATTTCAATGATTGTTGTCATGAATTAAAAATTTGCATACTTTACTTCTACCTGGTGGGGTAGGAGTTTTTTTGTAATTAAAAAAGTTAGTTAAATTTTAGGTTTGACTAACTTTATTACTTGCTTTTCATCTTTTTTTCTATCCTTTAAAGCATTGCTCCAATTTACTGGAGTAACATCCTTCAAGGCTTCTTTTGTTGTGATTATATTTCTTACAGTCGAAAAGAAACCTTTAGGAATTATATTTTTCTTTTCCATAATAACCACCTTATCCTTTTCTATTCTACCAATATTATACGATATTATACAAAAAAATGCAAATATATATTTATAAATTGATGGTTATTATATCAAAGAAACCGTAAAGTGTCAAACTTTTTTATAAATTTTCAACAATTTGTTTAAGTTTACCTTCTTTTGCTAATTTTAAAATTAACTTCAAAAGCTCATCCATATATTCTTCTTTTAAAGAACCTAACACATAATATTTTAATTTTTCTTTTTTAAAATAATGTGCCTGATCAGCTTTTATATATGATGATTTTTTAAAATCCCTTTCTTTCATTGAATCAATAGGTAATTCCATATTTTCTTCATATTTTAGTTTTTTCATTCTATGTTCTTCACTATTAAAACTTGAAATAACAGTCGTTACTAGATCATAATCAAGTCCTGCTATTGTCCCACATTCATCATTAATAACTACAAAAGAATGTTTAGAAATTAGATTATTTCCATCACCTATATATTCTTCTACAACTATTATATCTCCCATTTTACACATATTATTACCTCCAATCTAACATCTATATTAAAAATACCTGTACTAGCATACTTTTAATTAAATTACAATTTTATAATTTTTCATAATAATAATGAAAATCATATCCAGTATTTTTAATATTTGGATGTTTTTCCCTGTATTCTCGTTCATGACATCTAGCACATATTTTAAATTCATTATTATTTAAATTAATTACTTTTTTTACCTTCCAATTTTTAAATTCTAATAACGAATCTTTCGGCCAATCTTCGTAGCAATCAAAATATTTGTGATAAATATTGTTTTCTTTATCATAAGAAGTAGAGGAAATTAGTGCATATTCTTCGTTAACACATTGACAGAATTGTTTAATTTTATGTTCTTTTCCTTGTTCATCTATTACTACAACTTCTTTATCTTTATAATTCATTTAAAAATCCTCCTGTTATGTTATTTTTTTGTTCATTAATTGTACTAAATATAAAATTAATATATTTATCGGCTTCATCTTCGTATTTTTCTATTTGAAATGCAAATAAATCTTTATCTATTTGATTTAATTGATTCAGTTCGATATGAGCAAGTTCATGTAGAATTGTTTTTTTAATTTCTTTATACGATAATTTATTGTTTATAAAAATATTATATATGTTCTCATACTGGAATACAAAACCATTAATTCCTCTTGATAAATTAATGTAAGTTATATTAGCATTATAATAATTTAATAAATCTCTAAAAGAAATATTGCCACATAGCATATTATATATATTCATACTTAACTTCCCTCCATTAAGCATCTATACTAGCATACCTATTATTTTCCTAATTCTTTATCTATTTCTTTTTTTCTTTTTTCTATTATAAATTTAATATATTCTTTGTCATCCTCAGTTAATATATCTTTATTTTTGTCGAATAACAATTCTAATTCGTTAAAAGTATTATTGTTATCATCAATTGTTAAATCTTTACCAACAAGATCAGCGATAGATATATTAAACATATCAGCAACCTGGATGGCATTTTCTACCGTTGCATCCATATCATTATTTTCCCATCTAGATATGGTAGAACGATCCAATTTTAATTTATCGGCTATTTCTTGTTGAGATATTCCCTTTTGTTGTCGTATAAATTTTAAATTTTTATTAAAGAATCTAGCCATTATATCCCCTCCCTAATATTATTTTAACATAGTTTTGTAAAAAAACAACAAAAAATGTGAAAAAAATCACATTTTAGCATTGACAAGTGAGTATAATCACGATATAATGTATTTAGATAGGAGGGATAAGGATGGTTACAAACGGAACATTAATTGGTAAAGAATTGAAATCATTAAGAGTAAAAAGAAACTTATCACTTGAGCAAGCAAGCCAAAAATTATCAATACATTTCAATACATTATCCAAGTATGAAAAAGATGCATCTGATTTAAAGTTAGGTATGTTAGAAAAAATATTGAATTTTTATCAGATAAATGAACTTATTTTTTTTAAAATTATATGTGAGTATAATCACACAAATAAATGTTAATCATTGAAAGGGGATCATAAATGAAAACCAGCGAGGAAATATTAAAGCAGCAATTTATTACAGCTAAAGATATGCAACAGATAATACCATCATTGAATTATATTAGAGCTTTAAAGTATATTGATGAACTAAGAATTGAAATGAAAAATAAAGGTTACTTTGTTCCAGAAGGAAGAACAAAAGTAGCATTAACAAAACTTTTTAAAAAGAAATTTGGAATATAAGAGGGAGAAGAAATATGAAAAATCAAAAAAGTATGCAAGAAATAATTAACGAAAATCACGAAAAAGCTTATCGTGAATATATGAAAAAATATGAAAAAGCACAAAAAAAAGATACAATCTTAGGATATTTTGTAATAGCATTTATCATTGCAATTACAAGTGTATGTATCTTATTAATCGATAAACAAAATAAAGAATTTGTACAAACATGTACTGATAAAGGATATTCAGTAAATTACTGTATGGATCATATGTAGGAGGAAAAAATGGAAAATAAAACATTCGAAGTAAATGAAGAAGGAAGTATTGTAATTGAAATACAAGAAGATTTAGCAAGTATTGGTGAAATAAAAAATCTCTCTAGTTCAGAACGTAAAGAGATTAATAATCATTTAAGTCAAGGATGGATTTATTTAGACTCATATTATGATACATCAACTAAAAGTATTTATGTTTGGCTCGGCTTACCTAGAACAAAATAGCCATTTGATACATCTAGTATAACCCAACCATCTGCTAATAGTTTATTTACAATTTGTTTTGAATTAACGAAGTTATCATTTTCAACAGTAATTTTATTGTATGGAATAACATCTATTTCAGAAATGTTGTTATACATAAGACACCTCACTTTCTGAGGTAATTATATCACAAAAGGAGATTATATGAAAAATGACAATAAAAAAAGTGTCGAACAATTAAACGGGGTTCAACACAGAATATTTTATTGATTAATTAAATTAATCTTCTTAATTATAGCAAAAAAAATAACAAATGTCAAATTAGAAAGGGGAAAGTATGAATAGTGTTAATAGTTTTACTATGTATTTTGATTACTTTAATTTAATAGATACTTTACCTTTAAAGGATAAATCAGCATTATTAGTAGCAATTAATGATTATATGTTTAAGGATATTGAACCTAATTTAACAGGTCATAATCAAGCTATTTTTAATACTTTAAAGAATCAATTAAATGTATCAAAAAGTAATTCAAAAAGAAGAAACCGAACAACAACCGAACAACAACCGAACAACAACCGAGAAGAAACCGAAACAAAACCAAATAAAGAACCAAAAGAAAACAAAACAAGTATTTTAAGTTTTAAGTTTTATATTTCTAATTTTATATTTATAAATAATAATAATTTATTAATATCTAAAATAGAAGAATGGTTAAATTATAAAAAACAAAGAAAAGATAAACCATATACAGAAATAGGATTAAAGTCATTATTAAACAGAATTGATAATACAGTACAAGAATATGGAACAGATAAAATGATTGATGTCATCGATTATAGTATTGCTAATAATTATCAAGGAATTGTTTTTGATAGGTTAAAAAATGAAAAACAAAACTCAAGCAGCTACAACAATCAGCAATGGGAAGAAACTAAAAGAGAGTTTATGAAAAATGACTAAACAAGAAGTAGTAACATTTCTTGAAAAGATAAAAGCAAACTATCAATCATTTTCACAAGAAGGATATGTATTAAACGAGTGGTATGAGAGATTAAAAGATTATGATAAAGAAGATGTTTATAAAAAATTTGAAGAACATTTAAAAGGTGATTTAGGCTCCCAAATACCAAAGATTCATTTCATAACAAAATACTTAATAAAATCATCGGAAAAGGGCAATCAAAATAATTATAAAGTATTATGTCCTAATTGCAAAAAAGTATTATCACTCAAAGATTATGAAGCACATATAGAACGACATAATTCGATTGAGTATATGAAACTTCATAGCAAAATGTTTACGATATTGAATGAAGAAAAATTATTAAAAATGCCAGAAGTTCTTTTTAAAGAAAAATATGATGAATTTATCGAAAAACTTTGTGAAGTTTTGATGAGCAAAGAAGAAAAAACACAATCTGAAAAAGAAGAATTTCAGAGATTACAAAATTATGTATACAGTAAAGCAGGAATGCCAATATCAATCAATTAGAAAGGGGAATTATTATGATTGAAGAATTAGTATATCAATATCTTTGTTTACATAATCGTGGCAAAGATAACTTAATAAAAAATCAAGATTTAAGAAGTATGTTTGAAATTAAAAGTGATAAGTCTATGAGACAAGTTATTCAAAACATACGAGAGAATATGAAGTTTACTGAAATAGTAGGAAGTATTTCAGGAGTAAGTGGAGGATTTTATATTTGTGAAACTGAAGAAGAAATGCAAGAAACAATAAATAACATCAAGCATAGAGCAAATCAAATGCTAAGAATGACACATGTATTAGAATACAAGATTAATAAGTTCAAGGAGGTGGAATAATGAGAGGAAGCAAAGATCCAGTAAATACAATTTATAAAATAGGTCAATTGATAAAGACGTTAACTGAAGCAGATTTTAAATATTTAAATGATATAGCTAAACAACAAGAAGAATATTTTAATCCACTAAAACCAGCTACATCAGAAGAACAACACAAATTAGCAGAACATAACAAAAAAATAATCCATCACTTGAAAGAATTAAAAAAAATATTAAGTGAAAAATAGCATCAAAAATTTTAAAAAGTATCTGAATAAAAAAACAAGCAATTAAACCTTATGATTATTAATCAAAATGACAATTTAGTAAATGCAATATAATGTTGGGGTTATCTTGCAGAGATTATAGAGAATAAAAAGGGTAAG
>CAMOSQ010000004.1 GCA_946624985.1 uncultured Caryophanales bacterium | reverse complement strand
ATTCTAACACAGACTAGTTTTTTTTAAATGTCTACCCAGAGGGGTGCATTTCATTTTTCTAGTTTTTTTAAATAAAAAAAGGTTATTAGTTGTTCTAAATTGACATAGTTTTTTCGTTATGATATAATGCGAAGAAGGGAGGAAACTATGTCAATATTAGTAGAATTAAACGAAAAAATTAGAAATGCATTTTTAGAATGTGGATATGAGGTAGATGGAAAATTGGTGACATTATCTGATAGACCTGATTTATCTCAGTTTCAATCAAATACTGCATTTATTGTTGCAAAAAAAAATGGAATAAATCCTGTAAAACTTTCTGAAGAAGTTATAAAAAAATTGGAAAATGATACTGATTTGAGTAAAGTGTTTGTTGCTGGTCCTGGTTTTATAAATGTAGTTTTGGATAACAATTTTTTATCATCTTATATAGAACGTAATTTTTCTAAAATTGATTTAACTAAATATAATTGCGATAAAAAGAAAATAATTATTGATTATGGTGGGCCTAATGTTGCAAAACCTTTACATGTTGGTCACTTGAGACCTGCTATTATAGGAGAGGGGCTAAAACGATTATCGCGTGAGTTAGGAAATGAAATTATTGGTGATATTCATCTTGGTGATTGGGGAAGGCAAATGGGACTTGTTATTTCTGAAATTAAGTTGCGTCAACCTAATTTAATATATTTTGATGATCAATACAGTGGAGAATACCCTGATTGTTGCCCTGTTACCGTTGAGGAGTTAAATGAATTATATCCAACTGCTAATTGTGCTGCGAAAAATGATGAAGCAAGGATGGAAGAAGCTAGGAATGCAACATATATATTGCAAAATAAAGATCATAAAAATCATAGAGGATATTATGAATTGTGGAAACAATTAGTAAAAACATCTGTTTCAGATTTGAAAAAGACATATGAAAAGTTAGATATTCATTTTGATTTATGGCGAGGAGAGAGTGATTGTAATAATTCAATCCCTAAACTGTTAGAAATTTTATCTGAGAAGAATATGATCGAAACAAGTGATGGTGCTACTGTTGTATATGTAAATGAAGAAGGAGATAAAGTTGACTACCCTCCTGTAATATTAAAAACAAAAAATAATACAGTAGGTTATCAAACTACTGATTTGGCAACAATATATGAAAGATTAGAAGAATTTGATCCGGATGAAATATGGTATGTTGTAGATGCAAGGCAAAAATTACATTTTGATCAAATATTTAGAGTAGCTTATAGATCGGGAATGGTAGATGAATCAAAAAAACTTGTTTTCATTGGCTTTGGTACAATGAATGGTACAGATGGTAAACCATTTAAGACAAGGGATGGAGGTGTAATGCGTCTATCCGAACTATTGGATATAACAGAAAATAAAGCTTTTGAAAAAATTACTAATACTTCAATAGAAAAAAGTGAGAAACAAGAAATAGCATGTTTAGTAGCAGATGCTTCACTTAAATATGCTGATGCTATATCAAATAGATTAACGGATTATGTATTTGATATCGATAAATTTACTGATAATAATGGTAAGACGGGACCTTATATATTGTATTCACAGGTGAGAATTCAATCATTATTAGAAAAGGCAAATGTTCAAGGAATTAAAGAAGGAAATTTGTTAGCACCATCATCTAAGGAGGAATTAAATGTTATGTTAGAGATTATAAAACTTCCTGATGTTATTATTAGTGCTTATAATAATAAATCATTATTGGAAATTGCTGATTTTTTATTCTATTTAAATTCTTCTTTTAATAATTTGTATAATAATTGTAGAATTTTGGATGAAAAAAATATAGAGAGGCGTGCATCATTACTTAAATTGATTAGGATAGTTGGAGATATCAATAAGAAATTATTATATATAATGTCAGTTAGAATACCTAAAAGAATGTAATATATTTTCATTTTTTATTATTGGGGTGATTTATATGAAGAATAGCAAAATATTTGAACATAAAAGAAAATTGATGTTATTTGTTTCCAAGACTAATGCTTATATTAAACCAGTTGATAAAATAATATCAAGTTGTAATTTAGAAGTTTGTGTAATTGATATTGATGATTTTTGTAATGAAATTATTGATGTTTGTTTCAGTGAAAATGATGTTATATATTTTACTTGTTGTAATAGTTTGTTGGTTCATCAGGCTATAAAAAAAATATCTAAATGTAAAATAATTAATAAAGAATTTCTTATTAAAAAGGATATTCTTAATAAGAAAAACCTTCAATGTTATTTACAAAAAGTTGGCATATTAGTACCTAAGATATATGATTGTATTGAGCATGTTAAATTTCCTATATTTTGCAAAGAAAAAGTACATCAAGGGATGACGGTTGCATTTTATAATATGAAATCTTTACAACTTTTTTTTGAAAAGTTTAATGTTGATAATTTTTATTTTGAAGAGGCTTTGATATCTGATAATGTTCCTATAACTGATTTTAAAATATATTATGTAAATGGGAAAATATATTCAAGGCAAAAACAACTAAAAAATTCATTAGAATTGAAGTGTATATGTTCAGAAATAGCACATTTATTAGATGATTTAGAAATTTTTTCAGTCGATTTTATTAAAGCTAACAATGAATATAAAGTTATTGACATAAATGTTTGTACTAGTATGTTTTTGTGTGATGAGGGTAGAAAGGAATTTATTAGGTATTTAAATAGTATTTAGTTTATTTTAGGGGGAAATATGGAAAAAGAACAGTTGTTTGATAATATATATTGTGCTATTGAAGAGGCATATACTAACTTAAGTAATGATATTTTTATTAAGAATAAATACTTGGAAAATAAAAATGATTTTGATTCGGATTTGCTAGTTTTAAAAAAAATATTAGATGATGAATTATCATATTGTACGGATAATATATGCAAAAAAGAAATATATTCTAGTAGTACTAATGAAATTAAAATTATTTCTGATAAAGGAAGTAATACAAAACATGATTTGTTTGTATTTTTACCAATTTTTAATGCAACTGATGATCAGGCTGTACGTTGTATTTTTTCTGTATTAGATAATTTTTCAGGATTAGATTATCAATTCTTAATAATGACAAATAGGGAATTAGATGTTTTTGAAAATGAAATGTTTATGGGAATTTCTCATGTTGTTTTAATGAAAGATACCTTTTCTTTACCTGAGTGTTATAATAATTTGTTTTATTATGCTAAAAAAAATTCAAAGAGTGAGGATTCAATAATTGTTTTGATGGATGATGATGCGTATATTTTAACTGGTCAATCAGAAAAGGTTATTGATTGTATTAATAGATTGAAGTATGATGAATATGTTGCTTCTAGTGGTCACTATTATGATATAACACCACCACAAAGTTTTTTTCAGCAAATGGTTAATGTTTCTCATGTTTTTACTTTTGTTGATAAATATAAGAAACCTTATTGCCATGGTGGTGCATGTTTTATGATAAAAATTAAAAACTTTCCTATTTTAACTACAAAAGGTTTAGGAGGAATAAGCGTTAATATATTAGCATTTCAAAAGTTTTTAAAACAAAATGATTTTTTTTGCGATTATGATAATTGGTGTTTGTATAATGATACAACATTTAAAGTTTTTCATCCAAGGAAGAATAATTTATTTGCTTGGATTGCAACATATCTATCATATGAGATTGCTTGGAAAAATGCTATGGATTTGTTGGACAAGGAAACGTATAATATTTTAAAAAATAAGTTAGTGTGCTGTTCAACAAATAGAATTGAAGGATTGTATGAGGGATTAAAGTGTAAGGATAATTCGTTTCTTTATTTAGGTAACTTATATTTAACCAAGTATTTGAAGCCAATACTTAAAAATCATCTTGTTTATTCGGATTTTAAAAAATATAAGATCAGTACTCATATTAATCTTGATTAAGTATGGTGTTATAATGAAAAATATATCTGTGTTTGCTGTTTTGACATATAATAATCAAATTATTTTATGTAGGAGAAATTATGGTAATTTTAACTGGACATTGCCTGGTGGTTCTATTGAATTAGGTGAGTGTGTTGTTGATGCGTTGAAGAGGGAAGTTTTTGAGGAAACAGGCCAATCTATCGATAGCTGTAAATATATATTAACGTCATATTCAAAAGAAAAATATTCAGTTGCTTTTATTTATTTTATTAAATTAAATTCACTAGATAAATTTAGTTTTGATAGCAATGAATTACAAGATGTACAATTATTTAATCTCTTTAATCTTCCTGACGAGCTTTCTTTGAGACAAAAAAAATGGATTGAATTGTGTTTTAATGAATCTATTTATGATAGAATTTTATATATATGAGGTTTTTTATGCATATTTTAGCGTTAAAAATTAAGTATTTAAAAGAAAATAAAAAATTTTTGATAAAATGTAATGATTTAGATTTGATTTCTAGTGAGTTTGAATTTAATTTTTTTGCGTCAAATATTATCCGAATATATGAGGAAGTAAAATTTTTAAAAGAAAAACATTTTGTTATAGAAGATAATGTGAGTATAGTTGATAATAAATATGATAATATGTTTTTAAGAGCTTTTTTTTTAAATAATATTATTATTGTTAATTGTAATTATGGTAAATTTGAGTTTGAAATAGATGAAGTAGATCAAGTATACGATTATTATTGTGAATGTATTAATTATTGTTATAAACTGTCTTTTGATATAAGAAAAATTGATCCAATATATCTTTCAATATTTTTATGGAAACGGATAAACAAGATTAAATATGTTTGTATCGATTATACATATTTAGACGATTTATATGTACCTCTAGGTAAATCGGATAAAAGAAGATTAGAGGAAACAGATGTTTATAAAACATTTCTTTATGGAAAAAAATATTGTATTGATAGTGTTTTTAATTCAAATCATGTTAATGAATCTAGTTATGATAGAACTTTAAAAATTTTTAATAGTATTAAAAATTATGGTTATCCATATAGAAAACAATATATTATATTATATAATAATGAAGATTTGATAAGAGATGGTCAACACAGAGCATGCAGTTTAAAGTATATTTATGGTAATATTAAAGTTCCTGTTATGAGGATATTCTTGAGTGATAGGTAATTATTATCTATGTTGTTTATAATATTTTTTCAATTTTTTATGGAAAAGGGGGTTTTTATTGGATAATAAGTATGATATTATCATTGTTGGAGCAGGTCCTGTAGGTCTTATTGCGGCAATTTATGCTTGCAGAGTTAAGAAGAGTGTTTTAGTTTTTTATGGTGGACAAATTGTTAGCACACATGATATTGAAAATTATCCAGTAGAAGAGCATATATCTAGTTTTGATTTTGCTACTAAGTTATATAATCAGACTAAGAATTTAGGCGCAGAAATTAAATTTGAAAAGGTTGTTGAAATTAAGGATGGTAGTGTAAAGGAAGTTGTAACTACTAAGAATGTTTATAAGTGTAAAACTATTATTTTAGCTACAGGTGCTGAAAACAGGAAATTGGGTTTACCTAATGAGGATGTTTTAATTGATAAATTAAATGAAAAGAAAAGTATTAAATGTATTTTTAATAGTAATGTTACTAAACTTATTGCTGATGAAAAATTATCTAGCATTGAAGTTAGCGGGGAAGATGTCTCTAATATATCAGTTGATGGAATTTTTATTTCTGTGGGAAGAGTTCCTGAAAATCAAAATTTTGCGAAACTTATTAATTTGAATGATTTTGGTTATTTTATTGCTTCAGAGGATTGTAATACTAATGTTCCGGGTATTTTTGTTGCTGGTGATAATAGGACTGAGTTATTAAGGCAACATGTTACTGCTACAGGTGATGGTGCGGTTGCTGCTACTGAGGCCATAAAGTATATAAACGGTTGATTATATGTTTAAAAAGAGACTAGTATTTTAGTTCCTATTGCTTTAATAATAGTTCTTATTATTTTAAAAATATTTGGTATTGTGTAAACTAGATTTTTCTAGCTTTTTTTCTTGCTATTGTGTAGTATGTGTTGTATAATTATTGTGCCTATTAAATCAGTTTTCAAAGACCATGATAGGAGGTAGAATGAAATATCTTACTAGTAATGGTCAAAAAAAGTTAATGGAAGAACTGGCTTATTTAACTAAAGAAAAAAGAGTAGATATAGCTCGTGAACTTAAAATAGCTACTGATTATGGTGATTTAAGAGAAAATTCAGAATATGATGCTGTTTGTGAGGAATTTCAAATTGTTGAAAATAGAATTTATGAAATTGAACATATTTTATCAGATTGTTCTATTTATTCTATGAAGAATGACGGAACTGTTGAGATTGGTTCTAAAGTTTCTCTTTTGATTGATAATGAGATTGAAATATATGAAATTGTTGGTATTAATGAATCTGATATATTTAATAATAAAATTTCTTATGAATCTATAATTGGTAAATCTATTTTAGGTAAACGAGTAAATGATATTATTGATGTAGATGAAGTTAATTTATATAATGTTAAAATTGTAGAAATTAATTAGTCTACTCTTTTTTTAATTAATTTAAAAAACTAATTTAAAAGTATTAAAATAATGCTTTTTTTTTGTTAAAATATTTAATGGTGGTAAGTATGCATGATAAGTTAAAATTATTATTAGATCAATTAAAGTATGATAGTAATAATTATACCTATTTTAAGGATGGTAATTTAAGAATAATTATTGATTCTAAGAGTGGAGTGCATACTTTTTGTTTTGAGGTTTCTAGTGTTATTCCTGTTAGCGCTTTTGTTGAACTTGAGACTAGGTTAAAACAAAGATTTAAAGGGTATAATATTGATATTTTATTTAAGTGTGAGAATATTAATTATTTAAATGATTATTTTTGTTATGTTTTAGATTTATATAAAGAGGAACAACCTTTATTGCAAATGTTTAAAGATAATAAGGTTTCTTTTAGTGATTCTGCTTTAAGTGTAGAGGTTGCGAATGTTGCTGAAGCGATGAAGCTTAATGGTATTAGTGATGATATTGTTAAGTATTTTAAAAAGTTTGGTTTTGGTAATATTAGTTTTGATGTTGTTGTTAATACTGATTTAAATAATGAGATTGTTGAGGAAATTAATAAAGAGATAAATAAGGAAGTTGTTATTAGAGAGTCTGAACCGGTTCCACCTGTAGAGGAAAAAAAGAGATTTGTTCCTAAGGATTATAAACGTCCTCCTTTAATTATCGATAAGGATAATCCTGATGTTGTTATTGGTAGAGTAATTGAAGATAAACCAATTAGAATGGATCAAATTGGTGGTGAAGAGAATAATGTTGTTGTTGAGGCATATTTGTATGCTGATGCGGATATCATTGAGACTAAAACTGATCTTAAGATAATAACTTTAAAGCTTACAGATAATACTGATAGTATTTACGGAAAGATATTTGTTAATGATGAAGAAGAGTTTAATTCTATTAAAGGTCATTTAAAGGCTGGTAATTGGTTTAGGTTTAAAGGTAATCTTAAGGATGATAAGTATGCTCAGGAGTTAACTTTTCAAATTCGTGATATGAATGTTATTGAACATAAAGAAGAAGAAATTATTGATGATGCAGAAGTTAAGAGAGTAGAATTACATGCTCATACTATGATGAGTCAAATGGATGGTTTGGTTGACGCTAAAACTTTGGTTAAACAGGCTAAGAAGTGGGGCCATAAGGCTATTGCGATTACTGATCATAATGGTTGTCAGGCTTTTCCTGATGTATATCACTTGGTATGTGATATGAATAAGGGTATTGAGAATGAAGAGGATAAGTTTAAGGCTATTTATGGAACTGAGATTACTATGATTGATGATTCTGTAAATATTGTTGTTAGACCTGATGATAGTGATTTAATGTCTAATACTTATGTAGTATTTGATACTGAAACTACTGGTTTTAATGCTGCTGGTGGGGATCAGATGATTGAAATTGGTGCGGTTAAGATTTGTAATGGTGAGATTGTTGATAGGTTTGATGAATTAATTAATCCAAATAGACCTTTACCTCAAAAGATTATTGATTTAACTTTAATTACAGATGAGATGTTAGCAGATAAGGATAATGAGGAGAATGTTACTAAGCGTTTTATAGAGTGGACTGGCGATTTACCAATGGTTGCTCATAATGCGAAGTTTGATATTTCATTTTTAGAGATGGCTTATAAGAAGTATAATTTAGGTAAGTTTACTAATACTGTTATTGATACTTTAGAGTTATCTAGAACACTTGATAATACTTTTGCTCGTCATGGCTTGTCTGCTTTGGTTAAGAGATATGATGTAGAGTGGGATGAAGATGCTCATCATAGAGCTGATTATGATGCTCAAGGTACTGCTTTGGTTTTTCATAAGATGCTTAAGAAACTTGTTGATAGAAATTTTGAAAAGATTTCTGATTTGGATAAATTAGTTGATAAGAGTGAAATTCATAAGTATGGTCGTGCTCATCATATTAATATTTTAACTTTGAATAAGACTGGTCTTAAGAATTTATTTAAGATTATAAGTTTAGCGAATACTGTTTATTTATATAAGACTCCTAGAATTCTTAGAAGTGAGATTGAGAAGTATCGTGAGGGATTATTAATAGGTAGTGGGTGCTATGAGTCTGAGATATTTACTGAAGCACGTAGTAAGAGTGATGAAGAGTTAACTAATTTAATCAAGTTTTATGATTATGTTGAGGTTCAACCGCCTGAGTGTTATGACCATTTGATTCAATCTAGTGATTTTGGTAATGAAGCTGAAGTTCTTGATAATATTCGTAAGGTTGTTAGGGTTACTGAAGAGTCTGGTAAGATTATTGTTGCGACAGGAGATGTTCATCATTTACGTAAGGAAGATAAGATTTATCGTGAGATTATTGTTAATCAAAAGGTTCCTGGTGGTGGTAGGCATCCACTTGCTAGAAGTGGTATTACAAGTATTCCTTCTATGCATTTTAGGACTACTCGTGAAATGCTTGATGCTTTTGAGTTTTTAGGTAGTGAGAAAGCATTTGAGATTGTTGTTACTAATACCAATAAGATTGCTTCTATGGTTGAAATTTTAGAGGTTATTATTGAAACGGGTGGAGTCCCTTTTTCTCCTCGTGTTAAGGGTGAAGATGGGGAGTATTTGGATTGTCCAAGAGTTGTTACTGACCTTGTTTATGAGAAAGCATCTTCGTGGTATGGTGATCCACTTCCTTATAATATTGAGGAGCGTATTGCGAAAGAGTTATATGGTGATGCAGTACTTAATAGTATTAAGTATAATTTAAAAGATTCGGGTTTATCTGATAGTGAAATGGAAATTGAATCATTTAAACAACTTCATGAGGTAATTTTAAAAGGTATTGATGCGGTTAAGGATTTAGTTCGTGAGAATGTTAGAGTTACTTCTGAAGAAGAGCTTCTTGGTGATGCTTTAGAGAAGAAACTTAAGAAGACTTTAGGTGGTATTATAGGTGGTGGATTTGATCCTATTTACTTGATTGCTCAAAGGCTTGTTAAACATTCTAATGATGATGGATTTTTAGTTGGTTCGCGTGGATCCGTAGGTTCATCTTTTGTTGCGACTATGATGGGTATTACTGAGGTTAATCCACTTCCAGCACATTATAGATGTGATAAGTGTAAGTGTAGTATTTTTCAGGATGATGAAGGTAATGAGTTGGGTGCGAAGTATTCTTCTGGATTTGATTTACCTAATCATGATTGCCCTAATTGTCATACTCCTATGATTAAAGATGGTCAGGATATGCCTTTTGCGACTTTTCTTGGATTTAATGCTGATAAGGTTCCTGATATTGATCTTAACTTTTCTGATTTGAACCAAGCTTCTGCTCATGAATATACTAAAGTTTTGTTTGGCGTTGATAATGTTTATCGTGCAGGTACTATTGGTACTGTTGCTGATAAGACTGCTTTTGGTTTTGTTAAAGGATATTGTGATGACCGTAACATTGTTATGAGAAAAGCTGAGATTGAGAGGTTAGCTCTTGGATGTACTGGTGTTAAACGTACTACTGGACAACACCCTGGTGGTATAGTTGTTATTCCTGATTATATGGATGTATTTGATTTTACTCCTTTCCAGTTTCCTGCTGATGATCCAAATTCTGCTTGGAGAACTACACACTTTGATTACCATGCAATTGATCAGGATGTATTAAAACTTGATATTTTAGGTCATTCTGATCCAACTCAACTTCGTATGATACAGGTTGCGACAGGTATGGATGTTACTACAGTTCCTCTTGATGATAAAGCTACTATGGGAATATTCTTATCACCTGAACCTCTTGGTGTTACTCGTGAACAGATTATGTGTGAGACTGGTACTTTGGGTATTCCTGAGTTTGGTACTAAGTTTACTTTACAGATGTTATCTGATACTAAGCCAACTACTTTTGCTGAATTGATTAAGATTTCTGGTCTTTCTCATGGTACTGATGTTTGGCTTGGAAATGCTCAAGAGTTAATTCGAAATAATGTTGTTCCTTTTAGTCAGGTTATTGGTTGTCGTGATGACATTATGGTATATTTAATGTATAATGGTCTTCCACCTATTAAGGCTTTTAAAATTATGGAGTTTGTTCGTAAAGGTAGAGCTAGTAAACCTAAGGATCATGATCAATGGGTTGAGTATGAGCAAACTATGAGGGATGCTGGGATAGCTGATTGGTTTATTGAATCTTGTGCGAAGATTAAATATATGTTTCCTAAGGCTCATGCTGCTGCTTATGTTATTAGTGCGTTTAGAATCGCGTGGTATAAGGTTCATATGCCTGTTTATTATTATGCTTCATGGCTTACTAGTAAAGCTACTGATTTTGACGTTGAGTCTATGATTAAGGGTTATGATGCTATAAAGATGAGACTTTTAGATATTACTAATAAGGGTAATGAGGCTACTAATAAAGAGAATGGAATTTACGAATCTTTACATGTTTGTTTAGAGGCTACTGCTCGCGGTATTAAGTTTTTAAATGTTGATTTATATGAGAGTGAGGCTACAACGTTTAAGGTAAAGAATGATACTGAAATCTATCCACCGTTTAATTCTATTGATGGTCTTGGAGATACTGTTGCAAAAAACATTGTTGCTGAAAGAGAAAAAAGAGAATTTATAAGTATTGAAGATGTTCAATCTAGATCAAAGATATCTCAAACTCTTATGGATAAGATGAAAGAAATGGGAATTTTTGATGGTATGGACGAATCTAGTCAGTTAAGTTTATTTTAAAAAGTTATGAATTTCATAACTTTTTTGTTATAATTTTAATGGTGATGTTATGAAATTATTATTTTTAGGTAGGGGAAGCGCATTTAATACTAGTGAAGGGAATAATTCTGCTTATTTTATTGATAAGAATGAACTCTTTTTAATTGATTGTGGAGAAAGCACTTTTGAAAGAATTATTGAAAGGAATTTATTGAATGATGTTGATTGCGTAAATGTGATGATAACTCATACTCATTCTGATCATGTTGGAAGTATTGGTAGTTTAATAATGTATTGTTATTTTGTTATTCATAAAAAAGTTAATATTATTATTTCTAAGGATTCTTTGTATACGGATGATATTGTTAATTTGATTCGTATTTTCGGTTGTACAAATGATATGTATTCTGTTGTTTTTGAAGATGAATTTAGTGACAGATATAATTTGTTTAATAGTATTAAGTTTGTAGAAACTAATCATGTTAAGGAAATACCAAGTTATGGTATATTGTTTAATACTAATGATGGAGTTGTTTATTATTCTGGTGATACAAGTGATTTAAATAATGTTTTGGATTTGGTTAATAATGATTTAATTATTGATAAAATCTATATTGATGTAACGAGTAATGATTTAGTTAATAATGTTCATGTTTATATTGGTGAATTGAATAAATTAATTCCTTTTGACTTAAATGATAAAGTATATTGTATGCATATTAATGATAAAAAATGCATTGATTTGGCTTTGAATTATGGATTTAATATTGTTGGATTTGACAATGATTAATTTATAGTGTATAATATCCTTCACTGAAAAAGGGGGGAAGAAAATGACAAAAGGTATTAATATGATTAATGCAGATAATCTTTTAAAACAATGCGCTTCGTTTGAAGAAATTTCTAAAATTACTGGATGGACTCATCAACAAATTATAGATTATGTTGATTCTATTTTTAGAAATGAAAATCCTAGAATTGTTTCTGAGAATTTTGCATATTTCTGTTGGGGTAGAACGAAGGATGAAATGTTTAATGATAACAATGTTTCTCGTTTAATTAATGACGAAATAATAAGACAACAAATTGAGTCATTAAAAAAAGATAATGAAAGATATCAAAAAGTTAAATCTTTATAAAAGTAGGCCAATATATTATTGGTTTTTTTTGTTTATTTTTTTTCTTTACGTGTAAAGTGTAAAGTTATATGAATTTGTTTATTTTTTTGATGACTTTATAATAAGCTCTTGTTATAATTAAGATGGTAGGAGGGATATTATGAACTATGCATCTAAGAGAGATGTTAAGATGAAAGAATTATATGATTTAAAAAAATCCTACAGTAGTGTTAGACCAAAGTCTTATATCAAGATGAGCGATGCTTTTATAATTTCAAATGATAGGTTAAATACTTTTGTTCTTGCGTTTGGGGTTGTAGTTTGTAGTATTTTTTTAGGTCTAATTATTAAATAGAAGAATAAAAAGGTAGAATAAAACACTTAATTGTGTTTTTTTCTTTTAGTTTTTTTGATAAAATGATTGTAGGTGATAATTGTGAATAATTTGATTTTAGTTGATGGTAATAATTTATTATTTAGAAGCTATTATGCGACTGCGTATAATGGTAATTTTATGAAAAATAGTAAAGGGTTTCCTACTAATGCTTTGTTTGGTTTTACTAATATGATTAATAAGATAATTGATGAGGAGAAACCAACTCATATTATTGTTGCTTTTGATAAGGGTAAGACTTTTAGACATGATAAGTATGATTTTTATAAGGCTGGTAGGATGGCTATGCCTGATGAGTTAAAGGTTCAATTTCCTGTTGCTAAAGAGATGCTTACAAATATGGGTATTACATATTATGAAATCGATAATTATGAAGCTGATGATATTATTGGAACTTTTGCTTCGTTTTGTGAGGAAAATCCTAATTTTACAGGTACTATTATAAGTAGTGATAAGGATTTATTACAGTTAATTAGTGATACTGTTAATATTAAATTATTGAAGTCTAAGGATTATGTAAGATATGATGTTTCTTCTTTTAAGTCTGAATGGGGTATTGATCCTATTAATATTGTTGATTTAAAGGCATTAATGGGTGATTCTTCTGATAATATTCCTGGAGTTAAAGGAATTGGTGAAAAGACTGCTTTGAAATTATTACAGGATTATAAGACTTTGGATGGAATTTATTCTAATATAGATTCAATTAAGGGTAAGGTTCATGACAAATTGGTTGATGATAAAGATAGTGCTTATATGAGTTATGAAATTGCGACAATTTATCGTGAGGTACCTCTTTCAATTAATATTGATGATTTAGTATATAGAAGTCCTAATTTAGATAAGTTAAATTCTATATATGAGGATTTAGAATTTTATTCATTTCTTAAAAAAAATAAAATTGTTAATGATATTAATATAGATTTTAAGATTGTTAATAGTGTTGATGAAATTGATATTAAATCTCCTTGTTCTATTTATTTAGAGGTTCTTGGTAATAATTATCATAGTGCTTCTATACTTGGGATGGGTGTGTATAATTCTTTAGTTTCTTTGTTTATTCCATATGATGTTTTGATGAAAAATCCTTCTTTTCTTATAGATAATATAAAGTATACTTATGATTTGAAGAAGGTGTATGTTTCTTTAAAGCAGGTTGGAATAGATATTTGTAATGTTAGTTATGATTCAATGCTTGCTGCTTATTTGCTTGAGTATAATTTAAAAGATGATATTTCGTATTTGGCAAATTCATTAGGGTATAGTATTCCTTTTTACGAAACTTTTTTTGGGAAAAAATGTGATTTGGATTATGATTATAATGAGATGTGTAAGAATGCAGTTTTAAAGGCTAAGTTTATTTATGATACATATTCGGATTTTTCTAATAAGTTGGAAAGTGAAGGAATGAAATCTTTATTTAATGATGTAGAGGTGCCTTTATCTATTGTGCTTGGGGATATGGAGTATGATGGTATTTGTATTTCTCGTGAAACTTTGGAGGATATGGGACGTGAAATTTCTTCTAGGATTTCTGTTTTAAGTAGTGAAATTTTTGATTTAGCAGGTTGTGAGTTTAATATTTCTTCTACTCAACAGTTAGGTGAGGTATTGTTTGAAAAGTTGAGTTTACCTCATGGAAAAAAGGGAAAAACTGGATATTCTACCGCAGTTGATGTTTTAAATAAATTGCGTAGTTATCATCCTATTGTTGATAAGGTGTTGGAGTATAGGACACTTACTAAACTATATTCTACGTATATTGAAGGTTTAATTAAGGAAATATCTTATGATGGTAAAATTCATACAATATATAATCAAGCATTGACTCGTACTGGAAGATTATCTTCTTCTGAGCCTAATTTGCAGAATATACCTGCTCGTGATGATTATGGAAAACTTATTCGTAAGGCTTTTGTTCCTAGTCCTGATTCTGTAATTATTAGTGGTGATTATTCTCAGATTGAACTTAGAATTTTAGCTAGTATTGCGAATGTATCTACGATGATTGATGCTTTTAATCGAGGTGATGATATCCATAGTAAAACTGCTAGTGATATTTTTCATAAGGATATTAGTGATGTTACTTCTAGTGAGAGAAGAGTGGCGAAGGCTGTAAATTTTGGTATTATATATGGAATTAGTGGTTTTGGACTTTCTGAAAATTTAAATATTTCTCCAAAGGAAGCAAAGAGATTTATTGATGAGTATTTAAGTACTTATCCTGGTATTAAGGAATATATGGATAATACTATTAAGGATGCATTGGAAAAGGGATATGTCAGAACTTTATTTAATAGAAAAAGGGTTATTCCTGAGTTGCAAAATAAGAATTATATGATTAGACAAAGTGGTGAAAGAATGGCTCTTAATACTCCTATCCAGGGAACAAGTGCTGATATAATTAAGAAAGCAATGGTTTTAGTTTATAATGAGATTAAAAAAAGAGGACTTAAAAGTAAGATGATTTTACAGATTCATGATGAACTTGTTTTTGATGCATTGAAGTCTGAAGTTGATGAAGTTTGTGAAATTATAAAGAATGTTATGGAAAATGTATGTTCTTTAGAAGTTCCAATGAGTGTTGATATTAATATTGGTGATAATTTGATGGAGGCTAAGTAGTATGGATAAAATGTTAATGCACGAGTCTTTACTTGAGGATTATGCTTGTTTTGATAAAGATGCAATTAGATTAAAATCTGAGAATCCAGATATTCGTGGTGAATTTTTTAGGGATTCGGATAAGATTATTTTTTCTAAGTCATATTTACGTTATATGAATAAAACACAGGTTTTTACTAATAATGAAAATGATCATATAAGTCGTAGAATGAGTCATGTACAGATGGTTAGTAAGATTGCGCGAACTATTGGTAGGGCTCTTTCTTTAAATGAGGATTTAATTGAGGCGATTGCTTTAGGTCATGATATTGGACATGTTCCTTATGGACATTTAGGCGAAAGTTTTTTGAATGAGATTAGTTTAAAAAATGGTGAGGGTGTATTTATGCATAACGTTGAAAGTGTCCGTGATTTAATGGTTCTTGAACATAATGGTAGTGGCTTAAATCTTACAATTCAGGTTTTGGATGGTATTTTATGTCATAATGGTGAATTGGTTCTTGATAAGTATAGTCCTGTTGTTAAGGATAAGGATAAATTTTTATCTGATTATTATAGTTGTTATGAAAGTGTTAAAAACATTGTTAATTTACGTCCAATGACTTTGGAGGGATGTGTTGTTAGGATTAGTGATGTTATTAGTTATTTGGGTAAGGATATAGAGGATGCTGTTACCCTTGGATTACTTGATTTTAGTATGTTACCTTCTAGTGTTACTGATATTTTAGGTGATTCTAATAGTGATATTATTGATACTATTGTTATGGATATTATCGATCATAGTAAGGATAAATCATATATTACTATGTCTTCTAGGGTTAATCGCGCTATATGTGATTTAAAGGATTTTAATTATAAATATATTTATAATAAGGTTTATTCTGATCAAGAAAAAGAATGTATCAAAAATATGTTTAACGTTGTTTTTGATTATAATATGGATGTTTTAAAAAATGGTAGTATTGATGAATTTATTTTTAAAAATTTTTATTCAGGTATGAATGATGAATATAAGAAAAGTACATCTAAGGCTAGGGTTGTTATTGATTATATTGCTGGTATGACTGATGATTATTTTATAAGAGAGTATTCTAAAATTGTTGAAAAAAAAGATAATTAATGATACAATAGTTTTGTATAAATAGGGTGGTGTTATTATGGATGAAACTAAAGTATATGACACAGATGAATTTGTTGATGAGAATATTTCACAGACTTTAAGGGAAATTGTTCTTAATTTAGAGGAAAGAGGATATAATCCAATTAATCAAATTGTTGGTTATTTGATGAGTGGTGATGCTGGTTATATTTCTAATCATAAGGAGTCAAGAAATAAGATTTCAAGGTTTGATAGGACAAAAATTCTTGAGGTTTTATTGAAGGAGTTTATAAAGTAATTGAGGTATTTAGGTTTAGATTTAGGTACTAGAACTTTAGGGGTATCTATTAGTGATTTAACACATACAATAGCTTCTACTTATAAGACAATTAGGTATAACGATGGTGATTATGATTTTTTAATTGCTGAGTTGGATAAAATAATTTCTATGGAAAATATCGAGAAAGTTATTTTAGGCTTGCCTAAGAATATGAATAATACTCTTGGTGAAAGTGCGATTAGATGTCTTGATTTTAAAAAACTTGTTGAGGAATGTTTACATATTGAAGTCATAATGCAAGATGAGAGGTTGACTACCGTACAAGCAACAAATTATATGTTGGAAGCAAATGTTTCACGTAGTAAGAGAAAAAAGAAAATTGATAGTTTAGCTGCGAATATAATATTACAATCATATTTAGATAGAAAGGAAGGATAGTATGGAAGAAAAGACAACATTTAAGTTAAAAAATGAAGAAGGAAAAGAAGTAGAATATGAAGTATTATTTACTTTTGATTCTGATGAAACTAATAAGAGTTATATAGCATATACAGATGATTCAAAGGATGAAGATGGAAGGGTAAGAGTTTTTGCGTCTTCATATGTTCCTGGGAATGATGTTACTCAATTATTACCGATAGAGACTGAAAAGGAATGGAAAATTATTGATACAATTCTTGAAGAATTACAAAAGGAAGCAAAGGGAGAACTAGAAGATTAGTTCTTACTTTTTATGAAAAAAAGATTGAATAAAAAAGGGGTTATTGTTGTATCTTTGTTTCTTTTTTTTCTTTTTTTAGGTATTAATACTGTTGTTATATATTTTAGTAAGTTAAAACCTGTTGGTAAGAGTGGTAATGTTATTGAGTTTAGAATTGAGGATGGGGATACTTATAATAGTATTTCTAAGAAATTAGAGGATATGAATCTTATAAGATCTGTTTTGGCATATAAAATTTATGTTAAGACTCATAATTATAGTTCTTTAAAAAAGGGAATTTATGAATTAAAGGATAATATGAGTGTTGGTGATATATTAAATGTTTTATCTGGTAAGGATTATAAGGAGGATCATATTTCTATTACTTTTAAAGAGGGAATTAATATAAGGAAGATTGCTTCTTTAATTGCTTCTAATACTGGTAATAGTGAAGAAGATGTTTATAGTTTATTATCTGATAAGGATTATTTAAATAGTTTAATTGATGAATATTGGTTTATTACTGATGAGATTCTTGATGATAGAATTTATTATCCTTTAGAGGGGTATTTATTTCCTGATACTTATCAATTTTCTCCAGATTCTAGTGTTCGTGATATTTTTAAAGTAATGCTTAAGCAGATGGATGCTAAGTTGAGTGGTTATAAGGATAAAATTAGTAATAGTGGTTATACTGTTCATAAATTATTAACTCTTGCTTCAATTGTTGAGCTTGAGGCTGGTAATAGTCATGATAGAAATGGTGTTGCGGGTGTGTTTTTTAATCGTTTGAATTCTGGTATGACTTTAGGTAGTGATGTTACAACTTATTATGCATCGCGTAAGGATTTTAATGTCGATTTAACGCGTGCTGAGTTGGATGAGTGTAATGCATATAATACAAGGGGCAGCTGC
Source organism: uncultured Caryophanales bacterium (assembly GCA_946624985.1). Lineage (GTDB taxonomy): Bacteria > Bacillota_I > Bacilli_A > RF39 > UBA660 > UBA3631. The sequence goes on along the minus strand of CAMOSQ010000004.1, from coordinate 69,879 downwards.
TTTAGTGGATTACCTGTTGGACCTATTTCTAGTCCTTCTTTGGAATCTATTGAAGGAGTTATGAATCCAACACAAAGTGATTATTATTATTTTGTGGCTGATAAGAGTGGGAATACTTATTTTAGTAAGAATGATTCTGAACATTTGGCTACTATTTCTAGATTGAAGAGTGAGGGCTTATGGTATGTTTACGAGTAATTGAGGAATATGCTCATGAAAATAATATACCTATCATGTTAAGTGATGGTATAGATTTTTTAACTGATTTTATAAAAAAAAATGATATTAAGAGGATACTTGAGGTTGGTAGTGCAATAGGTTATTCTGCTATATGTATGGCTCAGGTATCTCTTGATATTCAAGTTGTTACTATTGAAAGAGATACTCTAAGATATAATGAGGCTGTTAAAAATATTAATGATTTTGGTTTAAATGATAGAATTGAAATTATTTTAGCTGATGCTTTAGAGTGTGATATTTCTGGTGATTTTGATCTTATATTTATTGATGCTGCTAAAGCTCAGTATATTAAGTTTTTTGAAAAATATAAAAGTAATTTAGCTAAAGATGGCGTTATTATATCTGATAATCTTAGTTTTCATGGTATGGTTGATAATATGGATTCTATTACTAATAGAAATACTAGACAACTTGTTGGTAAGATTGTTAAGTACATTGATTTTTTAAAGAATAATCTTGAGTTTGATACTGAGTTTATTTCTATAGGTGATGGTATAGGTATAAGTAGAAGAAAATCATAGTTTTTACGATTTTTTTTGCTTATAAATTTTATATTGATATAAGGTTTGTAATGTGTTAAAATTTATATAGTAGAAGACTATAAATGATAATTTCCTGGTTGTATATAGCTTCTATTAGAATGGAGGATGATATTAGTGAAACAGGAAAGAAGAATATTTGCTAATAGCAACTTAGGGGGGGGGTATTATAAATAAACGTAATGCCTTCACACTAATAGAACTATTAGCGATAATAGTAATACTAGCAATAATTGCAGTAATTACAGTACCAATTATACTTAATATAATTGATAATTCTAGCGAAGGAGCAGCTAAAGATTCAGCGTATGGTTTTAAAGATGCAGTTAATAAATATTATTTGACTAAGTCTGTAGCTGATGCATCACAAGAATTACCAACAGGATTATTTGATGTATCAGAGTTACCAGAAGATTTTTCTGTAAGTGGTACAAAACCAACAGAAGGATGGATTAAATTAGAAAAAGGGAAAGTAATTGATTATTCGTTAAAGTTTGGAGATTTTGTAGTAACTTATGATGAATCAATAAATTCACCTATAACAACAAAAAATGGTAATATAGAAACTTCACCAAGTAATTGGTTTACATATTCTGAACCGGATGAAAATGGTTATGTTTCAATAACTGGTTTTAATACTGATGAATATGATGGAAGTATTACTGATATTATTATTCCTATTGAGGATACTGAAGGGAATATTGTTACTGAAATAGGGCAAAGAGCTTTTCTTAATAATAATATAATTACAAGTGTGATTATGTTAGATAATGTGAAGAAAATTAATGATATAGCGTTTCTTAATACATCATCTTTAAGTAGTGTTAAAATAGGAAGTAATGTAAGTATAATCGGGTTTTCTTCATTTAACATGTCAGGACTAACAGAGTTATCTATTCCGAACAGTGTGACTACAATAGATGGTTCTGCTTTTATGGGAGTTCATATAAACGAACTCACAATACCAAATAGTGTTGAAACAATACAAGGAGGAGCGTTTGCTAATATTTCATCTCTGGAAAAAGTATTGATTGGAACTGGATTGACTAATTTTAGTGTGAGTATTTTTTCAGGCTCAAGTAATATAAAATCTTTAACGATTGCTTTAAATGAAATTCCAGCAGGTGCATTTGCTGGTAGTAGAAATCTAAATAATATTACTTTAACAAATGATGTTAAAGTAATAGGTGCTGCTGCATTTAAAAATACAACAATTAAAGATATTGTAATACCTAGTAGTATAATTGAAATAGGATCTACTGCGTTTCAAATTGATACTTTAACTAAAATAATTAATAAAACAGATAAAGCATTTGATTGGAATGGAATAATTACAGGAACAAGTGGAGAATCATTTAAGACAGGTACTGTTACAGTTGGTGATAGAACTGTTCAAATTGTTTCTGAATAAATGTTTGTTATTTTAATAATAAAAATCGTAAAAAGTTTTTTACGATTTTTTTTGTTTTTTTAAGGAACTTTTATTTCTATGAAGTAAGATATATTTTGAGGTGAAATAAATGAATGAAATAAAAGAGTATACAGAAAAAATGTTTGAAGATATTAAACGTGTAGATGAAAATGGTAATGAATATTGGTATGCTAGAGAGTTAATGATAGTGTTTGAATATTCGTTATGGCAAAATTTTCATAGAATTATTAAAATTGCTATGAACAATTGTAAGAATAGTAATTATAATATTTTACACCATTTTATTGACGTCAATAAAATGGTTCAAGTAGGTTCAAAAACTACTAGAAAAATAACGGATTATAAATTGACAAGATATGCGTGTTATTTAATAGTTTTAAATTGCGATCCCAGGAAGAAAGTAATTGCTCTAGCTAAAACATATTTTGCGATTCAAACAAGAAAACAAGAATTAAGTGAAATGGAATATAGTTGTCTCACTGAAGATGAGAAGAGATTTTATCAAAGAAATTTAACTAAAAAAGGAAATTATTCATTGAATATTGCTGCTAAAAATGCTGGAGTTAAGAATTTTGACAGATTTCATAATGCAGGTTATAAAGGTTTATATAATGGTGAAACAGCTAATGAAATAGCTAAAAGGAAGAATTTGAGGTATAGAGAAGATATCTTAGATAATATGGGAAGTGTAGAATTGGCTGCTAATTTATTTAGAATAACTCAAACAGAAGAAAAACTTATTAACGATAATATAAAAGGAGAAAATAGTGCAAATGATACACATTATAATATTGGAAAAAATATTAGAGAAGTTATAGCTAAGAATGGTGGTACTATGCCAGAGAAGTTACTAACATCTAATAAAAGTTTAAAGGAGTTAGAAAAAGAAATTAAAATTAATGAGAGATAATTTTAACTAAAAAGCCAAAGAATTGCTCTATCTTTTACAAGTAGAGGGATGAATTTGAACCTTTTGAAAGAAATTTAGTCGCAATCACATTAACTTTAGCTGATGGGTAGTTCACAAAATTATGTGTAAAACCATTGATTACTTTGTAGTGAAATGATATAATATCAATCGAACAATTGTTAAGGTGATGATATTATGAAAAAAGTAGTTGAAACAGTAAAGAGTTTAAGTAGTGATCCTATATTTATGAGTGAGTTAGAAAAACAACAGTTAGATGAATATTGTAGTGCGATGGCAATAGTTGATGCGAAAAAAGAGGGAAAACAAGAAGGAAAAATTGAAATAGCTAAAAAATCTTTGGATGAGAATATTGATATAGAAACCATATCCAAAATAACAGGGCTTACAATTGATGAAATAAACAAATTATAGACTTTTTAAGTCTTTTTTTGTATAATATTTTTTAGGTGATTTTATGACTAAGTTGATGTTGATTCCTAGTGATAAAAATTTTGATTATAAGTGTGATTCTTATTTAATAGGAATAGATGGACTTTCTGTTAATATGCCTATTTATTATTCTATAGAGGAGGTTGAGAGTTTATCTTCTTCTAAGGAGATTTTTGTTTCTTTGAATAAGAATATGCATAGTTCTGATTTAGAGTTATTGGAAAGTATTTTAGTTAGATTGTCTAAATTGGATGTTAAGGGTGTATTTTTTTATGATATAGCGGTTTTATCTATTGTTAAAAGATTAGATTTAGATATTCCTTTAGTTTGGGCTCAGGAACATATGACTAATAATTATATGAGCGTTAATTTTTGGAAGGATAAAGGTGTAGATTATACTTTACTTTCTGAGGAGATTAGTTCTAAAGATATAATTGATATTAAGAATAATAGTGATTGTGGTTTAATTGTACCTATATTTGGTTATTTTCCTATGTTTGTTTCTCGTAGACATTTGAAGAAAAATTATTTGGATCGTTTTGATTTATCTGATGATTCTAGTATTAATTATATTACTAAAGAAGGATTTACATATCCTATTGTTGATTCTTCTGTTACTACTGTTTATACTAGTTCTTATTTAAATGGAATAAAGGATTTTGTTAGTTTTAATGAGAGTGGTATTGATTATGTACTTTTGAACAGTTTTTTAGTTTCTAATGATGATATGAATAAAGATTTGAACATGTTTTACGGTGTTTCTGATAATAATAAGGAAGAGTATTTTGATTCTATAAGTGAGATGCTTGGTAATGTTGATACTTTCTTTTTGCACAAGGAATCAATTTATAAGGTGAAGTAGTATGGATAAGATTGAATTACTTGCTCCTGCGGGAGATTTAGAAAGATTAAAGATTGCTTTTTTATATGGTGCGGATGCTGTATATGTTGGTGGTGATTTATTTTCTCTTAGGGCCAATGCTGATAATTTTAGTTTATCTGATTTAAAAGAAGGTGTAAAACTCGCACACAGTTTAAATAAGAAGTTATATGTAACTGTTAATATTGTTATGCATAATAAGGAAGTTAATCATATTCTTGATTATTTACTAGAGTTAGATAAGATAGGAATTGATGCGATTATTGCTTCTGATCCTGCTATTATTGATTTAGCTTTAAAGAAGACAAATTTATGTGTTCATTTATCTACACAAGCATGTACAATTAATCGTGAGGCGGCTTTATTTTGGAAGAATTTAGGTGTTTCTAGAATTGTTCTTGCTCGTGAGTGTAGTAGGGATGATATACAGGATATACTTGATAATGTTGATATTGAGATTGAGTGTTTTGTTCATGGAGCGATGTGTTCTAGTTATAGTGGTAGATGTGTTTTATCTAATTATTTAACTAATAGGGATGCGAATCGTGGCGGATGTAGTCAGATTTGTAGATGGGATTTTGATTTATTAGATAGTGATTTTAATGAGATTAAAGGTGATAAGCCATTTACTTTTTGTACTAAGGATTTATCTATGTTACAGTATGTTCCTGATATGATTGATATGGGTATTACTTCTTTAAAGATAGAGGGTAGAATGAGATCTTTATATTATGTTGCGACTGTTGTTGATATTTATCGAAGAGTAATTGATTCTTATTATCACGATAAAGAAAATTATGCATATAATAAGAAGTATGAGGATATTCTTACTAGATGCGCGAATAGGGATTCTGTTCCACAGTTTTTTAATGGTAAGTATGATTCTTCGTGCAGTTATTATAATGGTCGTATGGAAGTATCTAATCAAGATTTTTTAGGTGTTGTTCTTGATTATGATGGAAAGTATTTAACTATAGAGCAACGTAATTATTTTAAAGTAGGAGATTCTGTAGAAATATTTGGTCCGGGTAAGGAAATATTTAGTTTTGTAATTTCATCTATGTATGATGCTTTAGGTAATAGTTTAGAGGTTGCTCGTCATCCTAAAGAGATTATTAAAATACCTGTTGTTGGTGATTTTTCTAGATATGATTTAATGAGAAAAAAATAGTTGACAAAAGTTGTAATATGTAGTATGATTTTGTACGTCAAAAAAGATTGAGGTGATAACATGACAGGAGAAACTTATTTGACTGAAGAGGGGTTAAAGTCTATTCAAGATGAGCTAGAATATTTGAAAATGACTAAGAGACCTGAGGTAATTAATGCTTTAAAAGAGGCTCGTGCTTTAGGTGATTTAAGTGAGAATGCAGAGTATGATGCTGCAAGGGCTGAACAAGCTACAGTTGAGGCTAAAATTGTTGAATTAGAAGCAATGATTGAGCATGCTGTAATTATTAAAGAAGTAAATAATGGTAAAGTTTCTATTGGTAGCAGTGTTAAAATTGAATATGTAGGTGATGGAGATACTGAAGAGTATTCAATTGTTGGTAGTAAAGAAGCTGATCCTTTTAATAATAAAATATCTAATGAGTCACCAATTGCTCAAGCTATAATCGGTAAGAAAGCTGGAGAAATTGTTAAAGTAACAAGTCCTAATGGTGAATATGAAGTAAAAATACTAGAAATAAGCTAGTATTTTTTTTCAGTTTGTGTTAGTATATCTTTATATTTTGTGTGGTGAGTATTATGTTGAGAGATGATAAAGGGAGATTATTACTTGATGAATATCAAAAACTTGATGATTATATAATAGGACGTAAAAAAAAGATTTGGTTATCAAATGATAAGAAAAAATATTTGTTTAAGACTGGTGGATCTAATTATGAAATATATGCTGAACTTATTTCTTGTGAGCTTGCTAGACAGTGTGGTTTTCCATCTGCTTTTTATGATTTAGCTATTTTAGATGGTGATACTGGTGTTTTAACTCCTTCTTTTTTAAAAAAAGGGGATATTATAATTAGTGGTGATCAGTATTTAAATAATGCTCGTGTTATTTCGCTTCAAAATAATTTAAATATGAGTTTTAGGGAGAATAGTATTGAAAATATTTTGAATGCTGTTGCTATTCAGGAGGGTCATTTGGATGATATTTCAGAGGTTATTTTATTTAGATTGTTGGAGTTATGGTGTTTTGATTTGGCTATTATGGAGTCTGATAGAAATAATACTAATTGGAGTTTGATTAGAAATATTAATGGCAATATTTCTTTAGCGCCTATTTATGATTGTTCAACTATGTGTATGATGAATAATAATATTGAGTCTATATTGTCTGGTTTATCTTATTTTATGTGTGACAATAAGTTATATAATTTGATTGATTCTATTAAGTATTCTTTGAAGGTTAGTAATAATAGCTCTGATAATTTTTATGAGGATTTTGAGTCTATTTGTAAATCTTTTCCTAATGAGGTTGAGGAAATAATGTATTGTTTAGAAAGAATTGACGTATTGTCTGCTATAGATAATATTAATTCTAGAATTAATGTAAATAATAGTTTTGAATTTCCTTTATCTGTTGGATTTTGGTTGAATAAAGCAATATCTGCTCGTTTGAAGACTATGAGGGCAATTTTAGAAAATACAAAATCTAAAAGATTAGTTAGATAGTTTTGACATTGTGTTAAAAAAATGATAATATTTTGTTGAATGGTGATTATATGGAAAAGAAAGAAATTTTGCCTATGAAAAGTAATTTGATAGGTGAACTTAATTTAATTTTATTAAATGTTCCTGAAAGTTTAAAACCTATTGAAAAAGCATATTGGTTATATAATAAAGCTGGTCATATTTTTAGTTATGATTATAGAGTTGCTGATAATATTAAAATTGCTGATAAGGAAATAGATTTTGAAAATAATAGTTCTGATTATTATCAAACTTGTATTCAGATGTCTTATCTTTTGTCTTTGATGTTTAATAATATTGAAGGTTTAGAAGCAAGGGTTATTCCGAGACGTATTCCTACTAGAGGAATGCATGCTGCTGGTCGTGATCATGTTGCGGTTGAGTTACATGAATTAGAAACTCATAAAAAATATATTGTCGATTTGTCTCTTGATTTATTTCAAATTCAGAGTGGAATGATTACTGAACATTTTTGTCGTGAGGAGTATGCTCATTCTAAAGATATTGAGGATAATCCAAAATATTCTACGTTAAGCAAGTCTGATTGTATTAGATTGGATAAAGTTACTGGTATTAATGTTACTGGCAAATATATGAATGATATAATTTATTCTGCTAAAAGGGAAATTTTAGAAATTTATAAAAATGATTTTGATGCTGATATTGTTAAGATTGGATTTGAAAAAGTATCTCAGATAATGGCAGGTAAAGTATTCAAGGGTCATTTGGAGGGAAAACAGTTTGTTGGTAGAGTTTTATCATCTCTTTTTTCTGATATAGGCATAGATTATCAAGAGTTTAATTTATATTATAAAGATAGTGAAAGAATTGTTACTTTATTTTATGTAAGACAATCTGCTGGTGAAAAATTTATTTTATATAGTAATGATAATGGTTTGATTTATTCTTCTCGTGATGGAGTGTCTTCTATGTTACGTATGGGATGGAGTACTAGGAGTAATTCTTTAGCAAGTTTATTAGAAAATCAAAAGAAGCATTTGTAAAAAAATAGAATGTTTTTTAGCACTCTATCTTGACAAGTGCTAAAATATGAGTATAATTATAAGTGAGTGGAAAAAACACCCACTTTTTTAGTATGAAAAGGAGGTATATTATGAATGAACAAAATCCTTATCAAGAAAATTTGGAAAATGTTTTAGAGAAGTATGGTCGTGATATTACGGCTTCTGTTAATAATGGTAAGGTTGATCCTGTTATAGGTAGGGATGAAGAAATTCGTAGTTTAACTAGAATTTTATCTCGTAAGACTAAGAATAATCCTGTTTTAATAGGTGAGCCTGGTGTTGGTAAGACTGCTATTGTAGAGGGACTTGCTCAAAGAATTATTAAAGGTGATATTCCTGATACTTTAAAGAATAAAAAAGTTTGGGAACTTGATATGGGGGCGCTTGTTGCTGGTGCTAAGTATCGTGGTGAATTTGAGGAAAGACTTAAGGCAGTTTTAAAAGAGGTTAAAGATTCTGATGGTGAGATTATCATGTTTATTGATGAGATTCATATGATAGTTGGAGCAGGTGCTGAGGGTGCAATGGATGCTGGTAATATGTTAAAGCCAATGCTTGCTCGTGGTGAGATTCATGTTATTGGTGCGACTACTTTGAATGAGTATCGTAAGTATATTGAAAAGGATGGAGCCTTAGAACGTAGATTTCAAAAGGTTCTTGTTAGCGAACCTAATGTAGTTGATACTATTACTATTCTTCGTGGTCTTAAGGAAAGATTTGAAGTATATCATGGAGTTAATATAAAGGATAATGCTTTAGTTGCTGCGGCTACTTTATCTGATAGATATATTACTGATAGATTTTTACCTGATAAGGCAATTGATTTGATTGATGAGGCATGCGCTACTATTAAAGTTCAAATGAATTCTGTTCCTGTTGAACTTGATACTTTGACTCGTAAGATTATGAGATTACAAATTGAGTTAGAAGCTATTAAGAAGGAACAAGATGATATTTCAGTTAAAAGAACTCTTGAGATTAAGGATCAAATTACTATTCTTAAGAAACAAGAAGATGAATTGCGTCAGAAGTGGGAAAAAGAGAAGAATATTAATGATTTAATTAATCGTAAGAAAGAGGAATTAGGTCGCGCTAAATTTGATTTAGATGTGGCTGAGAATAAGTATGATTTAGAGGCTGCTGCTAGACTTCGCCATGGTACTATTCCTAAGTTAGAGAAGGATTTAGAGAATTTACGTAAAGTGGATGAGTCTCAAATTTTAAGTGACACTGTTGATGATGAGAGAATTGCTGAAATTATTTCTAAATGGACTAATATTCCTGTTTCTAAGTTAGTTGGTGGAGAAAAGGAAAAGCTACTTAATTTAAAGAGTAATATGATGAAGCGTGTTAAGGGTCAGGATGAGGCTTTATCACTTGTTAGTGAAGCTATTATTCGTGCTCGTGCTGGTATTAAGGATCCTAATCGTCCAATTGGTTCATTTATATTTTTAGGTCCTACTGGTGTTGGTAAGACTGAGGTTGCTAAGAGTTTGGCATCTGAATTATTTGATGATGAACGTCATATGGTTAGAATTGATATGAGTGAGTATATGGAAGCGTTTTCTGTTTCTAGATTAGTTGGTGCTCCTCCAGGATATGTTGGATATGATGAGGGTGGACAATTAACTGAGGCTGTAAGACGTAATCCTTATAGTATTGTTTTATTTGATGAGATTGAGAAAGCTCATAGAGATGTATTTAATATTTTGTTACAAATATTAGATGATGGTCGTATTACTGATTCTCAAGGTAGAACTGTTGATTTTAAGAATACAATTATTATTATGACTTCTAATTTAGGTAGTGAACATATTATGGAAGGTAATAAGGATCTTGTTATGGATGAGCTTAAGTCTACATTTAGACCTGAGTTTATAAATCGTATTGATGAGATTGTTATATTTAATTCACTTTCTAAGACTGTTGTTTATGATATTATTGGTAAGATTGTTAAAGAGATTGAGTATAGATTAAGAGATAAAAAGATTTCTTTATTAATTACTGATAAAGCTAAGGAGTTTATTGTTGAGTCTGCTTATAATGAACAGTATGGAGCTAGACCTATTAAGAGATTTATTAGTAAGAATGTTGAGAATTTGCTTGCTAGAAAGATTATTGAAGGTGAGGTTAAATTTGGAAGCATTATTACTATTGATGTATTAGATAATAATATAATATTAAAGTAGAGTTTTTAAACTCTACTTTTTGTTTACAAAAAATTTATTTTTATATTGACTTAATGGTTAATTACAAGTTATAATTGTAGTTGAGATATGCAAGATAGTTAGGTGTTTACCTCCGTTATTGTAAGGAGGTGGTCTATATGGAAAAATTACTGGAAAGGATCTATTATGGATTACAATTTAGTCCTAGTACTACTTATTCTTTTAGTAGTGCGTGGAATTCCAAAAAGACGCAAGAGAAGATAGAAAAAACACCTGACTCAGATGAGTTTGGTGTTTTTCAACAAATAACCATTTGGAGATAAGCACTTAACATTCCAGTATCAAGCATATCTCTTTTTTATTATATGAAGTATTGCTTCACTACATACATAATAACATATTTTATATAAATAATCAATATGTTAATTATCAAAAAATGGAATTTGACTATAAATTTCTTTGAAGTAGAGAAATCTACTTTTTCATTTGTTACAAAAGTGCTTTTTAGGTAAAAAAACTATTTGATTAATGTTTATTAATTTGTTATAATATGTCCAGGTATTTTGAGTTAAGAAAGGCGGTTGGTATTATGAAGAAGCCAGTTGTTGCTTTAGTTGGTAGACCTAATGTAGGTAAATCTACTTTATTTAATAAATTAGTTGGTAAAAAGGTTTCTATTATAGAGGATACTCCAGGTATTACTCGTGATAGAATTTATGGTAATGTTAGTTATGATGGTTATAATTTTCATTTAATTGATACTGGTGGTATTGATTTAAGTAATATGGATTTTAATGAAGAGATTAAGGTTCAAGCAGAGTTAGCTATAGATGAGGCTGATGTTGTTTTATTTGTTGTTGATGGTAAGGAAGGTTTAACTAGCAATGATTATACTGTAAAGGATATGTTATGTAAGTGTAATAAGAAGGTTATTGTTGTTGTTAATAAGGTTGATAGTAAGTTAGCTAGTGATAATCAATATTCTTTTTATGAACTTGGTTTTGATAATTACGCTTTTGTTAGTGGTGAACAAAATATTGGTATTAGTGATTTAATGGATATGGTTGTTAGTGATTTTCCTGTTTATGAGGAAGAGTATAAGTCTAGCATTAAGTTTTGTTTGATTGGCAGACCAAATGTTGGTAAGAGCAGTTTGGCTAATGCATTATTAAATGAGGATAGAATTATTGTTTCAGATGTAGCTGGTACTACAAGGGACGCTATTGACACACCTTTTACTTATTATGGTGAAGAGTTTGTTGTAATTGATACTGCTGGTATGAGAAAAAAGGGTAAGGTATATGAGAGTGTTGAGAAGTATAGTTTACTTAGATCTTTAAAGGCAATTGATAGATCTGATGTATGTGTTATTGTTATTAATGCTGAAGAGGGTATTATTGAACATGATAAACATATTGCTGGTTATGCAATTGAGGCTGGTAAGGCAGTTGTAATTGTTGTTAATAAGTGGGATGTTATTGAGGATAAAGATGAAAAGATGAAAGAGTTTACTCGTAATATTAGAAATAATTTCCAGTTTATGTCTTATGCTCCAATTGTATTTTTATCTGCTAAGACTCATAAGCGTATTCATACTTTGATTCCTGAGATTAAAAAGGTATATGAAAATAGTAAGAAAGAAATTAAAACTAGTTTAATTAATGATGTTATTATGGATGCTTATAGTTTAAATTTACCTCCTTCTTATAAAGGAAAGAGGCTTAAGATTTATTTTTCTACCCAGGTTTCTAATTGTCCTCCAACTTTTGATATTCAGGTTAATAGTAAAGGACTTGTTCATTTTTCTTATGAAAGATATTTGGAGAATAAGATTCGTGAGTCTTTTGATTTTGAAGGTACTCCAATTGTTATTAATTTTAAAAATAAAGGTGAAGAAAGTTTATAGCATTTTTAAATCTTCTACATATATTAGTGTAGGAGGTTTTTTTATGACTAATCTTTCTGATGGTTTTTTTAAACGTATTGAAAAGAAGACAAATGTAAATAAACAAACTATTTTAGATCTTGCTAAGAAGTTACAGGAAAATGATTTGAAGAATGAAAATACTTTAAGAGAGGTAATCCAAGAACTTAGTCAAATGACTGGTAGAGAGGTCTCTAAGGATAAGGAAGATAAAATAATTAATGCAGTTGTTAATGATAATGTTCCTAAAGATATAGATAAAATGTTTTAGAATCATTATTTTTTAATGATTTTTTCTTGTTTTCATTTTTTAGGTGTGCTAAAATGAATAATAGGTGGTAAGCATGGACATAGGATATAGAAGATATGTTACTGAATATGTTGACTTTATTGAAAATATTTCTAATGTTATTGATGTTGCTTTATATGATAATATGGATGTTAATATTTCTGATTTAGTTGATAAGGTATTATTGTATGTTCATGAAAATTTTCCTTCTATTTTGATGTCTCATGATAGTCTCGTTGATAGAGTAAGGAGTATATATATTCAAAAAACTGAGGGATTTAAGAAGGATATTGAGTTTAGAAAAGCAAGTATTAAATATGATTTGAATGGATGTTTTAGTATACCTAAGATATGTGAATATATGGAAAGTGGTAATAAGGATTTTTCTCTTTTATTCAAGAGTGTTACTTATGGTACTAATGTTTCATATAGGGATACTATTCTTAATATTTCTAGTGAACTTTTTGGAACTATTCAGAGAAATTCAAATAATAATTTAATGTTTGCTAAAAAGACAAAGGAAACTCAAGAGTATATTGAACAGTTGGTTTTAAAGTCTTATAGAAATTTTATGAAAGATTATGGTGAGGATTTATTAAAAAAGGGATATGATCCTTTAGAGGTTTTTCTTAATAATATAAAAAATTACACGCCTGTCAGTAATAAGGATATAATTGATGAATATAATCATAATGTGATTTCTGCTTGAAAACTACTAGAAAGTAGTTTTTTTTGTACTATTAATTTGACATTTATCATAGATTTTAATGAATAGTTGAAAGTAGAGGGTTGATATGGAAAAAATAGATATTATTAAGAGTATAACTGAGCGTACGGGTGGTGATCTTTATTTAGGTGTTGTTGGCGCTGTTAGAACTGGTAAAAGTACTTTTATAAAAAAGGTTATTGAGAATTTAGTTGTTCCTAATATTGCTGATGAGTATGAAAGAAAAAGGGCTCTGGATGAGATTCCGCAGAGTGCTCAGGGAAAGACTATTATGACTACTGAACCTAAGTTTGTTCCTAGTAATGCTGCTTCTATTACTATAGATGAATTTAGTGCTAGTGTAAGATTGGTTGATTGCGTTGGCTATATTATTCCTGGTGCGAAGGGGTATGAGGATGAAAATGGTCCTCGTATGGTTAGGACGCCATGGTATGATGAAGAAATTCCTTTTGTTGAGGCTGCTGAAATTGGTACTAGTAAGGTAATTAAGGATCATTCAAGTATTGGTATTTTAGTTACTACTGATGGTTCTATTGGTGAGATTGATAGGGAAAATTATGTTGATGCCGAACAACGTATTGTAAGTGAGTTAAAGGAAATTGGTAAGCCTTTTATTGTTGTTTTAAATTCTACTCATCCAATGTTACCTGAAACTGAGAGACTTGCTTCTAGGCTGAGTGATGATTATGATGTTCCAGTTCTTCCTATTAGTGTTGAGGGAATGACTGATAGGGAAATTTATAATATTTTAAAGGAAGCTTTATATGAATTTCCTGTTTTGGAGGTAAAGGTTAATATGCCTGAGTGGATTGCTTGTTTATCTAGTGATAACTGGTTAAAGAAAATTTATATTGATAAGATTAGGGAAAGTGTTGTTGATGTTGATAAAGTACGTGATATTGATACAATTATTTCGCACTTTTCTGATTGTGAGCATATTAGTAAATCATATATTTCTAATGTTGATACTTCGACTGGTGTTGTAACTATTAATTTAGAGGCACCTAATGATTTATATAATACTGTTCTTAAGGATATAATTGGTGTTGATATTACAAGTAAGTCTCAGTTATTATCTTTATTTCAAGAGTATAATGAGGCTAAGCATGAGTATGATCAAATTAAATCAGCTTTAAAAATGGTTAAAACTACTGGATATGGCGTTGCTTCTCCAAGTCTTTCAGATATGAAATTAGATACTCCTGAAATAATTAAACAAGGGAGTAGATATGGTGTTAAACTTAAAGCAGTTGCGCCTTCTATTCATATGATTAGAGTTGATGTTGAGTCTACATTTGAGCCTATTATTGGTTCTGAAATTCAAAGTAAAGAGTTAATTGATTATTTAATGCGTGATTATGATAAGGAACCAGGAAATATTTGGAAGAGTGAAATTTTTGGTAGAAGTTTAGATGTTATTGTTAAGGAAGGTATTCAAGCTAAGTTATCTTTGATGCCTGACAATGCTCGTATAAAGTTACAACAAACTTTGACTAAACTTGTAAATAAAGGTAGTGGTAATTTATTTGCGATTGTTTTATAAGATGATTTTATCATCTTTTTGTGTTATAATTTTTTAGGTGATTTTTTATGCGAATGGATAAAAAAGTGTATGATATTAATACTTATAAAAATTGTAATGTTAAAATTGTTCAGATATCTGATATTCATTTTTCTTATAATTATAAGATTAGTAGGTTACGTAATGTATTGGATAAAATAGATGTTATTAATCCTGATTATGTTTGTATTGTTGGAGATTTAATAGATGAGTATGATATTGTTTCTAGTGATGAATTTAGTTTTTTTATTGACTGGTTAAAAAGGTTATCTTCTAAATATAAGGTTATTGTTTCTTTGGGAAATCATGATTTTATAGTTAAAAAAGGAAAAAAATATTGTGAAATATTGGATATTGATTGGTTACTTAATATTAAGAATGATAATATGATAATTCTAAATAATGAAGTATATAGTGAAAATGGTATTAATTTTATAGGTTATAATCCTGATTTTAAGTATTATTATGATTTTAAGGAGAAAAATAGCATAAAGTATAATAATGAATTATCTAATTTAATTAATAATTTGAATGGTTATAATATTCTGCTTCTTCATACACCTTCAATGATTACTGTTAATGATAATTATAAAATAATTAAAGGATTTAATTTAATTGATTTGGTTCTTTGTGGTCATACACATGGTGGGATGATACCTTCATTTTTTCCGGGTAGTTTTGGTATTGTTTCTCCTTATAAGTCTTTATTTCCTAAGTGTGTTCGTGGTAAAAAAAGGTATGGTAAAGCTGATTTGTTAATAAGTAGTGGTATTGTTAAATTGTCTAGAAAGTCTAATCTAACTAAATTAAATGATATATATAGTTATAATATAAATGTTATAAATATTAAAAAAATTTAATAATATTGTTGATTTTATATAAAAAAAATGGTATTCTTAGAATGTAAGCAAAATAGAGCTTAACAATAGGAGGTATTTTTAATGACAAAAACAGATTTAGTTAGTTTTATTGCAGAAGAAACAGGATTAACAAAGGCAGATTCATCTCGTGCTTTAGAGGCTATGATGAATGGTGTTATAAATGGATTAAAGAAAGAGGGTAAAGTAACTTTAACAGGTTTTGCTACTTTCGAAAAAGTTCACAAAGCTGCTACTACTGCTAGAAATCCAAGAACTGGAAAAGAAGTACCAGTTGCTGCAAAGAATGTTGCTAAAATTAAAGCTGGATCTAAATTAAAAGAAGCTTTAAACTAATTTAGTAATGAAGGCTATTATAGCCTTTTTATTTTTTTAGGTGTAATATGGATAAGTATGATGTAGCTTTAGAAGTTTTAAGAATTTTATATAAATCTGGGTTTGTTTCTTATATTGTTGGTGGTTTTCCTAGAGATTATTATTTAGGCATGATTTCTGATGATGTGGATATTTGTACTAGTGCTTCTTTTAATGATTTGAGTAGTATTTTTTCTTGCGTTAAGAATAAAAAGCATGGCTCTTATATATTAGAATATAAGGATTATAATTTTGATGTTACTACTTTTCGTAGGGATTCTAAGTATATAAAAAATAGATTTCCAAGTAGTGTTAAATTTGTGAATAGTCTTATGTCTGATTTGAAGAGAAGGGATTTTACGGTTAATACCTTATGTATTGACTATAATGGATTATTTGTTGATAATATGAATGCTCGTATTGATATTAATCATAGACTTATTAAGTTAATAGGTTCTAAGAAAAGAATATGTCAGGATTCTCTTAGAATTCTTAGGGCTGTAAGATTTGCGACTATTTTAAATTTTGATATTGATCCTTATTTATCTAGTGCCATCGAAAAGTATAAGTCTTCTTTGTTAAATTTATCTTATGATAGGAAAAAGAGTGAGCTTGATAAAATTTTTTCTAGTGTTAATTCTAAGTATGGGATTGATTTAATTAGAAGGTATGGTCTTGAAAAATTTCTTAATATAGATATTAGTGATGTAGTAATTGTTGATGATTTGTGTGGTATGTGGGCGCAGGTAATTACTGATAATTCATATAATTTTTCTAAGGCTGAAAAGTATAAGATTTTTAAGATTAAAGATTTAATTAATATTCCTTTTGAACTTTATGATTTATATTTGTATGGCATTGATATTTTTAAGGTTGTTTCTAAGATTAAAAATGATGATATTGATATTGTTGGGTTATATTCTTCTCTTCCTATTAAGGATAGAGATGATATTGATATTGATTTTTTTGATATATGTGATAAGGTTGATGTTAATAGTTATATGGTTGGTAATATTTATTTAGATATTGAGAAGAAAATTGTATATGGCGAATTACCTAATAAAAAGAATGAAATTATAAAATATATTATTGATACTTATAATTATCAATAATTATTTTTTTTTATTGTTTTTATTTTTTTCGTAATGTATAATATTTTATGGTGATTATAATGACTGAAAAATTGAAGGATATATTATCATATCGTGATATTTTAATACCTAGAGTTTTGTTTTTTTATTATAATAAAATAGGTATTACATCTGATGAGTTGGTTTTTCTCGTGTATTTAATTAATGTTGATTTGACATTTAATCCAAAAAAAATCAGTGATGATGTTGGAATGCCATTTAATAAAGTTATGGAGTGCATGGATAGTCTTAGTTCGAAGGGAATAATTAAACTTGAAATTAAGAAAAATGGTAATATTCGAAAGGAAGTTGTTAGTCTTGATGGTTTATATGATAAACTTTCGTGTTTGTTGATTGATGAGAAAGAGGAAACAAAAACAACTATTTATGATTCTTTTATTTCTGAGTTTGGAAGGTCATTGTCTCCGATGGAGTGTGAAATAATAGGTGCTTGGCTTGATAGTGGTTATAGTGAGGAAACTATTTTATTAGCTTTAAAGGACGCTATATGGAATGGCGCTAAACATCTGAGGTATATTGATAAGATTTTAAGTGAATGGTCTAAGAAAGGAATTAAGACTGCTGCTGATGTTGAAAAAAATAGGGCAAATTTTAGAAAGAAAAAAGAAGTTCCAGAGGCTGATATTCTTAATTATGATTGGTTAAATGATGAATGAAATAATTGAGTATTTAGATTATTTAATTCCTAATCCAAGGTGTGAACTTAATTATAGTAAGGATTATGAATTATTGATTGCTACTATGCTTAGTGCTCAGACTACTGATAAGAAAGTTAATAGTGTTACTAGTGTTTTATTTAATAGGTATCCAACTCTTAATGATTTAGCTTGTGCTGATTTTGATGATATAATTAATATTATTAGGCCAATTGGAACGTTTAATAAGAAAGCAAAAAATGTTATTTTAATTGCTCAAAAATTATTAGATGTTGGTGGTTTTGTTCCTAATGATAGAATTTTTTTAGAGTCTTTGCCTGGTGTTGGAAGAAAGACAACGAATGTTGTTTTAAGTAATATTTATAATGAAAAATTGATTGCTGTTGATACGCATGTTGCTCGTGTTAGTGTAAGATTAGGAATTGCTGATGTTGCTGATGATGTTTTAGTGATTGAAAAGAAACTTAATGATTTTTTCCCTAAAGAAAGTTTAGGTAGACTTCATCATCAATTGGTGTTATTTGGAAGATATTATTGTAAGTCAAAAAATCCAAGTTGCTTTGAATGTAGATTAAAAAAAAGGTGTTGTTTAAAAAAATGACATCTTTTTAGCACTCTTTGTTGACAAGTGCCAAAAAAGTAGTATAATTATATTTGTGATGGTCAAGGAGGGTATTTATGAAAAAAAAGTTTAAAGCTGAATCAAAGAAATTATTGGATATGATGATTAATTCTATTTATACAAATAAGGAGATTTTTTTAAGGGAATTGATTTCTAATGCAAGTGATGCAATTGATAAAATTTATTATAGGTCTCTTACAGATTCAAGTATTAAACTTGATAAAAAGAATTTGAATATTAGAATTTCTGTTGATAAGGATTTGAGGACATTATCAATTAGTGATAATGGGTGTGGTATGAATGAAAAGGAATTGAATGATTATTTGGGTGTTATTGCTCAAAGTGATTCTTATTCTTTTAAGCAAGAAAATAGTGAACAAACTGATGTTAATTTGATAGGTCAATTTGGTGTTGGTTTTTATTCTGCTTTTATGGTTAGTAATAGTATTTCTGTTTTATCTAGGCCATATGGTTCTGATAAAGCTTATTTATGGAAGTCTAATGGTTGTGATGGATATACGATAGAGGAGTCTTCTAAGGATGGTTATGGAACTATTATAACTTTGTATTTAAAGGAAGATGATGATGATTTTAAGTATAGTGAATTTTTGGAAGAATATAAGATAAGGAGTATTATTAAAAAATATTCTGATTATATTAATTATCCTATTATTATGAAGGTTAATAATCGTGTTTTGAAAGAGGGTACTGATGATGAGTATATAGATTCAACTCAGGATGAAACTCTTAACAGTATGATTCCTATTTGGAAAAAGAAGAAGAGTGAAATAACAGAAGAGGAATATAATAATTTTTATTCTGATAAGTTTTTTGATTATGAAAAACCTTTGAAGGTTATTCATTCTTCTGTTGAAGGACAATGTAGTTATAATTCTTTATTATTTATTCCTAGTCATGCACCATATGATTTTTATACTAAGGAGTATGAGAAAGGTTTACAATTATATTCTAATGGAGTATTAATAATGGATAAGTGTAGTGAATTATTACCTGATTATTTTAGTTTTGTTAGAGGTATAGTTGATACACAGGATTTATCTTTGAATATATCTCGCGAGACTTTACAGCAGGATAGAAATATTAAGGTTATTGCGAAGAGTATAGAAAATAAGATTAAGAATGAACTATCTAATATGCTTAAAAATGATTTTGAGGAGTATAAAAAATTTTTTAAGATATTTGGTGTTCAAATTAAGTTTGGTATTTATAATAATTATGGAATGGATAAGGATAAATTACAGGATTTGGTTTTATTTTATTCTTCTAATAAAGAGGATTATATTACATTGAATGATTATGTTTTATCGATGGATAAAGATCAGAAAGATATTTATTATGCTTCTGGTGAAAATGTTTCTAAGGTTTCTTCTTTACCTCAGGTAGAATTGGTTAAGAGCAAAGGATATGATATTTTATATTTAACTGATTATGTCGATGAGTTTGTGATACAGGTTTTAATGGAATATGAAGGTAAGCATTTTATGAATGTTTGTTCTAATGAACTTGATTTAGGTAGTGATGATGAAAAGAAGAAAGTTGAAGAGAAGAATGTTCTTTATAAGGATATTTTTGAGTATATGAAGTCTTCTTTAGATGATCAGGTAAGTGATATTAAGTTTACTTCAAGATTAAAGTCTCATCCTATTTGTTTGACTTCTAAGGGCGGAATATCTGCTGAAATGGAGAAGGTTATTAATGCAATGCCAAATGATGAAAAAGTTAAGGCGGATTTAGTTCTTGAGATAAATGAGAATCATGACATTGCTTTAAAATTGAAGGAATTATATGATAATGATAAGGAATTATTGTCTAAGTATGCTAAGATACTTTATTCTCAGGCAAGATTAATTGAAGGTCTTTCTATAGATAATCCAACTGAGATTAGTAATTTGGTATGTGAAATTATTTCTAAATAAAAAAATGTGGATTTTTTCCACATTTTTTATTTTAAGAATACTTCTCTTGTTAATATATTTTTATGATCTTTGTAGCTAACTGTATATGTTATTTTATATTTTCCTCTATCTGATGAAATTCCTGTTACGGATTTTCCATCTAATGTGTATGTAATTGTTATATTTGCGTCGTTTGTTACATTTTTATTTCCTTCCATAACTTTTACACCATTTTTTCCAGGATCAGTATATGTTTCCATTTCTCCTATTTCAATTGATTTTTCACCAACTAAGCTTGATGTTATAATTTCTTTTATTGCACTTGAAATATCTAAGCTTGTTTCTACTCCTCCTGATGATAATCCATCGTTGTTTGAGTATGCAGCTTTAACTACATATGTTACTTTATTTCCAGCATTTTGTGGTGCATTCTTTTCGATTGATGTGTTTGTTGTAGAATCTACATATTTTAATGATCCATCGCTGTTTTTTTGATATATGTTATATACAAGATTTCCTAACATTGAACTATCTTCACCGATAATTATATTTACACATGCTTCAACGTTTTTACACATTTGTGAGTATTGATTTCTTAAGTAGTCTCTGTTTAATGCGTTTGGTGTTTCAATACCATTCCAACTTAGTGTGATCTTGTTTCCATTTAATGATGATTTTAGGTTTGTTACATTTGGAAGTTGTTGAAATCTTTCTGATACAGTAGTTGGCTCTGTTCCTGCTTTATAAAGTTCTGTTGTTGTATATCCGGATGGTGTATATTGGCTAGGTAATTGTCCATTTCCTGGTGAATGTTTTTCAACAGTAACGCTTACAACACTACTTGGTTTTGTAAAGTTTTCTGTACCTGTATATACGCCTTTTATTATTTCTTTATAGAGATTTATATTTCCGCCACTGCTCATTTTGTTATAGTATTCACTACTAATTTGATCATATCCATACCATACTGCAACAGCAAAGTCTCTTGAGTATCCTGCTACCCATAAGTCGTTTACTGCATTATATCCTAGGTGATATTGTTCTAGAATTTCATCTGGGAAGTTTGATGTTCCTGTTTTACTTGCATAGGTAATTCCATTAACACTTGTTGCTTTTGTTGTATATCCTGAAGTTGATACTAACATATCTGTAACCATATATGCAGTAGCATCACTCATTACTTGTTTTTTTTCTGGGTCAAATACATATTCTTCATCGCTATTTCTAAATACTATTTTAGTAAATGCGTGTGGTTTGTTATAGTATCCACCATTTGCGAATGCAGAATATGCTGCTGCCATAGATAGTGGATTTTCTCCTGTTGTTTGTCCATCTCCGTATGCTCCAATTGCGTGAGCTTCATGAAGGTGACCTTCGCTTTCTTCAGGACTTAGTCCAAGTTTTGTTACAAAGTCATAAATATTTGCATTGTCGTTTTCTTGGAATGCTTTAAGTGCTGGAACGTTTCTTGATACTTTTAATGCATCTCTCATATTTAAAATTCCAGAGTATCCACCATCCCAGTTATTCATAGATACACCATTTGAGTATGTGTATGGTTCATCGTAGAATAATTTATATGTTGATGCGTCTTTATATTCGATTAGAGGTCCATAGTCATATAGTGGTTTAGCTGTTGAACCAATGTGTCTTCTATTCATTGTTGCATAGTTCCATCCTATTTCATTTTCTCTATGTCTTCCTGCTCCAATTGCGACTATTTCACCTGTGTTTGTATCAACTACTGCAACTCCTGCTTGAACTTTATCATTTTCCCAATTAAAATTATTTCCATTCATAACATTTGTTACATATTCTTGTTTTTCGTTATCCATTGTTGAGTATATTAGCATTGGTGTTGTATATGGGTTATAGCCTGTTTTTTCTTTTACGTCTTCAATTAGTGTATCTATGAAGTCTTTATATACTGGATTAATTTGATCGTTTCCATCTGTGTGTTTTGTGTTTAGTATTTTTTCTACTGTCATTTTTTCTGCTATTGCTTTTTCTTCTTCTGTAATGTATCCATGTCTTAGCATTAAGTTTAATACAGTTTTTCTTCTTGCTTCTGTGTTTTCAGGGTATATTGTTGGATCATAGTATCCTGGCGCTTGATATATACCTGCTAGCATAGCTGCTTCTGATAGATTTATATTATTTACTGATTTTCCAAAGTAGTTTTGGCATGCCTGTTCAACACCATATGCACCACCACCCATATAGTATGAGTTGACATAGAATTCTAGGATTTCTTCTTTTGTGTATGCTTTTTCGATTTTAAATATTGATAGATATATATCTGTAAATTTTCTTTTTATTCCTTCGAAACCACTTGATACATTAGATGTATATGCATTTTTTGATACTTGCATTGTTAGGGTAGAGGCACCACCTCCGCCACCACCAATAACCTGACTAAGAGTTGCTTTTAAGAATCTTGCTGCGTTAAATCCATTATGTTGAAAGAATGTAGAGTCTTCTGTTGCTACTATTGCATCTATTAGTATTTGAGGCATATCTTTATATTCTATTTTTTCTCTTTTTTCAGATCCTATTTTTGCTATTTCATTTCCTTTTTTGTCATATACTATTGATGATTCTTGTTTATATAGATTTTTAGGATTGAATTCTGGTGCTTCTTTAACTATTATTGAAAAGAATATTACTGCTGCTATAATACTTATAATTATTCCTAAAATTATCGCAATTAATAATATTTTAATAATTAATAGTTTTATTTTTTTGTTTTTTTCTTTTTTGTTGTTTTCATTTTTTTTGTTTTCCTTTTTTTGTGTGCTTTGTATGTGCTGCGTATTTTTTGTTTGATTTTTAATTTGTTTTGGTTTATTATTTTTTACTTCATTTTTATTATTATTTTTGTTTTTTGTTTCGTTTTTCTTTTTGTTTTTCATAGTACCTCCTTGAAATATATTCTATCAATAATTTTAATATAATCAATTCTTGGATTATATTTTTCAGTGATTATGTATCCTTTTTCTTCAAAAAAATCGTATGGTATTGATTTTCTTTCGTTATTTTCTATAAATAATAAAAAGTCTTTTGCATCTAAATAATATGTCTTATTATAGAATATGAATCTTACTATTAAAAATGCAATGCCACCATGTCGAATTATGCTTTTTAAATGTTCTATTTGATGTTTGTGTATGTTGGAAAGGGGAAAGCTTGTTTTATTTTTTGTTTCTTTTGCTTCAAAGTCTATGTATTTTCCTTTATAGATTCCATTATAGTCTGTTGTTGATGGAATTTTAAATCTAGCTTCTTTTATTATTGCGTCGTTTCTACTTTTATAATCTACTTTTTTTATTGTGATTGGAGTAGGTTTTTTATGTATGACTGCAATATCGTGTAATAGATAGTATGTGTTTGTTTCGTTTAAATCGTTTTCTAGGTTCATTCCTCTATTACCATAATTAACATCTTTTGTTTGTGCTATTTTTACGCCTTTTGGATAATGCATAATCTCACCACAATAATTATACTAGAAGAATGCATATTTTTCAAGAAGTAAATATTTAGTTCTAATATTTTCTAGTTTTGTCGAATTTGTAGAAACATAGTTTATATAGTGATATTCTTATTTACGAGGTGATAGGGTGGATAAACATCATATTGAAAGTATTTTTAGTGATATGTTAAATGATCTTGCTTATATTAAGATGGAAACTTTAATTAATAGATTTAGGAATAGTAAAAATATAAAAAACTAAATTATTTTTTAGTTTTTTTCCGTTACAATATAAGATCTCCTTTAGTATTTTGTTAGTCTATATAAATTTATTGATGGTTTATTAAATAATCTATATTTGAAATTTGTTGTTCCAATTCCACTTGATATATATAGGTCTGTATCATTTATTGTATAGTGATTTTTGTAGTATTTTTTTGAACCTTCTTGTAATAATAAGTTTTTTATTATAGGTATATTTATTTGTCCATTTAGTGAGTGACCTGCAAGTATTAGATCAAATTTATTTTTTAATTCATCAACTTTATCTGGTTCATGTAATACATATATTGTATATGTGTTTTCATGTTTTGTGTCGGTGTTGCTTATTATTATAGGTGAGTTTGTTTTTTGATATATATATTTTTCTTGGTTATTTAGGTTTATGAAGCCACTTTGTGTAATTATTTCATTCCATAGTTCTTCATTATAGTCTTTATCTCCTTTTATAGCATATGAATCTATTGATACTTTTATATCTTTTAGTGTATTTATTATTTCATTTTTTTCTTCTTCATTTATTTCTTTATCAAGTAGGTCACCTGTTAAAACTAATATATCTGGTTTTAGTATATTTATTTGTTTTACAATATCTTTAAGCGTATTTATGTCTACAGTATTTCCATAGTGTATATCTGATATCTGTATAAGTTTTGTTCCATGAAAGTTTTCTGGAATCTTATCGTTTGTAATTTTGTATTCTTTTATTTGAAGTCCTGTTGTTGCTTTGAATCTTGCATATATAATTACAAGAAAAATTGTTATTATTATTGTTGCTATTATTTTTATTATTTTTATTATTTTTTTTTCTTTTGTTTGCTCTAATATTTCTTCTTCTATTGTTTCATTTTCTTCAATTTTTATATCCATATTGTACACTCTCCATTATAATAATATCATAATTTAAAATTAAAAGCCAACTATTTTATAATTGGCTTGTTTTTGTATTCGCTTTTAATTATTTCATTTTGATTTTTAAATATTAATGAATATATGCAGGTTGATCTTAGTTCTATGTCTAGCATTAAATCTTTAATATTTCCAAATGTACTTATTATTGGTATATTTGTTTGCTTTTTTATTTTGTGTAAGTATTTTTTACCTGATTCATTAAATCCTAGTATTCTAATATAGTGTATATCTTTACATTTTTTGTTTTCTTCTTTTGTGAAGTTACATAGTATATGTAGTAGCATTCTTTTAATTCTATTGTATGTGTATCTTTTTGTTTTTACTTTTTCTATGAATTCATCTAGTGTGTTAGATTCATATATGTATTTTTTTATTCTATATTTTATTTTGTCATCTACTGTTTCATATTTTTCTAGATTATCTTCTGTTATTATTTTATATTTTAGGTATTTATAGTAATTTTCTATAAAGCAATCTTTATTTATATTTTTTATTGTTTCTTTTGGAATATATTTTTTTATATCTTTATTTTCTTTTAAAGCTTTTCGTATTGCGGTTGCACTTGATATTTTATTTAAGTGTTTATCATGATAATTATTTGTTCTTTTTATTGTAATAGGTTCTATATTACTTTTTTGTTTTATTATTTCTTTTATATAACAAATTCCTAGTATATCATTTGGATCTTCTATTTGTGTTCCTCCTAGTTCTTTTAGCGCAAGTGATGTAGCTGTAGGGTAGTTAAGACCATTATTTACGTATTCAAGTGTTTTTTTATCATATTCTTCAGTTAATTGTATTTTTGCACATTTTGTAAGTTGTTCTATATTGTTTGATTCACTTCCAAATATTAATTTGTCAACTTTTAAATTGTTTAGTATTTGTATTCCACCTTTAGCAAATATGTCTGCTCCTTGTGTTGAAAATACGAATGGCATTTCTATTACTAAATCTATTTTGTTTTCTAGCGCAATTTTTGTTTTATCCCATTTGTTTATTAGACTTGTGTCTCCTCTTTGTGTGAAGTTTCCACTCATTACTAGTATTATTGTTGAGTTGGGATATAGTTCTTTTATTTTTTTTATATGGTATATATGTCCATTATGGAATGGGTTATATTCACATATTATTCCTATAGTGGTCATGTGTTTCACCTCATGTAATATAATATCATATTTTGCTTGATTTTATTAAAAAAATTTTGTATAATTGTTCTTGCTTGGTGGTGAAATATGAATATTGATTTATTAAGACTTAAAAATAATGTTGATAAGGTTATTGAAATTAACGAGGATATTTCTTTTGATGGTTTTGATTTTTCAGGAACTGATTTAATTGATTTAAGGGATGTTCATGTTAGTGGAAATCTTACTAAAGATAGTATGGATGATATTTGTTTATATTTATCTGTTAGTGGAGTAATGGTTCTTCCATGCGCGATTACTTTAGAAGAAGTTCTTCATAATTTTAGTTTTGTTGTTGATGACAAGCTTGAAAACATATTAGAAGAGTTAAAAAATGATAAAAAAATAGAAAATACTATTGATATTTTACCAATAATATGGGAAAATATATTAATGGAAATTCCCATGAGAGTTGTTAGTCCAAATGCTAAATTAGACAATCTTAAAGGAGATGGATGGCGTTTTGTGACTGATGAAGTCAAAAGTGTAAATCCAGAATTAGAAAAATTAAAAGATTTATTATAAGAAAGAGGTGTTAGAATGGCTGTACCATTTAGAAAAGTTAGTAAAACTAGAGGTAGAAAAAGAAGAACTCATTACAAAATTAGTGAAAACGCTACTGTAAGTTGTCCAAAGTGTGGAGCTCCAGTTAGACCACATAGAGTTTGTTCAGAATGTGGAACTTACAAAGGTAAAGAAGTAGTAAAAAAAGAAACAACTGAAGAGTAGTTGTTTTTTTTTGAATATATTTATTATCCACATGTTCCAAAATGGAACATGTGCTGTTTTCATTTAATTCACTTTCGACAAAAATATTTTTTATATGTCTTGAAATAACCGATTTGTCTCTTCCAAATAGTCTTACCATTTGGTCTAATGATAACCATACTGTTTCATTTTCTAAGTTAATATCTAATTTGATTTTTCCATCATTTGATTCATAGATTAATAATTCATTGTTATTATTCACGATCTTCCTTCTTAGTTTTTTTCTATTTTAAGTTAGTGAAAAATTTTCTTTGTTTACTTGTTTTTCTAATTCTTTTAAGCTTTTTTCTGGAGTGGGTAAGTCTTCTGGCATTGTTCCACCTAATTCTTTTATTGTATTTCTAATTTTGTTTCCAACTTCATAGTGTACACTGTTAGCAGTATACTCATTATCTATGTTGTCTCTTTTTAGTTTTGCTTCTGTTTGTGATATTCTAAATAAATTGGCAATTAATTCTTCGCTACCCATATTATCCAAAATATCTTCTCTGTATCGTAATTCTTTTCTTTTGGCTATGTCATTAGCGGTTTCACCATTATATAGACCTTTATAACCTGCATTATGGAATTCTGCTAAATTTTTAACTCCACTTTTTACTGCTGTTCTGTTTAATGCTAGATTTCCTTTTTTTGTTTGATTTCTTCTGTATAGTCTCTTTTTTTCTTCGCTTAGAGTTTCATATTCTTGTTCTGTTAATTCTTGTATTCTTGTTTTTATTGCAAAATATGTTTGTCCTAGTGCAACGACTTTTTTTCTTGAATCTGAATTTTGGACTATCAAGTAACAAGCATAACGAGATAGTTTATAATCTGATATTTCTCTTGTGGTTTTTGAACCTATATCGACCATTTTCCCCACTTGGAGAAAATGGTCTGAGACATTGTTTTTACTAGTTTCACAGGCTGTAATTGCTTGATTAATTACATTACAAAACTTATCCCATTTTTTATATTCCAGAGTAACCATAAGTTCTCTTGCATACCAAAAATCATTACCAAATTCATCTATATGTTTGATATTCTCAAATTTATTATTAATTTCTAAATTATTCATAGTCTTCCTCCTTAATTTTTTCTATTTTGATTGTATATCCATGTGGCCCTAATATTTTGAATAAACTTTTAATATTAGGAGAGTATATTCCTGCTTCTATTTTTGCAATTTTATCTCTTAGTACTTTTGATATATCTGCCATTTGTTGTTGTGTTAAATTTAAATCATGTCTTAGACATGCAAATTCATAGATGAAGTCTTGTTCTAGTTTGTTTTCTAAGTTATAGTTTTCTATGTTTTCTTTCATTTTATTCACCCTTAAATTAACTATAGCATAATTAGTTCTGTAAATGCAACAAAATAATAATAATCTTGTAAAAATTTTAATTTATTGATAAAATAATTAAAGATAGAGAGGTAATGGTATGAATAAGAAGGGTTTTACTTTAATTGAACTTTTAAGTGTTGTTACGTTAATTGTTTTAATATCTTTGATTGTTATACCTAATATTGCGTCTAGTATAAATAAAAAGAAGGGTGAAATTAGCGAAGCTAATATGCAGTTATTAGCGAATGCAACTGATGTATATATTGAAAATCATTCAGCATTTTATACTAATAGTTTTGAGGCAAATGGTAGTACTTATTGTATTCCTGTTCAAACTCTTATTAATGATGGTGTATTAGAGACTCCTTTTAAGGATGTTAATGGTAATGAAATTGATTATTCTAATGTTGTTAAATCGACTTATAATGCTACTTATAATGGATTTCAGTATGAGCTTGTTGATAAGAATGATTGTACTCAAATTATTCAGTTTGTTAGTAAGCCCGAGCTTGCTGATAATATGATTCCTGTTATTTATGAGGATGGTTCTTGGAAAAAGGCTGATGTTAATTCTAAGTGGTATAATTATTTGAATAAGAATTGGGCAAATGCTGTTGTTGTTAAAGAAACTAAAGATGGTGATAATTCTCATAGTAGATATGAGTATTTAGAGGCACCATTTGGTACTGTTATAAATGATGATGATATTTTAGGTTATTTTGTATGGATTCCTAGATTTAGATATCAGTTATTTAGTTCTAATAGTGTTACTCCTATTAATATTGCTTTTGAAAGTGTTACTACTTCTAAGTCTTTAGGAACATCTCCTGGACAATGGTTAACTCATCCTGCATTTACATATAATAATCATGAGTTATCTGGTATATGGGTCGGTAAGTATGAGGCTAGTAATAGTAATGATAGTATTATTGTTAAAAGTGGTACCGCTTGGACTAATATTGATTATGTAAGCGCTAATGATAAGATTCTTTCAATGACAAATCAAAATAATATATATGGATTAAAAGGTGTTAATACTCATATGGTTAGAAATAGTGAGTGGGGAGCGTTAGCATATCTTACAAATTCTATATATGGAAATTTAAGTGATAATTCTTCAACTGGTAATAATACTGGTATTTATAATTTATCTGGTAATAAAGAATTTATAATAATGGATAATGAAAATCAATATTCTTTAGGATATTCATTATCTGAAACTAATAATTGGTCAAATGATAATTCATTTCCAACTAGTGAAAATTTATATTTAACTAGAGGTGGTAATTCAATATTTAATTATCAAAATTCAAAAGTAATTGATCCTAATACTACTTTTAGAGTAGCTATAGTAAATAGTGATTCTTCTAGTCAAGATTATAAGAGAAAGTATGTTGTTACATTTGATCCTAATGGTGGAACAGTATCTCAAACTACAAAAGAGGTATCTTATCATGATGCATATGGAGAGTTACCTGTTCCTACTAGAGAAGGTTATACTTTTAAAGGATGGAATGGGAAGAATATAATTGATAAATCTATGTCAGAAATTCCAGGTATAGGAGATGATATACCTTTTCAGGCATGGGCAAGAACATCTTTTAATAATGATTGGGTTACAAATAATTTGAAACCAAATACTCAATACTCAATTTCATATGATATTGAAGGTATAAGTGTACCAGAATATGACTCAAAATATAGCGGAAATTTAGGATTTTATTTATATAGTCAGGCGTCGCAACCAGGTATTTATTTAATGAGTGGAGATGGTTATTATATATTAGCTGGGGAAAAATATCATTTTGAAAAAGTATTCACTACGCAATCAAATGTAAATTTGCCTGAATCAAAGTATGTGTTTTATACATATTCTAATAGATATTTGAAAGATGGTGCAGGTGTATACTCAAGAATAAGAATATATAATTTACAAATAGAAGAAGGGAATACTGTTACTGAGTATGAACCATATTATATAACGAGTGCTACACCTGTTGTACAGGATAAGGACCATACATTAAAGGCTATATGGGAAGCTAATTCTTAAAATTATAGATTAATTTCTATAATTTTTTTGTGCTAAATTAAGGATTTTTTATTTTTATGTCGTATGATTATTATAGGAAGGAAAATTTTATGAACTATTACAATGAAATAAACATTTTGTTTAAGAATAGTAAAGAATTAGTTGAACAATGTAGAAATAGAGTATATAAAACAGTAATACTGAGATGATTAACAAAATATTTTGCTAAGGATTTTTCTATAAAAGATTTAAGAAGAATGAGACAATTCTAGATATGTTATCCAATTCGCTCATCAATTATGAGCGAATTGAGTTGGTCATATTATGAGGTTGTATAGTTTTATTATAAAAGATATAAATTAAGTTTAGAAAGGATGATACTATGGAAAATGAATTAATTAATGAAAATGAAATTAATATTTTATTTGATAATATTAAAGAATTAGTTGAACAAAGTAGAAATAGAGTATATAAAACAGTTAATACTGAGATGATTAGTTTACACTGGAATATAGGAAAAATGATTGTTGAAAAACAGAAAGGAAATTCGCGAGCAAAATATGGTGATTTATTAATAGAAGGAATATCAAAAAAGTTAACAGAGTATTTTGGTAAAGGTTTTTCAAAGAGAAATTTGGAAAGAATGCGAAAGTTTTATATGTGTTATCCAATTGCGACATCAATAATGTCGCAATTGAGTTGGACCCATTATTTAGAATTAATAAAAATAAAAGAGGATGATAAAAGAAATTTTTATATGAAAGAATGTATAGAATCGGGATGGACTGTTGAAGAACTTCAAAGACAAAGGACAACTTTATTATATGAAAGATTAGCTTTATCTAAAGATAAAGAAAAACTATCAGAACTATCTACTAAAGGACATAAACTATACCAACCTAAAGATATCATAAAAGATCCTTTTGTACTTGAATTTTTAGATTTAAAAGAAAATATAGATTATTTAGAATCAGATTTAGAAAAAAATATACTAGAACATCTAAAAGAATTTTTATTGGAACTGGGTAAGGGATTTGCTTTTATAGGAAGTCAAGTAAGAATAACTATAGATACAGAACATTTCTATCCTGATCTAGTATTCTATAATAGAATACTAAAATGTTTTGTAATAATAGATTTAAAGGTAGGTAAAGTAACTCATCAAGATATTGGACAAATGCAGATGTATGTAAACTATTACGACAGGGATGTAAAGCAAGAAAATGAAAATAAAACAATAGGAATACTACTTTCTACAAGTAAAAATGAAACAGTAGTAAAATATACATTACCAGAAGATAATAAAACGATTTTTTCATCAGAATTTAGATTAACAATTCCAAGTGAAAAAGAATTTATTGATATTATAGAGAATGAAAAGAAAAATATGGAATTAGTATGATGTAAATAACTATCGTATTATGAATTATAGATTAATTTCTATAATCTTTTTGATATAATAGTAAATGCAACCAACATTTTACAAAAAACAACCTAAAGATGGTAGAATGCAACCAGTAGAAATTATAAAATTATGGTGAAAAGGAGGAAAATTATGAACAATAATTTTAAAGAAAATTTAAGAAAGATTAGAAAAGAGAATAATCTTTCACAAGAGCAGCTAGCTGATGAACTTGGAGTATCTCGTCAGGCTATATCTAAGTGGGAATCAGGTGCTGCATATCCAGAGATGGATAAAATAATTGCTTTATGTGATAAATTTAATTTAAATATTGATGATTTATTACATAAGGATATTAAAGAGGTAAAGGGGGAAGAAGAAAGCAAGAAAAACCTAAATAACTTTATTAATGATTTTTTAAAGTTTATTACTAATTCAATTAATATGTTTAGTAATATGAGTTTTAAAAGTAAGGTAAAATGCTTATTTGAAGAGTTTATTATTTCATTTATATTATTTATGGCTTCATTTATTATTTATAATATTTTATCGTCTTTATTTAGTAGTATATTAATTATTCTACCAAATATTATTTATACATTTTTAATTAGTTTATTGAAATCTATAGTAGTAATTGCTTTAGCAGTTGTTTCAGTTATAATAATTACTCATATTTTTAAGGTAAGATATTTAGATTATTATGAGAAAATAAAGGAAAATAAAGTTGAAAAAGAAGAAAATAAAAAAGAAGTATTAGAAAGTGATAAAACAGAAGAAAAAATATCATTTAATAATAATGATAAAATAATAATTAGAGATTTACGTCATAGTGAATATAGTTTTATTAATATGATGTTTAAGTTTATAATTTTAATAATTAAGTTATTTGCATTATGGTTTGGATTATGTATTGCTTTTGTATTAGTATGTTTATTTGGCTCATTTATTGTTTCATTTCTTTTATGTAAAACAGGATTGTTCTTTGTAGGATTATTAGTTACAATTTTATCTTCTAGTGTAATAGAAATAGTAATATTATTATTAATAATAAACTTTGTATTTAATAGAAAAAATGATAAGAAAAGAATGATTTGGAGTTTTATAGTTTCATTAATTACATTTGGAGTAGGGTGTGGATTAATATTTATTGGAACACTTTCATTTGATTTATTATCTGATAAAGAGAATATACTTAAAACAGTTTCTAGAGAATATGAAATGAAAGATGATTTAATAATAACAAATAATTATGGTGAAGTAGAGTATATAGAAACTGAAGACAAAAATATTAAAATAGAATATCAAATAAATAGATATTGTGATATTGAGGATAATAATTATAATAATAATATAGTTGCATGGTCTTATTGTGATAATCCAATAGATATTGCGAAAGAGTTTATTAAGAATCTTAATGATAAAAAGATAATTCCAATAAATAGTTCTATAGAAAAAATGACAGTTTATACAAATAAATCAAATATTGAAAAATTGAAAAATAATTTTAGTAATTATATAAATAAATTAGAAGATAGTAGAATAGTAAGTTCATATGAAGAAAGAATAAATGAATTAAAGAATGAAAATAATGAACTAAAGCAAGAAATAGAAGTTTTACAACATAGATTAGATGATTAAATAATAAGGCCATAATTTGAGATATTCAATTTATGGCTTTTCAATTCTTTTCATATGCTTTTATTTGTTTCTTTCTTCTTTTATTACTTCATTTGAAATGTTAAATATGAATCCTAACATTAACATATAACTTAGTAGACTTGATCCTCCATATGATATAAATGGAAGTGTTATCCCTGTTATTGGTAGTAGTCCTATAGTCATTCCTATGTTTTGAACTTGTTGATATATAAGCATTCCTATTATTCCTGATATTATATATTTGTTTATATTGTTTTTTGTTTTTAGTGCAAGTAGTATTAGTTTTATATCGAAAAAACCTATTAGTAATAGCAATAATAATGATCCAATAAAGCCAAAATTTGATGCATATACTGCGAATATAAAGTCTGTTTGTGGCTCTGGAAAGTATATTGGTGTATTGTTTAATCCATATCCTAGTAATCCTCCTGAACCGATTGCTGAAAGACCATTTTCAAGTTGATATCCACTGCTATTTGACCAGTCTAGTAATCTATCTATTCTTAAGAAGAATGAAGTTCCAAATATTTTTATAAATAGATCTTTATCTATGAAATAAATTGTTACAACACTTCCTATAGCTAGCACTAATATTGTTATTGCTAGTACAAACCATCTATATCTTATTCCTGATATAAATAACATTATAAATGTAATTAATAAGTATATTAATACTACACCTGTATCTGGTTGTAGAAATGTTAAAATGCTAGGTATTAACACTACAATTAAAATTTTTAAAATGAAGGTAAATTCTTGTAAGCTGGATGGTTTTTGGTATTCCGTATTGAATTTGTTTATCATGCTTGCTAATGTAATAATTAATATTATTTTTACAAATTCGCTTGGTTGAAATGTTCCAATTCCTGGTATTGTAAACCAGCATTTTGCATTGTTAACAGGTGTTCCAAATATTAATAAAAGTGTTAATAGGATTATTCCTATAATGTATAAAATCCAAATATTTTTTATAAAAAAGTTATTTTTGATTTTCATTACAATAATTATTAATATGAATCCTATTATGTACCAAATTATTTGTCTTGTCATTAAATCATTTTCATATATTAATTTTTGTGCACTTCCAATGGTTAATATACTTATCGTACTGAAAAGTAATAGTATTATTAATAACCATTTATCTACTTTAAAGTTTTTAAGTTTCATTGTAACACCTCATTAATTATAATACACTAATATTTTTTATTATACAATTATGATTGAAAAATTAAACTATTTTTAGTATAATGTTATTGGTGATGATATGGAATATATACAATATTTAATAATTATAGTAATAATGGTAATTATAGGTCTTGCTATTGTTAAGTCTAAAAATAAAAATTTTAAAATTGAAGCAAATAAGTTAATTGTTTTTTTAGGTGGAAGAGAAAATATAATTGAATATAATTATAATAAATCTAGATTAACGGTTCGACTTAAGGATATTTCTTTAGCAAATAAAGAAAGTATTCAAAGATTGGGTGCATCTGGTATTGTTGAAGTGGATGATCAACTTAAAATTATCTTGGGTGATGATGCAAGACAATTAATTAAATATATAGATGAATTAAAGTGATATTTTTCTTCACTTTTTTTCTTTTTTCGACAAATTTTGATATAAAAATATTGTATATTTTTTATGAGGTGAAAATTATGTCAAATTTTGAACAATATTTTGTTAGTTTTACTTGGATTTTGCTTTCTATAATAGTTTATCTAATTTATGAGGTTTATACTGAAAATATTGATAAAAATAAAAATGATTTGGTTTTGAGTTT
This sequence comes from uncultured Caryophanales bacterium, assembly GCA_946624985.1. Lineage (GTDB taxonomy): Bacteria > Bacillota_I > Bacilli_A > RF39 > UBA660 > UBA3631. Next base: position 34,658 of record CAMOSQ010000004.1, on the reverse strand, counting down.
TTGTTTGTTTTCTTCTTTATATTTTATGTTTAGATTTAGTTTATTTAATAATATTTATATTTTTAGTATTGTTTTTGATTTTATTATTATATTGTTTTATATTAAAAAGAATAAAGTTAACGCTATTGCTATGTCAATTTTTGTTATTTTTTTATGTTATTTATTAAATTTTAATTCTTATATTTTTATTTTTAAATATATTATTTGTTTTATCATATTTTATTTTTGTGGTAATGGTAAGGTTTTTTTCGCATTATCTATTATTTCAAATTTGTTGTGTTTTTTTGTTTCAACTGTTAATTTGGATACGTTAATATATAGCTCTTTTTATTATTTATTTTATTATTTTTTGTATTATTTTATTATTATTATTTTAGTTAAGGCTGAGAAAATTATTGAGATAAATATATCGTATAAGGAATTAATGAAGGAAAATCAACTTAGAGATTCATTGTTTAAAATAAGTCATGAAATAAAGAATCCTATTGCTGTATGTAAAGGGTATTTGGATATGTTTGATAGTAATAATATTGATCATTTTAAAAAATATATTCCTATTATTAAGTCTGAAATTGAAAAAACTTTAAATTTGCTTCAAGATTTTTCTGCGTGTAAGAAGGTAAAATTGGAGTGTGATATAATTGATATTTCACTTTTACTTGATGAAATTATTGAGAATTATAGGTTATTATTTGATAGTAAAAATATAAAGTTCAGTGCTGAAATAAGTGATGATGAAATATTTATTTATGGTGATTATAATAGGCTTAATCAAGTTTTATTGAACATAATAAAAAATAGCATTGAAGCTATTGATTATAAAAAACAAAGTTATATTAGGATTCATACTGAAGTTTTTGATAATAAAGTTAAAATTTATGTTGAAGATAATGGAGTAGGTATGAATAGTGAGGTTATGAGTAAAATGAGTGAACCTTTTTATACTACCAAGGCTGATGGTACAGGTTTAGGTGTTTTACTTTCTAATGAGATTATTAGTGCGCATAATGGAAGTATTGATTATTTATCAGAGGAGGGAATTGGAACCTGCGCAATTATTACTCTTCCTCTTTATTGTTAGTTTGCTTCTTTGTATATATTTTTATTAAAATTGTGTTCTATCTGTTCGAATTTTTTTTCATTTTCTATTAATTCGTTTGTATCGATTAGGAAAAAGTCGTGCAATAGTATATCTTTTCCATCAGATGATATTGGATCATCCCATGTTGCATCGATATGTTTCCAATTATTGTCTAATTTTATTAGATTCCATACATGTTTTTCACTGCTAATTTTATAATTGTTGTAATTTAGTTTATTTAGAAAAATAGCCATTGTGTCACTATATCCTGAGCATATTGCCTTATTTTCTAATAATAAGCCAGTTGCTTTATTTGAGTTTGTATCAACTGTTAATTGATTTTCTATATTTATACTACTGTCATATGTAGTATTGTTTATTATATAATCATGAAATGCTTGAATTTTTTCATAATCATTTAATGATTCTAATGATAGTTCGGACATAATATTATCTATTTTTTGATTTATAATTAGTATTTCTGTATCTGAGTATTGTTTTTTTATAGATAATTCTATTTTTCCATATTTATTTATTGTAAAGTATATATTCTTGTAGCTATTAAATGGGTGTACTAAGTTATTTATGCTTGCTAAATAATCTTTGCCTTCTGCAATTTCATTTACATCATTTATACATTCTTCGTATTTGCAATAGAATGATACTTCTGTTTGTCCTCTATTTAGTGTAGTATATAGTATATTTAATATATCTTGTTTTTTTTCTGGATATAAATTTTCTGTATTTTGTACGTATTCATAGTCATAGTTTTTATAATATTCATTTGGTTCTTCAAATTTTAGATCATTATCGACATAATTAATCATTATGTCTTTTGTTATTTCGTTTCTTTTTGTATATACTAAAACAATTAAAAGTATAAATAGAAGAATGTATAGGAATTTTTCCATATTATCACCTTAATTAATTATATCAAAATAGTAAAAAAAAAAGAAGTAGTTACTTCATTTCATTTACTTTTTTTGTTAATCTTGATTTATTACGAGCACAGAAGTTTTTAGTAACAACACCTTTTGAACTTGCTTTATCAATTCTTTTGATAGCTATTTTTAGGTTGTCATTTGCTTTATCTTTATCGTTTGCTAAAACTGCTTTTTCTACATTTTTCATTGCAGTACGCATACTAGTTTTAAATTCGTTATTATTTTTTTTCTTTTTAGCTATTACTTTGATTTTTTTCTTAGCGTTTTTCATATTTGCCATAATATTCACCTCCAAGTCGTTAATACTTAATGTATTTTATCAAATATTTATTAAAAAATCAATTTATTTTTAATAAAAATAGAAAAATAGTTAAAAATATAATTGGTGATGTTATGAATCATGAGATTGATTTAAGTAAATATTCTATAAGAACTGATTTAGCAATTGATCTTTTGGATAATAGTTTTGAAAAAAATGTTATTGATTATGATGGTATATTAGTAAGTTCTATTTATCTTGATGATGAAAAATCAAGTTTGTTTTCTAAAAAAAAGGGAAATTATATTACTATTGGTTTTGATGATGTTACTGATAGTTTTAATCAGAAAAAAGTTATGTCTGTTTTTTGTGATCATGTTCGTAAATTATTATCTGATATCGGGATTGGACAAAGTGATTTTTGTTTAGTTGTTGGATTGGGTAATTTTAATTCTACTCCTGATTCATTGGGACCTGGGAGTGTTGATAAGCTTGTTGTTACTAATCATCTTTATAATTTGGGTGATTTGGATGATGGATTTAGAAGAGTATGTTCAATTAATCCTGGTGTTACAGGTACTACTGGTATTGAAACTTGTGATATTATAAAGGGAATTGTTGATAAGATTAATCCCGATTTTTTAATTGTTATTGATGCTCTTGCTAGTAGTTCTTTGGAACGTGTTAATAAAACGATTCAGATTACTGATACAGGAATTCATCCTGGTAGTGGGATTGGCAATACCCGTAAGGAAATTAGTGTTGAGACTATTGGAAAACCTGTTATTGCGATTGGTGTTCCTACTACTGTTGATGCGGTAACTATTGTTAGTGATACGATTAATTTTATGGAAAAACATTTTTCTTATGCTAAGAATAATATTGATAATCCTATTAATAAATTAATTGTTAATGGTGGGATTAATTATTTAAAAAAGGATGTTTTTGTTAGTAAATCTGATAAAAAGGAATTATTAGGACTTGTTGGTAATTTAAGTGATGTTGAGGTTAGAAAGTTAATATCTGAGGTTCTTACTCCTGTTGGTTATAATTTTATGGTTACGCCAAAGGAAATTGATTTTGTTATTTCTAAGTTGTGTGATGTAATAGGTAATGGTTTGAATATGGCTTTGCATAGTAATTATAAAGTATAGATTATTCTATGCTTTTTTTGACATTTTATTTAATCATAATCATATATAATGTGAATATGTTTTACTAGGTGAATTTATGAGAAAAAAATTTAAATCTAGAAGACATATTAAGTTTCATTTTTTAGCATGTTTCTTTTTTATGTTTTTGTTTTTTATTTTTTGTTTGTTTTTGAGGTTTTTTCTAAGTTTTAATTTTATAAGTATGAATGTTGTTTCTTTATTGGATGATTTTAGTATTAATAATGATATTAATGTTGTTTCTCTTATTTCAAGATCATTTTTTTCATTGTGTAGATTTGATATTAATAGTCCTAGTACAATTTTACAAAGTGTTATGTTTTATGAGAGCCCTAATAGTTCTATGTATTATGTTATGAATGATACTCCAATTACTGTTTCTACTGATAATTCTTTACCTCTTGTATATATTTATAATACTCACGATACCGAGGAGTATTCTGATAATTATGGTGTTTTTGATGCTGCTTTTTATCTTCAAGAGAGATTAAGAAATTTAGGTATTAATTCTATTGTTGAGGAGAATAGAACTTCTAATATTAGATCTTCTAATGGATGGAATTATAATTTGAGTTATAAAGCAAGTAGAATTAATTTGGAAAGGGTTAAGGATGAAAATCCTAGTATTAGGTTGTTTATTGATTTGCATAGAGATTCTGTTGGTCGTAGTTTGACTACTGTTACTATTGGTGATAAAAGTTATGCTAAAGTATTATTTGTTATTGGTAGGGAGCATGCTAATTATTTAGAAAATCTTCATTTTACTCAGTCTATTGATTATTTAATTAGTTCTAGTTATTCTGGCCTTAGTAAAGGAATTTTGGAAAAAGAAGGACCAGGCGTTAATGGTATTTATAATCAAGATATTGGTTATAATGTTATTTTGCTTGAGGTTGGTGGTAATCAAAATACATCTCGGGAGGTTAATAATACTTTGGATGTTATTTCTAATATTATTAAGGAGAAGGTTTATGAATAAAAAGGTTAAAGTGTTTTTTAAGGTTTTTTTTATTATTAGTTTTGTTAGTTTTTTGACTTTTTATATTTCTTTACAGTCGGGTTATTATGAGTATAATTCTAGAAGAAAAATGAGTTTTACAAAGGATCAAATAGAAAAATTTGAGGAAGATGTAAGGAACGGTAATAGTGTTGATATACATGAATATTTGAAGGGAACAGAAAAGAATTATCAAAATAAAATTTCAAAAATAACTCTTAATATTTCTGAGATTATTTCTAAGTATACTAGACATGGTGTTGATATTATATTTACTAAGATTGGAAATGCTATTGAGACTTCTTAAGTTTTTAAATTATGTGTAAAAGCCTTGATTAATTTTTTAATCTATATTATACTTGTATTAGAATAAAATGTTAAATGGAGGTATTTATGAATAATATAGCTTTCTCCATTTTACTAGTCCTTATTGGGATTTTTGTTGGTGTAATTTTTATTTTGATTATTAATTATCTTAGAGGAATTAGTTCTTCTAAAAAAATAGATAACATGCTTGAAAAGGCTAAGAAAGATGCAGATAAGATTAAGAGAGATTATTTATTAGAGGCTAAGGAAGAGGCTCATAAGTTAAAGATTGAAACTGATAAAGAGATTAAAGAGAAAAAGGTTGAAATTAAGGAGTCTGAAGAGCGTCTTTTAAATCGTGAGGCTAGCATTGATAGAAGAGATCAAACTCTTCAAAATCGTGAACAAATGTTAGAGGAAAAGGAAAATAATCTAATAAATAAACAAAAAGATATCCAAAAAGAACAAGTAGAAGTGGAAAATATTAAAAAAGAACAGGTTGAATTATTAGAGAAAATTGCAGGTTATTCTAAGAATCAAGCTCGTGATTTAGTTCTTAAAAAGGTTGAAGAAATGATGAGCTTAGAGATTGCTGCAATGATTAAGGATAGAGAGGCTGAGGCTAAGCTTCTAGTTGATAAGAAGGCTAAGTCTATGCTTGTTTCTAGTATGCAAAAGTATTCAGGTGAGGTTGCTAGTGAACAAACTGTTACTGTTGTAAGTTTACCTAATGATGAGATGAAGGGTAGAATTATAGGCCGTGAGGGTCGTAATATTAGAACTATAGAGGCTGTTACTGGTGTTGATTTAATTATTGATGATACACCTGAGGCTATAGTAATATCAAGTTTTGATCCATATCGTAGGGAGATCGCTCGTGTTACTTTAGAGACTTTGATTAAGGATGGAAGAATTCATCCAACTCGTATTGAAGAGTTATATGATAAAACTGTTAATGATATGAAGGCTAAGGTTTTAGAGTATGGTAATTCTGCTTTATTTGAGTTAGGTATTACTAAGATGGATCCTGAATTAGTTGAGATTTTAGGTAAGTTACATTTTAGGACAAGCTTTGGTCAAAATGCTTTAACTCATTCTATTGAAGTTGCTTATTTATCTGGATTACTTGCTGCTGAGTTGGGTGAAAATGTAGCGCTTGCTAGACGTGCTGGACTTTTACATGATATTGGTAAGTCTATTGATCATGAGGTTGAAGGTAGTCATGTTACTCTAGGGGCTGAGCTTGCTAAGAAGTATAAAGAAAATGATGTTGTTATTAATGCTATTGAGTCACATCATGGTGATAAGGAAGCTACTAGTATAATTTCTTCTATAGTAGCGATTGCTGATGCACTTTCTGCTTCACGTCCTGGAGCTAGAAATGATTCTTTAGAGAATTATGTTCAAAGACTTAAGGATCTTGAAGAGATTGCTGATGGTATTGATGGTGTTGATAAGTCATATGCTGTACAAGCTGGTCGTGAGCTTAGAGTTTTAGTTAAGTCTGAGGAAATTGATGATTTAAAAACTTATAAAGTTGCTCGTGATATTAAGAATCAGATTGAGGAAAAGTTACAATATCCTGGTACTATAAAGGTTACTGTAATTAGAGAGACTAGAGTTGTAGAAGAGGCTAAGTAAGTCTCTTTTTTTTTAATTATTTTGTTAATTTTATGTTGATTTAAAGTTAATTACAAGTTATAATATTATAGGAATACTTAATTGTTGGGTACTTACCTCCGTAAGGAGGGCGATAATATGTATAAGAAAGATTTATTAATTTTATCTTTATTAGTTATCATTGTTTTGCTTATAATATATCGGTAGTTGTTTTTATTGGTTTTAAGGCAAAATAAAAGTACTCAATCTTTGTAAGATTAGTACTTTGCCTTAAAAAATCTTTTTCTAGGTGAGTACTCAACACAGCAAAGTTAAGTATTCCCTTTTTTATTTTATGAAGCAATGCTTCCTAAATACATTTTAACATATATATTTTTAAAAATCAACAATTTACATCAAATTAATGTATATATATTTTGTTTTTGTTAATTATATAAATAGGAGGCAAGTATGAAAAGATTATTTGTTATTTTATCGGTTTTATTTTTTACAGGGTGTAGTATGTTAGATATTAGTAATACTCCTACTAAGAAAGTAGAGGAATATCTTAATAAGTATCAAATATTGGATAAAGAGGTATTAGATCAGTTGGATAGTGTAATTGACAAGAAGACTAAGTTAAATGATGAAAATAAGAAAGAGTATAGAGAGTTAATTAAAAAGCAGTATAAAGATTTACAGTATAGTATTAAGGAAGAACGTATTGATGGTGATGAGGCAGTAGTAAGTGCGGAAGTTATTGTTACTGATTTTACTAAAATTATAAATGAAGCTGAGGTTTATAAAAGAGGTCATATAGAAGAGTTTTATAATGAAGAGATTTATAATGATAATTTGTATAAAAAGTATTTATTGGATAGATTGAAAGAAGCTAAAGATAAGGTTACTTATACTATTGATTTTACTGTTCATAAGGATAATAATAAGTGGAAGTTGGATTCTATTAATGATACTATAGAAGATAAGATATTAGGTATTTATAATTATAATGACTAATTATATAATTTTAGACACATAGAATTACCTGTGATATAATATAAGGTGTGAAGCTTATATTTCAGGTAATGGACTATGTTTTTTTTGATACAAAGTATAATAAAATTTTCATATTTAAAGTTTAATTTGATTTTTATATAAATATATTATATAATACTTGCAATTTTTAAGGGGGGAAATTTTATATATGAATACTATTGAGGTATGCCAAATGGCTGCTGAAGCTTCAACTTTGTTTGAAATAACTAATACAGATTTAAAGAGGTATTATATTGAAATGAATATCAAAGAGATTGTCGATTGTATGAAAAATGTTTCATGTTTTTGTGGAGCTTTTGGTACTGGCTATCCTTTTTATGTTACTGATGAAGAACATAATTTTAGTTTGCCTGTTATTACTGAACAACTTAGATATAATGATGAATTATTACAACATGCTATGAAATCTATTTTTTTTGAGTGGTCGTGCGATAGATGTTTAAGTATTAATGGTAGTAAGATGCCAGATTTAAAGTGCTTTTGTAAATCGTGTGATAGAATTGAGGATCAATTAAAACCAAGGAAGGTTATTAATAGATTACCTGATTTAGATATTTGGATGATTTGTCAAGATGATCAATTTGATAATGCAAAAAGTGCTTTGGAAAAAAATTTGTATAAAAAAAATATGAAAACTTCAGATAATGATGTTCTTGGTACAGTAAGAGATGTTGCTAGTATTTCTTTATCTTTGGCTAATGGTGTTTTCCCTGATAAATGGTTACCACTTGATATTCATATTTTAAAAGAAAGTGAATTTTTTGATGTTTTATCAAAGGTCTCAAGTGAAATATTTAATTCTATTAATGAAGGAACAAAGCCTTATGTTGCTATATGGCCTGATTCTTTAAGAAAAACTTGGCAAAAAGATGATACGCCATATAATTTTATATTTGATTTTTTATTTTCATTAACTCCATTAGATATGGATTCTTCTATTCGTAATAAGATTGATCAGGTAAGAAATAGTATTGCATTGATGTTAAAAAAATTTAATTCAGATGAGAATGTTGCATCAAATTTATTATTTGCAATTTCATCTGATGCTACGAAGAGAAGATTTGAAAATTCACAGTTACAAAAAGTTTATGAAGGAAGGTTGAAAAAATGGGGAAAATAATTGATTTACATATTCATACTAATAAGTCGGATGGTGGCTTTTCTCCTTTTGAGATTATTGATATAGCTAAAAAAAATAATCTAAATTGTATTTCTATTACTGATCATGATACAATTGATGCTTATAGTAATGAATTAATTAATTATGCTAAAGATAATAATATTAAGTTAATACCTGGAGTTGAAATATCAACGAAAGTAAATAAATGTGGTATTCATGTTCTTGGGTATAATATTGATATTAATAATATAGAGTTTAGAAATCAATTATTAAAAATACGAAATTCAAGACATGATTATTTAAAGAATGTTTCTGTTGCTTTAAATAGATTGGGTTATTTTGTTAATATTTCTGAACTTGAAAAAATTGATGCAGTTACTAAGGCACATATCGCTTTAGATGTAATTAATAATATTGATAATAAAGATTTATTGATAAAGAATTTTAATAAGATACCATCTAAGGGTGAGTTTATTGAGAACGTTATGAATGAAGGATGCTCTGCGTATGTTGAAAAGAAAAGTTTGACTCCTAAACAGGCTGCAGAGTTAATTAGAATGGCAAATGGTAAGGTTGTTTTAGCTCATCCTGTTGCATATACTTTTGAGGATAATTTGAGTGAAGATGATATTTTAAATATTGTAAATGATATGAAGGCTGATGGTTTAGAGTCTAATTATATTTATGTTGATAGATTTGATGTAAAACATGATTGTACTAAGCAATGGAATGATTTTGCTGTTAGAAATAATTTATTTACTACTGTTGGTTCTGATTTTCATAATTATGATGGATTAAGACCAGTAATTGGTTTAATTGGAGAAGATATTCATATTGATTCTTTAAAGGTAATTAATAATATTTTAGATTAACAAATAGGTATTATTCTTATTTACTATTTTTTTATATAATAGGAAGTCATACTAAAAATTTAAAAAAATCAATTTTCAGTTTGCATACAATTGTTTGTATGATATCATTTATAGATGATGTATTGAAAAATATTATGTTTTATGGTTTAAAGCTATATATGAAAGAATTATTATCATAAATAAAATAAAAGAAAACGAGTACGGTGGCGACCATGGATTTTAAGTCTGTGGAGAATGTAGGTGACTAGGCTTTCGAAGCAGAAAAGAAGAAATCGTGAGATTTCTTAATGATTATTCGTAAGAAAATTTATCTTTTTTCGTAAATTTTAATATGTTATAGTACTTATAGTTGTGGAAGGACATTTATGCACGAATATATAAATTTTTTAAAACAGCATTTATTTTTATCTTTGGTTGCGTTTGCTGTGGTTGCATTTTTTGTAGTTGTTGCATTTTTTGTTGCAAACGGAAATAATAAAGAGAATGGAGTTATAAATCAAGTATGTTTGACAATGAAGGACTAATTTAGTCCTTTTTTTCATATATTCATTTAGGTGAGTTTATGAAGAAATTATTGCTGTTTTTATTATTGTTTATTCCTATAAGGGTATTATGTATTGATACAAGTGCGACTAGTGCGATTTTAATTGATACTGATAGTGGTAGGATTTTATATTCTAAGGATATTCATAATAAGAGAAGTGTTGCTTCTATTTCTAAGATTATGACTGCTATAGTTGCTATTGAGTCTGGTAAGTTAGATGAAGAGGTTACTATTGGTCCTGAGATAGAGGATGCATATGGATCTGGAATTTATGTTAAACAAAATGAACATATGAAATTGCGTGATTTAGTTTATGGTTTAATGCTTAGAAGTGGTAATGATGCAGCTCTTGCTATTGCTTCTTATGTTGGAGGAGACATTTCTTCTTTTGTTAATATGATGAATGATAAGGCTAAGGAACTCGGTATGAAGAATAGTATTTTTAATAATCCAAGTGGATTGGATGAAGAGGATGATGGTAATATTTCTACTGCTTATGATATGTCTTTATTAATTAGGTATGCGATTAATAATTCTGATTTTAAGGATATTGTTTCAACTAAAAAGCATGTTGTTCATACTGATATGAATGATTATTCTTGGACTAATAAGAATAAGTTATTGTTTTCTTATAAGTATACTACTGGTGGTAAGACTGGTTTTACTATGAAAGCTCGTCGAACTTTAGTTACTACTGCTAGTCGTGATGGTTTAAATTTAGCTGTTGTTACTTTAAATGATGGAAATGATTTTTTTGATCATATGAATTTGTTTGAGTATGGTTTTAGTAATTATACTAGTTATCAAATTTTATCTAGTGGGGTAGTTAGTATTCCTGATGATAGTTCAAGTGATAAAGAGATGTATATTGATAATAATTATACATATCCTTTACTTTCAGATGAAATTGATAGTGTTTTTCTTAAGTATAAGATTGATAAAAGTGGTGGTGGTGTTATAGAGGTTTATTTAGGTGATAAGATAATTCATACCGAACCTATTTTAGTTAGAGATAAGGAGAAGGTTATTAAAAAAAGTTTTATTGATAAGTTAAAGGGATGGCTAATTCATGATGAATAAAATATGGGGAGTATTTATTATTATAGGTGTTGTTTATGGCTTTTTTACTGGTAATATTAATGTTGTTAATAGTGAGATATTGTCTTGTGGAGAGACAGTTCTCTCCATGGTTTTAAAGTTATTTCCTATTATGGCTTTATGGCTTGGTATTATGAAGATAGCTTCTGTTTCTGGATTGTTAAAAAAAATGTCTATTTTTTTATATCCTATTACAAGATTTATTTTTCCTGATATTCCAAAGGATAGTGATGTTATTAGTTTAATTACTTCTAGTTTTGTTTTTAATATGTTTGGTTTAGGTAATGCATCAACTCCAATTGGTTTAAAGACTATGAAGAGTTTAAAGAATTTAAGTGGTAGTGATGTAGCTAGTAGTTCGATGATTACATTTTTAGTTTTAAATACAACTGGTTTTACTATTATTCCAACGACCATTATTTCTTTAAGAATGATGCATGGTAGTATTAATCCTAGTGGTGTTATAATTCCGTGTTTATTAGCGTCTTTATCTTCTACTGTATTTGGTTTAATTATTGATAGACTTTATAGGAAGAAATATGTCTAATTTAATTTTACCTATTATTGTTTTATTTATAGTTTTTTATGGTTTTTTTAGGAAAGTTGATATTTATGATACTTTTGTTGATGGCGCTAAAGAGAGTTTTGATATGGTATTTAAGTTGTTTCCTAATTTACTTGGAATGATACTTGGTATTAATATTTTTATTAAGAGTGGATTTTTAAGTTTTGTTTTAGGTTTTTTGAAGCCTATTTTTGGAGTATTTATAGATTTAGTTCCATTATGTTTGATGAGGCCTATTTCTGGTTCTAGTGGTATTGTTTTATTAAATAATATTTTTTCTTCATATGGTGTTGATAGTTTAATTGGTAGGATGGCTTCTGTTATACAGGGATCTACTGATACGACTTTATATATTTTAACTTTATATTTTGGTAGTGTTGGTATTAAGAAGACTAGATATGCTTTAAAGGTAGGGTTGTTAGCTGATTTATTTGGGATAGTATCAGCTATAGTTATTTCTTATTTTATTTTTAAATAGTTTTTATGGTATTATTTTTTAAAATAAGGTATAATGATAGTGGTGATTATAATGAATCTAGAAGATGTTAATGTAGAAAAAGAATTAAAGATACTTTATATGGGAACACCTGAGTTTAGTGCGACTGTATTAAAGGGGTTAGTTAGTAATTATAAGATTCGTGCGATTGTTACTCAACCTGATAAGAAGGTTGGTAGAGAGGGTAAGATTTTATATTCTCCTGTTAAGCAGGTAGGTATTGATAATACTATTTTGGTTTTACAACCTGATCATTTAATGGATATTTATGATGATTTAAAGGACATGGAACTTGATTTAATTATTACATGTGCTTTTGGTAAGATTCTTCCTCCTGAGGTTTTAGAGTTACCTAGACTTGGTTGTATTAATGTTCATGCATCTTTACTTCCTAAGTTAAGAGGTGGAGCTCCAATTCATAGGGCTATTATTAATGGTTATAGTAAGACTGGTATTACTATTATGTATATGAGCAAGGGTATGGATGAGGGAGATATTATAAGTCAAAGGGAAATTCCTATTGATATTTTAGATACTGCTGAGACATTACATGATAAGTTAAGTGTATTAGGTAGAGATTTACTTCTTGATACATTACCTTCTATTATAAATGGTACTAACAGTCGTACTCCTCAAGATGATAGTTTGGCAACTTATGGTTATGTTATTAAAAGAGAAGATGAAAAATTAGATTTTTCTAAGTCTAAGAGAGAAGTTTATAATAAGATTCGTGGTCTTAATTCATGGCCTGGTGCTTATACATTAGTTGATGGTACTATTTTAAAGGTTTGGGAGAGTCGTATCTCGGATAATGTTTTTTCTGATAAGTTAGATGGTGAGGTTACAGCTGTTTATCCAGATGGTTTTGGTATTAAGGTTAGTGATGGTGAGATTGTATTTTTGACTGTTCAACCTGAAGGAAAGACTCGAATGAGTGCTTCTGATTATGCTAGAGGAATGGTAAATAAAGGTAATTTTGTAGGGAAGATTTTTGAATGAAATTGAAGGATAAGTTAAGGGATAATAAGAGAATTCAAAAGTTAAAGGAGTATAAGAAATCTTTTGATAATTTGAGTCCTCGTGCTAGTGCTGGTATTAAGTTAGGTTTATGGTTTATTGTAATTCTTATAATTTCTTTAATGGTTAATCTAGGTGGTAATAGGGATTATGTTGAACCTATTGTTGAAACAAAAAAGGAGATTAAGTTTTCAAATACTAGTAGTGGTGTTAAAGAGTATTTTTCTAGTATAGATAGTTATCAAGCTAATGTTAGTTTTTATAAAGGGGATATGGTTAAGTCTTATTTAGTTACTTGTAAGGATAAGTGTATTATTAATTTTGATGGTAATAAATATTATTATGATGGTAGTGTTTATTCTATTGTAGATGGTGTTAATGTCTTATCTAATGATATTGATTTAATTAATTTATCTAAGTTTAGTATTAATAATATTTCTAATTTAATTAGTAATGTTGAAGAGGATTATTTTACTGTTTTTAAGGATGGTAGTTATTCTACGTTATATAGTGTTTTAGGTAGTGGTTTTTTTATAGAAAATGATTCTAGTAATTATATGGGTGTAAAGTTTACTGGTAATAATGGTGTAAATAATGTTGAATTTGATTTTAGTAATTTACAACTTACTGATTTTTATGATAAAGTAATTATTGAATATAGTAATGTAAATAATATTTTAAGTGTGGAGGATTTGTAATGGATGTAATAATTTTAATTGCTGTTATAGTTTTATTTGTATTTTTATTTAAGAGAACTTTTTCTTCTTTTGTTTATGCGGTAGCTGTTACTGATATATTCTTTAGAATAGTTACTTATTTAAAGATTAAGCTTACTAGTGGATCACTTTATGCTTTTATTGATAAGAATATTCCTAGTAATATTCCTACTGTAATAGAGAAGTATACTAATTATGAGTTTAGTATTGTTCTAATATGGGCATATGTAATTATTATGATTGTGTTTGAGTTTTACGCAATTAGAACGTTTATGCATAAAAAATAAATATCTTCGGATATTTTTTTTGTTTTTTTAAGGATTTTTAATAATTTTATCGAATAATTATATTGAGAGTAGTTTGTATAAATTTCTTGACAAACAAACAAATGTTTTTATATAATTATAATGGTGATTGTATGTATTCATATATTGAAGGTAGAATAACAGAGATAGAAAGTAATTATATTACTTTAGATAATAATGGTATTGGGTATCAGATATTTACTGCTAATCCATATACTTTTAATGTTAATGAGGATTATCGTGTTTATGTTTATCAATATGTCCGTGAGGATGAGATTTCTTTATATGGTTTTAAAGAGAAAAAGGAAAAAGATTTATTTTTGAAATTAATAGATGTTAAAGGATTAGGGTGTAAGATGGCACTTCCTATTTTAGCAACTGGCTCTATTGATGGAATTATTGATGCGATCGAAAGGGAAAATATTTTGTATTTAAAGAAGTTTCCTAAGATTGGTGAGAAGGTTGCTAAGCAAATTATTTTGGACTTAAAGGGTAAACTTAGTAAGGATATTGATTTAACTGCTAATATTGATAATACTGAGTTAGTTGAAACTTTGAAGGCTCTTGGTTATAAGGCTGGAGATATTAATAAGGTATTACCTCATATTAATAAGGGTAATGCTTTAGAGTTACAGGTTAAGGAAGCTTTAAAATTATTATTGAGGTGATTTTGTGCAAGAAAAGTTATTTGATGTTAAAGAGGAGTCTTTTGAGTCTGCTATTAGGCCTACTAGTATTGATGAATATGTTGGTCAGACTGAGATTAAAGAAAATTTAAATATTTTTATTAAAGCTGCTAAAATGAGGGATGAGGCTTTAGATCATGTTTTGTTATATGGTCCTCCAGGACTTGGTAAGACTACATTGTCTTTTATTATTGCGAATGAGCTTGGTAGTAATATTAAGACTACTAGTGGTCCTGCTATTGAGAAGAGTGGGGATTTAGCTGCTGTTTTATCTAGTTTGGAACCAGGTGATGTTTTATTTATAGATGAGATTCATAGAATTCCTAGATTTGTTGAGGAAATTTTATATTCTGCTATGGAGGATTTTACTTTAGATATTATTGTTGGTACTGATTCTTCTAGTCGTAATATTAAGATTGATTTACCTCCTTTTACTTTAGTTGGAGCAACTACTCGTGCTGGTGATTTAACTGGTCCTCTTCGTGATAGATTTGGAATTGTTTCTAAACTTAGTTTTTATACTGAGGATGAGTTAACTCAAATTGTTAAGCGTACAAGTGGTGTTTTAGATTGTCCTATTGATGATGATGCTGCTCACGAACTTGCTCGTCGTAGTCGTGGTACTCCAAGAATTGCGAATAGGTTATTTAGAAGAGTTAGGGATTTTGCTTTGGTTTTAGGTGATGGTAAAATTGATTTAGATATTACTAAGATGGCTCTTGATAAGTTAAAGGTTGATTCTTTAGGTTTAGATCAAACTGACTATAATTTACTTAGGTCTATTATTGATAAGTTTAATGGTGGTCCTGTTGGAATTGAAGCTCTTGCTGCATCTATTGGTGAAGAGGTTACTACTATTGAGGATGTTTATGAACCTTATTTATTACAACAAGGACTTATGAAGAGAACTAGTAGAGGTAGAATTGTTACTAAGAAGGCTTATGAACATTTAGGGTTGCCTTATAAAGAAATATAGTAAATAGAAATATTTACTTTTTTTATTTACAAAAGATTAATTAAAAGTGTTGATTGTTATATTTAATTTTTGGTATAATTAATTTGATGTTAAGGCTTAACCTCGCATAATACGGGGAAATATTAGGAATATAATTTTGATTTTAGTAATGGGCAAATCTATATGGAAGGAGAAGAACTTTAGTAATAAAGCTAAACTATATATTAAACAATAATATATTAGTATTATATATAGAAGGCGAGGTTTATTAATGAATAAGTTAGAAACTATATCGAATTTATTTGAAGATAATGAAATAAGAAGTATATGGGATAAAGATAAAGGTGATTATTATTACAGTGTTGTTGATGTTATAGAGGCGTTGACAAATTCTAGTAGATCTAGGAAATATTGGAGTGATTTAAAGCTTAAATTAAAAGAAGAGGGAAGTCAGTTGTCCGAAAATATCGGACAACTGAAAATGAAATCTAACAAAGATGGGAAAAATTATCTGACTGATGTACTTGATACAAAAGGAATACTGAGACTTATAGAATCTATTCCTAGTCCAAAGGCTGAGCCATTCAAAGTTTGGTTGGCTAATTTAGGCAGTGAGAGAATTGATGAAGTGTTTGATCCTGAGTTAGCTATTAATAGAGCTATTAATTATTATAAAAAGCGTGGATATGATGACGAATGGATTAAAAAAAGATTGAATGGCATTCTTAATAGAAATAAATTAACTGATGTTTGGAAAGAGTTTGGTATAAAAGAAAATTATGAGTATGCGGTTTTAACTAATGAGATTTATAAGGAATGGTCTGGTATGAATGCATCTGACTATAAAGAGTTTAAAGGATTAAGAAAAGAATCTCTTAGGGATAACATGACAGATATAGAAGTTGCTTTAACTGATTTAGGTGAGATTGCTACGAGGGAATTAGTTAAGAAACATAGGCCACTAGGATTAGAAGAAAATAAGAAGATTGCTAGAACTGGTGGACGTGTGGCAAAAGTTGCAAGAGATTCTATGGAAGAATCATTGGGTGATACAATAATTAGTAGCGATAATTCATTAAGTTATGAATATAAAAATGACTTTGAACATTTAAATTAATAGTTTGTTATGCGAGAAAAAAAGTTAAATCTTTTTTGTAAGGGGCCTATTTTAGGATAGAGCCCTTTTTTATTTTATTTACATTAATTCATATTTTTGATATACTTATTGTGAGGTGGATAACATGAGTATTAAAATTGAAAGAATTGCTAGTAGTATGGTTAAAGAAATAAGTTATTTACTTGCTACTGAAGTTAAGAATCCTAATATTAAATTTGTTACTATTACTGATGTAAAGGTTACAAATGATTTAAGTTTTGCGAAGGTTTATTTTACAGTTTTAGATGATACTAAACGTAAAGAGACTTTGGATGCATTAAAGGATGCTAGTGGATTTATTAGAAAGAAATTGTGTGATAGAATTGATATCAGACATATGCCTGAGTTAGAATTTGTTTTTGATGAGTCTATAGAGTATGGACAAAATATTGAAAAAATAATAGAGGATTTAAATAAATAATTGTTTTTATTTAGAAATTGTGTTATATTAGATACATATTTAACTGAGAAGAATACTATAGTTATATAATTAGTAATTAGAAAATTAGTGGTTGATGAAAACTAGTCAAGATTATATAATTAATTACATATTTGGAGTTAAACCGATTAGTCGCGTTAAGACTTTGAGCATAGACACTATGGAAGTAAGGTGGTACCACGATAATATCGTCCTTACATTTATGGTGTTTTTTTATATATTGGAGGTTATATGATTAAGAAATTAATATTTGATTTGGATAATACTTTAATTATGTGGAAGGATGAGTATGTTGATGCATTAAGGGATACATTAAAAAAATATAATAATAATGAGGATCCTAATTATATAAATGATTTAATAGATAGTTATGAGAATTATTATGATAAATATGATAAAGAAAAGATGTTAGAGCACATCAATAATAATATAAAAGAAAAATTAAATATGGATTTTATGAATGATTTTTTAGAAAGTATTGGATATATGAGTGCGCCTGATGATGATGTAATAGATACGTTAGATTATTTATCAAAAAAATATGAGTTAGTTGTGTTAACAAATTGGTTTAGAAATCCGCAAATTAATAGATTAAAAGCAGCTAAGATAGATAGATATTTTAGTGAAATATATGGAGGAGAAGATTTTATTAAACCTAATAAAGAAGCATTTGTTAAAGCTGCTGGTAATACTAAATTGGAAGAATGTATTATGATAGGTGATAGTTATAATTTGGATGTAATGGGTGCATATAATGCTGGAATAAAACCAATATTTATGAATCCAAAGCATAAAGAGAATAAAAATAATTTTGATGAAATTGAAAAATTAAGTGATTTAAAGGATATATTATAGGAGGTAGTTATGGAAATAAATAAATATATTGATCATACAAATTTAAAGGCTTATGCGACTGTTGATGATATTAAGAAGTTATGTAAGGAAGCACGTGATAATCATTTTGAGACTGTTTGCGTTAATCCTTATTATGTTAGTTTAGCTAAAGATGAGTTAAAGGGGTCTAATGTTTCAGTTTGTACTGTTGTTGGTTTTCCACTTGGAATGAATAATAGTATGGTTAAAGAGTATGAGGCTATTGCTGCTGTTCAAGATGGTGCGGATGAAATTGACATGGTTATTAATATTGGCGCTTTAAAAGATCATGATTATGATTATGTTAAGAATGAAATTGAAACTGTTAGGGATGCAATTGATGGTAAGGTATTAAAGGTTATTATTGAAACTTGTTATTTAACTAGTGATGAGATTATTAAAATGACTGAGATTTGTAATGAGACTTTTATTAATTTTATTAAGACTTCTACTGGGTTTGGTACTAGTGGTGCGAAATTAGAGGATGTTGAGTTAATTAATGAACATAAGGGTGAAGTTTTAGAGATTAAAGCAAGTGGTGGAATTAAAACATTTGATGAAGCTGTTTCTTTTATTAATGCTGGTGCTAGTAGAATTGGTACTAGTAATGGTGTTGAAATAATGAAAAATGATAAAAAATGTGATTGTGATGAATGTCACTCAGGACATTGTCATTGTGAGGAGGATTAATTATGAAATTGTTTGATGAATTAAAATGGAGAGGTTTAATTAAAGATGTAACTAGTCCAGAGTTAGAAGAAAAATTAAATAATGGAGGTATGACTTTTTATATAGGTACTGATCCAACTGCAGATTCTATGCATATTGGACATTTGTCTTCGTTTTTAATTTCTAAAAGACTTAAGGATGCTGGTCATAATCCTATTCTTTTAGTAGGTGGTGCGACTGGTCAAATAGGAGATCCTAGACCTACTACTGAGCGAGCTATGATTACTAAGGAAGAGGTTGCTTATAATTTTGAATGCTTGAAAAAACAAGCTGAAGATATATTTGGTTTTGAGGTTGTTAATAATTTAGATTGGATAAAGGATATTAATGTTATTGATTTTTTAAGAGATTATGGTAAATTCTTTAATATTAATTATATGCTTGATAAGGATATTATAAGAAGAAGACTTGATAGTGGTATTACTTTTACTGAGTTTTCTTATATGTTATTGCAGTCTTTAGATTTCTTACATTTGCATGAGACTCGTGGTGTTGATTTACAAGTAGCTGGTTCTGATCAATGGGGTAATATTACTGCAGGTGTTGACTTGATTAGAAAGAAAACTGGAGATGAAGTTTATGCGTTTACTATGCCTTTAGTTACTACTAAGGATGGCAAGAAGTTTGGTAAGTCAGAGGGTAATGCTTTATGGCTTGATAAAAATAAAACATCTTCTTATGAGTTATACCAATATTTGGTAAATGTTGAAGATGAAATGGTTATTGATTATTTAAAGATTTTTACTTTCTTAAGTAAGGAAGAAATTGAAGAAATTGAAAGACAACATAAAGAAAGACCAGAAGAAAGACTTGCTCATAAAACTTTAGCTCGTGAGATTATTACATTTATTCATGGAAAAGAGGAGTATAATAAAGCTATTAAAATAAGTGAGGCTTTATTTAGTGGAGATGTTAAGTCTTTAAAGTTAGATGAGATTTTAATTGGATTTAAAGATATTCCAAGTTTTGAAATTAGTTCTGAAGTATCTTTAATTGATATGCTTGTTAATAATGGAGTTTGTTCTAGTAAGAGAGAGGCTCGTGAGTTTATTGGAAGTGGCGCAATTACTATAAATGGTGATAAAATGAGTGATGAGAATATGATTATTACTAAGAGTCTCGCTATTGAAGGTAAAGTTTTAGTTATTAGAAGAGGTAAGAAAAAGTATTTTTTAGGAAAATTCATTTAATGGGTTTTCTTTTTTTATAAAAAAAACAACAGATATTATCTGTTGTAGAATTCAACTATTAATGATTCGTTGATATCAGCATTTAATTCGCTTCTTTCTGGAAGTCTTACAAATGTACCAGCCATTTTAGCTTCATCGTATGAAACAAATTCAACACGATTGTGGATTGCTTCTAGAGAAGCTTTAACGATTGCTAATTCTTTATCGTTATCTTTTAGAGATATAACATCTCCTGGTTTACATCTGTATGATGGAATATCAACTTTCTTTCCATTTACAGTTATGTGTCCATGGTTAACTAATTGTCTTGCTCCACGTCTAGTTGTAGCAAATCCAATTCTGTATACTAGGTTGTCTAGACGACTTTCTAGTAATTTTAAGAAGTCTTCACCATGTACTCCTTTTAATTTTCCAGCATCTTCAAATATTGATCTGAATTGTTTTTCGTTTAGTCCATACATAAATCTAACTTTTTGTTTTTCTTGTAATTGAGTTCCATAGTTAGATAATTTTTTAGCACGCTTTTGTCCATGTAATCCTGGGGCAAAAGGTCTTTTTAAATCTTTTCCATTTTCAAGTGTAGAAAATCCTAAACGACGTGATTTTCTATTACTTGGGCCTGTATATCTTGCCATATTCTCCACCTTTCTTTATGAATAGTGGCTAATAACTAAATTATAGGGTGTATTATTTAAAATATATTCGCCTTGCAGCTAGGTTACAAATAACCCCTATAGGTAATAAACACATTATAATTTCTTATTAGCGCTGCTAATTCACTGGGAATAATTATATTATTTTTTTTATAAATAGTCAATATATTTTATGAAAAATATGTTGTTGATAAAATTTAATTTGTATAGTATAATTATTATGGGTGGATTTTATATGAAAAAGTTTTTAAAAAAATTAAAGAAATTTATTATTAAAAATAAAGTATTATCTGTATTGATATTACTTATAATATTGATTTTTATATTTGCATTAGTTGTTATAAAAATTTTTGTTTTTCCAAATTATCATACTTCTAAGTATGGCAATAGGTTAGATGGAATTGAAAATGTTAAGATTGATGATTCTAGGTTAGATGAGATTAAGAATAATTTCTCTTCAATTGAAGGTTTTAATTTTGATGGCTATAGGTTGTCTGGAAAAATAATAAATATTTATATTTCTATTACTGGTGATTTGTCTACTGATACTATTAGGGATAAGTGTAGGGAAATTATTAAGAGTTTTAATGAGGATGAAATTAAGTTTTATGATTTTCAGTTTTATGTTGATGGCGAGGGTGAAAAGTATCCTATGATGGGTTATAAGAATGTAAATTCAGATGATTTAGATCTGAAGTAATGAGGGTGAAAACTAATGAAAAATAAAAAAAAGTTTATAATTATACCTTGTGTTATTGTTTTTTTAATCCTATGCAGTATCTATTTGTTTACTAGACAAGATAAGAATACTTCTTTTACAATTTTAGAAAAGCAATGGCTAGAGTCTAATAAGAGTAAAGTTATTGATATATCGATTTTAAAGGATATACCTGTTATTAGTTATAATGGAACTGGTATATTGTTTGATTTTTTGTCTGATTTTGAGGATGTTACAGGGCTTGATTTTAATCCTATAGCTTTTCAAAAGGATGACGAAATAAAGAGTGAGTATTCTTTTCGTGTAGTTTCTCAAAAAGATGAAAACGACGTACTTGTTTATAGTGATAGCTATGCTTTGTTAACAAAAAATAGTATTAAGTATAACAAGTTATCTGAAATAGATGGTATGACAATAGGTGTTTTAGAAAGTGATTTAGAAAAAGTCAAAAATGCTACTGATAGTATTAATTTGAATTTTAATACTTTTGCTACTATCGATGAATTGGTGAATAGTTTGGAATCTAAGACTAATGATGATGGAAGTGTTACTCCTTCTTCAGTAGAAGCTATTATGCTACCTAAGATTAGTAATTACAATTTAATTGTTTCTAAAGGATTAAGTATTTCTTATAATATTAATGAAATTAAGCAGGATTATGTTATCAGATTAGGTAGTGATGAAAAATTAAATGAAATTATTATTAAGTATTTTTCTAAATGGAAAGAAACAAAGTATAAGGATAGTTATGATAAGAATTTTTCTAATAGTTATTTTACTTTTTCTGGTATCGAGGATAAGGATAAGGCGCAATTTAAAAGCAAAAGATATGTATATGGATATGTTGAAAATAGACCATATGATGCTTTAATTAATGATAAATTTTATGGTATAAATAAGGCTTTTTTACGTGAATTTTCTGATGTTTCTGATATAGATATTGATTATAAGAATTATTCTAATATCAATTCTTTAGTTGAGGATTTTAACAATAATAAAATTGATATATTTTTTGATAATATAAGTAATAATGAATATACATCTTATGTTGATATTATTTCAAATTATGATGAGCAGGTTTTAGTTTTAGCACTTCCAAGTAATAAGGTGACTGTAAGTTCTGTTAAATCTTTGGTTGGAAATGAAGTTGCTACTATTTCTAATACTAAAATTGCAAATTTTTTGGAAAGTAAGGGTGTTGAATTTAAAGCATATTCCAGTATTTCTGAACTTTTAGGTAAGGTTAAGGATGATGCTTTAATTGTTTTAGATTCTGAAGTATACAATTATTATAGTGCTAAGTATTTTGATAATTATAAATCTATTTATTCTTTTGATATGTCTATTGATTATTCGTTTAAAGTTTTTAATGATGAGTCTAATGCAATTTTTATAAAGTTTTTAAATTTTTATTTATCTTTTGTTTCTAGTCAAGAATTATCTAATATAGGTTATTCTGAATTGGTTAAGGTAACAGCAACTAAAGGTTATTTAGGTTTTGTTATTACATTTATTTGTTTAGTTGTTATTGGTCTTATTGGTGTACTTATATATCAAAATAAGAAAAATGGTAAGGAACATAAGGTAGTTGTTCCAAAGGATAATAAGGTTAAGTATATTGATGTTTTAACTTCTCTTAAAAATAGAAATTATTTGAATGATAATATTGATTCTTGGGATGAAAGTTTAGTTTATCCTCAAGGATTGGTTGTTGTTGATTTAAATAATATTGCTTATATTAATGATAATTATGGTCATTCTGAAGGGGATAAAGTTATTAAAGAGGCAGCAAATATATTAATTAAGACTCAGATTTCTAATACAGAAATTATGCGTACTAATGGTAATGAGTTTTTAATTTATATGGTTGGTTATGATGAAAAGCAAATTGTTTCTTATATTAGAAAGTTAAGTAAGGATTTTAGGGATTTATCTCATAATTTTGGTGCTGCTATTGGTTATAGTATTATTACTGATGAGATTAAGACTATTGATGACGCTATTAATGAAGCAACTATGGATATGAAGAATAATAAGCAAGAAAGTAGGTAAAGCATTTTGCTTTACCTTTTTGAAAGGATATTTATGAATTTAACTAAGAAGTATTTAAAAAAATTAATTAAAATTATTAGACGACCTGAAATGAAGATTTTACCAGGAAATATTGCTTTTTTTCTTGTTCTTTCTATTTTTCCTATTATAACTTTGTTTGGATTTTTTGCTTCTTTTTTTAATGTATCTGTTGATAGTGTTATTAATTTAATGGGTGATATTTTACCTAATGAAGTTAATAGTATACTTATTAATTATATTACTTTGAATGGTTTAGATATTCATATTGGTTTTTCTGTCCTTTTAGGTTATGTTGTTGCATCTAATGGTGCGCATTCTATAATTGTTAGTTGTAATACTTTATATGGATTAGAGCATCATAATTATTTGAGGAGAAGAATTAAATCTTTATTTATTACTATTTTATTGATGATTTTGGTTATTTTTTCTTTGATTGTGTTAGCTTTTGGTAATAATATTTTAAAATATATTTTGTCTTATAGTAATATTGGTAATAAAATTTATTATTTATATTTGTTATTTAAGTGGCCGACAGCAATTGTAGTTATATTTATAATGATTAAGTTGATTTTTACTTTAGCTCCAGATTCAATAATTAAGAGTAAGTATACAAATAAGGGTGCTTTTTTTACAACTATTGCTTGGATGATTTCAACTTTTATTTATTCTTTTTATGTTCAAAATTTTTCTCATTATGATATTTTTTATGGTAGTTTATCTAATATAATAATTATGATGATGTGGATATATATTTTGTCATATTCTCTTGTTATTGGTATTGCTATTAATGTTCAAAATTATAGTAATTATATGAATAATATTTCAGAAAATGTTAATGATAAGTAGTGGATATATATTTTACCAGTATATATCTTGAGGCAAACTATGTATGGTAAATTCCTCTAAAAACGAAATTTTTTTCGTTTTTTATTTTTTTTGTTTTTAATTTTATGTTTTTTGGTTTATACCGTTTTTTAATATTTTATTTAATGTTTTTTAATATCTGTTATTTTTAATTTGCAAAATTTAACAAACAAATGTTTGTTAAAAGTATTGACATTGTATTTTTTTTATTGTAAAATGAGTTTGTACTTAGTTAGGAGGAAAGTAAATGGTTAAATCTTCAGGTGATAAAACTTTAGATCAAGTATTAGCTGATATTGAAAAACAATTTGGTAAAGGAGCTGTAATGAAGCTTGGTAGCCATGAACATAGAAATATTGACGTTGTACCAAGTGGTTCTATTTCTTTGGATGTTGCTTTAGGTATTGGTGGATATCCAAAGGGTAGAATTGTTGAAATATATGGACCAGAGTCTAGTGGTAAAACTACTTTTGCTCTTCATGCTATTGCAGAAATTCAAAAGAAGGGTGGACGTGCTGCATTTATTGATGCTGAACATTCTTTAGATCCACAGTATGCTGCGAGACTTGGTGTTAATATAGATGAATTATTATTATCTCAACCTGATAATGGTGAACAAGCTTTAGAGATTTGTGAGGCTTTAGTTCGTAGCGGTGCGATTGGTATTGTTGTAATAGATTCTGTTGCTGCATTAGTACCTCAAGCTGAGATTGAAGGCGAGATGGGAGATTCTCATGTTGGTTTACAGGCTAGACTTATGAGTCAGGCTTTAAGAAAGTTATCTGGTATTATTAATAAGACTAATACTGTTGCTATATTTATTAATCAATTAAGAGAAAAAGTTGGTGTTATGTTTGGAAATCCAGAGGTTACTCCGGGTGGTAGAGCTCTTAAGTTTTATTCTTCTATCAGATTAGAGATTAGACGTTCTGAACAAATTAAGTTAGGAACAGATATTATAGGTAATAAGACAAGTATTAAGGTTGTTAAGAATAAAATGGCTCCACCTTTTAAAACCTGCTCTGTAGATATTATGTATGGTGAAGGTATTTCTCAAACTGGTGAATTAGTTGATTTAGCAAGTGAAGCTGGTATTGTTGATAAAAGTGGTGCTTGGTATTCTTATAAGGGCGAGAAGATTGGTCAAGGTAGAGAGAATGTTAAGGATTTATTTAAGAAAGATGCTAAGTTAAGAGAAGAAATTAGTAAAAAGGTTAGAGATTATTATTTTGAAAAAGATGATTCTAAGAAATCTAAAGATATAGATGTTGATCCTGATACTGGTGAAATAAAATAGGTTAAATCCTATTTTATTTGCTTTTATATTTATTTTCGTGTAGAATGTTTGTAGGTGATTTTGATGGAAAGATTGCAGAAGGTTATTGCTAATAGTGGTTATTGTTCTAGGAGAAAGGCTGAGGATTTAATTTCTGCTGGAAAGGTTAAAGTTAATGGTACAGTTATTTCTGAGTTAGGATTTAAGGTTGATGGTAATGATCAAATTATGGTTAATAATGAGATCTTATCTCGTGAGGAAAAAGAATATATTATACTTAATAAACCTAGAGGAGTTGTAACTACTACTAGGGATGATAAAAATAGAAAAACAGTTCTTGATTTGATTAAAACTAATAAGCGATTATATCCAGTAGGCAGACTTGATTATGATACTACTGGTGCTTTACTTCTTACTAATGATGGAGAATTAACTAATTTACTAATTCATCCTCGTAATAAGGTTGATAAGGTTTATATTGCTAAAGTTAGAGGTTTTTTTGATAAAGAGAGTTCTTTAAAAATGAGTCGTGGTGTTATTATAGATGGTGTAAAGACTGCTAAGTGTTTTGTTAAGTTAAAAAAATTTGATAAAAAAAGTAATAGTTCTTTGGTTGAAGTTGTTATTCATGAAGGTAGAAATCATCAGGTTAAGAAAATGTTTAATGCTGTTGGTTTTGATGTTTTAAAATTAAAAAGAGAAATGTTTGCTTTTTTAGATGTAAATGGTCTAAAAAGTGGTGAGTATCGATATTTAAGTATTAAGGAAGTTAAACAATTATATGGTTTAGTAAAATAAAAGAATTATACGTTTTTGTATAATTCTTTTTATATTTCAATTGCGCTAACAGGGCATCCTTCTGCTGCTTCTTTTATATCTTCTGTTATTTGTTCTACTTCTTCTTTTACAGGTTTTGCGTATCCGTCTTCATTGAATTCAAAATAGTCTGGTGCGATTGCTGTACATGCTCCGCATCCTATACAGTTTTCATTAACTTTTATTTTTTCCATTTACATCCCTCCTAAATTTATTATAAATAAAATTGGCTGATTTTGCAATTAAAACTTTTAAAATTATTGTTTTTATGGTATTATTATTGTAGGTGATTGTTATGTCTAGTAGGATGGAAAAGTATCATTCTAGTAATTCTCAATCTAGAACTAGAAGCGTTAGAAATGAAGATTTGTATAAAAATATATATGAGAATGTTGAATATTCTAATATTGAAGGTATAGCTACTATGGACAAGACAAATGAAATAAGTATTGATCAAATTAGAGAATTATTAAAGGAACGTGAAACTATTAAAGAAAGAAAAAATCCTGTAAAGACAGAGGTTCCAAAAGTACATTCAAATCCTTCTTCTCAAAGAAGTTATGATATTCGTGATATTTTGGTTAAAGCAAAAGGCGATCATGTTGAGGATAATAGAAATAGAAGTTTGAAAAATACAGATTTTAATTTTTTAAAAAATATAAGTGTAGATGAAGATAATTCTCGTATTGATAAGTTAGAAAAAACTTTGGCAAATACTGCAGTTTTGAAGGGTTATGATGATGGTGAGTTATCTTTAGATATGTTAAGTGATTTAAAATCAACTGGTAACACTATTGTTAATAAGACAAATACTCGTGTTCTTTTGAAAGAAGTTCAGGAGGCTAAAGATAAATATCAGGTTAAGGATGATGATGGTTTAGATAAGTCTTTTTATACTTCTAGTTTAGGTTTCAAGGATGATGATTTTGAACAATTAAAAGATATACAGGATTCAATTGATAGTAATAATAAAATGATTAAGGTTTTATTTTTCTTAATATTTATTATTGTAATTGGAGTAGTTGGATTTATTATTTATAAATTTATTTAGCAAGGATTATTTCTTTGCTTTTTTTGATATTAATAGTGGTATTAATATCATTATTATTCCTGTTATTATAGGGAGTTTTGTATATGTAATTTTGTTAAATTTTGTACTATTTTGAAATATGTATTTTCCCCATAGAGTAATTATTAATGATATTATACATATTATTTTTTTGTTTGTATTTTCATTTTTAATTTTAAATGTATGTTTTATATATTTTGAAATAAAAAGTATTCCAATTATTGTTACTGTAAATACGTAGAAAGTCCATCTTAGTGAAATCATGCTTTCTATTCGTTCTATAAATCCAATGAGTGATACTTTTTTTAATACATCATATTCTGGATATTGGTAGAGGTTAGCTAAATTTGTTCCAAGTATTGAAAGTGTTATAAAAAATATTATAAGTATTACTAAATTAGCTAATATATATGTTATTATTATTCTTTTGTTTAGTTTTTCTTTGTCTATTATTTCATTTTTTGGTATTATTGTTAATAGAAATAGTGGAGTTATATTGTATGCTACATATATTAGTGAACATATTATAGGATTTTTTATTCCATTTTCTAATATTGGTAGCATATTTTCAATTTTTATTTGCCATATTAGTCCAATTATTGTTAGAAAAACAAATGTTGAGCTTATTATTAATAGTACAAATACTGTTCTTCCTATAACTGTTGTTCCTTTTTGTGTTATATATATTATTGCTGGTAGAAATGAGAGGGCAATTATTATTTGTGGTGTTTGTGATAAGTATTGCGATGAAATAAAGTCTATTAAGTTATTATAGTTTACTGCTATAAAGAAGGATATTCCAATTGTTAAAATTAAATTAATTATTATTCCTGATTTTTTAAATATGTCATCTATTTTTTCAAATATGTTTAATTCTGGTTTAATATTTATTATTTTTATATATATTAGTAGTGGTATTAAACCTATGATTGAACCTAGTATTATACTTATTAATCCATCTTGTCTAGCGTAGTTAAATAATATATATGTTGTTAGACCTACATTGTTTGCGAGTATTAAGAAATATTCTATTGCGCAAAATTCTAGTGATGATAGTTTTTTCATTTTGCCTCCTTTATTGTTTGTATTAAGGCTCCTTGTTCTTCTATATGTATATCTATGTTTGTATTAATTTTTAGGTTTTCAAATATTTTATCCCAGTTATTTTTTATTTCTTTCCATTTTTTTGGATTTTTTTTATGTATAAGTTTTCCATATCCGAATACATCAGTTTTATATTCTTTTTGTATTAGGTTTGTTGATTCTTCTATTATTTTGTTTAGTTCTTTTTTAATGTCTTGTTCTAGTTTTTTTATTGTTTCTGGTTTTTCTAAATCGATTTTACAGTTTACTTCTAGTATTGTTGATGTTCCTGTTATGTCTACATTTACTGTGTTGTTTTCTATATCTATGTTTGTTTTTGTTTTCATATTTTTTATATAATTCATTATGTATTTGTCTTCACATTTTGTTTTTATATAGAAGTTTTCTACGTTATTTGATAATAAATTTATTCCTTTTGATTGTTCGATTGTGGCCCAGCCTAATAGTTTATCTTCTTTAAAAATACCTAATGAATCTATTTTTATTGTTGCTTTTGGAATTGTATCTGATAATTCTTTTGTGTCTGTTCCTTTTATTTTATCGCCTATTATTGTGACACTATTAAGTACTGGATTTATGCCTGGTTCAAGTAGGGTATATATAAAATCATTGTATGTTATTTCGTATATTAATGATGTTTTTGCGGATGATGTTTCGATGTCTGATGCGATTGTTTGTGATGGAAATGTTTGAAGTGGAGATATTATTTCTAGTATGTTTTTTGCTTTTACGTCTTTACTAAGTAGTATATAAAAGAAATTTCTAGATTCGGTATCTCTAGCTAGGTAGTCAAGTATGTTTTCTAATCCTTCTTTTGCGATTTCATCGGATATTATTGTGACTACAAGATGTCCTGTATATGGCTCGAATGGCATTTTTATTTGTAGATCGTTTACTGCTTCTTGTAGTGTGTCTCCAATTCCGGAATATGTTGTTGTTCCTGCTTCTCCTTCTTTGGCACTTACTTCATTTTTTTTTGCATTTGATATTAGGAATGTTACTTCATATTTGTCTTCTTTTTTATCTATTGCGATTCCTGTACATATTGCGAGATTATTTAGTTCGTAGTAGTTCCAGCAACCTGTAAGTAGTAGAATAATAGGTATTATTAGTAGTTTTTTCATTTTTCACCAACTTTTCTTTTTTGTTTAGTTTTTAAATAAAAAGGTCTTATTTTTATTTTTGTTTTTGGAAATTTTAGTATTCCATTTTTTTGTTCTTTTAAGTTGAATGGTGATATTGTAGCTAGGTATGGAATGTCTAACGTTTCTAAGCTTGCAAGTTTTGTTATGAATATTATTGTTGCGATTACTAGTCCGATTAATCCTAAAGAGGTTGCAGCTATTATTAGTAGAAATCTCCATATTCTGATTGCATTTACTACGTCTATATCCGTAAATAGTAGTCCACTTACGCTTGTTATTGCGACTACTATTATTACTATGGGTGATACTATTCCTGCTGATACTGCTGCTTCTCCAAGTACAAGTGCTCCTACTATTGAAACTGCTGCTCCCATTTGATTAGGTAGTCTTATATCTGATTCTCTTAATACTTCAAAAGTTATTAACATCATTATTGTTTCTATTACTGTTGGAAATGGTACTCCTTGTCTTTGTATAGCAATTGAAATTAGTAAATTATCTGGTATTACTTCAAAGTTATATGTTGTAAGTGCTATATAGATTGCAGGTGTGAAAAGTGTTATTATAAATCCTATGAATCTTAGTATTCGTGTTATTGTTACGTTTATTGGTTCTTGATAGTAGTCTTCTGGTGTGTGGAAGATATCTATAAACATTCCTGGTATTAT
The DNA here is from genome assembly GCA_946624985.1 of uncultured Caryophanales bacterium. GTDB lineage: Bacteria > Bacillota_I > Bacilli_A > RF39 > UBA660 > UBA3631. The sequence goes on along the minus strand of CAMOSQ010000004.1, from coordinate 4,097 downwards.
TAATGTGAATGGTGTATTTTCTACTATTATTATTATTTTTCCATTTAGAAGTGATTGAACACATTTATCTGGTCTTTCTGTTGATATAATGGTAGGAAAGGCGCAGTGGTTATTTTTTGTAAGATAGTCTCTTATTGGTCCACTGTCTATTAGTCCGTCTATGTCTAGTTTTTTTAATTCTTCTTTTATTGTTTTTATTTTTTCTTTTTCTACTATGTTATTTATATATGTTATTGATATTTTTGTTTTTGTTCGTCGTCCTATTTTCATTTCATCGAATATTAGGTTGTTGTCTTTTATCCTTTTTCTTATCAATCCAATGTTAGTCATATAGTTTTCTGTAAATGAGTCTTTTGGTCCTCTTATTATTGCTTCTGATTTTGAGTCTTCTACTGATCTATCTAGATTTGCTTTCGTTTCGGTTGTGTATAAGTGTTTTTCTGTTATTATTATTGTGAAGCCACTTGGTAATAGATAGAAGATGTCTTCATATTTTATTTCTTTTAATTTACTGTTATATATTTTATTTGTTATTCGTTTTTCATTTGTATTTATTAATGATTTTACTAAGAAGTCGCTTATTTTATCGTCACTTGATACACTTTCTAGAAAAATGTATCCTATTTTTTTGTTTTTTGCTTTTATTATTCTTGATGATAGGTCTATTGGATTGTTGAAGTCTTGTTTTATTTTTTCTATTGTTTTTTCTATATTCATGTGATCACCTTTTTTTTATTTATTATTTACAAAAGTGTTATTTTTATGTATGATTATTTTAGGTGATTTTTCGTGGAAGTTGGAGATATTTATGAATGCGTTGTTGATAGATTAAATCATCAAGGAAAAGGTATTTGTGTTATTGATGGAAGAGTTGTTTTTGTAAGTGATTCTCTACCTGGAGAACATGTTAAAATTAAAATTGATTATGTAAGTAGGAAGTTTGTTACTGGAATAGTTATTGATAGATTGAGTGATAGTTCTTCTAGAGTAAATGTTAAGTGTCCATATTATAGTTTTTGTGGTGGATGTGATATTATGCATCTGTCTTATAGTTTTCAACATGAATTTAAGTTTAATAAGGTAAATGATATTATTCGTAAGTTTGTTCATGAGAATATTAAAATTAATGAAGTGGATTTTGATGAACAATTTTATTATCGAAATAAGGCTACTTTTCATGTTAAGGAAGGTATTGGTTTTTATAAGGATAAGACTTATGATTTAATTGATATTGATAAGTGTTTAATTTCTTCTATAGAGATTAATAATGTTTTAGGTATTCTTAAGAAAATGAATTTAAATGGTGTTGATCAGGTTATTGTTCGTAGTAGTTATTATGATAAGAGTGTTATGGTTATTTTTAGTGTTGTTGGTAAGGTAGATGAGGGTTATCTTATTGATAGTTTAAAGGATATTGTATCAAGTATTTACATTAAAAAGGATAAGTATAGACTTATTTATGGCTCAGAATATATTGTTGATAAGATAGGTGATTTAAAGTTTGTTATTTCGCCTGATTCGTTTTTTCAAGTTAATACTCCTATGGCTTATAAGTTATATAGTAAAGTTCGTGATTATGCTGGTAATTTAGATGATTCTAATGTTCTTGATTTATATTGTGGTACTGGTACAATTGGATTATTTGTTGGTGGTAAAGCCATAGTTGGTGTTGAAATTAATGAGTCTGCAATACATGATGCGAATATTAATAAGGATTTAAATAATATTAGTAATTGTAAGTTTATATGTGGTGATAGTGGAAAAGTATTAAAGGGATTAAATAAGAATTTTGATGTTGTTATTGTTGATCCTCCTCGCAGTGGTTTATCTCCTTTATCTATTAATGAGGTTATAAGTGTAGGGGCTAAGAGAGTTATTTATGTTTCTTGTGATCCAGTTACTCTTGCACGTGATTTAAATATATTTAAAGAGTTTTATGATATTAGGGAGATTAGTTTATTTGATTTATTTCCAAATACTAATCATGTTGAGAGTGTTTGTTTGTTAGAGAGGAGATAAGATATGAGTAAAAAGATAGTTGCTATTGGTGGTGGAGAAAATGGAAGAATCAATAGTAAAGGAATAAAGAAACCATACGAAACAAAAGAAATAGATAAAGAAATAGTAAAAATATCTGGAAAAGAAAATCCAAATTTTCTATTTATGGCTCATTCTCAAATACCTTTTGGAGAAGAAGCAGAAGAAAATTATTATAATGTAATAAAAGAAATATATAAGAATTTAGGATGTACAGTTAGATGGTTAAAAATATCAGAATTAAAAACCGATATAAATAAAGCAAAAAAAGATATTGAATGGGCTGATATTATTTATGAGGGTGGAGGAGCTACCGAATTAATGATTAACCTTTGGAAAGAAACTGGATTTGATGTCATATTAAAAAAAGCTTATGAATCTGGTAAGGTTATGTGTGGTATATCAGCAGGAGCAATATGTTGGTTTAATAGCGGTTTTACAGATGATCCTAAAATAGTAGATACTGAAGTTAATAGAATATATGCTTTAGATTTGATTGATGCATATTTTACACCGCATTGTCAAAAAGAAGGAAAGATGGGCAAAGTTAGAAATAGTTTAAAATATATAGATAAAGTTGGTATACTATTATCTAATTGCGTTGCCATTGAAATAATAAATGATGAATATAGAATAATAAAAACCAAACCAATAGAAGAAAAGTTTGAACCATTTGCATATAAAACATATTGGAACAACGGACAATTGGTTGAAGAAGAAATTAATAACAAAGACTTCAAATCATTAGATGAATTATTAAAAAAAACAACTTAGCACTAATACGCAAACAACTATGCTAGTTTCATAAATAGGAAATATTCCTAATACTGAAACAAGGTTAGAGCACTTAGTACTGACACTGATATAACCCATGTTGAAAGTGTTTGTTTGTTAGAAAAGAAAGTATGAAAAAAAATGCTATTTCTTAATAGAAGTAGCATTTTCATTTATTGGAGCAGAAAAATTTTGAATTGCTGTTATTAACATAGGATGATATATTACAAAATTTGTAATTGGATTATTAATTTTAGAGATAATAACTTGTTTATTTTCTATAATATATATATTAATATTATTAAAAATATTTTTATTATTTGTTTTATATGTATAGTTTTTGTTATTTTTCTTAAATATTTTTATTAATTCTATATGTTCTAAATATTCATTGTAATTATATTTTATTTTTTTATCATAGTAAAATTTTGATAAATCTAAAATAGAAGGATTAGTTTTGAATTCATTTTCTGATAGTATTTTTATTTCATCAATAACAGTTGTATTAGATAAAATGTTATTCATATATTCTTTTTCATTTTTGATCCATTCATATATTTTGTTTCTATCAGTTTTACTTACTTTGTTGTGATCTAATATTTTATTTAATAATTTATCAGAAATTGTATAACAAGGTAAATTTAATAATATATTATTTCTTTTATTTTTAATATTTAAGTTATTATTATTTAGTTTTAGAAATTCGTTTTGTAATTCTCTTGTATAGATTTTCATTAATGGGGTTGCTTTTTTTAATAGGAGATTACTATTTTCTTTATAATAATTAATATCATCTTTTTTAGTGCTTACTAATAATTTACATTTATCTAAATTCCCGGTTACACACTGTCCATGTAAAATTGCATTTCCTGATACACATTCTATAATTGAATATAAGTAATTAGAATTATTTTTAAAATAGTATGGATTTATTTGACCAGTCATATATAGTGGTATCCATCCTTCAAGTCCTAACATTAATTCTTTAAATGGTCTATCTAAATCATGTATTATGTTTAGTTTTATTCCTTTTTTTAAAATAAAGGCTAAATACATCATATATTTTTTTGTGAATTTTAAATCTTTGCTTGCTTCAATCATAGGCATATTACTATACCAAAATATATTTTCTTTTGATTTAAAAAATGCTGATTGTTTTAAAACTTCAAGTTGAGCATTTTTATATCCATCTATACCATAATATAGTTGTGATTTAGTTTTTAATTTTGGCAATGTTGGTGTGAATAACTTATCAAATTTAATAGATTTTATATAATCATTTAAGT
>CAMOSQ010000003.1 GCA_946624985.1 uncultured Caryophanales bacterium | reverse complement strand
ATCATTGGACTTTCTAGTTGTAAGTTTACTAAGTTATCATAGGTTATTGTCATTTGTCTCCTTACTAGGCTCCAATATAATCATTCAACAAAACTTTTGAAATTCCTTAAGAAAAACAAAAAAAATCATAAATATATCAATCTAAATTACCATACGACCATTTTAACATAATATTTTAAACATTAATATCTTTCAAATAATTGCAATCAACACATAAAATATCTCTTTATTATTCTATTATATAAAATTTAAATCACATATTTTTTATAGACGCATATAATTAATTAGAACAATAAAGGAGTGTGTTCAAATGAAAAAAGATAGAAATTGTGGTATGAATATGCCTATATACCCTACTTATCCAATGCCTAATATGATGCCTGGTATTCCACAAATGAATGGAATGATGCCTTATATGGATATTAATAATATGAATGGTATCAACTATTCACAAAATGATTCAATTTCAAGCTTAAAAAATCAAATTAGTTCATTAGAAAGAAGAATCAGTAATCTTGAAAACTTAGTTGGAAGCAACAATACAACCTACAACACAACAAATTATCAAATGCTTTAAATCCTTTAAAGGATTTTTTTTGTATAATTTTTTTAATATTCTTCAATATATAATAGAAAGGAGAATTTATGGATATAAATATAAGAGAAAGTATTAAAGATAATTTTAAAAATGCTACTATCGATGAAATAAAAGCATCTATTGAATCATCAATTACTGAGGGTGATGAAGTAACACTACCAGGAATTGGAGTATTCTTCGAACTATTATGGCAAAACTCAAATGATGAAGAAAAAGAATTTATTTTAAAAAAATTAGAAAGCACACTAAAAGCATAGATTTTTCTATGCTTATTTTTGTTTTCTATGTTCATCTGGTTTATCACATATTTTTGAAAGTTCATCAATTTGTTGTACAACGGTTCTGTATAGAAGTTTTTTATCTCTATATTGTTCTACTGTTGGATCTATTTCTCCCAATGGTGTATCTAATGATCTTATATCTAACATTTTAATATATTGACCTCCTAATGGTTTTTCAGCTTGAACACACATTGCGTAATCTGTTTTATATATTACTGTTGGATTTTCCAAAATGGGATCATTGCCAAATATTTTTATTTTTTTCCCTACATACTCTGCATCATTTAGAAAGTCTATTAGTCTCATATATTCCGACATTTTTTTACTTTCTTTGCTGAATGAATTTGTTATTTCTTTTTTCAACGTTCTTTCGAACATTATCATTGTTACATTTTTTCCATCTGTTTCAAGAACATGGAAGTCATCTATATAACTATAATCAAGTTCTCCTTTTTTCTTAAAAATTTCTTTCATAGAATTCAATATTTTCTTAATATTTTGTGTTCCTTGATTCGCACCTCTGTGAGCCTCTTCAAAATCAATATCATATATTTTATTTTCTACTTCTTGTTGTTGTTCGTTTGTTGGATTAAATATTGATGGTTTTATTTTTATATAAATATCACCATTTATTAATAATGTCATTTTCTTACCTCCTATTTTTTAATAGTATACCATAAAGGAATACAATAAATCTATTATTTGAATATTTTTTTATGTAAATTTTGTATCACACAGTAAAAGACTGTTACATCATTTTGTAACAATCTTTTTTAATATAAAGTATCTACAATCATATGCACAATGATTCTTAATATAATCATCAACAGTATCTATATCATTTATTTTCTTATAATTCTTATTTTTTTTATCATTAAAGCCCTTTAATCTTAACTTACCATATGCCCAATCACCAAGGACATAATCATAATCAATAAAATAATCGGTTAACTTCTCCAAAACCTCTGTATTATCAAAACCAGACTTATAATCCTTTATCAATTCATAATCAATATCATTATATGTATATTTCTTCATCTTTTACTCCTTGTAATCTTTATTAAACGCACCACTCAATGATCTATATTTACTTAAACTAGATCCAGAATTCCATGTAATAAATCCATTTTTTAAATTTAAATCATATAAAGCCTTTATCTGATCACTTACCTTACTATCATCATAAGTAATATATGGCTCTCTAATAGTATCATAAGTTTGAATCCAAGTTCTTATAATTGCAGGAGTAGTTGTTTCCTTTTGTCTATCCTGCACATACGAAGCCCACTCAGATATTAATCTATATGGAACTGTCCATACAGGTTCATTTATTCCATACTCATTTTTTGAAAAATGATCAGGATAAGGCATAGGACTTACAACATCAGCAATATTTGAAATAGCAGGTAAATACTGTCCATAACCAGTTACATATTGATGAGCCGATTCAGCAAAAACATCAATAGAAACATAAACATTTAATTTATGAAGCTCATCACAAGCATACATTACAAAACCTTGTATTGCTTGAATCTTGGTCTCATCATACTTATTCTTAAAATCAAGATAAGGCTCAATATTGCTTGTCCTATCAGGAAATCTAACATAATCAAATTGAATCTCATTAAATCCCATCTCATTAACAGCTTCCTTCGCAAGCTCAACATTAAAATACCAAACATTTCTATTATAAGCACTAGGCCATAAAGAATTATTATGATTAAATGGTTCATTAGTCCTACTGTCATATATCGTATCTTCCTTATTATCTAATGCATAATAATCATCCTTAAATGTAGTTATTCTACCAATTACATAAAAACCATTATCCTTTATTTTATTAATCTGATTCTTATACTCATCAATAGTTAAATCAGCATTATTATAATTTGTTGGAGACATTTTCTCCATTACTTTTGACTTATAAGCAGGAGCAGCATTATCCTTAATATCTACAACAAATGCATTTATCTTAGTTTCTTTAGCAAGCTCAATATATTCATCAATATTCTTTATTGCCTCCTTATTTATATATAAACTCTTTACTTCGTCCGGCATAACATTATCATCAAATTTTGGTTTAATATATGGAAAATAATCTAAAGTTGCCGCATCCCCTCCACCAAAAACATTAGTCCTTTTCTTGTGAACTTCATATGATCCATTATCATAATACTTATTTGCTTCATTCTCATCTTGATCTAAATATTTAGAATATGCATACCCTTCATCACCTGATTTAACCTTATACATATTTACATTACCATCTTTTAAAAAATCATAACCAATTACTTCTAATCTTTCACCTTTTTTTAAATAAGATTTAATCTTTCCATCAGTTTCATTATCATATAAAACACATGGAGTTCTAACAAATATTTCTTTTTCTAAAACAATTTGTTCATTAATATTTTCTTCACGAACTAAATAATAATTACCTTCATATTCAATTTTAATATAATTTTGATCATCATTTTGAACATTTTCCTTAATAATAACCTTAGTTCCTCTTGCAAGTTCCATTACCTTATTAAAACTCTCATCATATAAATCAACCTGTGAAAAAGTACTAGCTAAATAATTTTCAACTATAACTTTTTCCTCTTTTTTGAAAAAATTAATTATGAATACAATACCAACTATTAATAAAATAAGAAATAATATCGGCAATATCTTTATTCTTCTCTTCATAGTACACCTCTATTTTTAGTATACCATATTTAATTTTATTATTCTAGAGGTATCGAAAATGTTTGCGATTTATTAATGCCATCAGCATAATAATTTGGAACAGTTCCTTGAACTAATTTAATAGCAAGAGGAGTCTTACCCTTAACAACAATCTCCTTAGAAGATATTGGTAATATTACCTTTTCCCTTATAATTGTATCAAGAGATATCTCTATTAAAGCACTATTAATACCATAATTAGTAACTTTAGTATCAGTAACCAACTCAACATCCCCTAACACCTTTAATTTTACAGGAATCTTAGGTCCCTTATCATTTAATAAAAAACTATTATAAACCATTCCAAGAGGAACCTCTAAAACAACACCACTACTACTTTCATTATTATAATTATCAATATTACCAGCTTCTAATTGTTTTAAATTTTCCTCTATATTAACAGTTGCTTCCCTAATTATTCTATTAACCATAACAGTATTTAAATCAACACAAAGAATTTCATTATTATTATTCCTACTTATAATAAATAAATCATTAACATTCATTCTATCCAAAGAATCACTTGAAATAGACTTAGTAATTATTAAACCAGAAATCTTTCTTATCTCTAATTCCGCATAATTAATCAATTTAGGACTAACAATATCAGTAATATACTTTAAAATAAAAAATAAAAATGTAATTATAAATAAAATAATAATTATTAACTTAAATATTCTTTTCATATTTCACCTAATAATTATATGAATAAACAAATATAATTATTTAATACTAATAATGGTGATAAAATGAATTTAAAAGACATAATGTCAAAAAAAATAATAACATGCGAAAGCACAAACACAATAACACAAATATCAAAAACTATGAAAGAAAATGATATTGGTTTTATTCCTATAGTAAAAAATAAAAAAATCATAGGAGTAATAACTGATAGAGATATAGTAACAAAAATTATTAGTAACAACGACTTAAATGGCGATATAACTAACTATATGACAAAAGATATAATAGATGTACCAATAAACAGTGACCTAAACTACGTACTAGACATCATGAAAAAATACAAAGTAAAAAGAGTAATAATAACAGATAACAATAAAGCTGTAGGTATAGTATCATTAAGTGACTTTCTAAACAGTAATATAGAAAAAGAAGTATTTAAAACAATTAAAGAAGTATTTGAAATAGGACCAAATATACATAAATACGAATCACAAATAGGTGATTTTTACCTATAAAAAAACTAAGCTTTTTTAGCTTAGAACATATATATAATTTTTTATAATACATACTTACAGAAAATTTTTTTAAACTTCATAAATCGCAACCACATCATCATCAATATCTACTATCCAACTGTGAATTACCCATCATCTGAAGTTAATTAGATTGCGACTAAATTTCTTTCAAAAGATCCAAATTCATCCCTCTACTTGTAGAAGATACGGGAATTCTTTTGCTTTTTAGTTAAAAATAAATTAACATTTACACTAATTTATGCCTGTAAATACTCATCACAGTTTCCCTTTTCAATACTTGTTATCTCATTTTTTAATAAAGTTACTGCATATCCATTTATTACGATACATGCTGATTGTAAATCATTATTAATAAAAGTTAATTGTCCGCCAGATGGTTTTTCACCAGAATAATCTAATATAATCTCAGTGTGAAAATCATAAATATTTCCCGCTTGATTTATAGTGTATATTCCATTTAATTCTATCTTCTCGCCATTTATTTTTTTATCTAAAATTGTTTTTTCTATATTTTTCACATAACTAAGTGCAGAGACTCCTGATATATTTTTTCTAGAATTATTAATTGAATCATTTATTTTTGGCATTGTTATTACTGCTATTAAACCCAAGATTATTATTATAGCTAAAACTTCAACAAGAGTAAAACCTTTATCTTTTAAAGACTCAAAATATTCAATTGCTTTTGAATCTTTTAACAATTTACATCTTTTATAATTATCAGGATCCTCTAAAATTGCTTCTTTCATCCCAGCACATGAACCAAATCCACATACTCCACAATTATACCCAGGAAGATTTTCATCTATTTTATTATCCTCTTTTTTAAAATGATTATCAGTAAGAACAAGTAATGTTCCTAATAATAAAGCAGTTATTGTAAATATAATTATTCCTATCATTTTTTGCACCCCTTACAATCCTTGCACCCGCATTTGTTTTTACTATATAGTTTTAAAGTAATAACAATTAATACTAAAAGTAAAATATAACTTATCATATTCCAATATACCTCTCAAATATAAGTGCCATTATAGAAGCAATAACAAGAGCAATAGGAATACCTTGAAAACACTTTGGTACATTTTTAAGTCTTTCTCTAATTGTAGAAAATACATATAATACTAACATAAATCCCAAACTACTTCCTAAACTATAAACAACAGTCTCAATAAAATTATAATTATTATTTATTCCTAACAAAACAACACCCATAACAGCACAATTAGTTGTAATTAAAGATAAATATATACCTAAACTTTTATATATTTTTTTATATTTATTCTTAATTATTAATATCAATAACTGTACAAGTGACGCTATTACCAGTATTAACATCAATGTTTTTAAATATGTAGTATTTGTAGGTACCAAAATAAAATTATATATAAAATACGTAATAATACTAGATAAAATAGTAATTAACGTAACACATATTCCCATAGAAATAGCTGTTTTCTCTTTACTTGAATTACCAAAAAATGGACATAACCCTAAAAACTTTGTTAAAACAATATTCTCAGTTAGAAGACTTGTCATAAATAAACTAATTAGATTCATGTTTACCTCCTATATATTTAGCAAGTGCGATTAATAATCCAAGAGTTAAAAAAGCACCAGCTTCCTTTGAAAACAAATTAATGGGTAAAATATCATTAGAAGGAAATATTTTATATATAGCCTTATAACCAGTAAGAGAACTAATATTATCCATTAAAGTTAATGTATTTGATCCAAGTATTTCTCGAAATAACGAAACTATCATAAGAACAAAAGTATATCCTAATCCTACACCAATAGCGTCCAAAACACTAGGTATTACTTTTTCCTTAGAAGCTACCTGAAGAGCTCTTCCCAAAATAATACAATTTACAACAATTAGAGGTAAATAAATACCTAAAACATTATAAATATTTTTTACATACTTCTGAAGTAAAATCTCAATAATTGTAACAAGAGTAGAAATAATTAAAATATAAACAGGTATCCTAACATTCTCTGGAACCAATTTTTTAATAATTGAAATAATAAAATTACTTAAAACCAAAACAACTAACACACAAATTCCCATAACATACGCATTTTCAAATTTATTCGTAACAGCCAAAGTGCTACATAAACCAAGCATTCCAACAAGTATAGGATTTTCAAAAACAATTCCATTTATTATTTTCTTCATATATTCCTCCTACAAAAAATTAATAATAAAATAAAGTAATAACGAACAAATAAAAGCAGTTAAAGTTAGAACAATAATTCCTTTATATTTAATCATAACTATTCACCATAATCCTCAAGAGTATTTTTTAACATTGTCTTAAGCGCCGTAGAAGTAACAGTCGCACCAGTAACAGTATCAATATCACTATCAAGAATCAATTTATTAGTATAATCCTCATCCATTATCTTTTGATAAAATGAATCATTTTGTTCTAATACTGTAAACTCGTAAACTTTTTTATTATCAATAACAATTCTTGCCTTAATAACACTTGAATATCCCTTTTGAGTAACAACATAAGATATCTTACTTCCAGAAACATTCTTTTCTAAAATACTAAAGTTTTTATCCTTCTTAACATTTTTTAAATTCAAAGATATTCCTATACCTAAACCAAAAATTAAAAACCAAGCAATCACAAATGGTACAACAGTAACCTTAAAATTAAATCTAGCAATCGAACCTATCTTATCCAAAATCATAACAAACATATTCATAGTTAAAATACTAGTCAACACCCCCTCTGGAAAAGGTGTTAAAAATCTAAAAACAACAGTTAAAATACCTAAAAATATTCCATATAAAATTTGACCAATTGGAGTAACAGGACTAGTTACAGGATCAGTAGCCATAAATACTGCACCAAACATTAATCCACCAGAAAATATTTGAAATAAAGGATACCAAATACCCAAATTATTCATCCCACCAATTACATAAGTTATACTAAATACAGTCAAAATATAAAAAATAGGAATCTTCCATTTAATAGCCTTAAAATATGTTAAATAAACAAAAGCTAATAAACATAATAAAGCGCTTGTCTCACCAACACAGCCAGGAATAGTACCAATAAAGAAATTCATCAAACTTCCATAAGGTTTAACTAAAGTATTATAAGTCCCTATCCCATTAATTAAAGACGCATTAGTTAAAGGAGTACCTGACGAAATAGTATCAATCTCATAACTATTAAGATACCCACCACTCTTTCCAATAACAATAGCATACGCACTTATAATAAACAATCTACCTACAAGCGCTGGATTAAATATATTATTGCCAAAACCACCAAATAACATTTTAGCAATTATTGACGAAACAAAAGCAGCTAATATCAATAATACAATTGGCGTATTAATAGGAAGAATTAATCCTAAAAAAAGACCAGGAAAAAAACTATAACTATTCTCTAATGCTTCTTTAATTTTTTTCTTTTGAAATATAATTCTATATAAAGATTCAAAGAAAAAAGTAGATGCCATACATATAAATATAAATATTAATGGATAAAACATTCCAAATATATTAGTGTAACCTTTTACAAAAGGAATAATTCCATTTTTTATATAAGCAAAAACAACAATAGGAATTAAAGCAACAATTAAATGTCTCATTATTGTAGATGTGTCTTTTTCACTCTTTAAATATGGACCCATACTATCCCTCCTTTCTAAGTATTTCTTTTGCTTTTCTTACTTTTTCTCTAACATTTATTTTAGCAGGACAAATATACGAACAAAGTCCACACTCTATACACCTTGTTGGTTGCAATTTTTTTAACCTATCAACTTTATCTAAACTTTCACCAATTAAAACAGGCGATAACTTAGCAGGGCATTTCTCAACACACTTACCGCACCTTAAGCAGGTAGTCTCAATATCAAGAGAATAATTATCCAAAACTAAAATACAATTATCATTACAATTAATAATAATATCATCAGTTGGAATACCTTTACCCATCATAGGACCACCAGCAATATATAAAGCATCCTTATTATCTATTCCTCCAACTTTTTTAATAATCTCAGATGCAGAAGTTCCCATTTTAACCATAACATTTTGTGGACGCTTAAGATTCTCACCAGTAAAAGTTACAATTCTTTCAGTAAGTGGTTTCTTATACTTAAGAGCTTCATATATAGCATAAATTGTAGAAACATTACTTACAACAATTCCCTTTTCAATAGGAAGTCTTTGATAATCAGTTTTTTTAATAAACTTAACAAGACTTTTTTCCCATCCCATCGGATATATATTTGGAACCAAAACTAATTTCAACTTTAAATAAGTTCCAATATAATTATCTATAACTTCTTTTAGCCCTGTATTATGTGATTTTATAGCAATAATAGCCTCATCAATATCATTTATTTCCCTTATAGCATCTATTGTTTCAAGAATCTCATCGCACTTCTCACGAACCAACACATAATCAGCAGTTATATATGGTTCACACTCAACGGCATTAACAATAAGAGTCTTTATTTTTTGATCAGTATTATACTTTACATACGTTGGAAATCCGCTACCACCAAGACCTACAATTCCGCATTCCTGAATAGTCTTAATAAATTCCTTCTTAGTATACTTTGTCAAATCATTATTTTCATACTCATTTTCTATTGCATCTAAAAAATCATTTTCAATTACAACACACTTTACCTTTTGCCCATTAGAAACAAACTTTTCCTCATAATCAACAACAGTGCCACTTACACTAGAATGAATTGGAATTCTTAAATTTCCTTTTCGCTTACCAATAACACTACCTTTATAAACATAGTCACCCTTCTTAACAGCAACTGTAATATCAGTATCACCACCACTAATAAGAGGAATATATACATACTTCATCTTATTATATATTCCTATTTTATTTTTTATTGACAAGCCTTTACGACCAGGTATCTTTAATCCAGTTATCATATTATACCTCCTATTATTAATTATACATTTTTTTTACATAAATGAAAAGAGGTTTTACATTTTTGATGAAATTAAAAAAATTTCAAATATTTTTATTTGAATCATCTATATATATTCGATTATATCTTCATTTACTGTTAGATATGTTGTTTGATATATGTTTTTGTTTTTACAATAGTGCATTACAAATTCATTATCTTTTTTACATACAATTATACCTATTGTATTTTTTTGATTTATATTTTTTATATTTTCATCAATATAATTCATGTATGTTTGAATCTGACCTATGTGTTCTTTTTTTAATTCTGTAACTTTTAGTTCTACTACTGTATCCAAGTCTTTGTTCTAGTGTTATTTTTTCATAATATCTAATTTCATTGTCATATATAAATGGTAATAATTGTCTATAATGCGTCCAGCTTAATTAAACATTCATTGAATGTCCTTTTTTAATAACAGATAAAATCTTCTCATATCTTTTAGATTCATTGCTGAATATCCTTTTTCGAATTCTTTTGTTAGTTTAATTGAATATTCTTTTATTAATCCATTTCCATATTTAGCTCTTTCTTCACCTCCTTGTGCTTCTATTAATAACTCACCTATTTTATAATATCCTTCTAATTCTTTTTTATTTTTACTATAATCTTTTACTTTTTTTATAGGTTCCTATATCAATTATTTCATTTTTTATCTCATTATAATAGTTCGTTTTATCCTCCTTATGTTTTTTATCATTTTTAATGATACATCATTGGAATATTGTAGGCTGTGTCTGAAATATTTGTATGTTAGTGACAATAGCTCTATATGATGTATTCATAATAAATTGTAACGCAATGCGTTCCATATTTTCTCCTTATAATAATCTTTTAATACCAAATAACATTACTTTTCTTCTATATTAATATGCATATTAATTTCTTCTTCTGATGGTAATTTTTCTAAAATATCTTCTGAAATATGCTTTTTTATTTCATAGGATGATACACCTATTGGGTTATTAATGCCTTCTAAAGACCATTCTACTGATATCCTATCCTTCTCTTTGCAAAGCAATAATCCAATAGTTTCATTATCACTTTCTTTTTTTAAAGTTTTGTTTATAGCTGTTATATAAAAGTTTAGTTGTCCAACATATTCGGGTTTAAACTTAGTGTTTTTTAGTTCCACAACAACGTAACACCTTAAATCTAGATGATAGAATAATAAATCCAAATAATAATCTTCATTATTAGTGCTGATTCTATATTGATTTCCAACGAAACTAAAACCTTTTCCTAATTCAACTAAAACATTCTTAATTTTTTCAATCATAGCATTCTCAATATCTTTTTCTACCGCATTTTCCTTTAAATTAGATAATTCAAATATGTAAGGATCCTTCATCAATTCTTTTGCTAACTCACTTTGTGTAATTGACAATTTTTCTTTAAAATTAGTTAGTTTAGGATTTTCTTTTTGTCTTTGATATAAATTAGATTCAATTTGATGAACTAAAACTGTGTGTGTCCAACCATTTTCCAAACACTTTTCTGCATACCAAATTCTTTTATCAATATCTTTTACTTTTTCAATTAATGTATAATTGTGTGACCATGGTAAATTGGCCAATGGTGTTGGCCAATTTTGCATATCTTTATACTCATTATAAAATATACGCATTCTTCTTAAATTTCTTGGTGAGAATCCTTTCATATCAGGAAAGGTAAGTTTCAATTCAATTGATAATTCATTTACAAAATTATTGCCATATTTCCAATTATCATCTATAATTTTGCCTATTCTAAAGTATAAATTAATTAGTTCATTATTTGCATTTTCTAATATTCTAAACCTTGTATTCTTAATATCATTTTTTATTTCAGTAATAATAACTTTAAAATCGTTTATTGTTTCTATCATATTTTTTCTCCTTATTTTTAAAATTAAATTTTTAAATTATATTGATGTACAAATATTCTTAGGTGTTACTATTTTGCCATGGATATAACCATAACATTTCGTTATTTCAACAATAGATGATAATGCTACTTGTACTCCTTATAATAATCATACGATGTAAAATAAAAAGTTCCTTAAAATTGCACAAAAAAAGCTATAGAATTAATCTATAACTTATGAATTAGCCTCCCATATAGCCTTTAATGTATGATTACTTTCTTGTACAACTGTTGTATCACTTGTTATATAATATGGTTCGTAAGGTGTAGCTGTGTCTCCTTCTTCTAATTGTATGTTTGAAAATGTTACGCTATTTCCATTGGCTACATCGACGCGAATTCTTAGATATTCAGCATCTGAAGGAGTTGTTAATGTTATTTTTGATGTTAGTTTATTACTACTAAATTGATAAGTAGGTCCATCCTTACTATCTTTATCATTAATAAATATAAACAAGCTTCCTTCATCATCCAAGTTTTTTTTCCATGATAGTGTGTAATTTTCGCTTGGTTTTATAGGCGTTTTCAGTGCATTTATATTACCATATCTAACCCGTGTTACAAAATATGTTTTTGTGTATGCATCTGACGTTGTTGCTGTTAAAGTTATGCTGCTATTAGTTTTTACGAATGTGCCTCCGTATGCAGAGTTACATAGATTCAACCATGCTTCCATATCAAACAAATTCTTACCATTCCATCCCTTAAAAGTATAACCTTCTCTTGTAGGGGTTGGGAGTATTCCATATGTATCATTTGATATAACATTTTTAGATGTTTGATCTAATTGTCCTCCTTGTGGATCAAATGTTACTGTTATAAGATTGTTACATTTATCTTCATTGTATTCATATTTATATTTATTACCTTCATCTTTAATTAATATACATCCAGTTAGTTCCTGATTTGTTTTCGGATTTATCACTTCACTTTTATTAATTAAATTTGATTTCTCTAATTCATCTATTGATATTATTGAAACACTATTTTTTTCTGGTAATTTTTCTGTATTTTGATTAGTATATATTTTAGCTATATTAATTAACGAATTAATTTGTTCATTTCTCGTTATATTTTCTGAAGTATTTAATTGTTTTAATACTTTAGGTGTTATAATTGTAATTACTAACAACAATATAATGACAACTGCCAAAAGCTCCACTAGTGTAAATCCTTTATTTTTCATATATACCTACCTTCTAGTATAATTATATAATATTTTAAAAAAAAAGAAAAGTAGGATAAACCTACTTTAACCGATATATATTATAAATTTATATAAAAATTTTTATAATTCGTTTTTAATAGTAAGGAGTGAATACTTAAATTTTTCTACTATACCACCTCGTTTCTATTATCAGTATAAATTACAAATGTGAAATTTATATGAAAAAAAAGTGAAACTTATAAAGTTGATCCACAAACTGGACAAACCTTAGAAGAATCACTTACTTTAGCGCCACAATTTGAACATTGTTTCTTTCCAACAGAATCTTTCTTTTCTAACTTCTTTGACTCTATTATTTCATCACTTTTATTAATACTACCAGAAAAATTATTTCTTGAAGCCTTATATACAGTATTACTTTTTAAAACCTGCTTAGGTTGCCATGTATACTCAGACGCATCATATTCTTCCTTTTTCTCTTCATCATTATTTGATTCAACAACTTCTTGTTTTCGTTGTTCTAGTTCAAAACCTAAGAAGAAATTATAAACAAAAGGAAACATAGTTAATTCAATAACATATAATGAATCTTTATTAAACTCACTACATAATCTCTTATATATTTTGTAATTAGTATATATACATACTAATGGAATAAAAACAAAAATCAAATGAAATGGAGGTAAAGAATATCTATTAATAAGAACAATCTTATTATAAAAAGGTATTATTCCTTTTACAAAACCTAAATTAAGTTTTTTAAAAATAAGTCCCATTCCAATACAAGATAAAAAACCAAATATAATTATTAAAACAATTAATGTTTCCATAACATCACCTCTTTAAGTATACCACAAATTTAAATTAGAAAAAAGGATTATTTTTTATTTCTTCACCAAGATATGTAATATGACCATGTCCAGGATAGACTTTAATATCATCAGGATACTTCTTTATAATTTCGATATACTTATTAATATCATCAAAGCTACTAGTTTCCAGATCAGTTCTACCAATAGTATTTTTAAAAATAAAATCACCTACAAAAAGTACTTTTTCATCTTCAAAATAAAAACTTACAGAATCACTAGTATGACCTTTAGTATCAATAATAGAAAAAGAAAAACTACCTAAATTATATTTTTTCTTATCACACCTATAATCATAAACATCTATATCTTTAAAATAAGCTAAAGCACCAACATGATCAAAATGATAATGAGTTACCAAAATAGCAACAACAGTATAACCCTCAATATGATTCTTTATAGTAACATAATCATCCCCAGGATCAACAATTATAACATCATTACCACTTTTAAGCAAATAACAATTAGTCCTAAAAGAACCTACTTTAACCTGATCAACAATCATCTATTAATATTATTAAGCGCTTCTATTTTATCACTAATTGTCATTTGTGTCTTTAAATTATCCTGCTTAACAATTGGTTTTACCTGCTTTACCTTATTCATATCCATTTTAATCTTCTCAAGCTTGTTTTTTTCATTAAACTTACTGTTATATTCATTAACAACAGTATTACTATTCATAAATGGGTTTTTTTGAAATGAATTCATTTATTTACCTCCTATAATATCTTTTACTGGTCCATAAGTCTTCCTATATCCTTCAATTAATCCATACTTATTAATTGCTTCAATATGTTTCTTAGTAGGATATCCCTTATGATTCTTAAATCCATATTGTGGATACTTAATATCAAGATCATACATCATTTTATCTCTTGTAACCTTAGCAATAACACTTGCAGCTGCAATAGAAATACTTTTAGCATCACCCTTTATAATTGAAGTTGACGGTATATCAATTTCAAGAGGCATAGCATCAATTAACACATGTTCTAACTTAATTTTATTACTTACCTTATCTATAGCTTGTTTCATAGCAAGTTTAGTAGCTTCATAAATATTTACCTCATCAATTATATCAGGTCCAATAATACCAACCTCACACGCTATAGCATGCTCCATTATATACTTATAAAACATATCTCTTTTTTTCTCTGAAAGTTTCTTAGAATCAGTTAATCCTTCTAACTTAAAATCCAAAGGTAAAACAACACAAGCAGTTACAACAGGACCAATAAGTGGACCTCTACCAACCTCATCAACACCACCTATATATTTTATACCTTTAGCATATAATTCTTTCTCATACCTATATAAATCACATATTTCCATTTTGTTGCACCTCTTGATAATGTAAAATTGTATATGTAGTACATCCTAATGCACCAATTACAAACAATATTATACTAGACTTTTTAAGAGTTTTAAGCAAAGTTGGTAAATAAAGATTAACATAATGTATCACTTCTCGATCAATTCCTGTTGTATTAATTGTCCTTGAAAGAGACAACCATAAAACAAAAAATATAACACCAACTATTATTGTAGTAAGTCCAACAAACATATATCCATCCTTAGATCTATTAATGACAATTATTATAAATGCCACTAATATAGAAAACAAAGCTAAATAAATTGTTGTCTTTTCAAGTATAAACGATGAAATTAAAACAATATCACTCCTATAAGTTTCAATATTTTCAATTTGTAAATCAATTTCCTTAGTTAACTCATTAATTTTACTTTCTATAATATCAATATCATCAGAAGAAATATCTTCCTTCTTGTGTTCAATCAAATTATGAACATATTCCTTAAATCCATCACTACTTATATAACTATTATTCTCATTATATAAAATATTATTATAAATAGCTTTAGCATTACCTTTTAAATATGAATCTAACTCATCACTTTCTACAATTTCCTGCAAAAGTTCATAATCAATTTGATCCTCTAGCTCCTTATAAATATCAGAATCAATTATTTCATTTTCAATACTTACATCATCAATAATATTATTTATTTCGCTCTTAGTAATACCTCTACTAACATTAAATTGAACCAGCAACAAAACCTCCAATACAAATAACACTATAGACAATATAAAACTCAAAAAAAACTTTACAACATTGCCAGTCATAACATCACCTACTTAATTTTACCATTTATAACACTTAATTTCAATTAATAATTTAACAATGTAAAATAAGTTAAAATAGTTGACATAAATATCCATATCGTGTAAAATTATATACGTAGCGTTGGAGTTGTACTCAAGAGGCTGAAGAGGCGCCCCTGCTAAGGGTGTAGGTCGGGTAACTGGCGCGAGGGTTCAAATCCCTCCAACTCCGCCATTAAGAATTTAACCTAGGAAATTCCTAGGTTTTTTTATAAAAAATTATATATTTAACTCCACCCTATACATTTTAGCCCACACATCAAACTGATACAAAAATGCAAGTAACTGAGGCCCAGTCATTAATTGACCAAACCAAGGATCCTTAAAACTTTCCCCTTTAGTTTCAATTAGCTTATTAAGTTCATTAATATCAAATACTTTATATAATATCGACTTCTTATTTTTTAACCTTTTCTTTAACATCTTAGTAATTAAATCAGCATAAATAGGATTATGAGTCTTTGGATATGGATTCTTTTTCCTATACGCAATCTCACTAGGTAAAATATCCTTATAAGCTTCCCTTAAAAGACCTTTTTCAGTATTATTATAAAATTTATAATTCCAAGGCAAATTCCACAAATACTCTATTAACTTAGTATCCGCAAAAGGAACACGTGCTTCAAGTGAAGCTCTCATAGTCATACGATCCTTTCTTTCCAAAAGTGTAGGCATAAAATAAGTCATATTTAAATAAAATAACTTCTTATACTTATAATCATCCTTATTTTTTGTTTTTGGAACTTCATTAATAATATTTTCATATTGTTGATTTAAAAAATCCTTTAAATTTAATTTTTTTCTTAAATCCTTACGTAATAACATACTTCTAGATTCAATGCTATCAAGCCATGGAAAACATTCTCTATTCATAACCTCAGGTCTATAAAACCAAGGATAACCACCAAATATTTCATCCGCACATTCACCACTTAAAATAACCTTATAATCCTTTGATATTTCCTTACTAAACCATAATAAAGATGAATCAATATCAGCCATACCAGGTAAATCACGAGCTAAAACAGACTCCCTTAAATACTTAGCAAGCTTCCTTTGACTAATTATCTTTTTATTATGAATAGTATTAAACTTATTACACATTAGATTAATAAACTGATCATCCCTAGATACAGTAAACTTAGTTTTTTCAAAAAATTTATCATTATCTTCATAATCTATAGAATAAGTTTCAATTTGCTTATTTTTTTTCTTATATTCATTAGAACAAATAGCAGTTATTATACTAGAATCAAGACCACCACTCAATAAACAAGCTATAGGAACATCACTTATCATCTGTCTTTTAATTGAATCAGTAAGAAGTTCAAAAACCTTTTTTTTAGCATCTAAAAAAGAATCATTACACTTTCTATTTTTTACATTCCAATACCTTTTAATACTCAACTTACTATTTTCAAAAATCATATAATGTCCAGGTCTTAACTCATATATATCCTTAAAAACACCACTACCAGGTATACGTGAAGGCGATAAAGATAACAACTCCTGTAACGACCTAATATTTATAATTGGTTTAACCATTTTATTTTTTAACAAAGCCTTAATCTCAGAAGCGAACATAAAATTATTATTTTTATTATAATAAAACAAAGGCTTTACACCAACCCTATCACGAGCTAGAAATAACTTATCATCATGATAAATACAAAAAGAAAAAATCCCTTCAATCATATCCAATATCTTTACACCATAAAAAATATAACCAATAAGAATAACCTCAGTATCACTAGTAGTCTTAAATGTATATTTATCTTTTAATTTATCCCTAATTACATCAGCATTATATATCTCTCCATTATAAACAATTGTATAACCATTATATGACATCGGCTGCATACCATTTTCTAAATCAATTATTGAAAGCCTCCTATGGCCAAGAAACATATTATTATCAAAATAAAAACCCTTTTGATCAGGACCTCTATACTTCAGCGTCCTAACCATTTTTTTTAAAACCTTTTTATCATCCTTTTGATGGCATTTACTATACCATCCAACTATTCCACACATACAATCACCCTATTATAATTTATGAAATAAAAATACATTTGAAACAGGAACATTTTATCCTATTTTTCATATGTTAAAATGAAAGGGATGAGATAATGGAAATACTAGTTTTAGGAGGAGACACCAGATACTTAGAAATTATTGAATCGCTAAGTAAAAAACATAACATAACACTTGTAGGATATAAAAACACATATATAAATAACAAAGTTAAAAACATCGATATAAATGAAATAGACATAAGTATATATGACATAATTATTTTTCCAATAAATGGAGTAACAAACAAAAATATGATAAATTGTAGATTCAATAATAATCCAATTAAAATTAACGAAAATCTATTAGTAAATACTAAAAAAAGCGTTCTAATATTTTCTGGTATTCCAACAGAAAACTTAACAAATATGTTAGAAATCGCAAATAGAGAATGTACATATTTCATGAAAGATAAAGAAATAATAAAACAAAATGCAATTCCAACAGTAGAAGGCATAATTGCAGATATAATAAACAATACAGAAATAACATTAAAAAATGCAAATGTACTTGTATTTGGTTACGGAAACATAGGATCATTACTAACAGAATACTTAAAAATATTAGGCGCAAACACAACAGTAGCAATCAGAAATTGCTACGATAAAATAAAACTAGATAACTTAAAAATTAAAAACTTTTATTCATACGAAAAAAAAGACTTAATAGAACAATTAAAAAATAATGATATTATAATAAATACAGTACCAAAAACTGTAATAGACGAAGAATTAATAAAATACATAAACAAAGAAGCATATGTACTTGATATTGCATCTCATCCATATGGTGTTGACCAAGAAGTTTTAGCTGAATACTTTATAAAAAGTAAACTATATCTAGGAATACCTGGTAAAATAGCACCTAAAACTTCAGGAAAAATTTTAACAAAAAAAATAATAGATGTTATGGGGGATGTTTAGATGAAAATTGGTTTTGCAATTACTTCATCATATTGTACAGTAGAAAAAATTATGGAACAAATATTAGCACTTGTAGAACTAGGTTACGACGTTATTCCTATTGCTTCACCCGGTGTTATATCATGTGATACTAGATTTGGTAAAGGAAAAGACTTTAAAAAAGTTTTAGAAACAATCACAAAACACGAAGTTTGTTCAACGATAATTGATGCAGAACGATTTGGACCAAAAGAAAAATTAGACTTATTAGTTATTGCACCTGCAACAGGAAACTTTATAGCTAAACTAGCACATGGAATTACAGATACACCTGTTACAATGGCCACAAAAGCAACACTAAGAAATGGAAGTCCAATAGTTATAGGAGTATCAACAAACGATGGTTTGGGACTAAATGGAGAAAATATTATGAAACTATTAAATACAAAAAATATATACTTTATACCATTTGGTCAAGATAATTATATAAATAAGCCTAATTCCTTAATTTCACACTTTGATATGCTTATTCCAACAATCGAAGAAGCGCTATCAAATAAACAAATTCAACCAGTACTTAAAGAATACAAAAAAAAATAGATACCTAAAGTATTTATTTTTTTATTTTCTTTTGATAATTTGTAATACAACTAAACAAATCAGTAAAAAAATCAAACATTTCATTCACATATTTTTGACGTCTGTTAAAAGATTTTCTATTTAACCTTAACTGTAAAACCTCCAATGACTCTATAATATCATCCTTATCCAATACATCCAATAAATTTTTTAAAATAGTTCTTTTTTCAAAAAAAGATTTTTTTTCTAATTGTGTATTAACCAATAACGCTATTACATAATCCTGTCTTAAACATCTATTAGTTCTATCATAATAATTTAAAAATCTCATAAATTTAGTTAATCTCAAATCATATAATAGATCATCATCATTAAATCCATATTTTTCCTTATTTCGAAATAAAAAATCAGAAAATAAAAGTTCAACAATATGTGGACAAACTTCCCTTAACAAATACTTAGATTCATTAAACTCATCATACATCGTTATAGCATGCATAAATTCATGCACAATTATAAAAGATGTTTCTATTGAGTTATGGTCAGTAACATTTAAAACATACTCGAAATCACCTATTTGTTGTAACCCAGAACTCCAAATATTATTTCCAGAAGAAGTTTTTCCAAAATTCACCTCTATACCACTTTCGCCATTTAATATTCCTTGATATTTACTTTCTAATCCAATGCTTTTATAAAAATCAGATGAAATTTGAACACATTCATCCATTAACATACTAGTTCTATACATTAAATCCTTATTATTTACAATATCATTCAAAATTTGATCTCTATTTTGATAATTCTTCCATAACTTTACCATAGAATGAAAAAGTTTACAAAGTTCCGATATACCAGTATAATCTTCAAAATATCTATCTGATTGCCTACGATACTTTTCATCATCAAACTGATCCATAAAATCACCAAAATAATTATATCAAAAAAAAAGATAAATTAATATCTTCTATAATGAATCAATATTTATTTTTACTTTTTTATCATTATTAGCATATGATGATGCTTGAACTACAGTTCTAATAGCATTAGCAATTCTACCATTCTTACCAATAACTTTTTTAATATCATCTTCACTAACAATAACTTCAATTATTTTATAATCTTCTTCACTATCAAACTCACGTACAGAAACTGAGTCAGGATCAGTTACAAGATTCTTAACAATAAATTCAGTTAATTCTACTAAACTCATACTAATTACCTTTTTTCATTTTAGATTCATGAAATTTCTTCATAATTCCTTGTTTACTTAAAATATCTCTTACTGTATCAGTAGGTTGCGCACCATTAGAAAGCCATGATAAAACTTTTTCTTCATCAACTTTTACAGTTGCTGGTTCAGTTACTGGATTATAATATCCAATATCTTCAATTGTAATTCCATCTCTCTTAGTTCTTGAATCTGCTGCTACAATACGATAAAATGGTTTCTTCTTTGCTCCCATTCTTTTTAATCTTAACTTAACTGCCATTATAATTCCTCCATTCGTGTATTAATAATATCAAAAAAAAAAAGATATGTCAACCTTTTTTTGTTAACACTATACTTTTATAAAAATTCCTCTTTGACATTATCATCTATTTCTTTTTCAATATCATCAGTTACTTCCTCAGATAAATCTTGCCATGGTTCTTCATCTTCCTCAATAGCTATTTTCATCTTTGTTTCACCAACTATTTCAACACCTAATTCCTTTTCAATATCAAAAGAAATTTTTCCATCATCTTCAATATTTACCTTGGAACAGGTAGGTTGCTTTAAAGTTCTTACTATTATATCAGTATCACCAGATAAATCAGCTTCCTGTCTTACCTTAACATTAAATAAATCATTATATTTAATTTGTTTATTAATAACAGTTGTTTTAGAATCATTTTCATAAGAATACCATATATTTACATCATATGATCCATCAACACCTATAGATTCACCGGATTTATACCCCTTAAATTTATGATTTATTACCCAACATCCTAAAACAGTAGAAGGTTTATTTGTAGCTTCTATTGTATAAGTATTCTTAAAAAACTTTTTACCCTTTCCAATAACAGCTTTTGTTACAATTTCTTTATATGATGGCATACGTATCACCCCTCAATTTAATTTATGCAAAAACAAAAAAAAATGAACACAATTATCCATCTTTTTCACAACTTTGACATATACCATCAATTTCTATTTTATGAGTAATTATTTTAAAATCAGAATCTTTAATTTCATTAACAGGACAAATATCTATTTCTTTTTTTCTATGACATTTAATACATCTAATATAATGTTTATGCTCCTGCTTTATTACATAATATAATTCATTTTTATGATTAATACTCGTTTCAATAATATTATAATTAAGCAATGTATCTAAAGTTCTATAAACAGTAGATTTATCTATTGAAGTATTTTCAATTATATTTTTTTTACTAGCATCTAAATCCAACTGTTCTATAATTTTTAAAATTTCGATTCTTTGTTTTGTCTGCTTTAAATTCTTATTTTTTAAAAGTTCTTCTATCATATAACACCTACTAAATCTATTAAAAATCCAGATATTATCCCTATAAAATATATAAGTGAAATTATCATTATATTTTCCTTAAAATTTTTATTAGTTCTAAATAAAATTAAAAGCCCAATTCCAGCACCCGTCAATAATCCAGACATTGTAGCGCCAAATGTTATTGTATTATTTATAAACAATTGAGTAATTAAAATACTAGCGCCACAGTTTGGAATTAATCCTACAAGGCTTGATAAAAAATAACCAAATATTGTATTTTTCATAAATAAACTTTCTAAGAATGATTCTCCTAAATATTCAAAAATAATATTAATTACAAATGAAAATATCATTATAAATGTAGTTATACTTATTGTGTGTTTTATAGATGATCTTACTATACTATGATTATGATTACAGTTGCAGTGATCATAATCGCACAATTCTTCTATTTTAGGTTGTTCTTTTTTTCTTATTATAAAATCTATTAAAAATCCAGATATCATTCCTATTAAAAATTTTAGTCCTAATATTTTTAGTATTACACTTATATTTGTTTTATTAGCTAGTAATAGTGGTAACATTTCATCACTAGTTGATAAGTATACCGATATTAGGGTTCCTAATGAGATTATTCTTGTTGCGTATAAATTCGTTGCACAAGCACTTATTCCACATTGAGGTATAATTCCTAATAAACTCCCAAAAAATGATCCGAATTTTTTAGATTTTATTATTATTTTTTTATTATTTATTTTGTGCTCTATAAATTCTATTATTAAGAATGTTATAAATAGAAATGGTAATAGCTTTAATGTATCTATTAAGGTATCTTTTATTATATCTAACATTTTAATTCTCCTTTATTTTCTTTGACATTTCTATCAAACGAGCATGATAGTTGTTTTTTTCATAAAATTTTATTGCATTTTCATTATAAGCAAATACCCCTATTAAAATATCTTCACACTGATTTTCTTTAAAGTATTCAGTTATGCTTTCAAGGAGTTTTTTTCCTATTCCTTTACTTCTTGTATTCTTCGTTACTACTAATTCTGATACTCTTCCTCTTTTAGGTGCTTTAAAATCATATTTAGTAGTTTCTTCATTATTTATTATTCCAACTATTAATCCTAATATTTTATTATCATCTTTATATAAAAACATCTTTCCATCATATCTTTTTATTTCCTCTATTGTTTTTTTGAAATATTCTTCTCTATACTCTTTAGTCATAATATTGTATTTTTCTTTATCAATATCTACTATATGTTCTTGTAGTTCTGTTAACAAATCTTTTATTTGTTCATTATATATTTCATCATATTCTATAATCATACTTCCTCCTAAATGCAAAATAGTTGCATTTATCATATCATTGAAAATATATTATTGTCAAGAAAAAAAGAGTTCTAATGAACTCTTTGTGGTTTCTTAACCAACTCCTTTGATGGAACAATTTTATTACATTTATATTTAGCTAATTTAAATAATTTTATAAGTTTTCTCTTAATCTTTCTCCTATGTCCAATTACATAAACACTAAATAATAACCCAGCTGTTATTCCACCAAAATTAATAATATTATTAAACACCCTTTTCTTATCAATTCTTTTATATTCCTTAGTATCAAATATTTGCTCTGGAGGTAACTTAATTATTTCTTTAGGAGCTTTATAATCCTTATAACATAAGTTATAATCTACACAACCAGATGAATTACCGATTCCTAAATCACTAATAGACCAAGATACCTGATTCATATCACAAGGATATGATAAAGAACCATCATTTGTTTTGCATACTGGGCCTTCATCAACAACAAAATTTGTTCTTTTATAATCATTAGGCTTTGATAACCATATTTCATATTTTTCCAACTCTTCTTGACCAATCATACTAACCATATCAGAATATGTAGATAAATTAGTATATATACCAAACCTAAATCCAGCATCTAAAAACAACTCATTAACACTCTCTAACATTTTCTTAAATTCATTATTCTTTTTAATTTCATAAAACTCATCTTCATATATTGAATCTTTAGTATTCTCATAATCAATATATATTGGAAAAGTAATATTTAATCCTTTAATACCATCTATAATAAGTTTTGCTTCTTTAATAGCTTCATCAGTATTTGTAGCATGTGTAACATAATATCCACCAACAGAAATATCACTTTCAACGCATTTATTATAATAATCTCTAAATTTAGGATCCTCTCTTAATAAACTAAAATTCTTATCTTGTTGCTCAGATATTTTTAATATAGCGAAATCAATTTGACCAGATAATTTTTCAAATCTTTCACTTGAAATATCCCCCTGATAAAAAGATATGTCAATTCCTCTATAAAGAGCAGAATTTTGCCTATTCAAAGTTGGAAAAACAGAGATTGTTTTATTCTGTATTTGATTAGGAATCCTTAAAATAATACCAGGAATTAAATCTTCCCTACTAATACCATTAAAAGATAAAATATCATTAACACTCAAATCATATTTTAAAGCAACCTTATCAATGTTATCATTTAACTCAAATTTATAAAACCCAGTTTGAGAAAAATTTTCCTTACAATTAAAACCATTAGATTTAATCATCTTCGAAATATCATCATCAAATTCATCTGATCTATAATTAGAAATAACACTTCCATCCTTATTTTGAATAAAAGAATAATTTCCATCATACTTTACAATTCCATCATCAACAACAAAACAATCATACTTATCAGATATAGACATACAATACTTATCTAAAAATACTAAATTAGAACTAGTTCCATATAAGCCAACATAAATATTATTTTGCCAAACAAGATTTAAATACTCACTAATAAGATTTGCCTTATCAACATAACTTAATTTATCATTTGACATTATTTTATCTACATTAAAATATATAGGTAAATCTACATTATTCTTTTCAATAACAGACTTTGTATACTCAACATCCTCAAATATTTCAAGAAGAGATTCCGCATCACTACCTATTATAATTCCTGCTGAAATATCACGTTCATCACATTTTTTTAATAACCTATCCTGATTAGATATTCCTACATCATCATGA
This sequence comes from uncultured Caryophanales bacterium, assembly GCA_946624985.1. Classification (GTDB taxonomy): domain Bacteria; phylum Bacillota_I; class Bacilli_A; order RF39; family UBA660; genus UBA3631. The sequence goes on along the minus strand of CAMOSQ010000003.1, from coordinate 63,667 downwards.
TCACCACAATTATAAAAAACAAACTCACTAGAAGATAAAGACTTAGGATTTTCTACATCAACATAACCTACCTGATTTTCAGCTTTTTCATCCTCATTTTTTTTACCACATGATGACAAACTAACCAAAGTAAATCCAGCAAATAAAACAGATAAAATACCCTTTCTTAATCTTATATTTTTCATAAAAACTCCCCTTTTTTTCTCATATATTATACACTTTTTCTTATAAAAGTCAAATCAAACAAAAAGTAGACATCAGTCTACTTCAAATCCATCTTGTAGTATTAACACTAGTTATATAATCATATTCATCAACAATATCATCTTCATCATTATAATCATTATATAATCTAGTTAAATACTTATCACTTATTTTATTCATCAAAAAGTTTTTCTTAACAAATTTTTGAAATCTATTATCACTTATATATTTTTCAATAAATTTTTCGTCTGCTTTATTATTAATATAAAAATTAACAATTGAATCACTTATCACATCATCTTCATCATAAACAAAATCTGTTAGCTTAATCATTTTATAATCCTAATAATATCATTAAAAGTGATTACAACCATTAAAATCATTAATAAAGCAAATCCAATAACATGAATCGTATTTTCAAACTTAACGTCAATCTTACTACCTTTAATCTTTTCAATAATAAGGAATAAGATTCTTCCACCATCAAGAGCAGGTATTGGTAAAACATTCATAAAACCAACATTAAGACTTATAAAACCAGTAAGATAAACCAAATTTATAAAACCTGCTTGTGCTGATTCACCAACAACATTAAATATACCTACAGGTCCAGACAAACTTGACAAACCTAATTTACCAGTAAACAAATATCCAACTACAAACACCATTTGAGTAATTAAACTAGCAAATTTAACAAAAGAATACTTTAATGCTGCTAAAAAGCCTTTCTCAACATCATTGCCTATTCCTATACCATACTTATAAGTAACTTTTCCATCCTCATTAACTTCAATAGGATTAAGTGTAACATCTCTTTTAGAACCATTTTCATCCTGTAATTTTAACTTTAAAGGCTTGCTATTATTAACCTGTATATCAAGTAACATCTTATCAATAAAAATAACCTTTTTACCATTTACTTCAAGTATCCTATCTCCAACACTTATTAAATTACTATTTATTCCATCATCAACCAAATTAATATAAGGCTTATTAGAAGGACATCCAACAGTCAAACCAACAATAAAAAATATTATAAGCGCAAGAATAAAATTAAACATTATACCAGCTATTACAGTTAAAAATCTTTGTATCCAGGTTTTAGACTGCATTCTCTTTTCAACTGGAATATCCTTATCCTCCTCTATTTCCTCACCAGCCATCTGAACATAACCGCCAATTGGAAACAATCTTATAGAATACTCAGTCTCATCATTTTTCCTATTGAATTTAAAAATTCTAGGTCCCATACCAATAGAAAACTCATATACATATATTCCAGCCTTTTTTGCAAATATGAAATGTCCAAATTCATGAATAAAAACTATTATTCCCAACATTAAAATCATATATATTAAAGTCATATTAACCTCCTATTATTCCTATAAAAAAAGTAAAACCTAACAAAATAAATATGATACTATCAAATCTATCCAACACTCCACCATGTTCTGGTATTAAATTAGAAAAATCCTTTTTTCCAAAATATCTTTTTATTGAAGAAAAACATAAATCTCCAAAAACACCTAATAAACACAAGAACAGTGTAACAAAAATAAGAAGTATAATACTTATATCTGAATTAACAACAGTTAAATAATATACAATTGGAACAAAAGTACCAAAAAGTATCCCACCAAACAAGCCTTCAATAGTCTTAGAAGGAGATATTTCTTTTGATAATTTTCTCTTTCCAATTAATTTTCCTGTTATTAAAGCATATGTATCAGAAACAGTACCTATTAATAATAAATATATTAATATATTCAAATTAAAATTTCTAACAACTATCAATAATGAAAAAGAAATTCCTAAAAATAAAACACCACCAATTAAATAAAAAGCATCATTTATACTATATATAGATCTATCCTTATACACTAAAGTAGGAATTAAAAACAATATAAATATTCCAGATAAAACCCTATAATCAATAAAATATGTAAGATTAACAACATTAACACTAGCAAATATCAAAAAAGTAATTGATATAAAACTAATAATTTTTATAAAAAGCGGAACTTCCTTCTTAATACTTTTAATATTAATGAATTCATTTAATCCAATAAGTGATAAAATATAAACACATAAATTATAAATATTCCCACCTTTAATTAAAATAGGAAATAAAACAAGCAATAATATAATAGCGACAATTGTCTTTTTCATATACCCTCCTATTTTCTATATATATTATAATACATAAAAAAAAAATAAACAAGAATTATAGATTAATTCTTGTAACATTAATTCCAATATCATAATAATCTTGCTTATTTAAATTTCTTTTTTGATAATTATATATATACATCAAATTATCTTTTATCCTTATATCATATAATTTGCCAAATCTATCTCTAATTTTCCCATTATCTATTCCATAATAATCTAATAAATTAAACTTGGAAACCATTACTTCTTCATAACACTCTGTTATAACCTCTAAATTAGGATGCTTCTTATACCTTTTATGATAATTATCAATAATTTCTTTTACCTGATCTAAAGTAAGCTCATAAGAAAGAGTAATTTTATTTACTCCTAAACTATGAAGAAAAGCAACAGAATAAGAATTAACAACATTAAATGAAAAATCAGTATCTACATTTTTATATCTATTTAATGAGCCAATCTCACCAACTAGTAAATGTCCATTAAAATCATTATATTTATTTATGACTCTTGGTAATTTAAGATAAATATTATCACCCTTAATTTTATTAAATAATTCATCATCATCAATATATAAATAATCATATTTATTAATTCTTTTAAACTGTTCGATATTACTTATTAAATAACTCTGATCACATTTTCTTTCAAAATTAGGAACATCTATATTATAAATATTCTTTAAATATTTAGTATGATAAAGTCTTTTTTGAACCAATTGATCAACTGCATTTCTCCTAAGTTCATTCAAGTCTCTAATATTTACAAAAATAAAATCATCCATAATTATATCTAAATCATCAAATATAAATGGTGTATCCTTCAATCTATTAATCTGTTTTTCAACCTTATCCTTTGTTATAGGATTATTCTTTGCTTGCTCAACTATATCAGCACTAACAACAACTTTATTTTTCCCATCAGATAACTCCAATATAGCATTTTCCTTCAAAACAATTTTTCCACTTATTAAAACTTTTCTACCTTTATTTTCAATTTTATTATTTATTTCTTCTATTTGATTATAATCTGTCGTTTTAACAACAATTGAATTTTTATCCACATATTCATATTTAAAATTAATAATATCATTTTTATTTGCTTCTTTAACACTTTCCTTATTTATAAAAATTTTATTTAACATTAAACCTTTATCAACTTTACCTAATATTCTTATTCCATCATGAACACTTAATTTTTCATTTAATTTTACATATACATATCCGTTTTTATAATCAATTACCTTACCTATCTCAATCCCTTGATGATTTGGTCTTTTACAATTCATTATATATTTTTCATTAAATAAATATCCACTTGTAAATTCCCTATTAAATATTTTCTTCATTTCATCAATATCACTTTGCGTGATATCAGATTTTCCTGTTCCAACATATGAATCAATGGCACGTCTATATAAACTTACAACTTGATACACATATTCAGGTCTTTTCATTCTGCCCTCTATTTTAAAACTATCAATTCCTGATTCTATCAATTCACCTATATGATCTAAAGTCATTAAATCTCTCGTACTTAACGGATACTTATCAATATTTACCTTTTTATTATCACTTATCACATCATATGGTAATCTACAAGATCCAGCACATGCTCCCCTATTTCCACTTCTTCCACCTATCAAGCTACTCATTAAGCATTGACCAGAATAACTTATACAAAGCGCACCATGCACAAATACTTCCAATTCAATATTCGTTTTTTTCTTAATATCTTTTATTACATCAATACTTGTTTCTCTGGCAAGTACAACTCTTTGAGCATTTAACTTTTCAAAAAATTTAACACCCTCAAGATTATGAACATGCATCTGAGTAGAGATATGAATTTCCAAATTAGGATACATTTTCCTAATTAAATCAAACATTCCTATATCCTGTATAATTATTGCATCAACATCATTTTTATGTAGCATATCCACATAATCTATAAAATCATTAACCTCATTTTCATATATTATTGTATTGACAGTTACATAAACCTTAACTCCATATATATGAGAATATTTTATCGCTTCAATAATTTCTTCATCACTAAAATTAGATGCATAAACCCTAGCACCATATTTTTTTCCACTTAAATAAACAGCATCGCACCCTGCTTCTATAGCTGCAACTAAAGATTCTTTTGAACCAACTGGAGCAAGTAACTCTGGTTTTCTCACAATACCACCACCAAACTATTATAACACAAAAACAGATATTCATCTGTTTTATTTATTCTAAAGTTTTTCTCTTACCTAACATATTTTCAACAACATTATCATATGATTCAGTTGCTTTACTAAATATAGCGTTTAATTGTTTCACAAATATTTTTTTATACTGATGATTTTCCTGATATTCTTTAACCTCAATTTCAGATACCATTTTTAATTCATGAACATTTATAAATGCAGCATGACTATCACCTAATTGAACTAAACTATGATTAGTTTCATATTCCGCGTTTTCAGCTTCAATACTTGTTATTGTAATACCGGTCAATAATTCTCTAAATTTACCATCTATCGAACGATACACCATTATAGGTATTAAAGGTTGATTATACTTTAGCAATGAATAACTATTGTCTATAACATTATTTTTATCATTCCTTTTGAAATTTTCATTAAATTTATTCTCGTCAATTAATCTTAAATAAACACAATATACAATGTGAGTTCTTAACAATAATTTCAATTTTAAATCACTTAATTCTCTAACAAATTCAGGTTGCTGAGCATCTTTTAAATCAGCCAATACTTTTAAAAATTGTTCTTTACTATATCCATTATATGTGTTTAAAGCATCTTGAGGCGCTAATAGTATTTTTTCAATTAGTTTTTCAGGTATCTTAACATTTGTAGAACACTCAAATATTTGCCCACCTTCTTCATATAATAAAACCTCATTTTTTCCATAACCTTTTAAAAAACCTATATAAATTATCCTATCCATTTTACCCCTCCGAATTAGCCTTATTATACAATAATTTATTCGTTTTTTCAATATTAACAAACAAAAATAGCCCATACTGGACTATTCGCTTGGCATTTTATTAAAATTATTTGAAAGACCTGTAACTAATCTTTTAAATCTTTCACAATTCTTATTTAAATTTTCCCTTTCAGATTCTAATTTTTGCTCTTCAATTTGTTTAATTCTATTAAAATGTTCCTTTTCAATCTCAAATTCCTTTTTATTATTTTCTATTGTTTGAAAAGTTAAATCTCTTTCCTTCTGTAATTGTTCCCTCTCTATATCAAGTTTTTCTAATTCATTTTTAATTTTTTCCTCTTCTACTTCTTTATACTTAGCAAAATTAGCCTTTTGCATCTCTAATTTTTCTACTTCAACCTTTAATTTTTGTTCCTTTAACTCTAACTCATTATTTCTAACTTCTGCATCATTTTTAACCTGAGCACTTTCCTCAGATAATCTTAATCTTTGAAGTTCAGACTTTTCTCTCAATTGTTTCTTTTCTAATTCTAATGCTTGCTTTTGAGAATCCATATACTTAGAAAATTCTTCTTTTTCCCTTGCTATTTGATCCTTTAAATTAGATATTTCCTTTTCTGTTTCCATCAAAGTTTGTTTCTTAAGATTAATTTGAGATATTAATTCATTTGCATCCTCAACACCATTATAAATACTATCAAAAAAACTATCTAACTCAAATTTTTCATCAGATGATGAATTCTCATACTTAAATTCATTATCATAATTCTTATCATTAATAATACTCATCATTTTATCATCAAAATTTTTATCAAACTTCAAATCATCATTAGAAGACTTAGAAATAATTGAATCAGATTCTATATCATAATTCTTATCATTAATAATATTCATTATTTTGTCATCATAATTTTTATCAAACTTTAAATTATCATTAGAAGACTTAGAAATAATTATATCGTCATCATCATCAACATTAATAAAATTATCATTATTATCCTTATTAATATTATCATTAAAACTTTTATTAAAATCAAAAGAATTATTTACATCAGACTTATTTTCAAAAGTATCAGTGCTATTATTCATAAAATCAATTATATTTTCACTATTCATAACTATTCCCCTTTACTTCACCTATCTTAATACATTATATCATAATGCATAAAAAAAATGTACTTTTTTTTTAAAAAAACTAGAATTTATCTAGTTCCTCTTTTATTTTACTCTTACATCTTTGAATACAATTATCAATAGACTTAATATCTTTACCAGTTATATCAGCTATTTCCTTATACTTAAATCCATTTATTTTTAAATTAATTACTTCTCTCTCAAAATCACTTAAAACTGTATCAATTATATTCATTATTTCCTGAACACTTTCCTCTTTTAAAAGAACATTTTCAGGATTATAACTATTATCAACCAAATTTTTTCCATAATTATTACTTTCATCCTGACTATTCAACTCTAAAAAAATACTATCATTCAATACCTTATTTTTTAACCTTCCAGATTTTATTATAAAAGTAATTATTCTACTATTAATACATTTTAAAGCATAAGTATAAAAAATAACATCTTTAGTATCCTTAAAACTAACTATAGCGTCATTCAAACCAAGCATTCCTTCAAGTACTAAATCATTTAATTCAACACCCTTATTCATACAATATTTAAACAACTTTTTAGATCTATCAATTATTAATGGTTTATATTTTTCAAATAGAATATTATTTGCTTCTTCATTATCTTCAGAAACATATGAAATTAACTCATAATCATTTAAATCTCTATACACTATATTCTCCAAACAATTGAAAATCATAATGTTTTAAACAAAATCTAATTCTATTATTCATAATAACCTCCCAATAATTTTATTATTTTTTAATTGCTTCAAAAATTATTATTCCAGCAGCAACTGATGCATTAAGACTATTTATACTACCTCTCATTGGAATTTTAGCGATAAAATCACAATTTTTTTTAATTATATCACTCATACCTTTACCTTCATTACCTATAATTATAACAATTTTTCCACTATAATCTATATCCGTATAATTTGTTCCTTGCATATCAGTACCAACAATCCAATAACCTTGTTTTTTTAAATAACTAAGTGTCTGTGACAAATTAGTAACCTGAGAAATCTTAACCTGTTCCAATGCTCCAGCACTTACCTTCATTACTGTTGAATTTACACTTACAGATCTATCCTTTGGAATTATTATACCAGATACTTTAGCAGCTTCACAGGTTCTTATTATAGCACCTAAATTATGTGGATCCTCTAAATGATCTAACATTACTATTATTCCATTATCCTCTATTAATTCATCAACATCAGAATATTCATAATCATCAATTTCCAAAACAATACCTTGATGATTACCATCAACAAATTTATCCAAATCTCTTTTTTCCATCCATTTAATATATATATTGTTTCTGTTCAAAACTGACATTATATTTTTTTCATCAAAATTTTTTGAAATATATGCTTTCTTAATTTTCTTAACATCATTTATTACTTCATTAGCAACATTTTTTCCAAATACATACATATTAATCCTCCAATATAATATTAATTATTTTATTTAATCTTTTCTTATCTTCTAAATATAAATATCCTATTATTGCTTCAAATCCTGTTGAATGCTTATAAGTTATTATATCTGTATTCTTAGGATGTCTTGTACCTTTATGATTTCTTGCTCTATAAAATATTTCTAATTCATCATCACTTAATATACCTTGTTCAATTAAACTATTAACTATTTTTGCTTGTGCCTTAGCACTTACATACTTTATTGCCTCTTTTTGAAGCATATCAACTTTAACAATATTATTATTGATTAAATATTCTCTTATATATACCTCATATATAGCATCACCTAAATAAGCAAGCACTAATACATTTTTATCTTTATTCATAATCACTTACTCTTTCAAACGTTATTGACTTTATTATACCACTTTTTAAATCATTTAAAACAATACTCATTACTTTATCATAATCAATTTCATTACCTCTTAATATACAACCTCTTCTCTTACCAATTATATCCATATTTTCAATCATATCTTCTGATAATTCTTTTATACCGTATCTTTCTTCAAGTATATTTGGATAATACTTATATAAAGTACTTATTATATATGAAAATACATTGTATATTGGTAATATTTCTTCCTTTATAGCACTTAAACTAGCTAAATTTAAAGCAACAGTTTCCTGATCTAACTTAGGCCATAAAATACCAGGTGTATCTAGTAATTCAACTTCATCATTAACTCTTATCCAACTTAATTCCTTTGTTATTCCAGGTTTATTACCAGTTCCAACAACCTTTTTCCCAGCCAATCTATTTATTAATGTAGATTTTCCACAATTAGGAATTCCAACCACTAATACCCTTGTCTTTCTCTTAATCATACCCTTATCAATTCTTTTTTCCACTTTTTCCTGCATTATTTCATTTGTCGCATTAATTATTTTTTTTAGATTAGGATTGTGTTCAAGATCTATACCTAATACTTTATAACCTAAATTTTCATAATACTTTATCCATTTATTTGTTTCTTTCATATCACATAAATCTATCTTCGTCATTATTAAAATAACTGGTTTATTATTTATATAGTTTTTTATATCTTTTATCTTTGATGAATATGGCATTCTTGCATCTATTACTTCATATACAACATCTATTTTATTAATATTCTCACTTATTAATCTTTTTGTTTTAGCCATATGACCTGGATACCAATTGATATTAGTTTTATTTTCATTCATGAGAGTCATCTCCTTTATTAATTATTTTAATTTCAAATTTGGAAGTATATCTTCCAAATATTCATTACTATTTAATTTTATTTTTTTTGATGCACATTTATCTTCTTCACATTTATCTATCCACTCATCCCATAATTTTGAATACCAAGAAATAAATTCTTCATTGTTACCTCTTTTTTTACATCTGTTTAAATACTCTTCTTTTAATTCTCTTCTAGGATATACATACCAATACTCATATCCATTGTTTAATATAAAATCATTACATATTTCATCAGCCACTAAAATATAGTCATACTTGTCTTTTACTTCCTTTAGTGCTTTAAAATAATTTTCTGGCCATTCTTCATTTAAAAATCTTGATGTACTTTTTAAAGACTCATCTTCTAAGTCATTACCAATATACTTATAAAGTGTTGACTCCATATCTATAACATTTTTATACTTTTTAGCTACATTTGATTTTCCAGTCGCAGTAAAGGCAAATACAAATATCCCCATTTTATCACCTCTTTTTATAAATATTAAATGTGTCGGCATATTACAAGCCAGTACCCTAATTCTCCTCAAAAATGAGTAATTCTTGACCTGTTTTTTCAAATTTTTCTTCTTTTTTTATTAAAACTTGCAAGATCTCATTTCTTAAAAGTCCCCATTTTATAAGGCTTTAAGTGATGTACGGCATAAATACAAGCCAACCAGTTTATATTTGTTTTATTTTCATTCATTTGGATCAACTCCTTTTATTTGTAATATACACATATGATTGTGGCGCCTTTTTAACATTAAAATCTTTTAAGTCTTTTTGTTTGTCATATAATATTGATTTTTCTATTTCATATGCTACAGCATAATCACAATTTTCATAATATTTATCATATTTAATTTTCGTTATACCGCCTTGCTTATACGTTGTGTTCCATATAATAGTTTTCTTATCATATAAAACCTGCTTTATTTTCAATTCTCCTACAACCTTTTGTATTGAAGATGAAGAATATACGATAATTGTATCAATCTTTTCTTTGCACATTCTTTTACGATATTCGTATTTCTTTTCGCCAGTAAATATTTTATCTACATATTCAGGTTTAATTGACATTAAGATTATACTCATTTTAACTCCTTATAATATACAAATTCATCGTTATATTGATTATACTCCTTATATCCATACCTTTTCATAAAATCAATTAATTCTTTATTATCTTTTTTTATGGTTAAATAAATATAATCTATATTATTATTAATAGCAATGTCATCAATAATACTCATGTACGTTTTCCCTATTCCTTTGTTCTTATCATTAACCAAAAGAGTTCTAATTTTTAATTTATTGCCTTTCTCTAGAAATTGCTGAGAATCTGTTTCGCCAAGTTTTAACATCATAATTGATGTCATATTATTATCTTTCTTTGTATAGTATATATCAATATTGTTAGATTTCATTTTATCAAACCAACAATCAAAACTATAATAATTATTTTTTAAAATATCAAAAATTTTATCATTATAAGAAATATTATTAATACTTGAATTATTAATTACAATATCTTTTCTTAACTTAATAGCAACAACACCATATTCTTTTTGCTTCTCTATTGAATAAAATTTTTCTAAATCTGCATTTAATTGTTTTTTTGTTATTGATGAATCTGCTAAAAACTCAATGTTTATGTTCTTAAATAATTCGTTGAAATTATCATAATGTAATATGTCATCAACCATTATTAGCATTTTTTCTTCTAAAAATGGTTCTTTTTGAAACTCAATAAAATCTCCACTTTTTATATTTTTTCTTTTTTCATCATTTAAGCGTATTTCATATTCCTTAGTTCCATATCTAATATAATTGAAATATTGTTCTTTCAATTTCATAATGTGAATCATATAATTTACCTCAATATTCTTATTATTAGGTGGTGTAATCACCTTTAAACTTCTTACTATATTTTGCATTAAAAATAGTCATTTTTTATTATTTTTTCCCTATTTTAACATAACTTTATATAAAACTTGCAAGATGTTATATCCCACAATCCCTTGTTTTACCTAGGTTTTCTTCTATTCTTGGATAAATCGTAAACAACCAGTTTATATTAGTTTTATTTTCATTCATTTGGATCAACTCCTTTTTAAAATCATTAAAATTATAGCATAAAAAAGGCAGATTTTGTACTAATCTGTCTAAATTTATAACATTTATTAGGGGTTTAAATTAATTGTAATCAATTTACAACTCTACATTACCAGGTCATATGGCCAGCCTATCTTTTTATTAATTCTTTTCTTTTTATTCTTTCATCATTTCTAGCACCAGTACCTAAAGTAGATATATCAATACCAGTTTCACTTTCAAGCCAATCAAGATAAACTCTTAATGGTTTATCAAAATATATATCATCATAATTACCATTTAAACCTTTATGAGCATAACTTAAATGTTGAAAGAAATTTAAATATAAACTAGATGGTGTATTAATTCGACAGTTATTAATTAATTTTCTTATATCTAAATCAAAGATTCTTCTTTCCATCTTTGTAACAGTAGTTTGTTCAGATAAATCATAAATACATGTAGGACAATCTTTTGATTCAGTTAAAGGCAATTCAATATAGTTACTTTCATATTCTCTTTCACCGATTGATTTATAATATAATCTTTCCATTTCTAATGCTTGTAATAAAGTTACATCAGTAGGATTAATATATTTATCTCCAAATATTTGCTTTAAATATATTTCAGGACATCTTAATATATCTTCTCTTACATATTCTAAAAATTCATCTTCTTCATATTCAATTTTAAAATCATCTAACATTTCTTTATAAGGATACCATCCAAATTGAGCCGCAACATTGATTTCAGTCCATGTAAGTTCTTGACCAGTTCCATACGCACCAGTATATATAATATCTCCTAATTTAGTAATATTACTTATTCTAATAGGAAATGGCCTAATAACCATTATAGTTTGTAATAATCTTTCTGGTGATATCCCTGAATCAGCTAGTAATTGGGATGTAGAAACATTTCTGCTTGTAACATATGGATAATTACCACTATGATTTAAATCTAAATCACAACCTTGTGCTCCTTCTAAAATCACATACTCATTTGGATTATCAAGATGAGAATATAATCTTTCTAACCATCTAATCACCCTTTTTACTTTCTTCCAATAATAAATCAAAATCTGACTTATACAGCTTATCTTGTTTTACTCTATACTTTTCAAATTCTGTTAATGATTTATCACAAGCAATCTCGTGTGATATTTTACCAGCATCTTTTAATATATCCCTATCATCAAGTAATAAATATTTATCTATTAAGTTGCCCAGTCTTCCATAGTCATTGGGATATGCCTTCTAGCCCTATTTTCTGCTATTTCTAAAAAAGCACTGACTATTCCTTCTAAATCTTTTATTTCATCTTTAGATAAATAATTTTTAGCAATTACAACATCAGATTCCATTATTTTGCCATTAGGAGATTTTTTCCAAGAAGTCAGTCCCATATGTTCTTTTTCTGAATTTGCTCTATCATAAATAATTTCTGCAGCAGTCTGTTTAGATACCGCATAATGCATTTTGTTTTGAACTTTTTTAAAAAAGTTAATTGAAATTGGAGATTTAGCATCATAATCTATACTTGTAGCATAAATATCAGTTACTTTTTGATAAAATCTTCTTTCTGATAGTCTTATTTCTCTAATTTCTTCTAATAATTTTTCAAAATAATCATCATCAATAAATGAGCCGTTTTTCATTCTTTCTTTATCCAAAACATATCCTTGAATAGTGAATGTTTTTAAAATGTTAGTTGCCCATCTTCTAAATTGTGTTGCTCTTATCGAATTTACTCTATATCCAACTGAAATTATTGCATCCAAGTTATAAAACTCAACATTTCTTTTAACATTTCTGTTTCCCTCTTTTTGAACTAATTCCATTTTGGAATAAGTTGAATTTTTATCTAATTCTTTCTCATTATATATATTTATAAGATGCTTTGCTATTGCAGGTTGTTCAACATCAAATAATTCGGCCATAGCTTTTTGTGTCATCCATAAAGTCTCATTTTCATATCTTACTTGAATACCTTTCTCCTTTTCCTTAATTTTAAATGTTATAAATTCTTCAGTACTGCTTCTTATCATTAAATCTTTTGCCAAAATTATCATCTCCTTTATCTGAAATCTTAGTTTTCCATAAGTCGTAACTACACTCATTTTTTAAATTTTTTCACTATTTTTTCTTCCAAAATGTAAAAAGAAATTGAGTTAAATATCTTTAATTATAAGAGTTTGTTAGTGGTTTTCCATAAGTCGGATTATACCAATTGATATTAGTTTTATTAAACCCTTTTTTTTCGCTCATTTGGTTCAACTCCAATTCATAGAACATTATACCATAATTATTCTATTTTTAAGAACTTTAAAAACAATTAATATCACCATAACTACGAACCACCTATTCAACAAATTTTATCAAAAAAAATGAAATTAATTATAATTTCATCATCATTAATATTACTTTTTATTTATATCATATTTGTCCCTTTTTATATCAAGATCATATTCAGTTTTATTACCCTTTGAATCTTCAAGTATTAAAACTGTTTTACCGCCTCTCTTAAACTCTGCAACAACTTCATAATCATCAAGTGATTCGTCATATTCTATATGTACATTACCAAACTTACTATCTTTTAAATAAACTTTATAACTATCATCAAATACTGCACTCGCAGAACCGTCATTTACTAAAACAATTGTATTATATACAGTTCCTTTAGATAGTGGAATAAAACTCATCGCAAGAATTATTAATATACCTATTATAACACCAGTAATCCTAATCCTTTTATTTTCAAATATAACTATAGGATAAACTAAAATTGTAAAAAAACAAAATAAACAACTTAATAAATGAAATGGAAAATAATATATAGTTTCTCCTAAAAAATTACTATAATGTATACCTAAAAATATTAACATAGGAACCAATATTAATAATCCCCACAACTTATCCTTTTTCATATAATAACCAATAAATCCCATTGGTATTGTTAACATAGTCCAAACAATCCAGTTTCTATAATAATTAAATATTCCCCATCCTAAATTACTAAATGGCACCTGAACCAAATAAACAAGAGGCTGACTTATCAAGAAGAAAACAAAACATTTTAATGCCGAATCTTTTGCAGACTTACTATTCATAATAATCAATATACCAAATAATATCCATACTTCAAATGAAATACTTATATCCTCTAATGAGGTATTTTCAGCAATTGGAAGCATTGCCATAACACCAGTGTACACTCCAGCTATAATCGAAAAAATAATTAATTTTTTCCATGTTAAATTAATTTCACCAAATAATTTTTTCATGATATCACTCTTCATTTATTATATCATATTTTTAAATCACTTAATATCCTTAATCATTTTTTTCAAAATACATCTTTCACACCTCTTATTAAAGATATTATATTTTCGTTTTCATCGATAACAACATTCTTTTTCTCATGATAAGGAAAAACCTTAACAAAATATTTCCCACTTAATATATCGTCATAACCTGTTTTGAAATAAACTCAACAATTTCTCCACACGATATTTCATCATCACACCATCAAATTACTATTTTATATATATAATCACCAGATAAAATCTTACTTTTTCATTCGAAAACTACTTTCCACATATCTGGACTATAAATATGTTGTATACTTCCTATACAAATACCTCCAAGTTATTATAAAATACACAAACACTATAACACAAATAACAATTAAATAGACTCAAATTTACTTATTTATACCAATTTAATCTAAGTACAAACTTCCATAACGGCATATCAGTACTAAAATTAAGTCTAGGAAGCTCGTACCTATTATCTTTTTGGGTTAATTTTCTATGAGTATTATTCTGTCCAAAAGTAAAAGCCAAACTATACTTTTCCTTTTCTAATGCTTCCATATATTTTTGAGAATACATTCCATTAGGATATGCATAATATTTTGAATTAACAACTTTCTTCATCTTTTTCATATCACTAACAAATTCACTTAAATCAAGCATATATGCATCATCATAATGAAGAGAATAACTATGACTAGCAATCTCTATATTATCATATTCATCCTCAATCCTCTTTAAATCATCTAAATTCATAAAATTTTGATTTTTACCATCAACATTTTCACCTAGATAAAAAATTACTGCATTTAAATTATATTTTTTTAAAATAGGAAGCGCAATTTCCAACTCACTTTTCCACCCATCATCAATAGTTATTAAAACTGATTTTCTAGATAAATTACATTTACTTTCAATAAAACACTCTATATCCTTTAATTTTAAAGTCTTGTACCCCATTTTACTTAAATACATCATCTGTTTTTCAAAAACTTTCTTATTTATTTGCATTTCATTTGTAGGATTTACTAAGGTAAAATCATGATAAGTTAAAACAGGTATCTTAATAGGACTAAAAAACAAAAATAATATAATTATAGCAAGAATAAATTCCAAAACAATACCAATAATATTTAATACTTTTTTATTAAATATATTAAACAAAAATATTAAAATATTAAAAAAAAGAAAACTAAAAATAATTACTATTAAATAATTCTTAGGAAACAAATCAATAAAATTAATTAAAAAAACACTTACACAAGATAAAATAAAACATATTATACAAAAAATAAACTTTATTTTCTTATTCATTTTAGCCTCCTAAAACATTAATTATTATACTAAATATATATAATTAAATCAACTTACTAAATAAAAAAGAGCTAACACATTAACTCCATAATTCTACACCTTACGTTTTTTTTGCATAAAAAGATTTATAAAATATCTTATATCCCTAATGATAGTCATCTCAGCAATCGCAAAAACAAAACATAAAACAGTAGCCTTAATTGATATATCTTCAATATCAAAAATATTATAAAGATATCTTGAACACAAAACAATACCTAAAACACATATCATAAATACTATTATATGATACTTATTAAGCGGTCTTGTAATATCCCATAAAATATTAAAACCAACAACAGAAATCAAATATACACTTGCTGTTCCAACTTCTATACTAGAAATATCAAATAAATCAGCAAAATAAATCATCGCAACAATAGTAAAAAATGATGTAAGTGCTGCAGGAATTGAATTAATTAAAACCTGAGTCAAAAACTTTCTTTCCTGTTTTTCTTCATTTGGTTCCATTGCTAACAAAAATGCAGGTAACCCTATATTAAACATAGAAATCATAGAAATCTGAGTTGGTTGTAAAGGATACTTAAAAACAGCAATTATTGAAAAAACAGATAAAAGAAGAGAAAAAATATTTTTATATAAAAACAAAGACGCAGATCTAGTTATATTGTTTATATCTCTTCTACCCTCATATACAATATTCTTCATATGAGAAAAATCTGAATCCAATAAAACAACTTGCGATGCCTTTCTAGCAGCATCACTACCTTCACCCATTGCAATTGAACAATCAGCTTCCTTCATCGCAAGAATATCATTAACTCCATCACCTGTCATAGCTACCTTTAATCCCATACTCTTAATAGCCTTAATTATTTGTTGCTTTTGCTCAGGCTTAACCCTACCAAAAACAGTATACTTTTTAACGGCATCACAAATCTTTTCATAAGAATCCAAGGTAATTGCATCAATATACTTTTCAGCATTCTTAATTTTTGCTTCTAATGCAACCTTTGAAACAGTCAAAGGATTATCTCCAGAAATAACCTTTACATTAATTTTTTGAGTCTGAAAATACTTAAATATTTCTTGAGCAGTATCTCTTATTTCATTATAAAGACTAACAAATAATATTGGAACATTATTACCATTTACCTCTTTAGTAAAAACAATTACACGTTCCCCATTACTAGTATAATTCTCAATTAAACTCCTATTTTTATCCATTATATCATCTGACAAAAGAAACTCAGGAGCACCTAATCTATAAATAGAATCACTCGTTGAAATTTGAGAATACTTTTTCTTAGAACTAAAAGGAACAATTTCCTCATATTCCATTTTATCATCACAATCAAAATAATCCCTAAGAGCGCAAATAGTAATATTATTATCCGTGATAGTATTCACATACTTAGAAAAAACACTAATTGCATTCTTAATATCACTTTTACTTTCCTTATAGCTACCAAAAACATCAGATACACTCATCTTATTTGATGTAATAGTTCCTGTCTTATCGACACATAAAACATCAATTCGCGCTAAAGTTTCGATACACTTCATATCATGTAACAAAACACTAACTTTAGACAATCTTAAAGAACTAAGTGCAAAAACAACAGTAACCAATAAATACATTCCCTCAGGAATCATACCGATTATCGCACCAACCATTGAGGTTACAGCATCCTTATAAGATAATCCATTAACATAAACAGACTGATACATTAATAACAATCCAATCGGAATAATTAAAAATCCTGCAACACGAATTATTTTTTCTATATCAGATATCATATCAGATTTTTTTTCTTTAACTTCCTTTGCCTTCTCAGTCAATTGATAAATATAAGAATCCTTTCCTACCTTAGTAAGTTTAGCAAAAACATCACCAGAAACTATAAAACTACCAGACTTTAATTCACTATTCTTTTTCTTTTGAATTTCGTCAACCTCACCAGTTAATAACGATTCATTAACATAAGCTTCACCCGAAATAACAACAGCATCAGCTGGAATCTGTTGCCCACTTTGAAGCTTTATAACATCACCTAATACAAGCATTTCAGAAGAAACAGATATTTCTTCACCATCTCTAACCGCAATATAATCACAAGAATCCAATAATGCAAGTTTATCCAAAACTCTTTTTGCACGCAACTGTTGTATAATTCCAATTATTATATTTAAAAAAACAACCAATAGAAATGCTAAATTCTTAAAAGAACCTACCAACATTAAAAGAATAGAAAGAAAACAAAAAATACCATTAAAATATGTAAAAACATTAAAAAATATAATTTGAAAAATACTCTTACTAGATTTATCCTTTATAAAATTTGTTTTACCTGCATCAACTAATTCTTTTACTTCTTCTGAAGTTAAACCAATTTTCTTCATTTTTTCACTTCCATCACATTCAAAACAATTATTAATATATTTTAACATAAAATCAAGAAATAATAAAATATATTATGTTTTTTTTATTAAATATGATAAAATAAATAAAAAAAAGGGAGATGTATGAAATGAGAAAAAAAATAGACCTAAGAATGATAAGAAATCTAATATTTTTTATATTACTAATTGTAATTACATTTTGGTTCATTTTTAAAGATCAAAGCTTAGAAGATCTAGTAAATAATATAAAATCAACAAATATTTTTTATCTAATACTAGGAGCACTACTAATGCTAGGATATCACTTAACTGAATCACATAATATAAGATGTATATTACACGCATTAGGAGAAAGAAAAATATCATTACTAAAGGCATTAAAATTTACACTAATTGGATTCTTCTTTAGTTCAATAACACCAGCAGCAACAGGTGGACAACCAATTGAAATCTATTATATGACAAAAGAAAAAATATCAGGACCAAAAGCAACTATGTCATCACTTATAATATTATGTGGATTTCAAATCAGCACAATAACTTTAGGAATAATTTGCGCAATACTAAATCCTTCAACACTAAAAGGAGGACTTATATGGATATACTTAGTTGGAATAACAATAAATGGAGCCGCACTATTCTTCCTACTAGTATGCGTATTCTCACAAAAACTAACAAAAAAAATAACAGATTTATTTATGTTAATTCTAAAAAAATTAAAAATTAAAAATCTTGATAAAAAACGTATGGAAATAGAAAAAGGACTAAAAAAATATAACAAAAGTTCAGAATTTATTAAAACACATATGAATGAATTTATAAAAGCGATTATAAGAGGATTTATACAAATAATATTCTACTATTCAGTTCCATATTGCATATATAAAGCTTTAGGACTAAATTCATATAATCTCTTCCAATTTTTCACTATGCAAGCAGTGCTATTTACAACAGTTTCAGCACTACCACTACCAGGCTCAATAGGAATAAGTGAAACAATATTCCTAAAAATATTTGAAAATGCATTTGGGAAAAATTTAATAAGTGCATCAATGTTATTAAGTAGAGGTGTGACATTCTACTTATACGTAATAATTAGTCTAATAGTCGTAGTAACAAATGCGATAAAAATGAAAAATGTAAAAGGTGAAATAGATAAAAAAGTTAAAATAATAGAAAAAGAAAATTTATACATAAGAGATCTTAAAGAAGCAATATAAAATCAAGGAAATTTCATTAATTTTTCCTTGATTTTTTTAAATTATTTTTTTTCATGAGAATTACTTATACTAGCACCAACAAATGCATCAAACAAAGGATGTGGTCTAGTAGGTCTACTTTTAAACTCTGGATGAAATTGACTTGCAATAAAGAAAGGATGATTCTTAAGTTCAACAATTTCAACTAAATTATTAGCATCATTAATACCAGAAATAACTAAACCTTTAGACTCTAATTCCTCCCTATACTTATTATTAAACTCATATCTATGTCTATGACGTTCCAAAATCTTATTAGTACCATAAATTTTTGAAGCAAGAGTATCAGAAACAAGTGTACACTCATAATTACCAAGTCTTAAAGTACCCCCCATATTACTAACAGACTTTTGATCAGCCATTAAATCAATAACCGGATTCTTACACATTGAATCAAATTCAGTAGAAGTCGCATCCTCTAATTTCAAAACATTTCTAGCAAACTCAATAACAGCTAACTGCATCCCTAAACAAATGCCTAAATAAGGAATTTTATTTGTACGAGCATATGTTATAGCCTTCATCTTACCATTCGTACCACGTGTACCAAAACCACCAGGAACAAGAATACCTCGTGAATTCTTAAACACTTCTTTTAAATTCACATCATCCTTTTCAAGAGATTCAGAATCCACCCAATTTATATTAACCTTATAATTATACTTGTATCCAGCATGCTTTAATGCCTCAGCAACAGATATATATGCATCATGTAATTCAACATATTTTCCAACCAATGCAATTTCAATTTCATCTTTTAAACTATCAACAGTTTTAATTAATTTCTTCCAATAATCAAGATTAGCTTTCTTTA
This sequence comes from uncultured Caryophanales bacterium, assembly GCA_946624985.1. Classification (GTDB taxonomy): domain Bacteria; phylum Bacillota_I; class Bacilli_A; order RF39; family UBA660; genus UBA3631. Next base: position 43,304 of record CAMOSQ010000003.1, on the reverse strand, counting down.
TAGGTAAACCAAACTGTTTCAAAACAATTTCATCAAAACCTTGATTATAATAATTAATAGGAATCTCATAAATATTTTTTACATCAATTGAATCAATTACATTCTCAACAGGTACAGAACAAAACATAGATAATTTTTTCTTAATATTAATTCCAGTATCAAATGGTGCACGGCACACAAGTGCATCAGGCCTAATACCCATATTACGCAAATCTCTAACACTATTTTGTGTAGGCTTTGTCTTTAATTCATTAGAACCATATATATAAGGAACCAATGTACAATGAACAAAAAATGTATTGTCGCTACCCTTTTCATATTGAATTTGTCTTAAAGCCTCTATCATTGACTGAGACTCAATATCACCAACAGTACCACCAATCTCAGTAATAACAATATCAGCACCGGTTACATTACCCGCCTCATAAACCTTATTTTTAATCTCATTCGTAACATGAGGAACCATTTGAACAGTCGCACCTAAATAATCTCCACGACGTTCTTTTTCAATAACAGAAGAATAAATTTTACCACTAGTTATATTAGAAGTATAATTTAACTCCTCATCAATAAATCTTTCATAATGACCCAAATCAAGATCAGTTTCACAACCATCATAAGTAACAAAAACCTCACCATGTTGAATAGGATTCATAGTTCCTGGATCAACATTAATATAAGGATCAAACTTTTGCATAAAAACCTTATAACCTCTTGACTTCAATAAAAGAGCAAGTGATGATGCAGTAATACCCTTACCTAAACCTGATACAACACCACCAGTAACAAATACATACTTTGTCATAACACACCTCCAAAAAAATAAAAAACTATCAGTTGCGAGAACTGATAGGCTCTTTTTAATTATAGCACTTTAATAATATCATTAAAATACTTTTATAAAAATTTTTAAAATTAATAATCATACTCACTAGTAAGACCAAAATAAGACTCCATAGTAATCCAGTCACCATTGTTATATAATTTTTCAGCTAACTCAGTACCAACATATCTAAAATGCCAAGATTCATACATATAACCAGTTTCATTAGTCTTACCCTTAGGATATCTTAAAATAAATCCATACTTATAACAATTATTAGCCATCCATTTACCCTCAGGTGTATCAGCAAAAGAATTATCAATTTGATTTACGTCAAATGCAAGACCAGTTTGATGCTCAGAATGACCTGGACGAGCAGAATAAGTATCAGCCATCTCTTTTCCATCCTGACTAACATAACGATTATACAAAGTTGTTTGATAAGAAAACGATCTAAACCCACTAGAAATATAAATATTTAAGCCAAGTGCTTTAGCATCAGCAAACATTAAATTAGCTTGAGCCTGAACATCTTTATCTAGACCTGGATTATAAGTAGAAGGAATACTATATGTTTTATTAACAATTAAATAACCATCAACATATGTAAACCCATCCTTAGTCTTAGCAGGAAAACCCTTCGAAGTCTTAAATTCTCTATCAGGCATAATTTGATATCCAGAAGTTCTTTTTTGCTTAACAGTCAAAGTAAACTCATCTCGAGTAGTATTTCCACTAGAATCACTAGCAACATAATACAAATTATAATCACCTATAGTATTAATATCATAATCACCCTCAACACTAACACTAATAGACTCACCTGAATTATCCAAAGCGCTAACACCAGCAAGTAAATCAATATCCTTACCAACCTCTGTACTTAAATTCTTATAATTAATAACTGGGCCTTCATTATCCTTAACTTCTAATTTATAAGAAATTTCTTTATTTCTATTAAAAGAATTTTTAACAATAACCATAACCTCCTGTACACCAACTTTGGAAGTATCTAAAAGAACCTTATCATTAACAAAACTACCATTTTTTAATATAGTAATATTATCAATATCATATACTTCATCATTTAGATTAACAACAACATTCTTATCATACTTTATATCTAAAGACTTAGACTTAATAAAAATAAACGCTAAAATAAAACTAATAATCAAAACAATAACTAATACTAATAAAAATAATCTTTTCTTATTATATCCTTTCATTATTTCACTTCCCTATTATTATTTTACTAAAAAACAATAACTTTTGCCACAAAAAAAGATAACTTTCGTTATCTTATTTAAAATATTCGTCAAGAATAGAAGAATTATAATCCTTAAATACATAAGCATAATTAGCACCTTCAATAAATTCTCATTCACTATGCTTACTACTCTCAAGAGCAGATAAAAAACTAGAATCACTTATATTTGTAGATATAAATGCATCCTCTATCTTAACATCATAATTAATACCATCAATAGAATATGAAATAATTAAAGAATCACGTAAACTACCTTTACCCTGAAAATATGTCTTATCTAAATTATAACTATTAAATTTTGAAAAAACATCCTTTAATTGATCAACTATTAAATAAACCTTTGTATTATTTGTTTGTTCGGCTTCAGGATCAATTGTTGTTCTACTAAGAGTAATACTTTTAATATCTTGCTTCAAAATATAATTCATCCAATCAGCATAATTACTATCCTCAACATCATTAGAATTAATAGAACTACTATCAGCCTTCTTAGATGAAACATTTTCAATTTTACAAAAAAAATCATGCATTTTGAACTAAAAAATAAAATATCTATAAAATTTATTTTATAGATACTTTTTAACAACTTCCATACTCATCTCTTGCATAGAAACATATTCAGAAACAATTTCACTAACCTTATTATCAATCAATTTCTTATTTAAAATTCTTCTACCTTCAATAATTCCCATATTAATACCTTGAAGTAATAATTCAGCAATCTTACTAGTAGAATCATCAGTAAGTGTTTTCATCTCAACATTATACCATGTCATTGCCCTATTAATAGGACCTGTCTCATGAGGTTTACCATCATTATACTCTGGATAAATTTCTTCAATTTCATTCTTAATCTTTTCATATTTTTCATAATCTTTATTAAGATATTCCTTTAAATCTTCATTATCAAGCTTATCAAGAATAAAATGAATAGCGTCCATTCCCATACAAGCACCCTTACAAATCTCATCTAAAGCATTAATATTTTCACTACATTGATTTTCTGATTCATTCTTAATATTATTTTTTTCTTTTTCCATATTATCACCATTTATATTATGATGAAACTTATTAATTTTATACAATAATAATATTATTTTATATTCTTCCACCATTCATCTTGATAACTTTTATAATCTTTTATACTAACAGTTTGACCAATTTTAGGCATCATATAATTAACACAATCTTCCTTAGCCTTCATAACAAATCTATTAACTGGATCATCAAAAGAATGATTAGATAAAACAAACGTCCCCCAATGAACAGGCATAGATAAATTTGATTTTAAATCAATAGAAGCTCTAACCGCTTCCTCAGGAAACATATGATAACCATGTGACTTAACATTATATTGTCCAGAATCAAGCATTGAAAAATCAATATCATATTTTTTACCAATTTCATTAAAATGATCACCATAACCAGTATCACCACTATAAAATATAGTATTATAAGAATCACTAAAAATAAAAGACGAATATAAAGACTTACCATCATCTAACTTAAATCTCCCAGAATAATGTCTAGAAGGAGTACATCCAATTGTTAAACCAAGAATATGAACTTCTTCCCACCAAGCCATATTAATTATCTTACTTCTATCAACACCAAATTTTTCTAAATCCTTTTCAATACCTAGCGGAACAATAAACCTACTTGTTTTTTTATCTAACTCTTTAATACTATCATAATCTAAATGATCATAGTGATCATGAGTAACTATAACAACATCAATATCCGGTAAACCATCTATACAACATGGTAAATCACTAAATCTCTTAGGTCCAATAAATATAGGAGAAGAAACAAACGAAAACATAGGATCAATTAAAATATTTAATCCACTCATTTGTATTAAAATTGTAGAATGACCAAACCAGGTAATTAAAACATCATCTTTATCATAACTACTAACATATGAAAATCGTTTAACTAAAAACTTATCCCTAGGTTTAACACCCTTATTAGTAGTCCTATTACTATATAAATCAACATACTTTCTATCTATAGCTGTATTAATAAATTTTTCATTTCTAATAATAGATGATCTTTTTAAATATTTTTTAAAATCATCTTTATTAGGAACACCACCAAAAGGTTTATATAAAATTAAAAATAAAACAATAAGCATAATAAAAAAAATTATCAATAAAACTATTTTATCCATATTATCGCCCATTATTATAATACACATTAATAATTAATTTATAACACTTTTAAAAAAAATAGAAAATTGACTTTAATAATTAAAATTACTATAATTTCATATAGAAAGGAGAAATATTGTGGAAAAACAAACTACGAATTCGAATCTTTATATCATAATAACAATACTATGTGTAGCAGTTTCTATCTTGGGATGTTATATTTTCTTTAATCAGTCACCAAATGAAAATGAAATATCTACAAATAACACTACAGATAATACAACTAAAACTGAAAATACAGGCAATCAAGATCAATCTGTAAGAACATACCGTTTCTTCGGATATACAACAAATAATGGACCAGATATGTACACAACATTAAAGCTATACTCAAATGGAAAATACGATTTCTATGTAAACAACTGTGAAGGTGTTAATAAATTAAGTGGAACATACACAGAAACAGAAACAAGTCTTACACTAAACGGTGAAAAAAACATTATTTTTCCAAAAAAAAGCAATGGAAACGAATTAGACTATGAAGCATCAAATGCTGGTTCATGTGGCAACATAAGTGGAAGTTTTATGTTAGAAAGCTATATGTTAAATACTAAACCTTCAATAGTAAATGACTAAAATTTATAAACAAAAAACATAATAAGCACAAAGCAAATTATGTTTTTTTTGACAATTTCAATAGAAATTATCACTATTAAGATAAGAAATATAATAATTCGAGCTCATATTCCTTACATAAAAATAATATCATAAAATATATATTTATCAACTTAAAAACCCAGGAAATTCCTAGGTTATTTTCAAAGTGGTGTCCCAGAAGGGATTCGAACCCCTGACCGCTGCCTTAGAAGGGCATTGCTCTATCCAGCTGAGCTACTGAGACAGTTCGTTCAAAAGAACAAACTAATTATACAATAAAATAAACATTTATTCAATACTTTTTAAAACACTTTTATAAATTTCTTCGTTATTAACATTAAAAACAACCTCTTTAACATCATAATTATCATGAATAGATAAACAAATTGTATAAATAACCTCCTCTAAAATATCATGAGTATCCAAATCACTATATAAATATTCATTAAAATTGAGATTTAAAACATCTAAACTCTTCTCTACACTAATAAGCTTAGTATTAGAATTTAAAAAACTCATCAAATTAGTATTATAAACATTAGAACTTTTTAACTCTTCAATAACTATTTTAATCTTTTCCCTATCATCATTCATATACTTCGTAACTGGAATATAATAATATAAATCATTATTTTTACCTACAAAATAAGTTGTAACACTCGTAATATCCTTACTACTAGTAACATCATACTCCTTATTAATTCCAAAACTTCTATCAAGAGTACTAGGTAACGTTACACCACTCTTAGGAAGTCTATTTAATATATTACCATCAACAAAAATCATTACACCATTAATATCATCTAGACTTGTTAAAGTATAAACAATTGAAGAAATCATTTTTTCCTCCAAAGAAACATCAATATCTAAAAGCTCTTTAGAAAAATCAACCTTAACAATATCATTTTCAATACCTATACTTAATATTTTAGTATCACTAGGTATAATAGGTTTAAAACCATTTGGTAATAAATCCTCACGAGAACTACCAATAATTAAAGACTCAACCAACTCTTTGACCCTTGTATCCAAATCATCCGCACCAACCATAACACTAGTCAAACTAACCATATTATGACTATCAAGCAAAAAAATATCATTAACAGGAACAGAACTATCTACATACATAACCTCTTTACGAACATTTTCCAACCTATTTACATTATCTGTAGGAACTAAATATATTAAAAACAAAGCAAATAATGCTGACGCAAAAATTAAAACTTTTCTAAAAAAAATTTTTCTTAGCACAAACTCCACCTCTAATAAAGAATATGAAAAAAAGTACATAAAATGTACTTTTATAAAGAAATTTCTCCAATTTTTAAAAGTTCAACAACAGCTGCTGCACGCCCCTTAACTCCTAACTTCTGCATAACATTAGATATATGATTTCTAACAGTTTTTTCACTTATATCCAACTTATCAGCTATCTCAGAAGTTATTTTATTTTGAATTAATAAATCAAAAACCTCTTTTTCTCTTTTTGTAAGAATACCTTTAGACATTATTTCCCTCACTTCCTGCTGGGTGGCTTATACTCACAATATTATATGTAAAATATCAAAAACAGTGAGGGATTTTATTTACACCTGAAACTTTACAGATATATACTTATCATTATCATAATTTTTTTGAATAAGACGTATTATATTATTCGCAATACCACTATCGTGCTTATCACTTTCAATAACAACCCTTATTTGATCACCATCAATTTTAACAAAAGACTTTAAAGAATATGCATCTGTTATTTGCTTCTCTAACTTTTCCTCCTCAGTTCTTACATTATTAATACTCTTAATTTTTTCATATGCATTATTTTTTTCCTCAGGAGTAGCATCAGCATTAACTAAAATAGCTTGAAGTTCCTCTATTTCAGAACTAACTTTCTCTTCAGCCTCAATTCTAAGAGCAGTCAAAATACTACTCTCATTAGTACTAACAACAGGTTCAGATTCAGAAGATACTGGTTCCAAATTATAATCACCATCATTAGAAATAAGCAACTCACTAGGCATAGTTATATAATAAACACTAAGTACTAAAATTAAACTAAACAAAGTCAAAAACCATAAATTTCTTTTATTTATCATATTATCCTCCTTATATATCTATTAGATTATATTAGGATAATACTAAAATATTACTTATTATTCATTAAATCATATTGTCTATACATCTTTTGAACACAATTTTCTAAAAGAAAATAATGATAAATATATGGTATTAAAAAACACATTATCATATATCCAAAAATAATAACAAAAATATTATTAAAAACACTTCCTAAAAAAAACGCCAATAAATCAATAACTGCATAAGTAACAGTAACAATCAAATGAATCATTCTTTCATGTTGAAAAAAACCAATCTTAATCAAATGATTAGCAATAAATTTATCATCAGCAGTATCAATATTATCATCAACATAATTTAAATAACTAACAATATATTTAGCCATACTTTTTCTTTCAATCTTTTCCATATCATCACCATATTAATAATAACACCAAATTAAATAAAAAAAAAGATGTAAAACATCTTATAAACCATAAAAAGCACATATCAACATAAAAACAATTCCTAATCCTAAAGTCAAACGAGTAATAAATAACTCTCCGCCTCTTTCCTTACGATTAGCAAATAAATCATCATTACCACCAGTAATTATATTTGATGCACTTTCAGCCTTACCACTTTGAAGTAAAACTAAAGCAACCAATAAAATTGATACTATGATTAATAATACAAACATTTAATCCACCTCACTGTAATAATTTATCATATTTATAAAAAATATGCAAGTAATCATAATTAATTTAATTACGTAATCAATAAAACAATATAATTGTATCAAAAAAAGTACCTTTAGTAAAGTACTTTCTAACCAATAATCTCATCCTTAATATTAGGGTTATTTAAAACCTCACATAATCTATCAATCTCATCAAAAGTATTATAAAAATAAAAACTAATCCTACAAGTATTCTTAACCTTTAACTCTTCTTTTAAAATTTTCGCACAATGATTACCTGCTCTAACACATATATTATACTTATTTAAATATATAGCCAAATCCTGAGCAAAAACATCCTTATAATTAAAAGTAACAATACCACTCTTACTATTCTTATTATAAATAATTATATTAGGATTCATAGATAACTTCTCAACCGCATACTTCTTAAGAGCATATTCATAACTAGAGATCTTATCTAACCCAATATTATTTAAATACTCAATAACTTTTCCAGAAGCAATAACATCAGCAATATTAGGAGTTCCTGCTTCCAATAAATGTGGAAGTTCCTTATAAACGCGAACACCATCATCACTAAAACTAGCATTCATTCCACCACCATAAATTAATGGCTTAATATTACTTAATAATTCCTTCTTACCATATAAAACACCAACACCAGTAGGACCACACATCTTATGAAGAGAAAAAGCTAAAAAATCAATATCCATATCAACTACATCAATAGGAACATGTGGAACACTTTGAGCACCATCAACAATAACAATAATTCCTTTTGAATGTGCATAATTAATAATATCCTTTATAGGCCTAATATCACCAACAACATTACTAATATGCGCAATAGAAATAACTCGAGTTTTATCAGTAATACTTTCCTTAACACTATCAAGAGTAACCTCATAATCATCATTAAGAGAAATATAACTTAATTTTAAATCCAACTCATCCTTAAGTTCAAACCAAGGTAAAACATTAGAAGCATGCTCAGCTCTAGTAAGAATTACCTCATCACCAGATACTAACTTATCCCTAAAATATCCAAAAATTATCTTATTTAAAGAATCAGTTGTACCACTAGTAAAAACAATTTCACTACTATCACAAGCACCTATTAAATCACGAACAAGATCCCTAGTATGCTCATACATCATATCAACCTTTAAACTTATATCATAATCACCCCTATGTGCATTAGCGCTGTAATTATTATAATAATCACTAATACCATCAACTAAACACTTAGGCTTTAAAGTAGTCGCTCCATTATCAAAATAAATAATATCACGATTAAGCATTAAAAAATCATCACGATTCAAAAAATCACCTCCAATACATATCTAGAATATTTTTTATATAATCACATAAACTATCTGAAATATTACTAGTTAAAAAACCAGAAATAAGTAATCTAATAGCATCATCCCTGCCTATCCCTCTAGACTGTAAATAAAATAATTCATCCTCTCTAAAAGAACCAACCCATGCACTATGAGTTGCAGAAACATCATCACAATCAATATACAAATTAGGTTTAATAATACATTCATTATCATTTAAATTAATAATTTTGTTATCTTGAGACGCAACGCAACCAGTTATGTCCTTACCAATAAAAGAAGATACATTAAATAAAACACTTCCGTCTTTAATACTAACACCATTTGTACAAATATTACTATTAGTATTTTTAAAATTATGATAAACTAAAAATTCATAATTTTCAGGATTAATTGAAATAGTCTTTAAATTATAATTAATAGAAGCACCTACTCCATTTAAATTACAAACAAAATATTCCTTAATACTATCAATATTATTAAATTTACAAACATTAACGAAACTAGACTCATCAATTACATACTTTGTCCTAACTTTAGCACTTTCTCCACTAATAATCTCATTAACATTAAATATAATATTACTACAAACATTAATACATACCTCTACTTTAGCACTCGAAAACCTATAATCCAAATCCAAATCACAAGATTCTAAAACATCAATATTAAGTACCTTTACATCCTCATTATCAATTAAATTATATGAAATACAATCATCAACAACTGAATCAACTACTTTTACATCATCCAATATTATCTTATTCATTAGAACCAATTTCCTCTACGACACTTGTACTAATTCCTAATTTATTTAAATCATATCCATACTTTTCAATCAAATCAACTAAAGAAAAATCGCCACTTTTAACAATAGAACCACCCATCATTATATGAACGAAATCAGGCTTAATATAATCAAGTAATCTTTGATAATGAGTAATAAGAAGTATACCAGGCTTAACATGATTATAATAATTCATAACAGCTTCCCCAACAATCCTTAAACTATCAACATCAAGTCCAGAATCAATCTCATCCAATAAAACAGTATTAGGCTCTAACATATACATTTGTAAAATTTCATTTTTCTTTCTCTCTCCACCAGAAAAACCTTGATTAATACCCCTATGAATCATTTCCTTATCCATAGATAAATCAGCAACAGTACTATTCATTTTCTTAATAAAATCATATAATTTAAATTCACTATTCTTATTATGAAGAGCTGTTCTAAGAAAATCAGCATTACTAACTCCTTCAATCTCCATAGGCATCTGCATTCCTAAAAAAATACCAAGACGAGCTCTCTCATCAACAGCCATATCATTAATTTCCTTATCATCAAAATAAATATGACCAGACATTATTTTATAATTAGAATCACCCATAATTACTTTAGATAAAGTACTTTTACCAGTACCATTTGGACCCATAATTGCATGAATCTCACCACTATTAATCACTAAATTTAATTTATTTAAAATTTGCTTGCCATCAACACTAACACACAAATCAATAATTTTTAAAGTATGCATAAAATCATCTCCTCATAATATTATACAATAAAATAATAATTTTTTAAAATTATTTGTTTAAAAAAAATAACATTTCACATAATAAAATAGAATATTCGCAAATATTCACGTAAAAGAGTTAAACTCTTTTTTAATTTTTGATATAATTAATATGGAGATGATCATATGGACATATTTTGTAAAATAATAAGTGGAGAAATACCGGCATACAAATTATATGAAGACGATATAGTTTTAGCATTCCTAGACATAAACCCACAAACAAACGGACATACATTAATAATTCCAAAAAAACATTTTTTAGATATAGATGATATTGATAATGAAACATTAAAAAAAATAACAGAAACTGCTAGATATATAAAAAAATTAATATCATCAAAACTAGATTGTGACGGAATAACATTTGTACAAAATAACGGAGAATGCGAAGAAGTAAAACACTATCATCTACATGTAATACCACACTACAAAGAAAAACAAGAATTATTAGACGTAATAGATGTATATAATAAACTTAAAGATGAAAACCTAAAAGAAAAATAGAGAAAAACTCTATTTTTTTTAACTTTTAACTAATACCTTTTCTTCTTTAGATAAAGTAACAAGCGCTAAATAAAGCAATCTACAATACTTATCTCTTTTAGGACAATAACATAAATTATTTAAAGATTCCATTATAGAATTATAATCCATCACATTTATTTCTTCAAAACAGAATAACATATCATATTGTTCCTTTTTCATAATAATATTTCTAGAAAAATCAATTATGTCATTACTATTTTTATCCCATAAATATGAATGAAAATATTTAACATTATTAAAACTCTCACAAATAGAAGTTACCGCACTTAATCTACAATCAGGATACTTTTCTAAAAATTTAAAAACAACAGAATGACACTCTCCAGAAAAAAGATATTTTCCAGTAGTTTTATCATAAAACATACTACCAAACTTAGAACATAATTCATCAGGAACAACACCAAAGCTAATAGATCTACAAATATCATCATCATCATAATAATCAATAACACAATTTCCATTATCAATATTAATATTCTTTATAAAACTATAATCCAAAAAATAACGTGTCAAATAATCAATATTATCACCAGTCTTCATACTATTCAAAAAAGTTTTAATAATATAACATATAAAATTACGTCTAGCGCATTCACCGATTCTTTCAACATTCATTCCTTCGTTTTTTTTTAAAATAGCATCAATACTACCCATAATTCCCCCCATAAACATAAAACATACTATAACACAATATTAAAAAAAAATCAACCAACTAACTTTTTGGTTGAAATAAAAAACATAAAATAACAGAAAATATAATGGCAGACGATATACCAGAAGCAGTAAGATCAAATATTCCCATAAAAAGTCCCATAATACCATAATCAGCAGCAGATGCCATTGCTCCATGTATAAGTAAATGACCAAAACTAGTAATAGGAACACAAGCTCCACCACCAGCCCACAATATAATTTTATCATAAATACCAAATATATCTAAAAAAGCACCAACTACAACAAATAAAGCAGTAATATGTCCTGGCGTAAGCTTAGTATTATCCAAAATAATTTGTCCAATTAAACAAACCAAACCACAAAATAAAAATGCATTAAAATATATCACTATATTACCTCCAAACTAATTGCATGAGCTATACTAGGAATAGATAACTTTTGATTAACCATAGTAGTATTCATCAAAGCTCCAGTCGCAACAAGAAGAACACGATTAATTTCCCCATGTTTCATTTTTTCCATTACATAAGAATATGCAACAAGTGGTAAACAAGCAGGCCCAGATCCACCAGCATATACAGATTGCCTATCAACATCAAAAATCATGCTAGCTGCATCATCATAATTCTTAAGGTTAATATTATATTCAGTTCTCATATACTCTACCAAAATTTTCTTTCCATAAATTCCTAAATCACCAGATAAAATCAAATCATAATAACCAGGCTCTCTTTTAGTATTAGAAAGATGCTTATAAATTGTATCCCCACAAGCTGCAGCCATAACAGCACCCATATTATAAACATCCTTTATTCCCATATCAACAACAGTTCCAATAGTACTACTATCAACACGAACACCTTTTTTTTCACGAGAAAGATAAGCACTGCAACCACCAGTAGTTGTAAATGTTGTATAACATGGTTTAGGTCCACCATACTCCACAGGATATCTAAATTGCTTTTCAGCAGCATTATTATGACTAGCAACAGAACATATAACATTATCAACACACTTATGTTCTACCATATTAGAAGCTATAATTAATCCTTCAACACTAGTAGCGCAAGCATTATATACACCTAAAAAAGGAATACCAAGTCTACTAGCAGCATAATTAGAACTTGTAAGCTGATTCATAAGATCACCAGAAATCAATAAATCAATTTGAAATCTTGTTTTATCAACCTTATCCAATAAAATATCAACAGACTCATCAATCAATTTACTCTCAGCAGTCTCAAACGACTTTTCACCAAAATAAAAATCATTATAACTCTTATCATACAATTTACTAAAAGGTCCTTTCGCCTCATATGGACCACTAATAGTACTAACATCATTAATATAAACATTATCATATTTATTAGTCATATTACGCCCCCATTAAAATCAATCTTAATAATCCAAAAACATAAGCACTAAATACACCAAACACAATAACACTACCAGCAAGTTTAAATATATTAGCGCCAATTCCCAAAACAAGTCCTTCCTTCCTGTACTCTAAAGCAGCACTCTGCATAGCATGTGCAAAACCAGTAATAGGAATTATAAGACCACACTTACAAAAATGTACAAACTTATCAAAAAATCCTAAGCAAGTAAATAAACATCCAATAAAAATTAAAGTAACAATCATAAACACAGAAGCCTCCTTAACAGGAATATTTAAAAAATATGAATAAAGTTCCATTAAAACTTCACCTAAAACTCCCATTAAACCACCAACAACAAATGCAACTAAAGCATTATATAATCTATTTTCTTTAGGCGTATATTTATTTACAATGCTTTGATACTTTCTTTTTTCCATATAATCACCATTTATATTTTGTAAAAAATATATATTTTTATACAAAAATATTTAATATACAAATATACAAGTACAATAATTAATTTCTGATAAAACAAAAATACATAATTTGTAAAAAAAAAATAACAGAAATTAAAAATTATCTATTTGAACAAAAAAAACACAAATGATAATATTTATATGAAAGGAGAATTTATAATTAGATTTGAGTACATTCTGCGCCTACTTCCATATCTCCTTTCAAAAACCTCTAAACAAACTATAATAGATATATAATTCACTCCTGTACTCAATCTAAAAAAAGCAATAGAGCTAGTCTATTGTTTTTTTTATGAAATTAAACTACTTTTTAACTTAGACAAAACCTTCTGTTCTTTTCTAGACACCTGAACCTGAGAAATACCCATATTATATGCAACTTCACTTTGAGTCAAATTCTTAACATATCTTTCATTTATAAGTTGCTGCTCAAAAGGACTAAGTTTCAATAATTCATCCTTCAAAGCTACTAAAGTATTCATATCTAAATTATTAATATCAGGAATAGTATCAAGTAATGTTATTTCCCTACCATCATCATTAATAACACTATCCATACTAATTGTAGGATATCTAGAAATCATCGCATCAACAACCAAACTTTCATCAATTTCCAAATAAGATGCAATCTCTGATATAGAAGGTTCTCTCATATACTTTTGAGTGAGTAAAATACTTGTACGCTCAATCATTGAATTTATTCGATTCAACTCTCTACTTATTTTAATTCCTTTATCCTTTTTTACATAATTACTAATTTCGCCTAAAATAAATGGATAAGCATAAGTAGAAAACTTTGTATTAAAACTTTCATCATACTTTTTATAAGCATTAATTAGACCTATACAACCAACTTGAAACAAATCCTCCTTATTACTATAACCAGTAAACAAAGTCGTAATTTTATAAATTAAATTCTTATTTTGATCAATTAAATTGGTTAAAGATTCCATTTTCCTCCCCTATTCAATAAAATTAAAAGCAGAAAGCTCATCATTTAGATCATACATATATTGAAACAATCTAGTATTCTCAATTTTTTTATGTATATCATTATTATCAACACAGCAGAGTAAACTTACACCTCTATTTTTTTTACAAAGCTCATAATTATAAAACAATCTACTAGTTCCCTTTAAATCAATTTTATTCAAATAACTAACATTAAAAACAACATTACGAATTCCATTATCACGAATTAAATTAGTAACCATTTCATCAAATTGACTTATTGTTTTCTTAGTAAGATCACCACAAAGTCTTATAAAAAGTATACCTCTCCTAAATTCAAAATTAACATCAAGCATATAATCACCTCAATTATAATTTATCACAATAAACGAAACATTACATGAATTTCGACAAAACTAGATATTAATTTTAAAAATATAAATATACTTTATTAGGAGTGATTGTATGCTTTTAAAAATATTGAAATACCTTTTTAAAGACTTTTACATATTCTCAGCAGCATATTCAAACGATGTATTTCCAGAACCTCTAACAAAAGAACAAGAAGAAGAATATGTAAAAAAAATGCTTCAAGGAAACATTGAAGCACGAAATAAACTAATAGAACACAACCTAAGATTAGTGGCCCACATAGTAAAAAAATACGATAACAAAAACGAAACAGATGATTTAATAAGCATTGGAACAATAGGACTAATAAAAGGAATAGATAGCTACTCATATAAACATGGAACAAGAATTACAACCTACTGCGCAAGATGTATAGAAAATGAAATCCTAATGAACTATAGAAACAATAAAAAAAACAACAAAAACGTAAGCATTAATGAATCAATAGGATTCGATAAAGATGGAAACGAAATAACACTTTTAGATATATTAAAAACTCCAGATCCTGACTTTGCTATGGATATACATACAAAAAATAATATAAAACTATTAAAAACATACTTTAATGTATTAAATAATAGAGAAAAAGATATAATTATAAAAAGATATGGATTAAATAATCAAGACGAAGTAACGCAAAAAGAAATAGCAAAAGAACTAGGTATATCGAGAAGCTATGTTTCAAGAATAGAAAAAAGAGCACTTACAAAAATGTTAAGAGAATTTATAAAAAATAAAAACAACAATTAAAAAGGAAGCCTATGCTTCCTTATATTCTCTCAGTCTTAACCTTAACTTGTTCTCCATTCATATCATATGATTCAGATAAACTAGTATCTTTAATTAATTCTACAGCTAAAGTCTCATTCTTTATATAATCACTATATTTATCTATAGTCTTATCTATCATATCACTACCATCATAATATAATTTAATTCTATCAGTAATAACATAATCGTTATCTTTTCTAAGACTTTGAACTTTTCTAACAATCTCACGAGCAAGTCCTTCTAAGATTAAATCCTCATTTAACTCTGTATTTAAAATAACAAATACATGACCATTATTAGAAGAACAATATCCATCCTTAACATTAACTGTGATTAACACCATAGAAGGAGTAATCTCTAATTCATTACCCATAAAATCAACTTTAATACTATCGTTCTTTAAAGTTTCAATTTGACTAACAGAAAGTGTTCCAAGTAATTTAGTAAATTCACCTACATTACTTCCAAACATCTTACCAACTTCTCTAAAATTAGGCTTAATAATATAATCTAAATAATCAGTCATATTATCAATATAAGTTATCTCTTTAACATTTAATTCTTCTTTAATAACAGATTCAAATTCATTAATCAACTTAGAAACATTCTTATCAAGTAAAACCTCACTAATTGGTTGTCTAACCTTTATTTTAGCATCCTCTCTAGCAAATCTACCTAAAGAACAAATATCTCTAACTAAATCCATCTTTTCTTCAACTTCATCATTAATTAAAGACTCATCATAAACTGGATAATCAGCTAAATGAACAGACTCTTCACCAGTTAAATTCTTGTAAATTTCTTCAGTAATAAATGGAGTAATTGGCGCACATAACTTACATAAAGTAACAAGTACCTCATATGTAGTAAGATAAACTGCTTTCTTAGATTCCGTTAACTCACTTTCCCAGAATCTTCTTCGATTACTTCTGATATACCAGTTAGATAAATCATCATTAATAAATGGAATAATAAGTCTAGTAACTTTATTTAAATCATATTCTTCAAAAGCACTAATAACATCTCTAACTAATTTATTTAATTTAGAAATTAACCACTTATCAATGTCTTCACGTTTCTCTACTGGAATATCATACTCTCTTGGATCTACCCCATCCGCATTAGCATACATTTGGAAGAATGAATAAGAATTCTTAAATGTACTTATATACTTAGAATATATTTCCTTTACACCCTCTTCATCAAACTTTAATGGAGTCCATACAGGAGAAACATATAGCATATACCATCTAATAGTATCAGCACCATACTTAGACATAATACTAATTGGCTCAATAATATTACCAACAGACTTACTCATCTTCTTACCATGAGCATCAAGCATCATATCGTTAACAACAACATTTTTAAAACTTGATTCACCACTAATTAATGTAGATAAAACAAGTAAAACATAGAACCATCCACGAGTTTGATCAACACCCTCAGCTATAAAATCAGCAGGAAATTGACTCTCAAATAATTCCTTATTTTCAAATGGATAATGATATTGAGCATAAGGCATCGCACCACTATCAAACCAAACATCCATAACATCAAGAACTCTTGACATACTCTTACCACAATCTGGACACTTAATATGAATATCATCTACATACGGTCTGTGTAACTCTAATGCATCAATATCTATATCCTCAATTGCTTTTTCCTTTAATTCAGCACATGATCCAATAGTCTCAAAATGACCACATGAACACTCCCAAATAGGAAGTGGACAACCCCAATATCTATTACGAGAAATACCCCAATCTACCATATTCTCAAGCCAGTTATTAAATCTCTTCTCACCAACATAAGCAGGATACCAATTAATCTTACTGTTAGCTTCAATTATCTTATCTTTATAACTAGTATTATTTACATACCAAGCAGGTTTAGCATAATAAATTAAAGGTTGTTTACATCTCCAACAATGTGGATAATCATGACTAATCTTTTGTTTCTTAAATAACTTATCTTCACTACTTAAATACTTAATAATATCTATTTCAAGCTCTGGATCAGTTACAAGTCTTCCTTTCCATGGACCACAGATATAACATCCATTCTTATCAACAGGATTAATAAAACTTATACCATTAGATGTAGCTACTCTATTATCATCTTCACCATATGCTGGCGCGATATGAACTATACCAGTACCATCACTAGCAGTTACATAACCATCAGATAAAATTTCAAAAGCCTTACCAGTAACATCAACAAAAGGTAATAATTGTTCATATTTTAAACCAACTAAATCACTACCTTTATAAGTTTCTAATACTTCATACTCTTCACCTAAAACAGAAGATACTAAACTAGAAGCAACAATAAACTTATAACCCTTTGATAATACTTTAACATACTCTAAAGATGGATTAACACATAAAGCAACATTAGCCATTAAAGTCCATGGTGTAGTTGTCCAAACAAGTACATAAGTATCATCATCAACTAACTTAAATGGAACATAAACTGTATTAACAGAAACCTCTTTATAACCTTGAGCAACCTCAAAAGAAGAAAGCTCAGTTCCACATCTTGGACAATATGGTAAAACTTTATTGCCATGATAAATTAAACCCTTTTTATTTAACTCATTAACAATCCACCATTCAGACTCAATATACTCATTATCACAAGTAACATATGGATTATCACAATCAATAAATTGTCCCATCATATCAGTAACTTTTTTAACTTCATCTATATTAGTAGCAGTTTCCTTTTTGCACTCCTTACAAAAATTCTCAACACCTAAATTTTCAATATCAGTCTTAGACTTAAAACCTAACTTCTTTTCAACATTAACTTCAATTGGCAAACCATGAGTATCAAGGCCTATCTTTCTTAAAACATGATAACCATTCATTACCTTATATTTACAAAATGAATCTTTAATAGTTTTCGCAAAAACATGATGAATACCAGGTTTCGCATTCGCATATATAGGGCCATCATAAAAAACAAAATCATCACAACCTTCTCTATGATCAGTTGTTTTCTTTAATATATCCATATCCTTCCAACTAGATAATATATCACTTTCAACCTCATTTATATTCTTTTTACTTAATTCTTTAAATTCCATAAAATCCTCCTAACCTACAATTACAAAAGTATAATAAACTATAAAAATAATTAACATTATTACACCTTCAAATTTATCAATCTTTCTATCCTTAAATGAAAATAAAAATAATAACATAGAAGCAACAATCATAACAATTAAATCAATAACGCTAAAACCAACAGCTGGAACACCTCCAAATAATGCAACTGGAATACCTAAAACAACTCCAATATTAAATATATTACTTCCAACTATATTTCCAACAAGAATTTCTTGTTCACCTTTTTTAATTGAAACAATAGATGTAACAAGTTCAGGTAAAGATGTACCAAATGCTACAACTGTTAAGGCAATCATTCTTTGACTTACACCTAATATAGTCGCAATCTTAGAAGCACTATCAACAACAACATTACTTCCAATAACAATACAAATAATACCAAACAAAGTAAATAATATAGACTTACCTATTCCAAACTTTGCCATATCATCAGAATCTTCATCAGTCTTATTTCTCATAATAGAAATCAAATAATAAATAAATATAGTAAAAAATAATAAAATTATAAATCCATCATTTCTACTTACTTCATTAATACTTTTAACAAATAAATCATCCCTAACTAAAAAAAATAATAAACCACTAATAAGCATAACAATAGGTATTTCCTTCTTAACAGTATTACTCTTAACATAAATTGGATGTATTAAAGAACAAATACCAATTATAAGCAAAATGTTTAAAATATTACTACCTATAACATTACCAAGTAACATATCAGCATTACCTGAAATAATTGACTTAACAGATACCGCAAACTCAGGAGCACTAGTTCCAAAAGCAACAATAGTAAGACCAATTAACATCTTAGACAACTTAAAATTTAATGCAATACTAGAAGCACCATCAACAAAAATATCTGCTCCCTTAATCAAAACAATAAAACCAATTACTAATAATAAAACTTGTAAAATCATATATTAACCTCCAAAAAAAAATCCTACAAATTTAAGGACGAAATATCGCGGTACCACCTTAATTCATAGAACTCTATGCACTCAACAACTATAACGCGTCACCGTTTTAACCTATTGGATTAAACACATCAAAAGTGATCCATATATTATCCTCATATCAGTTTTCACCAACCACTAACTCTCTATAAATCAAATAATATATCGTCTTCATCATATGTTTTAAATATCAATTTTCTCAATATCATCAATAACCTCTAATTGACACTCAATTAAAGACCTTACTTTATTCTTATATATAGAAACATCTCTTTTCAACTTATCAGTTTCCATATTAACACGCTCAGCTTTAATTAATGCATCATTAAGTATTCTAGAAGCAATACCCTTTGCGTCACTAATTATAACCTCACGTTCCTTTAAAGCATTATTTTTAATTTGTTCAGAAGTATTTCTAACCATTGCCATAGAATTGTTCAAAGTTGCCTCTATACTCTTATAATAATTAATTTGATTATGAAGATTTAAATTTTCATTTTGTAATCTTCTAACCTCTAAATCATAATTGTAAAGTCGCTTATCTTTTAAACTGTTCTCACCTTCTATTTGAGCAAGTCTATTCATAACTTCATTTAAATACTTCACAACATCATCATTACGAAGTGTATTTATATATTTTTCCATACCTCACCTCGAATAAGGTATATTCTAACACACTTCATACCATATTTCAATAAATATTTAACAAAAAATTATATTTTACCATTCAATATTTATATCATCATTATCATGAATATCTTTTCCATCTTTTTCATCAGAAATAGATCCTTGAATATTAACATTATTAGGAGTAAGTAAGAAAATACCTCCACCTATCTTTTGAATATCTCCACCAATCGCATAAATTGTTCCACTCAAAAAATCAACAATTCTCTTAGCTTGATCAGATGTAACCCTCTTTAAATTAACAACAACAGTATTTCTAGCCTTTAAGTGATCAACTATTTGTTGAGATTCAGAATAAGCCCTAGGCTCAAGCAAAATCATTTTACTCTTTCCATTTTCTAGTGTTGCCTCATCTGGTGTCTTATTATAATATGTATCACTTGCACCATCAGCTGAAAAAATATCATTATCATCCTCTTTTAACCATTTTTTTAAACTAAATGCCATAACATTTCCTCCCTTATTATCACTTACAATATTTTATCATAAATAAAAAAATATGTAAATAGAATAATATTTTTAAAATAAATATTGAAAAAAATAGATGATATATGATAAACTAAAATAAAGATAAGGAGAATATTTATGAGATGTTTAAAATGTGGAAATGAATTAAAAGACAACGAAATAATTTGTAGTAATTGCGGATATAATAGAAATAACTCACCACAACAAGACAATCAATTCGCAACAAGAAATTTAGGAGTATATAATCAAAATCCAGTAGACCAAAAAGAAGTAGATAGAAAACTGCAAAATCAAAAAGAATTTGATGAATTAGTACAAATATATATAGGAGATAAATACTATAATTTTAGAAAAGGAAAATTCTCACTATGGGCATTCCTATTTGGACCATTATACTTCCTATATAGAAAATTATATGCAGTTGCGATAATAATATATATAATAATATTCGCAATCTCTGGATTCTTTACATTTACTACGCAAGGAAGATTATATGAATTACAAAACATTAGAAATATTTCAGCATTAAAAGGCTTAAGCACATACATAATAATATATTATTCATTAATCTTAATATTTAGATTATTTTTAGGAATAATATTTAAAAAATTCTACTTTAATGAAGTAGTAGAAAGAATTGGAAAAATCAAACAAAATAATCCAGACTTAGGATTTAATCAATTAACACAACTAGTAAAACAAAAAGGTGGAACAAATATTTTAGCACCTATAATTGTACTACTTTTACCACTTATCCCTCTTTTAATAGCGCTTATATGTATTTTCATACTTGGAACAACACTATAATTAATTAAAAGCAAGTTCAACATTTAAATCAGTATCAGATATCGCAATATATAAAAATATTATTCCACTAATAAATATTAATAAGGATGCAAGAAGAGATAAATAAACTAATCTTTTCTTTTTTTCTGTATCAGAATCATTTAAATTTCTAACACTATCATAAGAATCCTTAAGAAAATAAAAATAAACAATAATTAATATAGAAAAAATAACAATCATTATCTTCCTATATTTATCCTTACTATTAAAATCATTACAAACATAAAACCTTTTTTCCAAATAATTTGAATAATAACTAAGCGCAATAATACCAATATATATAACCCAAATAAAATCCTCTATCTTTATTTGTTTTAACTTATCCTCAATTTCTTTACTATACATACTAAATAATATGTTAAAAATTATTACAAATGAAAAAACTTTAAAAACATATCTTATGAACTACCCATCATCTAAAGTTAATGGAATTCAACTTAATTACTTTCAATAAGACTATATATAAAACAATTAAAATAAAAATATGGACAAATTAATAAAAAAACTGTATAATTATAAAGTCCTATACAAAAAAGAAAGGAGTTAATAATGAAATTATTTGAAGACGAAAAAACTTTAATTTTCGCACTAGGCGGACTTGGAGAAGTCGGCAAAAATATGTATTGTGTAATGCATAAAAATGAAATAATTATTACGGATGTCGGTATAACATTTCCACAAGGAGAATTACCTGGAGTAAACTATATAATTCCAGACTTTACTTTTTTAAAACAAAATGAAAATAAAATAAAAGCTGTTTTTATAACACATGGTCACGAAGACCACATAGGCGCAATACCATTTCTACTACAAAACATAGAAATACCAAAAATATATGCACCAAATCAAGCAGTTGGATTAATAAGAAGAAAACTAGAAGATAGAGGTATCAGATACGATAATCTAATAACATATAATGAAGATACAAAAGTAAAATTTAAATATATAGAAGTAGAATTTTTTATGACTACACACTCAATACCAGATTCACACGGAATCTGTATAAAAACACCAAATGGAACAATAGTAACAACAGGAGACTTTAAATTTGACCTAACACCAATTGGACCAATGGCAAATTTACATAAAATGGCTCAAATTGGAAAAGAAGGAGTTACACTACTACTAAGTGACAGCACAAACGCTCTAAATCCTGGATTTTCAACAAGTGAATCAAAAGTAGATCAAACATTAGGAGAAATATTTAAAGGTCATCATGGAAGAATAATAATTGCGACATTTGCCTCTAACATATACAGACTAAAACACATAGTAGATACCTGTAAAAGAAATGATAGAAAAATCGCAATTTTTGGAAGAAGTATGGAAAACAACATCGAAATATCAATTCAAGATGGATATATAAAACACAAAGAAATATTCATAACACCAGAAGAATCAAATACACTTCCTGGAGAAAAAGTATGCCTACTATGCACTGGAACACAAGGAGAACCACTTGCAGCTCTATCAAGAATCGCAATTGGAACACATAAACAAATAAAATTAAAAGAAAATGATTTAGTTGTTTTCTCATCATCAGCTATTCCAGGAAATGCAGTTAGTATATCAAGAACAATAAATAAACTATATCTAAAAGGTGTAAAAGTATATACAAACACATCATTAAATGATGTACATACAAGTGGACATGGAAATCAAGAAGAACTAAAACTAATGATTAGACTAATTAATCCAAAATACTTTATGCCGTTTCATGGAGAACATAGAATGCTAAAAACACATGCAGACTTAGGAGTATCATGTGGAATACCAAGAGAAAACACATTCGTACTTGAAAATGGTGATGTATTAATAATGCATAAAGGAAAAATAACAAAATCAAATGAAAAAATACAAGCAGGAGACGTTTATGTAGATGGAAATAGAATTGGTAGTGTTGGAAATGCTGTAATGAAAGATAGAAAAATAATGGCAAGCGATGGAATAGTAGTAATTATCGCAAATATAGATACAAAAAACAACATACTATTAGGAAATCCAAACATTACTACAAGAGGATTTGTATTAGTAAATGATAATCAAGAATTACTAAAACAACTAGAAGAAATAGTAAAACAAGTAATAAATACAAAAATAAAAGAACATATCAATTACAACGAAATAAAAACAGAAATAGTATCTAATTTAACAGAATATATATTAGATAAAACAGGTAGAAAACCGATAATCCTACCAGTAATAATGGACATAAAAAAAGAAATTAAAGTAAAAAATTAAAATGAGATCAAAAATCTCATTTTTTTATATGCCATAAGCAATAGTACTATCACAAGCTCCAACAGTTGCTGACTCTACCTGACCATTCAATACTTTTACAGAATAATTGCCAACAACAACACAACCATCCTTCAAAACATTATCTTGATAGTATAAATATCCACTATTTGGAACATTACCGGAAACCATAATATTATAAATATTATCATTATAAACTAATGCCCCATCAGATATATTATATACACCATCTAACTTAAAAGAATTATCATAAATTAATTTACTTACATAAAAACTATCAATACTTTCCTTATATGAATTTACACTGTCAATTGCGCTATTAAGCTTAATATCTAAAATAACACCTTTAGCCTTAGGAAAAACAAATAATCCAACAACCAATAAAGCAAAAGAAATAATAAATAATTCAGCTCTAAAATGTCCATGAGTAGAATAACCACTATCTTTAAACTTTTCCATAAATCCACCTTCTTAAATACATTGTATCAAAAATAAAAAAAATATCAACAAAAAATGTAAATCATTATAATAGATTTACACTCTACTTTACATCTATAAAATTAATTACTTTTTGAACCGTATTAGAAAAATTATCAAAATCAACATCAAACCAATTAATATTCATCTGATTATTAAACCAGGTATATTGCCTTTTAGCATAATTTCTACTTTTTTGCTTAATCAAATCTATACAACTTGTCAAATCCGATTTACCATCAAAATAAGAAAACAATTCTTTATATCCAATAGGAGTCATAACAGCTTTACTCCTAACTCCAGTATTATAAATAGATTTAGCCTCATCTATTAATCCCAAATCAATCATTGAATCTACCCTTTTATTAATTCTATCATATAAAATCTCCCTAGATGTAGTAAGTCCAACAAATATACAATCATACAATAAATCATTCGTCTTATCCTTAGAACTTAGTAAATTACCAGTAGAATCATAATAAGATAAAGCACGCTCTACTCTTTTTCGATTATTTTTATGAACGCTAGTATCAGGATCAATACTAATTAATCTATTATATAATTCTTCGTCACTATAAGAACTATAATCAAATTTAACATTTAAAACATCAAATTTATAATCATATAAAGCAGCCTTAACATATAAACCAGTTCCACCAACAATTATAGGAACCTTACCACGAGATAAAATATCAGATATACAATTTCTGCAATCTCTTTGAAAATCAAAAACAGTATAATCATCATTAATATCACAAATATCAATTAAATGATGAACAACTCCTTCCATTTCAGTTTTAGTGACCTTAGCAGTCGCAATATTTAAATCTCTATATACCTGAGTACTATCAGCATTTATAACTTCACCATTATACTTTTTAGCAAGAAGAATCCCCATCTTAGTCTTGCCAACAGCAGTAGGACCAACAACAACTATAACCATAAAATCACCTCATATATTTACAATATGATTTACGTAACCTATCATAAGAAGCACGAGAAAGATCCAAATTACACTCATCTACAACATCAAGATCAAGCATACTATAAAATTCCTCAGGATATAAATAATTAATATTTTCATTTAAAAATTTAAATAAATCAACATCATATCTTTTTTCCTTCATTAAATCCCTTGTATGACAAGAAAGTAATACCGCAATAACATATCTATAATCATATTCCAAACATAAATCACCATTTGTATAAATCTGACGATAAAGAGACAGTAACATTTCACGATATAAAGGATTATATTGATTGATAATTCGCGCAATATCGTAATCATCTAAATATCCTTTATCCAAAAACTTCTTAACAAGCGTTAATTGGAAATGAACACTTACTGCTTTCATATAACACCCATTATAAGTATATTTAGAACTAATAGAAAAATCAATTCCATACTTATTATCAATAAAATCTTTAAAAAGATACTCACCAAAAAAAGAAATATATTCAGTAAACAAATGTCTAGTAAGTGTACTATTCTCTAAATCCAAATTCATATCATGAAACATTTCATGTACTAAAATAAAACAATCACAAATATCTAATCCATAAGGAAAATAAATTTTTTTACGTCCATCTTTACCAATAAAAGAATATGCATTTTCAGTATTACCCTTAAAATACTTCAAATAAATATCTCCGCTATTAGAGCGTTCAACAAAATATGAAGCATACTCTGGATCAAGTGAATAGAAAAACTCATAAGCTAACTTATATGAATTAGTTAACCCAAATCTATTTTTTCTCTTATCTCTAAAATTAGGAACTCTCGAATCAAGAATTATTTTAGACATAGTTTCAATAGAAGAATAATCAGATATATCAAAAAGTCTTCTCTTTAAAACATATTGTAACATTATTTCATTTAATCTATCCATAAATCCCCCAAAAAACTTATTTAATTAACATTGCATCTCCAAAAGAGAAAAATCTATACTTTTCATCAACAGCTATTTTATAAGCATTTAAAATATTATCCTTACCAGCCAAAGCACTTACAAGCATTACCAAAGTTGATTTAGGTAAATGAAAATTTGTAATTAATGAATCAATTGCTTTAAATTTATATCCAGGATAAATAAATATATCAGTATTACCAGAACACTCTACAAACTTACCATACTTATTAATAATAGTTTCTAAAGTTCTAGTACTTGTAGTACCAACTGCTATAATCTTATTACCTAATTCTTTAGCATTATTTAATATATCAGCAGTCTCACTACTCATTTCATAATATTCAGAATGCATATGATGATTATTTATATCATCAACTTCAACAGGTCTAAAAGTTCCAAGTCCAACGTGCAATGTAACATTAGTAATAATAACTCCCTTACTCCTTAATTCAGATAACAATTCATTAGTAAAATGCAATCCCGCAGTAGGAGCAGCCGCACTACCAATGTTTTTAGCATACACAGTATTATATCTATCCTTATCACTTAATTTTTCATGAATATAAGGAGGAAGTGGCATCTCACCTAATCTATCCAAAATTTCTAAAAGTATTCCATCATATAAAAGCTTAACTCTAGTAACACCGTCATCAAGTATCTCAACAACAGAGGCACTTAATTCATCACTAAACTTAACAATAGTACCAATATGTAATCTCTTTTGAGGTCTAGACAAACATTCCCAAACATCATCTCCTAAATCTTTAAGAAGCAATAACTCAATAATCGCACCAGTATCCTCCTTAACACCCATAAGACGTGCTGGAATAACCTTAGTGTCATTAATAACCAAAACATCACCAGGATTTAAATAATCTATAACATCCTTAAAAATATGATGTTCAATATCCCCAGTATTCTTATCCAAAACCAACAATCTAGACTGATCCCTATTTAAAATAGGAGTTTGAGCAATTAACTCCTGTGGTAACTCAAAATCAAAATCACTTGTCTTCATAAAATCACCTTCATAAACAAAACTATTATAACAAAATAAAAAAAAAAAAAAAAGACCATTAGTCTTTATTTAGTAATAGATTTTGCATTTAAAGAATCCAATTGACTCATGAAAAATTGCTTTAAATCAATTCCTCCAACTCTCTCACAATATGAAGCAATACCAGCACCAATAGATGCTATAACATTATTAATACCATATATTGTTAAAAGCGAATCAGAACTATCATTAAAAGAATAAACCCAATCAAAATCATTTTCACCTTTACTTATTAAATACTTAAAAAAAAGTGCATATTGATATGATAATTGAGTAGCTAAAAACATGCTTAATTCTATATTACTAGTACCATCATTCTTAATCATATCAAGAGAAGTTTTTAAACCATTAATATTACAACAATAATTCTTTTTAGCAGCAACTTTCTCAAATAAATCAAGTAAAAATGGAATATCAAAATGAGCAATATGAGAACCTTTCTTCTTATAAATTCTTACATCTATAACATTTGTTAAAGCACTCAAATAATTAGTATTATCCATAATTCATCCCCTTTCCTTAAAATTTCAAATATATTAACACAAACAAAAAAATATGTCAAATAAAAAAAGTAGTTTTTTTAACTACTTATATTTTATTAAAATAATTTTTCTTTCTTAAAACTAAATAAGAAACACATCCAATTCCCATAAAAATTATACCAAATATAGAAACCTTTACACCTGTTTTTGGATTAACTGGATTATCTGTTTTAGATTTATTAGAATCTGAACTATCTTTTGTATCACCATTTTTAGTATTAGTATTAGTATTTGTATTTGTATTACTGTTAGTGTTATCATTTGTATTAGTATCACCTGAATTATTATTTCCAGTATCACCACTAGCACCCGAGCCGCTATTTCCAGAATCATCGGAAACAATATAAAAAGAATAAATGATATTATTTTGCAATGGATGATCATTACCGTCTGAATCACTTATATCAATTGAACTAAATGTAACAAAAGCATAGACAGCATCACCAGCAGTAATATCAAAACTAAACTTTGGTTCCCCTGAATTATTTGATCCAGCTAATATAATTTTATTATTCAAAAAGCCACCTTCTTGTGTTAGATTCCAAAAAGATTCATTATATTCAAAATTTGAAGGTCCAGTAGCAGCTTGTAAACTAACATTTGATTCAAAACCAGAAACACCTTCACCAGTTACCTCAAAAATAAGCTTAACTTTCTCTCCCTTAGGAATTGCATAAGATGTACCCTGTTTAGGACATTCAGTACCATCACTTTTTTGACAAGTAAATCCCAAACCATAATCCACTGCTTTAACACATAAAGGTAAAAAAAGAACAAACGTAGCAAAAACAAATATTTTTTTAAAAAATTTAATCATAAACACTCTCCTCTATCATTACTAAATATATGATAACATAAAAATATGAAAAAAACAAGTAAAAAAAGTAGATTTACATCTACTTAATATTTATCATGAATTAAATAAGTCTTTATAAATTTTAACAAAATCACCTATTTTTACTTCCCCATCACCATTATAATCAGCAGCTTTTTTAATACACTCACTAACACCAAAAAAATTATTATATAGATTTTTATAAATTTTAACTGCATCACCTATCTTTACTTCCCCATCGCCATTAACATCGCCTTTAATTACAACTTGATATTCATCAACAAGTTCATTTCCAGAATATATTTTAATAACATTACCAGTAGCGATATTACCAGACGTTTTGATATTATCACCATCATATATTTTAAAAGTTCTTCCAGATTCAAGTTGTAAAGTAAAATCAGAAACACTAGTATTTACAGTAATATCCTTAATATATTTAACACTGTCAACAGTTTCAATTGTATAATCCGATAAACTAGGTATTTCTTCATATATAGCCTCTAACTCAATTTGCATTCTTGGCATAGATAAAGTATCAGTTAAACTATAATCTTGATTATTATATCTCCATCCAACAATTCTATAACCTTCCCTTTTAGATTCTATATCATTAACAATAACATTTTCACCTGCTCTATAATTTTGGGTATAAACACTACCATTATTTCTATAAACAACTTGCCATGTAAAATACTCAACAACAGTAACACTACAATCATCATAAAATTCACCATCTTCTGTTGTTACAGTTATATTTGCACTTCCAACACCTACAGCAGTAACTAATCCATTTTGATCAACTGTCGCAACACTAGGATCACTACTTTCCCAAGTAACATTCTTATTAGTAGAATAACTAGGTTTGATATCTGCAGATAAATTAAATGATTTTTCTTGGTCTAATTCAAGATTAAGTGAATTCTTAGAAATAACAACATTTCTAGTCCTAAATATTAAATCATATTGCTTTAAAGTTTTACTATCTTTTCTTATAACAAGTTTTTCACCACCAATAAAACTACCAGTATCTTTAATATTATCGCCATCTTTAATATAACTCTCACAAATATCACAATTAACAATAGATATACCACTTAAAAATTCCTGAATACTTTCAGTATTAACATCAATGTAAGATCCTTCCATATTATAGCCAGTTGTCATATAAATTAAATCAAACTCTCTTAAATTTTGATTACTATTAATATCATTCTTTATATAAACCTTGTTGTAATCCTGATCAACAATAATAGAGCAATTAGTACAACTAAACTTTCCACTGGCTTTATCAGCACTAACCTCACTAGGACTAGCAAATATATAATCTTTATCTAAGTTCTTACCTTGATAATTATAGCTAACAATATCATATTCCTTAATTACATCACCATGATACTTAATTAAAACCTTATTATTTACATTATCAACATCTAAACTTAAATTTTGAATATCTGATAAACTTACTTTTGTTTCATCAAAAGTACCTGTTCCAACGTCAATATAATCATCACCAATAGTATAAGACGAAGTAATTAAATCAGATTCAATAGTTGATAATATTAAATATACATCATCTAAATCAACAGAATTATTTCTATTAACATCAGAATAATTTTTTAATTCATTACAACCATCGCAAGTATTACTTTCTAAGAACTTATAAAATTTATAAACTAACTCTGCATCAGAAACGTTTATATTTCCATCACCATTTACATCACCTGGAGCAGTCAAATTATTTGAAAAACCATAATCAGATAAAATGCTAGTTACTTGGAAATCAGCACCATTCGCATTACTTAACAAACTATATCCATCATTATCCTGAAAATGCCACCATTCAGAAGCAAGAGTTCCCATACCTACACTAGTCATATAATTATCAAGTCTTCGTGCATCCTCATTATTTTTCATACCTGTAGAATAACCTGTAGAATCTTTCGGTGCTTCAGGACTATAATACTTAATAGCTGCAGTACTAAGTTCATGCATAGCAGTAGGCATACTAACCTCACTATTATTACTCAAGCTATATAAAGTAACGTCAATAGCAGAACCAACATTATGTGTAGACAATCCTTGAGCTAAAAACCAACCTTGTCCCCAATTATATTGAGTTCCAGATTCACCAGTACTAAAATCAATACCGTTCTTAACGATAGAATCTCTACTATATAAATCGCTTAATTTTTGCGCTATATATGTACTAACACTCCTTGGTCTATAAGAATCATATATCATTAAACTATATCCATCATTAACTGCTAAAGTCTGAGCCTGAGCAATCTTTAAAGCAGCCGAATATAAAATAGGAGCAATATGTTCACTTCTACTAATCTTATTATTCATAACTTTTCCATCAGTTCCAATTTCTTGACATAAATTATTATTACAATTTGTACCATATAATGTCTCACCAGTAACACCATCTATATCAATACCAGAAGATTTATAAATACTAGAATATGAATTAGTTATATTATATTTAATACTAGGTACAACATCAGGAAGATTAATCATACAATAACTATTATCAACATATCCATGATAATTTCCATATTTAATTTCAAAATATGAGCCATTAACCCCTAATATCATAAAAGGAGTACCAGCACTAACATCTGTAACTTTATTTGAACCTTCATCTGTAGATTCCTTAAGTTCTAAATCAATAACAGCCCAACCAGTAGAACCAAATATATTTTTTTCAAATCCTTCTATTTGAGCAGTTGAATATTTATTTGATTTAACATCTTTATAATTTTTCTTTAAACCAGGAATTATAATAATACCCAAAACAATTACAAAACATAAAACAAACAATAAATAAAACTTATTCTTTCTATTTTTCATGTATGGACACCTACCTTATATATATATTAACACAAATTAATCAAAAATAAAATATAAAAACTAAAATTATTATCAACAAAAAAAGATAGAAATTATCTTTCTACCTCTACCATTTCATAAGCTTCAATTACATCATCAACTTTAATATCATTAAAATTAGCAATTGTAATTCCACACTCTAAACCTTTTTTAACTTCCTTAACAGAATCCTTTTCCCTCTGAATTGAACCTATCTCACCATCATAAATAACAATACTATCTCGAATTACCCTTGCTTTAGAATCTCTCTTAATAATACCATCATTTACTAAGCATCCAGCAATAGTTCCAACCTTAGAAAACTTAAATAATTGTTTAACAGTTGCGTTACCGATAATCTTTTCCTCATAAACAGGATCAAGCATACCTTTCATAGCAGCCTCCATATCCTCAACTGCCTTATAAATAATATCATATAATCTAATTTCTACCCCTTGGCTAGTTGCATAATCCTTAATAGAATTATTAGGTCTAATATTAAAGCCAATAACAACAGCATCAGTAGCGCGAGCAAGGACTATATCACTCTCAGTAATCGCACCTACACTACTTCTTATAACATTAACACGAACTCCATCAACATCAATTTTTTCTAATGAATTCTTAACAGCCTCACTAGATCCATTAACATCAGCCTTAACTATAACATTAATTTCCTTAATACCATCTTGAATCTTAGAAAATATTTCATCAAGAGACAAAGACTGTTTAGGAGCATTATCACGTAACTTAGCCTTAACACGTCTTTCCTCACCAACACTACGAGCTTGTTTCTCAGTTTCAAAAGCCATAAACTTATCACCAGCAGTAGGAGTTTCATTAATACCAGTAATAAATACAGGAGTACCAGGTAAAGCACTTGTAATTTCCTCATTTAAATCATTCTTAAGAGTTCTAACCTTACCATAAGACTCACCAACAACAATAGGATCACCTAATCTTAAAGTACCATTTTGAATTAAAACAGTAACAACAGGACCTAAATGCTTATCAAGTCTTGACTCAATAACAGTACCCATAGCATATCTATTAGGATTAGCTCTATAATTTTCCATTTCAGCAACCAATAAAATATTCTCTAGTAACTCATCAACACCTGTACCATTCAAAGCAGAAATCTTAGTAATTATTGTATTTCCACCCCATTCCTCTGGAGTTAAACCATACTCAGTAAGTTCAGTCATAACACGTTCAGGATTAGCACCTGGTTTATCAATCTTATTTATAGCAACCAATATAGGAACACCTGCAGCCTTAGCATGATCAATAACTTCCTTAGTCTGAGGCATAACACCATCATCAGCAGCAACAATTATAATTATAATATCAGTAATAGAAGCACCACGAGCCCTCATCTCAGTAAACGCAGCATGTCCTGGAGTATCAATAAAAGTAATTAACTTATCATTACACTTAACCTGATAAGCACTAATAGCTTGTGTAATACCACCAGCTTCTAAAGAAGCAACCGAACTCTTTCTAATAGTATCAAGCAAAGTAGTCTTACCATGATCAACATGCCCCATAATAGTAACTACAGGAGGGCGACTAACTAAATCCTCTTCATTATCAATTACTTCAAAATTTTCAAAATCTGCAACATTAGTAGCTTCCTCACGCTTTAACTCCTTATTATAATCAATAACAAGTAATTCAGCATTCTCATAACTTATACTATTATTAGTAGTAGCCATAACACCTAAATTAAATAACTTCTTAATTAAATCTGCAGGCTTAACACCAATAGCAGAAGCTAGATCACTAATAGTCATATTTTCATGATATATAACAAATTTAGAATCATCTATAACAGTATTAGAAATAAGCTTTTCCTTACTCTTATACATTTCTTTTTTCTTATTAGCTAAATCTTTTTTACTCTTAGCATTATCATTACTTTTCTTCTTTAACTTTTGTTTACCAGCATTAACCTCTATATTCTTACTACTAGCAATATCTGCAGCAATTTCCTCAGTTTCGTCAATAATAGTTTCATCATCTAAATTATTGTCAAGAATAATAATATCCTCTTCTTCTAATAAATCATCAGCATTATTAACATTAATACCAAATTCATTACACTTTTTAAGTACATACTCAACAGTTCTATTAACATCACTCGCATACTCTTGTACACTCATCATATTAAGCACCTCTTTTCTATAAACTTATAACTATATCTTTTCCACCTTTTTCATACTTTCTATAAGTAACACCACAATTATCAAACATCATACGCGCAACACGATTTCCATCCGTATCATGGTACTTATCATCCAAATAAATTACTTCCTTTATACCTGCTTGAATAATAGCCTTAGCACACTCGTTACAAGGAAATAAAGTAACATATAAACGACTACCTTTAACACTAGTTGGACAATTAAGAATAGCATTTAATTCAGAATGACATACATATGCATACTTTGTACTCATAGTATCACCATCCCTACCCCAAGGCATAATATCATCAGATAAACCTGTAGGAGCACCATTATAACCCATAGATAATATTTTATTATCACTATTAACAATACAAGCTCCAACACAAGTATTAGGATCCTTACTTCTTTCACTAGATAGAAGCGCAATACCCATAAAATATTGATCCCAAGTTATATAATTATCTCTTTTCATACTACTTACATATCTCCCTTAATTCATCAAACACACTATCAGGAACATCAACCTCAAGAATTTTATTCAATACCTTACTACTATATGCCTTTTCAAAAACAGATAAATCTTTTTTCAAATAAGCACCTCTACCATTAGCCTTACCAGTAACATCAACAATTACACTACCATCAGGTGTTCTTACAACACGAATAAGCTCCTGCTTAGGTAACTTTTCACGAGTAACAACACAACTTCTCATTGGAATTTTTTTAATCTTCATGAATATTAATTCCCATCTCACTAGCCTGCTCAAAAGTTTTAACATCAATCTTATAATGAGTTAAGCGAGCAGCAAGCTTAATATTAGAACCCTTCTTACCAATAGCCAAAGATAAATTATCATTATCAGTTACAACTAAAGCCTCATTCTTCTTCTCATCAGTAATAAAAACATGAATATTTTTAGCAGGAGATAAAGCATTTTCAATAAATTTACTAGAATCATTATCATATAAAACAAGATCAACTTTTTCGCCATTTAACTCTTTAAGAATATTAGCAATTCTCATACCACGTTCACCAATACAAGAACCAATTGCATCAACTCTCTCATTATTACTATAAACAGCAACCTTAGTTCGATTTCCAGCATCACGAGCAACACTATAAACTAAAACTATACCCTCATTAATTTCTGGAATCTCCAACTCAAACAATCTCTTAACAAATCCATAATGACTACGAGATAAAAGAATAGTACATCCTTTAGACCCATTATCAACCTTAGTAATATAAACCTTTAAATTAGATCCCATCTTAATTGTTTCACCAGGAATAATCTCACTCTTAGGTAAAATTCCTTGAGTCTTTCCTAAATTAATATAATAATTACGAGAATCCTCCATTTCAACAATTCCACTAACAAGTTCATCCTGCTTATCACCAAATTCAAGAGCAATACCATTTCTTTCAGCCTCACGAATTTTTTGAATAACAACCTGCTTAGCAGTAGCAGCAGCTACTCTACCAAAATCCTTAGGAGTAACTTCCTCCTCTATTGTCTCACCAACCTCAATTCCAGGAACAATAGCCCTTGCTTCAGTAAGTGGAATATGTATTCTCTCATCAAAAATAAATGGTTCTTTTTCATCATCATCAGTAGACTCTTGATCAAGCAAATTCCACTCTTCTAGTTCCTCATAATTATCTGGAACTACAGTTTTAAAAGAATAAACCGATACATTACCAGTATCCTCATTAATATCAATTCTAACATTACTCAAAGAATGATAATTCTTTTTATATGCACTAGTTAAAGCAAGACGCATAGCTTCATAAATAACATCCTCACTAATACCTTTTTCCTTAACCAATACAGAAATAGCTGTTTTAAATTCCTTAGTATCCATTTTAATCTCCCTTCTCTATAGAACAAACATCTAAAATATAACTATCACTTATTGGATCATTAGAATCCAATATAGGATTAATAAGGTTAGTAACAAAAGTACAATCATCAACATTAATTATACCATCTTTATCAATAATAACCCTTAAAAACCATGTACTTCCTTCCTTAAGATATAAAACATCAGCAAGCTTATAACCATTTGAAACTATAGCATCTTCAATTAAATCCTTAACAATACTAGCCTTATCCATAAATACCTCCTCTAATTTTAAAGAGTGGTCTTAAGCCACTCTTTTTTGAAATACAACCATATTATATCACAAAATAAAAAAAAAAAAATCTTTTTATAAAAAAAACATAAAAAAGTGATATAATTTATTATAGGTGATAATATGAAAAAACTAACAAACAAGCAAATAGACAAAACATATAAAAACACATACCTAATAATACTAACATTAACAATATATGCATTCATTATAATATTTAAAGTTCCATACTTTAAACTATATGGTGTAGATATAAACAACTTAGATATCATAGAAAAACAAATAGGAACAATTACATATCTAATATTTGCTACTTCAGTTTCACTATCATTTTTTATAAAACATATGAAAGATACTATTACAGAACTAAAAAAATATACAAATTCATTTATAATAGGAATTTCAACAATTTTTATCTATATGCTAGAACCATTCTTAAAACTAGTAATACTAATATTAGAAAAAATAAACATTAATGACCTTACTAAAACATCAAAAACAATATATCTAATACTATTTGAAATAATGATAATATCAATAATAACACTAATAAATAATAAAAAACTAAAAGAAGACTTTAAAAAATTCAAAAAAAATTGGAAAAAATACTTTGAAACTTATCTACCATACTATATATTATCACTTGTAATAATGATAATATCAAATATAATCATTAATAAATTAACAGGATCAATCGCAGGAAATGAACAATCAATACAAGAATCATTAATAAAATATCCATTATATATATTCATACAAGCTGCATTCATTGCACCATTTATAGAAGAAATGGTATTTAGACAAAGTATAAGAAATATAATAACAGATAATACAACATTTATTATAATATCAGGCCTAATATTTGGAGGTTTACACGTAATTGGAAATATACATTCAATATTTGATATTTTATATATAATTCCATATGGAACTCCAGGAATAGTATTTGCATATATTCTAACAAAAACAGATAATATATTTGTTCCAATATCAATACACTTTATACACAACTTCTTACTAGTAACACTACAAATTATTTTATTAACAATATAAGCATGGTAAAAACCATGCTTTTTATATTACAATACTAAAATTCGATAAAAATTTAAATCTATAATTCTAACCTAATTTACAAAAGTTCCGATATCTTCTCCACAAAGAACCTTCTTTAAATTTCCTTTTTTATTAATATTAAAAACTATAATAGGAATGCCTTCCTCCATACATAAACTAGTAGCAGTACTATCCATAACATTAAGTTTCTTATTCAAAACATCAATATAACTTGTTTTCTTAATCATAACTGCATCATCAAACTTACGAGGATCCTTATCATAAATACCATCTACATTAGTTGCCTTTAAAACAGCATCAGCATTGATTTCAGCAGCTCGAAGTGCACTAGCAGTATCAGTAGAAAAGAAAGGACTTCCAGTACCACAACCAAATACAACAACACGTCCCTTATCTAAATGTCGAACAGCTCTATCCTTAATATAAAATTCAGCAACCTGTCTCATCTCAACACCTGTTTGAACACGAACTTCTTGACCTAATTGTTTAAAAGCATCACCTACAGCAAGAGCATTCATAGTAGTACCAAGCATACCAATATAATCACTAGTTGCCCTATCCATATACTTGTTACTTCTACCCCTCCAAAAGTTGCCACCACCAACAACAATTCCAATTTGAATACCTAATTCAGCACACTCCTTAATTTCAGCGCAAATCTCTAAAACACGTTCAAAATCAATACCTTTCTCCATTGAACCAGCAAGAGACTCACCACTTAACTTAAGCAAAACTCGATTATACCTCATAATACCTCCTTAAATTTATAATAGTATAACAAAATATATATAAAAATAAAAGAAAAAAAGTAACAAAATTACTTAATTTCCATTACTTTTATAACATCATCAACAACAGGATATCCAACACTAACAGTATCACCAACAGATAAAAATGGCAAAATATCCTTATTAACACTTATATTAACACTATACTTATTACCCTCTTCATCAACAATAAAGAAAACAGAATTACCATCAATAATATAAGAATTAATAGACTTAATCTTTATTTTTTTTACAATTAACTTATCAACATTAACTCCATCCAAACCAAGTTTAGTTAAATAATTACGACTTGCTTCACGAATTCCCAAAGAAGAATCAGTAACAACAACCTTTTGATAATCAACAACATCAACAAAAGAATACATTTTAACCAAACCTGCATTATCCTTTAAACTCATTAAATAAGTAGGTCTCCCATTTAAATTAATCAAAAGAGGAAAAGTAGAAACATACCCCATTTGTTGTACCTGACCTTCACTAGAAGCCATAGCAGAATATTCTTCAGCGCCAGGAACAGCATAATACTTAGTTTCCTTAGTTCTCATATTAGTCAAAATAAAACCAATATTAGACTCATCAGTTGCCAAAGATGTTATACCTGTATACAAATAAATATCATCATTATAAGCCATATAATTATACCCATCAGTAGTAGCTACAACATTTCTTTGACCAAATATAGAATTCCAAAAACCTTTAGTATACTTACCCCAATCATTCACCTGCTCAAGTATCACATCAGCCTTATAAACATTATCAACCCACTTAGGAACAGACAAAGAATCATAATAATTACTAGATCCATCTACAGGATTAAAAATAATAACGCCCTTAACATCTCTCTTAAGACCAACACCACTATAAGAAATAACAGGAACAATAAAATACGGAATTCCCTCATCATCAATTTCAAAAGAAACATCACCAAAAATTTTAGTAGGATAAGAAAATCTTAACTTACGATATAAATTTTCATTAAACATAGAACTAGGCATATATCTTAACCCTTTATCAAGCTTAACTAAATGAACTTCACCATTTACAGAATCAACAGAAATATATCCCTTTATACCATCTTTTCTATTAGAAAAATATTTAATAACACCATCATACTCAAGAGGAGTAACCCTAACAACACTACCATTATAATTAATTTGAGTATAAATATCAGATACATAAAATTGAGAAACTAACTCAGGCATTTGACCCATTACCCTATCACCTAATTTTTGACTAGAATCCTTATCTAAAAGAGGTAAAGAATTAAAATCAACTAATGGAACCTCACTAACAAATTCAGTAGAAGAATCAACAAAAATCCTATTCCTATAACTTTTAGAATTAAATAAAGGCGATAAAATAAAATTAATACTTCCTATAACAACAATACAAATAATAACAATAATACCTAAATACTTATAACCACTAAAAAACTTATAATTCTTAAAGTCAATACTTTCAACATTAAAAAACAAATTAACTATAAAATAAGTAAAAAGAACTAAAATTAAAAATATCCAAAAATCAACACTATGAAAATTAAATGCCGGTAACATAAAATAATACAATATAAAACCTATAACAAAAGTAATAATAATACTAATAAAATTCTTCATAATAACCTCCAATATAATTATATCATAATTTTACTATATCTTATAAGGATTTAAATCAATATCAACAAAAACACTTCTATTATCAATATACATACTATTAATAAATAATAACTTATCAATAAGAGCATCTGTCTTTTTATACTTAATAATAATCTGAACATTATAAATATTATTAATCTTCATCATATTACTACTACTTGGACCCAAAACAATATTAGAACTATCCAAATTACTTTTTAAATATTTAACAATTTTTACGCCTTCCTTAAAAGCCTCATCCTCAGACTTACTCTTAACCTTAATAGAACACAAATTATAAAAAGGAGGATATCCAAGGAGTTTACGAATTCTCATTTCCTCATCATAAAAAGAATAATAATCATTATTTGCTGCACAAACAATACTATAATGATCCATATTAAAACCTTGAATAATAACCAATCCAGTTAAATCAGCGCGACCTGCTCTACCTGAAACCTGATTTAAAAGTTGAAACGTTTTTTCACCACTTCTAAAATCTGGAATATTTAAAGATGCATCACCGCTTATAACACCAACCAAAGTTACCTTAGGAAAATCAAGTCCCTTAGCAATCATTTGAGTACCAATCAAAACATTATACTTAAAATTACGAAAATCACTAATAATTTTCTCATGTGAACCCTTTCTACTTGTAGTGTCAACATCCATTCTAACAACACTAGCCTTACTAAAATTAGACTTAACATATTCTTCTAACTTTTCAGTACCCATACCAAAATCATTAAGATTTTTATTATGACAATCAGGACACTCAAATTTTTTTCTACTTCCATACCCACAATAATGGCATCTCATAGTATTAGAACTCTTATGATAAACAAGTGGAATATCACAATTAGGACACTTATCAACAAATCCACAATTACTACAACTAGAAATAGTAGAAAAACCTCTCCTATTCAATAATAAAATAACCTGCTCACCCCTATCCAACCTATCATTAATAGAATCAGTTAAAACATTAGAAAAAATCCTATTTCCATTCTTAATCTCATTCATCATATCAACCAATATAACCTTAGGTAAATTATTATTAACACGATGCTTCAAACTAATTAATTCATAAACATTAGAAATTGCCCTGGTATAACTTTCAATACTAGGAGTCGCACTACCCAAAACAACAGGACAGTTATGATATCTTCCTCTATATATGGCAATATCAATCGCATTATATTTAGGAGTATTATCCTGCTTATAAGTACTAGAATGTTCCTCATCAATAATAATCACACCAATATTAGTTAAAGGCGCAAAAATCGCACTTCTAGCTCCAATAACAATAGATACTTCCTTTTTTAAAATCTTACGATACTCATCATACTTCTCACCATCCGACAAAGAAGAATGAAGAATCGCAATACTAGCACCAAATCTCTTTCTAAAATTAAGAACCATTTGAGGAGTCAAACTAATTTCAGGAACTAAAACCAAAGCCTCCATACCTTTACTCAAATAATAATCAATAATATGCATATAAACTTCAGTCTTACCACTACCAGTAACACCATGCAGCAAAAAAGCTCTAAAACCATCACTAGAAATAACACGATCAACCGCACTTTGTTGTTCATCATTTAAAACAATATTAGACTCTTCCTTAATATCAGATAAATTATTACGATAAACTTCTTTTTTTAACTCTTTAATATACCCCTTTTCTAAGAAACTTTTAACAACATAACTAGATATAGAAGTACAATTCTTCTTTAAAACAAATTCATTTTTTTTAAGAATTTCATATATTTCTTTCTGCTTATCAGACTTTAATTCAAAATCATTACAACATAAAGTTAGATAAGATTCATATTTCTTTTTTACAACAAAATCCTTATGAGCCTTTAAAGCACTAGGTAACATAGTTTGATAAGCACTAATCAAAGTACACAAAGTCTTCTTTTTAATATACTCCCCTAATTTCATCATTTCACTATTTATGACAACAACATCATCAATAACACTTATAATATCCTTTATTTCATAAGAAAAATCTGATTCATCACAAATTGATAAAATAAAACCTTCCAACTTTTGTTTTCCAAAAGGAACCAAAACCCTTTTACCTATATCAACATTATCAACTAAACTAGAAGGAACTTTATATGTAAAAGTTTTATCCAACTTCTTAGCCTTTAACTCAACCAAAACATTTATATACATAAAATCCCTCCTAACTATAAAATATTTTAGCACAAAACAAAAGAAAAATCCTATAATTAGGATTCTTTTTTAAAAACAAATAATTTACTAAAAATATAATTTAAAATAATAACAACTATTTGAACAATAACTTTAGAAATCATATCATCTATATTAATTAATTCAACAAATAAATACATAAGAAATAATTCAATTAGAAATGAATATATTCTATATTTATA
The DNA here is from genome assembly GCA_946624985.1 of uncultured Caryophanales bacterium. Lineage (GTDB taxonomy): Bacteria > Bacillota_I > Bacilli_A > RF39 > UBA660 > UBA3631. The sequence goes on along the minus strand of CAMOSQ010000003.1, from coordinate 1,248 downwards.
AAATTGATATATTTCAAGAACTATATTATTACTCTTACTTTTAAAAACAAACATTCTATTAGTAATATAAGCAAATAAAACAGAAATAATCCAAGAAATAATATTACTAACCATATAATTAACATTAAATACCTTAGTAAATAAAGCATAAACTCCAATACTAACTATAGTAGTTAAAACGCCAAATATTAAATATCTAATAATTTCAGAATACTTTTTAAATAAATCTACAATCTTTTTCATTTTTTATCCTTTTCTGTTTCCTTAACAATATATACAGGTCTACCTTTAACCTCTAAATATAATTTAGATAAATACTGTCCAATTACACCGATACCAAACAATTGAACACCACTAACAAAAAATATAATACATACCAAAGAAGGCCATCCAGCAACAGGATCTCCAAAAGCTAATGTTCTAACGATTATAAAAATTATCATAACCATTGAAATCAAAAAGAACAAAATTCCAACAATTGAAGAAATCGCTAAAGGAACAGTAGAAAAAGCAACTATACTCTCTAAAGAATATAAAAATAACTTCCAAAAGCTCCACTTAGTAGTACCTGCAACTCTCTCAACATTTTTATACTCTAACCACTTTGTATTATATCCAACCCAACTAAATATACCTTTAGAAAAACGATTATATTCCTTTAAAGATAAAATACTATTAACCATTTGTCTAGACATCAATCTATAATCACGAGCACCATCCACGATTTCAGTTTTAGAAATCTTATTAATCAATTTATAATAACACTTAGCAAAAAAACTTCTTATAGGAGGTTCTCCATCTCTATTTACACGACGAGTCGCAACACAATCATATCCTTCTTCTTTAATACCCTTATACATTTCATATAACATACTAGGCGGATCCTGTAAATCAGCATCCATTATAGCTACATAATCTCCAACAGAATAATCTAATCCTGCCAACATAGCAGCTTCCTTACCAAAATTACGAGAAAAAGATACATATCTTACCCTCTTATCTCTTTTAGCTAAATCACGAGCAACTTCCAAAGTTCTATCTTTTGAACCATCATTAACAAAAATAAATTCAAAATCAACTTTCTCAAATTGAGAAGCAGTCTTACAGATTTCATCATAAAATAAAGGCATTGCTTCTTCTTCATTATAACATGGTACAATTATCGATATTTTTTCCATAAATCCTCCAATTAAATACAAAAAAATTATATCATATTATTAAAAAAAAAGCAAAAAAAAGAACTCATAT
>CAMOSQ010000002.1 GCA_946624985.1 uncultured Caryophanales bacterium | reverse complement strand
TTTTGCCATCAAAAAACCTCGCTTCTATGTCCAAGAAACGGGGTTCATATCAATAACGATGTTTTTTTTTATATATTAGGAAAGTGCGTTTACAATTAAAAAAATAATTAATTTTTAGTTGACATACAATTGTTTGTATGATACCATTTCTATGGTGGTGATAATATGAAGATAAATAAAGCATATAAATTTAGACTATATCTATCAAATGAACAAAAAATATTAATAAATAAAACATTTGGATGTACTAGGTTAGTATATAATTATTACCTAAATAAAAAACAAGAATTATATAAAAAAGAAAAGAAAAATTTATCTTCATATGACTGTATAAAAGATTTAAAAAATCTATATGTAGAATATCCATTTCTAAAAGAAGTAGATAGTATGTCTTTAAGATGTACTTTATTTGATTTAGATAATTCATATCAAAAATTCTTTAAAGAAAAATTAGGATATCCTAAATATAAAAGTAAATATGACAGAAACTCTTATAGAACAAACTTTGTAACTAATGTGTATAAAAATAAAACATACGAAAACATTAAATTAGATTTAATAAATAAAACAATAACATTACCAAAATTAAAAGAAGTAAAAATTAGAGGGTATAGGAATTTAAAAAATATACAAGGAAGAATAATAAATTCAACTATATCAAGAGAAAAAGATAATAAATACTATGTATCAGTAGTATTTGAACAAGAATTAGAAGAAAACAAAATAATACCAACTAAAATAATAGGACTAGATCTAGGTGTAAAAGACTTAGTAATAACATCAGATGGAAAAAAATATGACAACAACAAAACAATAAAAAAATATGAAAAAAGAATAAAAAAAATTCAAAGGAAATTATCAAAGAAAATAAAAGCTAGTAATAATTATTATAAAGCAAAGCAAAAACTAGCTAGATTATATTCTAAAATAAAAAACACAAGAAAATATACAATACATAAAATAACAAAAGAAATAATTGATAATAACGACGTTATAGTAACGGAAACCCTAAAAATAAGTAATATGATAAAAAATCATCATATAGCCAAATCAATACAAGATGCATCACTATCCGAAATAATAAGACAATTAACATATAAAGTGAAATGGAAAATGAAAAGTATTTATCAAGTAGATACATTTTATCCAAGCAGTCAGATATGTTCACATTGTGACTATAAAAATGAAATAACAAAAGATTTAAGTATAAGAGAATATGTTTGTCCAAAATGTCATACACAGTTAGATAGAGATATAAATGCATCTGAGAATATTATGTTTGAAGGAATAAAGTTATATATGAAGGAATTATTATCATAAACAAAAAAAGAAAAAATAAAAATGTAAATGAGTACGGTGGCGACCATCGGATTTTAAGTCTGTGGAGAAGGTAGGTAACGAAGTCGATGAAGCAGAAAATATAATCACGTGAGTGATTATGCCTCAAAATTTATTTTGAGTTTTGTTCTTTATTAATAAAAATACACTTTTAAATTCAAATAATTAAAAAAATATGGTATAATCATATATAGTAGATAAGAATAAAAAGGAAATGATATTTATGAATAAAACTAATATTATTGTAACAATAGGAAACTCAAGTAATACAAAAGAAATGCTAAAAAAACTAATTATAGATGGTACAAGCGTATTTAGAATAAACTTAAACTATTATAATCATGAATTTTGTGAAGATGTCATAAATAAAATACGTGATATAGATAAAGAACTAGAAACTTCAACAGCAATTATGTTTGATACAGTTGGACCAGACATAAAAACAGGCACATTTAATGGAGGAAAAGCCTATTATACTGAAAATACAAAAATAAGAATTTATAATACACCAATAATGGGAGATGAAACAAAATTATATATAGATTATTATAATTTAATTAACGAGTTATCCAACAATGCAATTATTAAATTAAACAATGGAAAAGTAGTTTTAGAAGTTCTAGATCAAGGACCAGACTATCTACTATGTGAAGTATTAATAGGCGGTGAAGTAAGCGATAACTCCAGCGTTCATTTTGATTGTCAAATCGAAACACCATTTTTATCAGAAAAAGATAAAGAAGATATTATATTTGCAGATAAAATGAAAGTTGATTTTTTAGCGCTTTCACTAGTAAATAATTCAGAAGACGTATTAGATGTAAATGATATGCTTATAGAACTAGGAAACGACCATATTTCTATAATTAGTAAAATTGAAAAAGAATCTGCAGTAAATGACATTGATGAAATAATTAAAGTAAGCGATGGAATAATGATAACAAGAGGAGATTTAGGAGTAGATATTCCAATAGAAAGAATACCAGGAATACAAAAAATGGTTATTAATAAATGCCACTTTGCTAATAAAATAAGCATAATAGCAACAGAAGTAATGGCATCAATGGAAAAATCATTAATTCCAACCAAAGCAGAAGTAAGTGATGTAGCAAACGCAGTATTAGATGGAGTAGACGCCATAGTTCTATCATTAGAAACAATGAAAGGACAATATCCTATAGAAGCATTCTCAATGATGAAAAAAATAATAACAACGACAGAAGAAGACATAGACTATTTTGATTTATTAAATAGAGCAGTAAGAAGCGATAGTGGAGATATAACAGGAAGCCTTTCATATAGCGTTATAGACCTTGCAACAAGATTAGATACAAAAGCAATAGTTGCGCCAACAATCACAGGATATACAGCGCGAAAAATGAGTAGATTTAGACCTAAGTGCCCAATAATCGCATTATCACCAAATATAGACACAGTAAAAAGTCTAAAACTATACTTTGGCGTATATCCAGTATTAATTAAAGAATTAAAAACATTAGATCAGACAATAGAAAAATCAAAAGAAATAGTTTCAAATATAACAGAACTAACAAATGGGGATAAAATAATAATAACAGGTGGTTATCCTTTTAGTAAAACTAAACACACAAATTTCATAAAAATTGAAGAAATATAGAGGTGAAATATGTATAATTTAGGTGAACAATTTAAAGTTGGAAAAAGATCAGTCGCAAATCCTAAATCAGTAATTAAAGGAGAAAAATACCGTATAACAGTATTAACCGAAAGACTTTTAAGATTAGAATATAACGAAAATGGAATATTTGAAGATAGAGCTACACAAAATGTATTTAATAGATACCTAGATATACCAAAATTTGATGTAATGGAAGATGCAAATTTACTTACAATCACAACAGAATTTTTTAAACTATCATACATAAAAAATTCGCCATTTAAAAGTGGTTCACTCTCTCAAAGTAATAATTTAAGAGTTGAACTATTAGAACAACTCGATTCTTATAAACAAAATAGATTTTGGTACTACGGAATTCCAGAAGTAAAAAACTTTGGTACTCCAGGATTTGAAATATTTGAAAAGAAAAAATTAAAACTAAAAAAAGGACTTTTTTCTATAGATGGATTTGTAACAATAGATGATTCAAAATCAATGATAATTGAAGAAGATGGAACTCTATCAGAGAGAAATGACAACGGAATTGACATATATTTATTTATATATCTAAAAGATTTCTCAAAATGTTTAGAAGATTACTATAAAATAACCGGTTTTACTCCATTAATTCCACGATATGCATTAGGAAATTGGTGGAATAGAAATTATAAATATGGAGACAAAAAAATAAACGAATTAGTTAAGCTATTTAAAGAAAACGAAATACCAGTATCAACAATTATTTTAAACTCTGAATGGCATTTAAAAAACGAAAAGAAAAACACAAATACAGGATTTACATTTAATACAAATATATTCAAAAATCCAAAAGCAACAATAGATATGCTACACCAAAATAACATAAAAGTAGGACTTACAATTAATCCATTTGAAGGATTTACAAACATAGATCCAGTATACTCAGAAACAATAAAATATATACAACCTAACAACGACGGAGTAGTACCATTTAATGTATACGATCCAAGAATTATAGATATTTACTTAAAATTTTATATACACCAATTAGACAACTTAGGTATAGATTATTACTTTATTGATTATGATGACAAGAATAAATTAAAAGAATTATCAATTCTAAAACATTATCAGTACTATGATATGATGCGTTATGCAGGTAGAAGACCACTATTATATGCATACAATTCCGAATTATGTCCACATAGGTACTCAGTACTATATTCAGGAAAAAGTACAGTTAGCTGGGATACATTAAAAACAATTCCACTATTTAATGTTAACTCATCAAACAGTGGAGTTACATGGTGGAGTCACGATATAGGTGGATATCATAATGGAACAGAAGACGATGAACTATATACAAGATTCGTACAATTAGGAGTATTTAGTCCTATATTAAAATTATGCTCCGAAACAGGAAAATACTATAAAAGAGAACCTTGGAGATGGGATATAAAAACATTTGATATAACTAAAGAATACCTACAATTAAGACATAAGCTAATACCATATATGTACTCAGAAGCATATAAACTATCAAGATTTGGAACACAATTTCTACAACCCCTATATTATAGTAATCCAGAAATGTATGACGATCCACTATATCGTAATGAATACTATTTTGGTTCGCAATTTTTCGTATCACCAATTCTAAATAAAAAAGATGAAATAATGAATAGGGTAATTCATAAATTCTACATTCCAAACGGAACATGGTATGACTTTATTACAGGAAAAAAATTCCCAGGAAATCATAGATATGTATCATTCTTTAGAGAACAAGATTACCCAGTATTTGTTAAAATGGGAGCAATAATTCCAATGGCAGATAAAGAAGATATATATACTACCAAACCACCAAAAAATATGGAAATACAAATATTCCCAGGTCAATCAAATAACTTTGTAATGTATGAAGACGATGGTGAAACAAATATGTATCTAAAAAACAACTATGTACTTACATCAATCGATTATAACTATATGCCAAACAATTACACAGTAATTATTAGAGTATTAGAAGGAAAAGGAAACATAATCCCACCACTTAGAAACTATAAATTTGTATTTAGAAATACAAAACAAGCAGAAGATGTAACAATATATAGAGATTATGAAAAAATAGATTTTGAATCATATGTAGATGGTCCAAACTTCATAGTTGAAGTAAAAAATATACCAACATTTGGACATCAATTAACAGTTAACTGTAAAGGTAATGATATTGAAATAGACGCAGTAAGATTAGTTAATAAAGATATTGAAAAAATTCTAAGCGACCTTCAAATAAAAACAGAACAAAAAGAACAAATAGATAAAATTATGTTTAGTGATTTACCAATAAAGAAGAAAAGAATCGCCGTAAGACGTCTTCAAAACAAAGGATTAGAAAGAAGATTTATTCAACTAGCGCTAAAACTACTAGAATATGTTGAAATAAACGAAATAAAGCAAGATAATTAAAATACTATTTACAAAAAAAAAATAACGTAGTATAATAACATTATTAAAAACGAAGAAAAAGCGTAGTAATAAGCTTAGGATTTATAGAGAGAAAGTGTCTGGTGAAAACTTTCAATTACGGCTTATGAATTTACTTTGGAGTTGATTAGTCCGTTAATCGCGTTAAGATTTAAGAGCATAGAAATCTATGAATTAAGGTGGTACCGCTCCCATGGAGTCCTTAAATTTATAGATTTTTTTTTGGAGGTGAAAATGATAAAATACTTATTATTATTTATAATATCATTTATAGTCGTTTATTTATTCTACTTCATATTTGTAATTTTAAATAAGAAAAAAAATAAAAATATTCTAGAAACAAATCAAGCTTCAATATTCATTAATTTAAATAAACTCGATAAAAATAAAATAAATGAAAAAAAATTTATTCAAATACTTTCAATTTGTAATTCATTTGTTTTAGCGCTTACATTTGACATTGCTATTTCTTCAGTTTTTGATAGTTTAATTATAAATTTATTATTAAGTTTTGTAATACTAATAATTCTAATATTAGTTGCATACAAAGTTGCAGGATTATTTTTTAGAAAGAAGGATTAAAATGTATAACTTTAAAGAAATAGAAAAAAAATGGCAGAAATATTGGGATGAAAATAAGACATTTAAAGTAGATATAGATGAAAATACAAAAAAATTCTATATGCTTGTTGAATTTCCATATCCATCTGGATCAGGACTTCACGTTGGACATACAAGAGTTTACACAGCAAGTGATGTTCAAGCAAGATTTAAAAAATCAGTAGGATATAATGTATTATTTCCGATGGGATGGGATGCATTTGGATCACCAGCCGAACAATATGCAATAAAAAATCACATACATCCATCAGAAGTAGTTCAAAAAAATAGTAAGGTCTTCAAAGAACAAATGAAAATGTTAGGACTATCAGTAGATTGGTCTCGTGAGTTTTCTACAACTGATCCTGAATATTATAAACTAACTCAATGGCAGTTTTTACAATTTTATAAAGCAGGATTAGCCTACAAAGCAGAAAAAGAAATTAATTGGTGTCCAAATTGTAAAACAGGTCTTTCAAATGAAGATGCAGAAGGTGGAGTATGCGAAAGATGTGGCACAAAAACAACTAAAAAATTAAAAAATCAATGGGTACTTAGAATGAGTGACTACGCTGAAAAATTAATAGATGGTCTTCCTGATACTCAATTTTTAGACAAAGTTAAAACAGCCCAAATTAATTGGATTGGAAAAAGTGTTGGTGCATCAATAAAATTCAAATTAGACGGTATAGATGATGATTTAGAGGTATTCACAACAAGATGTGATACACTATATGGCGCAACATTTATGGTAATAAGCCCAGAACATAATTTATTAGAAAAATATAAAGATAAAATATCTAATATAGATGAGATAAAAAAATATCAAGAAGAAGCTAGATGTAAAACCGAAATAGAAAGAACTGATAATACCAGAGAAAAAACAGGAGTTTTAATTCAAGGTATTAAAGCAATTAACCCTATAAATGGTAAATTGCTTCCTATTTGGGTTGCAGACTATGTTCTATCCACTTATGGAACAGGCGCAATTATGGCAGTTCCAGCTCACGATGAAAGAGACTATGCATTTGCAAAAAAATTTGATATAGATATTATTCCTGTTATTGAAGGTGGAGATACTTCTAAAGAAGCATACGTTGGCGATGGAGTTCACATTAACTCAGATATATTAAATGGTATGAATAAAGAAGATGCTATTAATAGAATGCTTTCATATATAGAAGAAAATGATATAGGAATGAAAAAAACAAATTATAGACTACAAGATTGGATTTTCTCACGTCAAAGATTCTGGGGAGAACCAATTCCTATGATACATTGTGAAAAATGTGGTTGGGTGCCTGTACCAGAAGAAGATCTACCAGTAGTTTTACCAAATGTAGAATCATATGAGCCAACAGAAACAGGAGAAAGTCCACTTGCAAATATAGAAGAATTTGTTAATTGTAAATGTCCAAAATGTGGTGGAAAAGCAACACGTGAAACAGATACAATGCCTAACTGGGCAGGGTCATCATGGTATTGGTTAAGATATATGGATCCACATAATAAAAACGAAATAGCAAACGAAAAAGCACTAAAATATTGGGGTCAGGTTGACCTTTATGATGGTGGTATGGAACATGCAACAAGACATTTACTTTATGCAAGATTTTGGAATATATTCCTACACGAACAAGGATTAGTACCATATAGTGAGCCATTCTTAAAAAGAATTGCCCATGGAATGATACTAGCATCAAATGGTGAAAAAATGAGCAAAAGTAAAGGAAATGTAGTTAATCCTAACGATATGATCAATGAATATGGTGCAGATGCACTTCGTACATATGAAATGTTTATAGGTGACTATTCTAAAGATGCATCTTGGAGCGAAAATGGACTTAAAGGTTGCAGCAAATTTTTAGATCGTGTTTGGAATTTACAAGATAGAATAAGTGAAAAAGAAGAATATACAAAAGAAATAGAAATACTTATAAATCAAACAATTAAAAAGGTATCAGAAGACATCGAAACACTTAATTATAATACAGCTGTTAGCGCATTAATGATTCTTTTAAATAAAATGGATGAATTAGATTCTATAAGTAAAAAAGATTACAGAACACTAATACATTTGCTTAATCCTTTCGCACCACATATGACTGAAGAAATTAATCAAATATGTTCACTAGGAAAAGAATTAAGCATGAGTAAATGGCCAACATACGACGAATCAAAAATAGTTAATGAAACATATGAAATGGTAGTTCAAGTTAATGGTAAAATAAGAGGTAAAATAGAAGTTTCAAGAGAAACATCACGTGAAGAAATGCTTTCAATTGCTAAAGAGATAGATAATGTTAAAGCATACATCGATGGTAAAGAAATCATTAATGAAATAGTTGTACCAAGTAAACTTGTAAATATAGTAATTAAATAAAAAGGAGTAAAATATGGAAAATCAAATTCAAAATAAAAATATTAAAACATATAGCATTTTATCATATATAGGAATACTATGGATAATAGGATTATTCGTTAAAGAAAAAAATGATAAAACTCTAAAATTTCACGTAGGACAAGGAATGTTACTAAGTGTTTTAGGAGTAGTAGGAAGAGTAGCAATTAGAATTATTTCATCAATAATAGTAAATGTAGGTGAATTAGTATTTGGTAATAGTATACTTTTCTTTTTGATAAGTATTATGATCATAATCCTATCATTAGCGTTCTCAGTATCTATTCTAGTTCTTATGATAATAGGTATTGTAAATGCATCAAACAATAAAGAAGAAGCACTTCCAGTAGTTGGAAAATACGCATTTTATAAATAAGTCTAAAAAGGCTTATTTTTTCTTGACTTAAAATAAAAAAATATGATACTTTAATTTAGGAGGTTTTTATGTTAGGTAAGTATTTAATTATTAATTCAGGAAGTTCATCACTAAAATTCTCATTATATGAAATGCCAGAAACAAATTTAATCGCAAAAGGAATCATTGAAAGAATAGGACAAGATTCAGAATATTCAATAAATTTCGATGGAAAAAAGATAAAAAAAAGATTTGGTATAAAAAACCATAATCAAGCAATAAATGTAATGTTTAGCGAATTATTAAGTAATGAACTAATATCAAGAATTGAAGAAATAAAAGGAGTTGGACATCGTATTTTACATGGTGGAGAAATATATTCAAGTCCAGTTTTAATAGATGAAAATGTCATTAAAGATATAACAGAATTAACAAAATTTGGGCCATTGCACCACCCTGCAGAACTAGCTGGAATAATAGGAATGAAGGAAAAATTATTAAATGTACCACAAGTTGCGGTATTTGATACAGCATTTCATCAAAGCATACCAGAAGAAAACTACTTATATGCAGTACCATATTCTTGGTATAAAGACTATAAAGTTAGAAAATATGGATTCCATGGTACAAGCTATGAATATATATTACAAATGCTTAAAGATTACTATGTAAAAGATAATATTAATTCAATAATATGCCATATAGGAAGCGGAGCAAGTATTTCTTGCATAAAAGACGGGCAATGTTATGACACATCTATGGGATTAACACCACTTGATGGAATAATAATGGGAACAAGAAGTGGAAGAATAGATCCGTCAATAATAGAATATATTTGTAAAGAATTAGAAATAAGTGTTGAAGAAGTATTATATGCACTAAATAGAAAAAGTGGATTATATGGAATAGCCGGAGTAAATGACTTTAGAGATATAGAAAACTTAGCAAACAATGGAAATAAAAATGCAAAACTTGCAATCAAAATGTTTGAAGACTCAATAGTATCATACATTGCAAATTACTATTTTAAACTAAATGGTAAGTTAGATGCACTAGTATTTACTGCAGGAATAGGTGAAAATAGCAGCACATTTAGAAAAAGAATAGTAGAAGCTATATCAAAGCCAATGAATATTTATTTAAACGAAGAAAATAACAATTCAATAGCAAGCTTCAAAAAAGAAAAAAGTGGGATAATCTCAACATTAGGTTCTAAACACGATGTTTTAGTAATACCAACCGATGAAGAATATATAATACTTAAAAACACATACGAAACAATAAAAAAATCAAAAGAAAAAAAATTAATCCTAAAAAAATAGAGAGGAAAATATAATGTCTGACGAACAAATACCAAAAATAACAATAGGTTATAAAAACAAAAAAGGACAATATTTAAAAGATTTAAGAGTAATAGCATTCCAAGAAGGACAACTCTTTGGAAATCTAGGAACATTAGTAGCCCAAAGCAATCAAAATATCTTAGACCAAAGAGGATATGAAGTTGATCCAGATGCTGGAGTATATATATATCAAACAAAAAATCCCAAAATAGCATATAGAATTTATAAATGCTTTGCAGATTATGGATTTAATGGATATGGAGACGATATATTAATACAAAAACTAATCGATAGAAGCAAAAATATCAAACTAACAAAATTTCCAACGGGAATAATAACTCACAATGATAGAATAATTGGACAAGAAATACCATTTTTTGAAGGACACTATACACTATTTGATACAATAATAAATAGTCATAAAGAAAGGCATTTAAAATACTATAAATCAATACTAAAAATTATTAAAGAATTATATGACAATGGTATAATCTATTGTGACTTACACTCAAATAATTTTATGGTTAACCCACAAAAAGATAAAATAGAAATAATAGACTTTGAATTATTAAATATGAAATTCGATGATAAATCAAAAAAAACTAGAATAGAACTTTTAAGTGCTTATAAAAATATGATATCTAGACTAAACAACATGTTAGGTATAGATGAGCTAAAAATAAAAACAGATGATTTTGAAGAAATGAATGAAGAATTAAGTAAGGTATATAAAAAATAAAAATATACTTGAATAAAAAAAATTAATATGTTATTATATATTTGATAAATCAATGACGAAGAAATATTTTATAGTTAAGCATATAAGTGAACTTGGTATAGTGTGAACAAGTTATGATACTATTTAATTCCTATCTTCAGAGTAAAATGAAAACATTTTCGGGTAATACCGTTATCTAAAATAAGTTAAATAAAGGATGGCACCGTCTTTATGACTCCTTGTGTTGTTCTTTTTTTTGTTTGAAAGGGTGATTTTAATGAAATTAAGTAAATTAAATATGAAAAAAATAAACATTGATACAGTAGATAAGAATTATATCGCACAAGATATTTTATTAAAACTAGGAGAATTATATCAATTTGAAAGTGGTATATATGGATATGGAAATATCTGGACGAAGTTCTATAAAAATGTAGAATCAATAATTATTGATGAATTAGATAAAGCTGATTGTATACAAGTCGAATTTCCAAAACTACAACCAAAAAAAATATGGGATATGTCAGATAGATGGAATCAATACACTAAAGATAATGACATAATGTTCAATATAGATAACAATTTAGGAGAATATGGTCTTGCTCCAACAGCCGAAGAATGTGCAACTATATTCGGGTCCAATAGATTACCATCATACAAAAACTTACCAACAACATACTATCAAATAGGTGAAAAATTTAGAAAAGAAAAACGTGCTCGTGGATATCTATTTAGACCTAGAACATTCATAATGATGGATGCATATTCATTCGATAAAGACTATGAAGGAATGCACTCAACATTTAACAAAATGCATGATGTTTATATGAATATATTCAAAAGATTAGGTATTAACATTATTCCTGTTGTAAGCGATGGTGGAACAATGGGCGGAAGAGTATCAGAAGAATTTCAAGCCATTACAAAATTAGGAGAAGACATAATTCTATACGATGAAGAAAAAAATATAGGTATGAATAAAGAGGTACTAGAATTTGACGATAAAGATACATTTATCAAAGCTTTTGGAGTAGATAATATAGAAAACTTAAAAGAATATAATTCTGTAGAACTAGGAAATAACTTTGAATTAGGTACAAAATATTCTGAAACAATGAATTTATGCTTTCAAGATGAAGATGGAACTATGAAACCATATTATATGGGATGCTATGGAATAGGACTAGGAAGAATAATTGCGACAATACTAGAAAACAATATAATCTATAAAGAAGATAAAATTAAAGGTTTCTCTATTCCTTATAACGTTGCGCCTTATAAAGTACAAATAATTTATAATGAAAATAATAAAGATACTGCATTTAAAATATATAATGAATTACTTGAAAATAATATTCCAACAATTATAGATGATAGATCTGATTTATCTTTAGGAAGTAGAATTAATGATGTTTATCTACTTGGTACTCCAAAACTTATTGTTATTGGTAATAAGTTTGATGGTACTAATTTAGAAATTGAGAATACTTTGGAAGGCTCTAAAGAGAGTGTTAGTGTATCTGATATTGTTGATTATTTTAAAAGAATATAGTTTTATAAATTAATAAGTCGATTATATAATTAATATGGTTTGACTTATTTTTTTTAAACTCTTATAATATTTTATGGAGTGATTAATGTGGATTTAAGATTGTTCCTAATAGAATTTGACTTATAAATGTTATAAATACTACTGATCCTTGTGATGTTGAACATGATTTAGATACTTTGCTTAAATAGTATTACAGTTTAAAAAAAGGTTACTATTGAGGATATTATTGAATTTCATTATAAATTTGAGTGTATTCATTCATTTGGAGACGACAACGGTCGCGTAGATAGGATGATAATGTTTAAGGAATGCTTAAAGAATAATATAATGCCATTTATTGTACTTGATGATGATAAGCCATATTACATAAGGAGTTTAAAAAATTATAAAGAGGATAAAGCATTTTTAATTGATACAATTAGACATGAGCAAGATTTATATGAGAAGATTACTGATGAGATGCTTAATTTTGAATTGGATAATAAATAGAATTTATGAAAGACCAGTTTAGTCTTTTTTTTATTATAATTTCATATAATTTTGTGGGTGATATCGTGTTTTTTAAAGGAATACATACTAGAATAAAGATTATTCTACTAGTTGTTGTATTTTTGTTTTTATTAATAATTGGAAAAGTTTTTTATATTCAGGTTATTTCTTATAAAAAATTAAATGGTTATGCGTCTAGTTTATGGAGTCGTAATTTACCCATTGAGGCAAATCGTGGGATTATATATGATGTTAATGGCGTTGTTTTAGCTGATAATATTACTACTACTTCATTAGTTTTAATTCCTAATCAAATTAAAGATAAGGAGAGTACTGCTAGATCACTTGCTTCTATTTTAGGTGTAACATATGAGGATATGTATAAACATGTTAGTAAGAGAACTTCTATTGAGCGTGTTCATCCTGAGGGTAGAAGATTAAGTTATGAAATTGCAGATAAAATAAATGACTTAAAATTACCAGGAGTATACTTAATAAAGGAGGCTAAAAGATATTATCCTAATGATACTATGCTTGCGCATACTATTGGATTTGTTGGTATTGATAATCAAGGTTTAGCTGGTCTAGAGTTAATTTATGATAAGTATCTTACTGGTAGCTATGGTGCGATTAAGTATTTTAGTGATGCGAAGGGTAATAGGTTAGAGTTATCTGAAATATATGAACAACCTCAAAATGGTGTTAATATGACTTTAACTATCAATTATGATATTCAGGCTTCTATGGAACGTGAACTTGATAATGTTGTTAGTAAGTATAATCCAGATGGTGCTTGGGGTATAGCTATGAATCCAAATACCGGTGAGATTTTAGCAATTGCTTCTCGTCCTAGTTTTTCTCCTAGTAATTATAGTAATTATAGTACTGAAGAGATTAATCGTAATTTACCTATATGGATGACTTATGAGCCTGGTAGTACTTTTAAGATTGTAACACTTTCTGCTTCTGTTAATGAAGGTATAGTTGATCTTAATAATGATCATTTTTATGATGGTGGTGCGGTTACTGTAGAAGGAGCAACTCTTCATTGTTGGAAGCATGGTGGTCATGGGGATCAAACTTATTTACAGGTTGTTGAGAATTCATGTAATCCGGGGTTTGTTAATTTAGGTTTGAAGTTAGGTAAAGAGAAATTATTTGATTATATTAATAAGTTTGGTTTTGGTAGTAAGACTGGAGTTGATTTGAATGGTGAAAGTAATGGTATTATATTTAACCTAGATCGAGTAGGTCCTGTTGAACTAGCAACAACAGCTTTTGGTCAAGGGGTTAGTGTTACTCCAATACAACAAATAACTGCTGTTAGTGCGGCAATTAATGGTGGAATTTTATATAAGCCTTATATTGTTAAGAGTTTAAATGAACCTGAAACTAATAGTGTTGTTCTTGAAAATAAGCCTAGTGTTGTTCACCAGGTTATTACTCGTGAATCAAGTGATATCGTAAAATACGCATTAGAAAGTGTAGTACAAAATGGTACTGGTAGAAATGCTTTTATTGATGGATATCGCGTCGGAGGAAAAACAGGGACAGCTCAAAAAGTAAAAGATGGACATTATATGGTAGGTAATTATATTACTAGTTTTATTGGTTTTTTACCTGCTGATGATCCACAAGTTATTGTATATGTTGCTGTCGATAACGCAAAAGGGGTTAGTCAGTATGGTGGAACTGTTGCTGCTCCTATTGCTAGGAATATATTAGTTGATTCTATAAGCGCATTAGATATAAAAAAAAGAGATAATGCTGGAGAAAAAAACTATAAAACAGGCGAAAAACATTATAAAGAAATTCCTAACGTAGTTGGTATGAACGTAAATGATGCAAAAAACTTACTAAAAGGATTTTCAATAGAATTTTCAGGAAGTGGTAGCACAATAAGTTACCAATCACCTAAAGCAGGCGAAAAAATATTAGAAGAAGATGTTATTAGACTTTACTTGGAGGATGAATAATATGGTTTTAGCAACATCAACATTAGTTGTTTTTATAGGATTTATACTCTCAGTATGTATAGGTATAATCATAATTCCAATTCTAAGAAAAATTAAAGCAAATCAATCATTAAGTATTTATTTAGAGAGAACTCATAATAGTAAGCATGGTACTCCTACTATGGGAGGGTTAATATTTATTATTCCAACATTAATTATTACTTTATTAATGATTATATTCGGTAAAATAAGAATTAGCTATAATTTTATTGTTCTAATTTTTACTTTTATTAGCTATGCAACAATAGGTTTCATAGATGACTTTTTAATTGTTGTAAAACACAACAACAAAGGACTAAGCGTAAATCAAAAATTTTTCTTACAACTTATTGTTTCTGTTATTTTCTTTTATTTATTTATGAAGGGTGGTAATGAACCATTATTATGGATTCATAGTTTAGGTATTAAGTATAAGCTTGGTTTTTTTTATGGTATTGTTATTTTATTTATTTTAGTTGCGTGTAGTAATGCGGTTAATATTACTGATGGGTTAGATGGGCTAGCGTGTGGACTTTCTATTATTTCTTTTATTTGTATTTCAATTATTGCTTGGAATACTGGGTGGTTAGATGGTTACCGGGATATAGCTTTATTTGGTTTTATATTGGTAGGTTGTTTATTTGGCTTTTTACTTTTTAATAGTCATCCTGCCAAAGTATTTATGGGCGATACAGGAAGTTTATGTTTAGGTGGAACACTTGCTTGTATGTGTATTTTAACTCGATGTGAGTTGTTACTTGTTATTATTGGAATTGTATTTGTATTAGAAACAGTGACTTGCTTATTACAAGTGGGTTATTTTAAATTAACTAGAAAGAGGTTATTTCCTATTACTCCAATTCATCATACTTTTGAAAGATTTTATAATGAGGAGGATGTTGTTCATATATTTTGGCTTATTGGTATAGTGGGTGCATTAATATCTATTATATTTGGAGTATTTTTATAAAAATATAATATAAAAGATTTATTTTCATAAACTTATATAGGTGATACTATGAAAAAAAATAGTGTTAATGTTGTTTTATTAATTAGTGTTTTACTTATATCTATTTTTGGTATTATTATGATTTATTCTGCTAGTTATGTATGGGCAGAATATAAATTTAATAATCCATTTAAGTTCGTTATTAATCAAGGAGTGTTTTTTATTATAGGTGTTGTTTTTATGATGATTATAAGTCATATTGATTATAAAGTTTATTATGAAAAGTCCAATTTATTTTTTATTATATGTTTGATTTTACTTATTCTTGTTATTATACCTGGGATAGGTAGTGTTAGAAATGGTAGTCGTAGTTGGTTTGGTATTGGTTCTTTTGGTATTCAACCTAGTGAGTTTACTAAGTTATCTTTAATTATTTTTACTTCTAAGTATTTGGTTAATAATGAACGTATTATTGGTAATTTTTTTAAAGGAGTTTTACCAATACTTGGTATATTATTTTTAGTTTTTGGTTTAATTATGTTACAACCTGATTTTGGAACTGGTATGATTATTGTTATGTCTATTATTGGTTTATTGTTTATTGGTGGTGTTGATTTTAAGTTTTTTTTAAAGCTTGGTATTGTGGGATTATTTGGTATAGTTGGCTTAATTGTAGTTGCGCCTTATAGACTAAAAAGAATTATATCATTTATTAACCCTTGGAGCGATCCTTTAGGAGCAGGGTTTCAAATTATTCAAAGTTTATATGCGATTGGTCCTGGTGGGTTATTTGGTTATGGATTTTTAAATTCTCGTCAAAAGCATTTTTATTTACCTGAACCACAAACTGATTTTATTTTTTCTATTATTAGTGAGGAGTTTGGTTTTATGGGTATTTTAATTGTATCAATTTTATTTTTAACTATTATTTATACTGGTTTTAAGATTTCTAGAAGTAGTAATAATTTATTTGGCAAGTATTTAGCTTTTGGTATAACATTTCAAATCGCATTTCAAGCAATACTAAATCTAATGGTTGTTGTTGGTTTAATTCCTGTTACTGGTGTGACATTACCATTCCTTTCTTATGGTGGATCTAGTTTACTTATAACTTTATGCAGTATTGGAATATTACTTAATATTTCAAGAAGTCAAAAATAATTCTTTTTTTAAGGAATTATTTTTTTATATCGTATGATTATTTTAGAGGTGATTTTAGTTGTGAATAACATTATTGTAAGTAGTAATGATAGAATTGAAAATTCTATTTATGAAATAAGGGGTAAGCAGGTGATGCTAGATTCTGATTTGGCAAGATTTTATGAGTGCTCAAATGGTACTAAGACTATTAATCAGGCTGTTGGTAGGCATATTGATAATTTCCAGATGATTTTTATTTTCAATTAACAGATGAAGAATATAGTTCTTTAAGGTCCCAAATTGGGACCTTAAAGAGGGGAAGAGGTGAGCATAAAAAATTTTTACCTTATGTTTTTACTGAACAAGGCGTTGCGATGCTTGCTTCTGTTCTTAGGACTAAGGTTGCTGCAAGTGTCAGTGTTAATATTATGCGTGCTTTTGTTAATATGCGTCATTTTATAACTAATAATATTGATAGTTAAAAGATCTTGATGAAGTAAAGAAAATGACTTTACAAAATATATCTGATGTTAGTGAAATTAAATCTTTGACAATAAAGAATACCAATGATATTAAAAAAATACAGGAATTATTTAATGATAAAAAAGAAAAAAAAAATTATGTTTTTTATAAAGGACAAGCTTTCGATGCATATTGTAAATTGAAAGATATATTTATGAGTTCTAAGAAAAAATTGGTTATTGTTGATTCTTATTGTGATTATAGGACTTTAGAAATAATAAAAGATTTAAATGTTAATGTTTTTATAGTTTTGTGGGAGCTTATGCAAAAAATTAGTAAGGAGTTGAAGGTATAGTGCAAACTTTAGAAAAAAATTTTAAAAATATTATTAATGATATAAAAAATAAAATAGATAATACTAAATCAGAAATATTTCAAAATGCAAATAAGAGTTTATTAAATTTATATTTTTATATTGGTAAAACTCTTGTTGAAAATTCTAAATATGGAAATAATTTTATAAGTAATATGTCAATTGAGTTAAAACTATTATATCCTGATATGAAAGGATTTTCAGTGAGAAATTTAAAAAACATGAGAAAATATTATTTGGTTTGTTCAAAAAATGAAAAAGTGCAGAAGGCTTCTGCACTAATTCCTTGGTCGCATAATATACTTATATTTGATAAAGTTAAAAGTGATGATGAAAGACTTTGGTATATTAATCAAACTGCAATTAATGGTTGGGGGTATTATGATTTAAATGATGAGATAAAATATAATGCATATTTTAGACAAAATAGAAACAATAAACCCAATAATTTTAATCAAACACTTCCAGATGTTCAAAGTAAAATGGCTAACGAAATTATGAAAGATCCTTATATATTTGATATTACTACTCTAGGAAAATATTATAAAGAAAAAGAATTAGAAAATGCTATGGTTGATAAAATTAAAATGACTTTGCTTGAGCTAGGTAATGGATTTAGTTTTGTAGGTAATCAATATAGATTAGTAATTGATAATGAAGATTATTTCATTGATTTGTTATTTTATCATATAAAATTACATTGTTATGTAGTAATAGAATTAAAAAATACTAAATTTAAACCAGAATATGCCGGGAAAATGAATTTTTATTTATCTGCTGTAGATGATATTTTAGCTAAAAATTACAAGAATTCCCCTATCTTCTATAAGTAGTGGGATGAATTGTGAAAAAAAATAATTCATTATAGAAATAATTAATTTATTGTTGACACGCAAACATAAATTCGTTATAATATTATCTAATGATTGAAGGTAGATATTATGAAGAAGAATATTGCTTATAAGTTTAGATTATATCCAACTAATGAACAGCAAATAATATTATCTAAAACATTTGGGTGTTGTAGATTTATTTATAACAAGATGCTAGAAGATAAGATAAACTATTATAAAGAATTTGGTATCAAATTGAAAAATACTCCAGCTATGTATAAGAAAGAATATGAATTCTTAAAAGAAGTAGATAGTTTGGCTTTATCTAATGTACAATTAAATCTTGAGTCTGCTTATAATAATTTCTTTAGAAAAAATAAAATTAAATTCCCTAAATTCAAATCTAGAAAAAATAAACAATCATATACTACTAACAATCAAAATGGAACGATTAAAATAGATAATGGTTTTATCAAATTACCTAAAATAGGATATATTAAATTAAAACAACATAGAAATATTCCTAATAATTATATTCTTAAATCAGCTACTGTTTCTAAAACTAAGTCTGGTAAATATTATGTAAGTATTCTATTCGAGTATGAGAACCAAATACAAGAAGTAATACCGCATAGTTTTATAGAACTTGATTATTCTATGCATGAATTATATGTTGATTCTAATGGTAATGAAGCAACATATCCAAGATTTTATAGAAAGTCATTGGAAAAACTAAAAAAAGAACAGAGAAAATTATCTAGGATGATAAAAAGTTCTAATAACTATTACAAACAAGTTAAAAGAGTAGCTAATATATATGAGCATATAACTAATCAAAGAAAAGATTTTCTACATAAGTTATCAAGAAATATTGTAGATAATTATGATGTTGTGTGCATAGAAGACCTAAATATGCAGTCTATGTCACAATGCCTAAATTTTGGTATGAGTATTCATGATAACGGATGGGGAATGTTTATAAGAATGTTGGAATACAAACTAGAAAATATGGGTAAAAAACTAATCAAAGTTGATAAATTCTTTGCAAGTACACAAATATGTAGTTATTGTGGATATCAAAATAAAGAAACAAAGAATTTATCAATTAGAGATTGGAATTGTCCTAATTGTAATACACATCACAATAGGGATGTAAATTCAGCAATAAATATTAAAAACGAAGGTATTCGTTTAGCATTCGTATAATATAATTTCGCGGGATACGCGGACTAAGCTCGTTTACTGTATGCATTAGCATACTTGCGCGAGAAGCTACCACCTAATCGTTGGTGAGAGTATGTCACTACTTTGTAAAGATAAGAATAAATTTTCAGTGGACTATGCACTTAAAGATATTAACAAGCCTATTGGTGTTAGTTCTTACGAGTTAACAAAATATTTACCTAAAAATCTAATAGAAGAATTACCTACAGAGGAAGATTTAAATCTTCATATTAATTTAGAAAATCATTAAATATTATTTTGAATTTAAAAATGTAACATAAAAAAACTCCTTTTCTAAGGAGTTTCTATTGTTTCTTCTACTTCTTCTTCGATTACTTGTTCGAATGATATATTAGCGTTTATTGTGAATGTTAATTCTTCTTGTTGTGTTCCTATAGCTGTATCAGCTTCATCATCCATTAATTCATCTTCACCATCATACCATTCAAAGTATATTCTTATAGTGAATGGTTCAAAAGAAAAGTCTTCTGTATTATTATCAAATAACATTGTATTTGATATTGTATTATCTTGTATTGTTGTATACTCAATTGTATCTCCCTCTTCATAATCTTCAGGAAGAATTGTATATTTAGATATTATTAAATCTGGAACCTCTTCATTTTCAATATTCAATGTTAAATTATATTGATATGATACATCTACATTAGATGAATCAATATTAATATCAAAATATCCCTTTGATGTAGGAGCAACAACATCACTCTTAATATTATCATTATGTTCAATCGTAGGCGTAATAGTGATTTCAGAATTGTTTTGATCAGCTATATCTTGGTTGTTAATAAGTATTTGCCATTTCGCGAATAGTATATCTATGTTACCTTGTGTTCCTGCAACATATCTTGAGTAAGTACTACTCATTAGACACAGACATAATGAACACGACATTAAAAGTAGTGCAAAGCATATTCTTTTTCTCACAGTTATCACCTCTTAATTTCATTATAAGTGGTATTTATCTATAATACAACTTATTTTACATTTTTTTTAAGTTTAGAGATGTAAAGCGATGTAAACAATGTAAAAAACAGTGTATAGAATTTGTGATTGACTTTATTCCTTATTATGGTATATAATTATTTATGATTACAGTAGGGGTGTATGTTATGAATGGGGAAATTGAGGTTAAAGTCAGCAAGCTTAGACGTAAAAAGAAAATAATTAAAATTGTTAAAATTACAGTACTAGTAGTCTTACTTATATTATTGCTTGCTTATATTATAATGAATATTATATATAATAATGGTAATTTTAGTATAACACTAGATAAAAACTTATACTTTAAAAAAGGAATCGTAATTTACGACGATCCGGATTATAAAGTTTTCAGAACAGAATTATATGCACAAGCAGTGGATTACTTTGACAACATTTCATATAGATGGCTGCCAGATAACTTAGATCAGGTAAACAGTTCACATAATGGAGATAACTATGTTGCATATACATTTTATATAGAAAATACTGGTACAGACACATCAGATTATTGGTCACAAGTAATAATAGACGATGTTATTAAAAATGTAGACACAGCTGTTAGAATTAGAATATATAGAAATGGAGAATATGTAACATACGCTAAAATTGGTACAAATGGAGAAGCAGAACGAGATACAGTACCATTTATAGACGATACATTAATCACATATAATCATAGAGAAGAATTTAAACCTGGAGATATTGATAAATATACAGTTGTTATGTGGATTGAAGGAACAGATATAGACTGTACAGATAATATTCTAGGGGGAGAAATTAAAGTACATATGGAATTCAATTCAGAATTTAAAGATGTTAACAACGATAAATTTAATAAAGAATAAAAAGGAGAATGGCAATGGAAGAGGGTAAAACTAATTTTGATATTTCAAATTTGAGTTTACAAGAATTAATAAAGGTTTATGAAAATATTAATTCATTTCTTAGCTTTTTAGAAGAAAGTAAACTTGATGAAAGTGAGGCTAGCAATGAATAGTTTTTTAGATTTTATTGATAATGATATAGAAGCAAAAAAAACACTATTATCTTCTTTACCAACAAATAACAAGACAAATATAAGAAAATATAATGAAAAAATTGCTTCAATTTATGAAAATTACGAATACTATAAAGAAAGCGTTTTAAATTATTTAAAAGCAAAGAGTGAATCATTCCATTGCAAAAGAGAAGAACGTGATACAGAAACTTTAATGAATCAATTTGAAGAATATAAACATATGAAATTTATTCTTAATCCTATGAATTCATTTATGGAAAAAATGGGACTTGATGATTTATTATATGATATTCATAATTATTCAAATTTTACTTTCGACGAAATTAATGATATTATTAGAAAACTAATAGAAAAATTTAGAACATGTGGAATAGAATTAAAAAATAATGACTTTAAATATACGTTCTATGTTCATCAATATATGTGTGAATATTTAAGCTGTAATGGAGATTATGGAAAACTATCACAGGTCTTTGAAGAAATATATTGGTATAATCCTAATATAATAGAACACATTGAACTAAACTTTAGAAAATTAATAAAAAAACATCAAAAAAGTTTTGAAGAATATATTAGTCGCGAACAAAAAACACTACTAAATAAACACAACTTTAAAAATTACGATGAATTTATTGCTGCTTTAAAAAATAAATATGAAGAACTTGAAAATAGCACTGATGAACAATTATGCGATATCGTTGAAAAAGCAAAAAAAAGCGAAATAGAAATAAATAATTATTTTCCAGATAGCAAGTTTAGAGTAGCAACATATGCAGGTCTAACAATAAATGAAATAGACTATAGCGATAATGAATCAATTAATAAACTACTTGAAACATTAAAAAGACTAAGAATAAATGTAGTAGAATATGGAAACTATCTAAAATATATTCCATTATTTAACTACTTTAAAGAAAAATATGAAAAACAAGAATCTCCAGAAACAAATAATTCTGCATTGAAAAATATTGATAATCAAATAAATACAAAAGAATCAAAATTAGAAGGCATTAATAGTAAAATATTTGGTGAAAAAGGTGGATTTTTATCAAGAAAACCAAAACCAGAAAACTTAAAAAATCTAAAAATTGAATCTTTAAAAATAGCAAAAGAATTATATGATCTTTACTATCAACAAGATAAATTAAAATTTGAAAATAAGATAATAACACTTAAAAATGAATCATTACTACTAATATCTGATGTTGTAAGATTATATTATAGCTATAACTTCTTTAAAAAAGAAACATTTAAAAAAGTATTTAATCTAGAAACATATAATGAAATTGTAGATATGTGCAACGAATTTGATGATTTTGCATCAAATCCATCAAATATAATTATTAATGGTATTAACACTTTTGAAGAAACCGATGTAGCAAGTATTATAGCTAATAAATATAGATTAGAAAATATCAATTTGGAATTAGCAGATTTAGATGAAGATAGTCTGGAAGCACTAAAAAATAAAATTGACTTTGTATTTAGAGTTAACAAGATAGAAAATAGCAACCTATCAGTAGAAAAAATATGGTTCATTGTTCAAACTGATAAAATAGTAGAAAAAGAAGAAAAAGAAAAAGAGAAAGAAAAATAAAAAATTCTTTCCTTTTTTTGTAAATAGCTATTCGACATTTTTTGACAAATTCAATTGACTTTTATAAAATCAACGTGTATAATTTATATTGTATTATAGTAGGGCGGTGAGTATGGTATAGGTTTGTGTGGTTTTTCATAATAATTATACATAATACTGAAAAAAGAAAGGAAAGATTATATGGATAAAAGAGATAATAAGAAATCTAAGAAAATTAGAAAATTAATTGTATTTTGCTCTCTAACTTCATTCATATTTATCGTTGCGACTTATGCATGGTTTATAGGTATGCGTTCGGTAAATGTTTCAAGTTTTGAGATCGAAATTGCAAGTACGGATAGCTTATTATTATCATTAGACGGTAGTAAATGGGATACTAAAGTAACTATTAACAGTGAAAACTTTAATGATACTGCTAATACCGTTTATACTGGTAATGTTAATAACTGGGCTGGAAAAGGAACTTCTAGTATCAATCAAGGTTTAAAACCAATATCATCTGTTGGTGAAATTGATACTACGACTTCTACAATGAAAATGTTTGAAAAAGGAAGTTTAACTGCTACAGAAGGTGGATATAGACTTATGGCAAGTCGTATTCATAACTATGATACACCACTTAATGGCTTCACTGAAGGCGAAAATCCTCAACCTAAAGGACAATTTAAAGAAATTGGTGGATATGTTGCATTCGACCTGTTTATTAGAAACTTCTCAGGAAGAGCATATTATGCAGAAAAAAACGTTCTAAATGAGGAAGCAATTTATTTAACTGATGATTCAGAAGTAGTTGTTTCTGAAACTGGCGGTGTATCTAAAACTGGAATTGAAAATTCAGTAAGAGTTGCATTTGCTCAAATAGGTAGAGTTAATGGTAAGACTACTGATGTTGGAACAATTACTGGTATATCTTGTACAGATGATACAAATGTAACAGGAATATGCCGTACTGCACAAATTTGGGAACCAAATGATACAGCTCACACAGCTAACGCTATAAGTTATTATCAGACATCTTGTAGAACAAGAGATAATTCAAAAGCTGTAAATGCAAGTGATATAGCTACTGCTGGTTCAGGAGCATATACTACAAATACTTGTAGTGGAGTTGCTAATGGAACTTCTTATGAAACATATGCAATAAATAGAGCAATTGATTTTACTGATAGAGTAGATGTATATGACGGTACTGATTACAATGGTTATACAAAGACTACAAAAGCAAATATGGAAGATGCTACAGATACTGCTCCATTATTTGCATATGATTACTTTA
The DNA here is from genome assembly GCA_946624985.1 of uncultured Caryophanales bacterium. GTDB lineage: Bacteria > Bacillota_I > Bacilli_A > RF39 > UBA660 > UBA3631. Next base: position 75,818 of record CAMOSQ010000002.1, on the reverse strand, counting down.
CTGATTCTGAAAAGAAACAAAATGGTATGGCAAGACCTGAATTAATTACACTTGCACCAAATAGTATTACAAAAGTAAGAATTTATGTATGGATTGAAGGACAAGATATAGATAACTATGACTTTGCTTCAATTGGAAAACAAATTACTGTTAATTTTGGATTCACTAAAGAAAGATTTGATGAAAATGAAATTCAAGGTAGTGGACCATATTCAGCTACAGGTGATGTTGCTAGACCAGTATTTGGTACAGTACCTGCAACTAAGGAAGTTGCGAGTGGTTCTGTTGCAACATTTGATCCAATGGATGGTATAACAGTAACTGATGTTGGACCTGAAACTACTGAAAATGCATGTACAACTGCTGGTGGGTCATGGGCTTCAACTCCAGTATGCTATGTTAATGGTGTAGCAGGTGCTCAAAATACTGAGGCTTTATGTACTGATGCTGGTGGAACATGGTTAACTGGTACTTGTACACATGATATAACTGACAAAGTTCAAGTAACTAACCCAGTTACAAGTACAACTGGAACTTATGTTGTACGTTATTTAGTAAGCGATTGGCAAGGAAATTATGCTGAAGCTTCTACTAGCGTAACTGTTAAATAATAATAAAAAAGTAAAGGGTAATCTTTATTACCCTTTACAAAAATAAATTAGAAAGGAAATTGAAATGGCAAGAAAAGAAAATAAAAGAAAAAAACGAATTTTAAACCTTGCAATAATATTTACTTTTACGGCTATCGTATTTGGATCTGCGACTTATGCATGGTTTATAGGTATGAGAACTGTTAGTGTAAATCCATTTGAAGTTGAAATTGCTGCTACAAAAAGCTTGGAATTGTCACTTGATGGTATTAACTGGTCTGATACTGTTACAATTAATAAAAATAACTATATGAACCCTAATACAACTGATCCTGAAAAGAATAACAGGACTGATACATCAAACTTATATAAAGACAATACAAATAACTGGGCTGGAAGAGGATTAATTCCTGTATCAACAGTTGGTGAAATTGATGCTGCTGCAAGCAGAATGAAATTATATGAAAAAGGAAGTTTAACTGCTACAAAAGGTGGATATAGACTTATGTCAAGCCGTGTACCTAATGCTGCAAAAGGAAGTAATCCTGATGGATATGTAGTATTTGACTTATTCATAAGAAACTCATCTGGTACTGAATACTATTCAAATTACAATGAACTTAATGAGGAAGCTATTTATTTAACAAATGATTCTAAGGTTACTGTAGGATCTACCGGTGTTAGAGATGCTGGTATCGAAAACTCAGTAAGAGTAGCATTTGCTCAAATAGGTAGAGTTAAAGCTCCAACTACTACAAAAACTGAAGGTGACGACATCGCACTTATTCAAGGAATTACTTGTAATGGCGCTACTGGTGCTGAAGCAGATGGCGTAACTGGTATTTGTCGTACAGCTACTATTTGGGAACCAAATGATACAAGTCACGTAGCAAATGCATTAACTTGGTATAATACAACATGTATGGAAAGAAATGGAGCTGATACTTCAGCTGCTGCATCATATAATGTTGCATCATCAACTACTTGTAAGACTGTTGTAAACGGACAAGCTTATAAAACTTACGCAATTGGTAAAGAAATTAAAGTTGAAAATGCTGTAGATGTATATGATGGTAATGATTATAACAAATATACTACAGATGTTGCATCTTCATATGCTGATGCTATAGCTGTTCCAGGAGAAGGAGAAACTTCAAATGGTAAATATTTATTCCCAGTTCCATATTTCACAGATACTATGAAATTAAAAACTGGTGTTGAAAGACCACAATTTATGTCTTTAGCTCCAAACAGTGTAACAAAAGTAAGAGTTTACATTTATCTTGAAGGACAAGATATCGATAACTATGATTTTGCTTCAATTGGAAAACAAATTTCTGTTAAATTTGGATTTACTAAGGAAAGATTTACTGAGGATGATATAAATTACGCTGGACCAGATCTTAACCAGGGAGCTGGACCTATAGCTGGTGAAGATGCTGCTGCAAAAAGAGCTAGTATTTTAACTGCTGCTGGATTAACTTCTGAATCTCCAGAAGCTGATATTAAAGCTGCAATAAAGGCTGCTGACCATACTGCTCCAGTAATTCATTTTGCAACTGGAACTAATCAAAATATGACAGTTACTCAAGGTGGATCATTTACAGCTCCAGAAGTAGATTCTGTAACTGATAATGTTTCTACAATTAATAAGAGTGCTGTTGTTCAAAGTGGTGTAGTAAATACTGCTGTTCCAGGAATATATAGAATTCTTTACGAAGTAGAGGATGAAGCTGGTAACTTAGCTACAGAAGTTGTTGCTGTAACTGTAACACCAACAACTACACCTACACAAGAACCATAATTTAAAATAATTTAAATATACTGACTAAAATGGTTATGTAATAAGAATGATTAAGGAATAATCAGGTTGGTTATTCCTTAATTTATTAAATGGAGGTATTAGATGGAAACAGAAGAGAAAAAAAAGTTTAAGTTTAAACTTCCTAAGTTTAGTAGAAAAGCTAAATTAGTATTTTTAGTAACATTTTTTATAGGTGTTTTACTTACTTTCGCAACTTATGCATGGTTTTCTGCTTCACTTAATGTTAAAGTTAAATTTTTTGATGTAAAAGTTTCTACTGAAACTGGGTTATTTATTTCTTTAGATGGTATTAATTTTTCTGATTCTGTTGATATCTCTCACGATACGATTATTACTGATTTGAAGAGATTATATCCAAATCATACAAATCAATGGGCAAATACAGGATTATGGTCTGTTTCGTCTAATGGTATTCCTAATCCTAATTCTGATAAGTTTGCTATGTATAATGGTAGTATGGGTAAATACACAGATAAAGCTAGAAAAGGTATTAGATTTGTAAATACTACATTGATACCTGAAGATAAAGCTAGTGATTGGAATCAGTATGTTGCATTCGATATATTTCTAAAGAATGTATCTGGTTCCCCTAAAAAAGATAATTTGTACATTGGTCGTACTACATATATTGATTTTGATGATACTGCTGACGATGAAACTCGTGAAAAAATGCAAGATATTTTTAATACAATGAGAATGGGAATTGTTAAAATTGGTGAGACTGACCTGAAGGCTGATGTTAATACTATTCAGAATCTAAAATGTAATGGTGGATGTATGTCTGTTATTTATGAACCAAATAGTTTAAGTCATAATGAGGAATCAATTAAAGCAGCTAGCGATTTAGGAATTAGTCTTTCTGATAATACTTATGTTCCAACTTATGGTGTTATAGCAGAAGGTGCTTATTTAGATCACAAGAGTGGATTTATAAATTCCGGCGTTAGTCTTGATACAGAACATTTTGCACTACAACATACAATATTTGAAAGTGATTTTTCTAAACCTATTTTTCAAATTCCAAATGGTATTACTAAATGTCGCGTTTATGTATGGATAGAAGGACAAGACGTTGATGCACTAGAGGTTCATTCTGAAGGAGCACCAGTAGCATTAAATCTAGATTTAGAAAAAGATTTAGCTGGTTATGAAGGATTATAGGAGGTGATAATATGGAAAGAAGATTAAATAAAAATGAGAAAGTAATTCTTATAATTTTATTTATAATTTTCATATTATTACTTCTTTTTAAATCCCCAGCACTTGCTAGATTTAAAAATAGAAGCATATCTTCTAGTAATGTATGGAGCGGTGAAATCGCTACAAAATATAAAAGTGGCGATGGAACGATTAATAATCCATATATTATTTCTAATGGTGAGGAATTAGCATACTTTTCCTCAATGTTAGAAAATAATAACTACGAAGGTAAATATTTTAAAATATTTAATAACATTAAAATTAATGAAGGAATCTTTAAATACGAAGACGATAAAATAGAATATATTATTGATGATACAGTATATTATGTAAAAGACAATAATTATTATAATAATCCAAATTTTGATAATGAACCAATTGGAAGCATAAATATATTTCCATCGTTAAATGGATTTAAAGGAATTTTAGATGGAGACTCCCATACTATATATGGATTATATATAAATAATGATAATTCAGGATTATTTACAAATCTAAGTGGAGAAGTAGATTCACTATATATATCTAATACATTGATAAAAGGAAATAACTCAGGAATTTTATCCAACAGCATCACAAACGCTAACATAAGTAACATAATGGTAGATGGATATATAGTATCAGATTTATATGAAGGGAATGCCGATGTATTAAGCACTATCAATGGATCATACACTATCAGTGGAGGTATAAGTGCATATGTATCAAACTCAAACTTAATAAACTGTATTAACAAAGCAGAGATATACGGATCATTTATATCAGGAGGTATTGCAGGCTACATTGACAATAGCTCCATAATAAATGCATACTCTACAAGTGATATATCGTCATACTCTTCTAATACTATTGGTATCATAAAAGGTACAAGTGTAGCTGACAGAGTATATAATACAGGAAATATTAATGGAGGACTATTTGGATATGCAATTGATTCAGATTTTACCGTAAGCAATTCATTTATTACAACTGATAATGATTTATTAATAGATACTTCAAATAGTACCATTACATCTAATAATAATTATTATACATATGAAGGAAGAGGTAATAACTTATCAAGCACCTTAGTAACAAATGCAAACTTAAAAAATAAAGAATTTTTAAGTAATTATAATCTCTTTGTAGACTTTGAAGATCTAGAAGAAAACTATCTAAATACATGGGTATTTGAAGATGAAATGTATCCTGTTTTATATATTGATGATATTACTAATCCATATGTAGAACTTAACTTAGGAACTTACACATGGAATTCATACAGTAATATATTAGAAAATAAACAATTTAACGATAATATAACATTTATGATAAGTGATAAAGACGACGTGCATGACTATGATAAATATTACTATATCAGTAATTCAAAAAATGCTTTAAGCAAATCTGATTTAGAAAATGTTACCTGGACCCCATATACAGACATTGTCCAAATAAACGATGAAGGGTTCTATGTTGTATACATAAAAATTGCTAATGGAAACGATACAAGTTATATTAATTCAGATTTATTAATTTTAGATAAATCAGGTTCAACAATAGATATAACACTAGATAATAATCATTATAACTCAATAAATGACAGTACAATCTATTTAGACCATACATTTGATATAAGTGTTACTGCCGAAGATACATTATCAGGAATAAAAAGCATTGAATACTACATTGGGAATAGCTATATAAACGATTATAACGTTAATTGGATTACATATAATAATCCTCTTCATTTTGAAAACGTGGGAGAATATATTATATATGTAAAAGTTACAGATAGTTGTGATTTTGTATCTTATGCATCAACTCCGTTAATTGTTTATGACGGATATGTAAGTAGTATTCATCCATTAGGAATTAATTCAGGAAATAATATTACAAGTAATTCTACTATTGTCTATAGCTTTAGTTATTTAAATAATAAACAACTAAATTTTAATCATAATTTAATATCAAATATTGTTCTTCCTAAAAATACAAATATTACATTAATTGATAAGACTAATAATAAAATATATGGCTACATTATCAATAGCAGTGACAAATTCGGATTTGACACCAACGGTTACGCAACATACCCATTCACTCTATTCAAAGAAAAAGGAAAAAATGAAAATGCAAACTACATAAATTCAACAGTAACAAACGAACAATTTGATGTAATTGTTGATTTTAGTAAAGCTAGTATCAACACAAACTTAAATAATATTTATTTGTACTTAGAAGGAAAATCTGATATTACTGTAAGACCTACAATTAATAAAAATAGTTTTAATATTGATAGCAATAAAAACGCAAGAGTAAGTCATTCTATAAGTAGTGACTATTCAGAAACTATATACTATAACTCTGATTCAATTCACAATATTCCTATAAATAGCATTGTTAATTATAGTAATGCTTATGACACAAGTTTTTTTGACAAGAAAATAGGATTTTCTATTAAACTTGTTGATTCACAAGGTAGAATAGTTAATAGAGAACACCTAAAAAATATTACATTTATGATAGGCGATAAAGTATATATTCCATCAAACGATAACATTGTAAGAGTTAACCTTGATACAAATACTAGTGCTGATACATTATTAACAATTATAACTCATCAAGGAACCTCAAAATTAAAAGATGGAACATATTACATAAAAATTAATGCATATTCATCTTTAGACGGTCTATATTATGATAGCGTAATTGATAATGGAATAATGATTCCCGTTGTCGTTTCAAAAAATATCAATAGTTCTGACTATGGATTTGATGTTTCAATAAATTCAGATAGTAGAATTATTAATAAAGAAGGTATAACAAACTTAAGTTTTAATATTAAACAATCAGGATTAGAAAATCCTAATATTAAAGTTTCAATGTACATGAAAGATGAATTAACAGCCTATAATCAAGATTATTCCTTGATTGATCTAGAAGATTATAGTGATATCAATTTAGAAAGATTTATTGATTCTATATATTATGTATCAAAAAATCCACAAGAAGAAAATACATTTAGTATCAACCTGGATACATCAAAGCTTGATAAAACAAGTTATAAATTTATATTTGATCTTTATGAAGATAATTTAAAAGTTGGAAGTATTAGTAAGAATATTATAATTCGTTAGAGGTGAATATGAGATATAAAATTACAATGATATTAATTATTTTTACAGTTTTTATACTTAGTTTGGGATTAACATATTCTTACTTTAACTCCAACAGTAATTTAAATACTGTTGATCAGAGATTAGCAAAATTTGTATTCGATACTGAAACACTAGATAGATTAGAACTTCCACTTATAGATTTAACACCTGGCGTTATTAATAGTTATAACTTTTCAATAAGCAACACATCAGACGAAATAACAAGTGATGTTACAATAGAATATGAATTAACTATACTAACTCCACACTTTGCTCCATTAAATATAGAACTTTATAAAGATGAAGAACTTATTATGTCATGTGATGAAACATATAGTAGAAATGAGAATAATGAACTTGTTTGTAATTCTTCAGTTCAAGAATTATCACACGATTCAGAATATACCGATAATTATGTTTTAAAAGTAACCTTTGACGGAAATTATAACGATGAAATATATTCAAATTTAATAGATTATATTAATATTGAAATAAAAAGTTATCAGAAAGTGTAGGGGAGATATGAAAAAAAAATACAAAATAATTTTAATTGTTGCTTTAGTTGGATTAGGATTAAGCTTTTTTCTTACTACACTAGCACGCTATAGTTCAAGTAATGTTTGGAATTATTATTTAGAATCCCAAGGATTTTACCTTTCAAGCGACAACTTATCAAATAATCAAATAAATGTAGATACATTTTGGGGAGGAAACAGCGTACACTTTAATCTTAAAAACTATTCAAACAATGAGTTAATAAGTGATAAAGATATAGCATATCAAGTTAGTTGTGAAGTAATAGATTCAGATGCAACCTGTACACTAAACGGAACAAAAAATTCAACAATTAATGGTGTACTATCTAAAAGTTCAAGATGCATTAACGAAGTAGATGAAGTAGATGTATCTTCAATGAATAAAACAGAATGTGAAGTATCAGGATATACATGGGAAAAAACTTCAGTAACAAACGATTTATATTTTGACATAACATCAGAAGAAGATATCTCTAACGTTAGCGTAAAAATAACTGTAAATAGCACAACACCATTTAGAAAAACACTAACAGGTATATTTAATTTAGAAAAAAATGAAACAAACAATGGTAATATAGAATACAATGTCAATCATTACGATATTTACGATGAATTAATTATTTCAAATTCATATGATACAGGTAAATGTTTATCAGTTAGTTTTGATACTTCAAAAAGAATAGTTGATTTAACAAACGACTTTAATATTTTATCATCAGATAACAATAATTATGTAAATTCATTCAGCTTTGGAATTGAAAGCATGAATAACTATAAAATTACCTTTTATAGCAAAGATGGACTAACAAATTATAGCGATATAATTGTTAGTGAAATAAATGAATGCTAGGGTGTTGCAAAAGAAGATGGTTTATGATATCATAAATATATAAGTAGAATAGGTGGTTAGATATATGAATGTCTTAAAGACGATTAAAAGAATTTTGATAGGAATAGTTTTGGTTATATTTTTTGCATTTACAGTTACAATGACAATATTACTTTTAAATTATAATAAATTTGGTATAACTCAATTTGATGATACATCATTACTTATTATTAAAAATGGTTTCAGTTCAGAAACATATAAAAAAGGTAGTTTAGTTATAGTAGAAAGTAAGCCAGTTAAGAATTATCAAATTGGAGAAGAAGCATTTGTTTATCATTTAGATGGTAAAGGTGGATTTGATATTCAACTTGGAACTATAGGACAAATTCATGAAGAAGATAATGCAATTACATTCTCAAATGGTGAAACATATTCAGATGATTTTATAATAGGTACAGGTGAAAAAATTTATCCTGACTTAGGTACTTATTTAGGAGTCATTGAATCAAAATGGGGATTCTTGTTCATAATTTTAGTTCCTAACTTCTTCCTATTTGTTTATCAATTATACTCATTAATTGTTGAAATTAAATATGGTAAAGAAGAAGATTATACTGAATCAAAAAATGAGTAAAAACTCATTTTTTTTGTCTTTGAATTTATCATTTGTGGTTGCAAACAATGTCGAATTATGGTAAAATTAATGTATAGTATAGATAGTAGGTAATTATATGAAAAAGAATAAATTGGTTGGTAAAATAATTGATTGTACTTTGAATATTTTAATAGTCATATTTGCTATTTTTTTATTGATATCTATGTATACAGCAGTTCAAGTAAAAATTTTAAAAAATGAATACGCAAATTTTTTTGGATACTCATTATTTGAAGTTCAAACTGGAAGTATGCACGGAACAATAGAATCTGGCGATTGGATTATCATAAAAACTACAAAAGATGTAAAAATAAACGATATCATTACATATAAACATGGAAAAGATTATATCACACATAGAGTTGTTGAAATATACAAAGGATCATATGTTACAAAAGGAGACGCAAATAATACAAAAGACGAGGCAATAGATAGAGAACAGGTAGTTGGAAAAGTAATTAAGACATTGCACGGATTTGGAATCTTAAGAAAAACAATTTTTAACCCTATCGTAATAATCGCACTTATAGTTTGCCTTTATCTATTTAATCTAACATTTAAAACAGGAAAAAGTGATTTTGATTTATTAATAGAAAAAATAATTAAAATATTAAAAAGAAAAATTCTAAAAAATAAAACAAAAAATGAAATTAAATCAGAAAAAGTAAAAGTTGTACTAGAAAACCCTAAAGAAATAATTGAAGAAGAACCAAAAGTAGCAGTACAAACACCATCAAATATCATAACTGTTATAAATGACAATGAATCTTTAAAAGAAACTGATAACAACAATAATATAGAAGAAAATAACACCGAAAACGAAGAAAAACAAGAAACGATAGACGATGATAAATTTGGAAATACTGCAATGTTTAGAATGATTGACATCCAATCGGATGATAAACCACATTATTATCATGAAGATAATAAAGAAGAAACAGCAGAACTAGTTGATATAAACGTAGATGAACTAAGTAAAACATCAGTATTTAGAATAATATCTGCAGATTCAGTTGATGTTGAAAAAGAAGAAAATAAAAAAATAGAAAATCAAAAAGAAAAATTTACAGAAGTTGTAGGACTAAAACTAAACGCTGAAGAAATAACTGCGCCAGTTGAAGAAAAGAAAATTACTAAAGAATACATTAGTGAAAAGATAAAAAGTAAAAAAGCAAAAAATATTTTAGATAAGACATTCTATATAAAAAGAATTGTTTACGATGAAATCATAGATGTATTTTTAAATAAAGAAAAAGTATATGTACTAAAATCTCCAATGAGAAAAGAATTTATCGAGCAATATATGAATTTTAAATACTTTGGAATTGAATCAGATAGAATAAATATTAAAAAACTAATGGATTCATACATAAAAGAACTTAAAACAAAATTTGTTAGAGACGAAAGAAAAATTAAAACTATAGAAGCATACTCTAAAGCATTTGAATTCATAAACACTATTGAAAATAAAAACGGAAACATTGATTATAAAAAAGAAATAAATTCCTATTGGGAATATGAAGAAGAAATAATTGATAAAATGGCATTTGACATATCAAATATAATTAACTTTTCAAATGAATGCTTAAAAGAAATTTTAGACAAACTAGATACAAACACATTTAAAGATCAATATAACAAAATTGCAGGCCAAAAAAACTTATACGGAGTTGTATTGAATCACAATATTAACTTTAGTAAGGTATATAGCGACTATATCGTTGATAAAACATATACAGAAGGAATAGTTGCAGAAGATAAAATAGCAGTATTACTTAACTTGCTACTATGTAAAATTGTAAATGACATAATGAAACACGACTATGACTCTAAATATATAGTTTATATTCCAAATAAACTATACGGAAAAGATAAAAAACTTGATAAAATAATTTCAACAATTGATAATGACTACGCTAAAAGTCATGTATATTTCCTAACAAGTGTATCAAATATGCTTGTAAACGAGGACGATATAAAAAGACTTAGCAAAAAAGGATATCATTTTGCACTAGCATTCAATAAACCAGTTAAATTTAATAATGAAGATGTAGGATATATATATTTAGCTGACTATTATTTCATAGATACACATATAAACGCAGATAAAGTATGCGAGACACTTCCTAGTGAAATAATAGAAAAATTAATCAAAGACAATTTAGATAAAAAAATTGGTGACTATAGGGGGGATTAAATATGAATACATTTTTTAGATTTTTTTATGAATTTACTTCAGTATTCTTTGATGGAATAATAAAAATATTTAATGGAATAGTAAATGGTATAGTAAAAATGTTTAGCTTTGTAGATTATAGAAAAATATTAGAAAGCTACAAAGATAATTTTAGTGTTCTTGAATGGATTTTAGTCGTAATTACCATTCTATTCCTTGTTGTAATTGTACTTGGTATATTATATTTAATTTTATCTAGATTAAGAAAATATTTAAGACTTAGACGACAAAAAATGAATCAAGACGATTTACTTGATGAAATAGGAAATCTAAACAAAAAAGTAAGACAGCTTATGAAAGAAAAAGACGAATTAATGGCAATGAAAGTATCACAATTGGGACTTAAACCCGATGAAGAAGGAGAACCTACAGGCAGTGGTGAAAATCAAGCACCAGGTGAAGAAGATAAAAATGATGAAAATGCAGGTAACGTAAGATTTCCAAAACTTGTTAGAATTGATGAACGTATGAAAGGATTCAAAGCTAAAAACTACAATTGCAACTTTACATTAGAAGAACTTATAGACAACTTTAGGTGCTTTGCTGCAACACAATTGCACCTATACTATAATGAACCACTTCTAAGAGCATTCTTTGGAGGACTTGCATGTAGTAAATTAATAATCCTACAAGGTATTTCTGGTACAGGTAAAACATCACTAGCATATGCTTGGGGAAAATTTGTTAAACATAATTCTTGTATCGCATCAGTTCAACCATCATGGCGTGATAAAACAGAATTACTTGGATACTTCAACGAATTTACAAAAAAATTCAACGAAAGTAACGTTCTAGAAGAACTATATATATCGAGATTTGATGACGACGTTCATACAATAATATTGGACGAAATGAACATCGCCCGTGTTGAATATTATTTTGCAGAAATGCTATCAATACTTGAAGTTCCAAATCGTAATGAATGGGTTATTGAACTTGTTACAACAACCTGGCCAGACGATCCAAAACTTGTTGAAAATGGAAAATTAAGACTTCCAGGTAACCTATGGTACATAGGAACAATCAACAACGACGACTCAACATTTATGGTTACAGATAAAGTTTACGATAGAGCTATGCCAATTGATATCAACGAAAAAATTGATCCATTTGCTTGTCGTGAACAAGAAGCTATGGATATAAATTCAAGTTATATGGAAGCATTATTTAAAGATGCACAAGAAAAATATGCAGTATCAGATAAAGGTATAAACATAATAAACAAACTTGATGATTACGTAATTCACCATTTCAGAATAGCATTCGGTAACCGTATTATGAAACAATTAAAAGACTTCGTACCAGTTTATGTAGGATGCGGAGGAGATGAAGTTTCCGGTATTGATTACTTCTTAGCAAAAAAAGTATTACGTAAATTTGAACAATTAAATCTAATCCTAATTCGTGATGAAATTGATGGATTTATCAAATATCTTAACAAAGAATTTGGTAATGGAAATATGAAAGAATGTATTGAATTTTTGGAAAGACTTAAAAAATCAGCTTAGTGAGGTGTTTTTATGGGTAAAGCAATTAGTTTAGAAGTTGATGAACAATTAAAAGTAAAAAGTGAAAACTTTATAAAAAATATAAAATCAGGTATGCATCTCACTTCTGATCTACAAAGTGATATTAATTCTCTTGAATGGTTAGAAATAATAGAAGAAGTATGTCCTTATCTCGATAATATAGTAAGAACTCCTAAAGTTGCGCTAGTAAGTGAATCAGAAGTAAGAAAAATAGAAAAAGCAAAAAAAACAGGAGTAGAAAGTGTTAAAGACTTATCCAAACACACAGACTATATTGATAAGATTGATCCGGTTACAGGAGATGTACAACCTTCAAAAATACTAGTAGTATATCGTGAAGAAACATTTAATACTTATGAAAATAGATTCATCTATACATTAATTCTAACACTCCTAAGATTTCTAACTGAAAAAGAAGAATTATTAAAAAATTTGAAACCTAAAAACGAAAAACTACTTCAATATTCTGCATCAACTAGTAACGGTAAAGAAAAAGTAAAAGTCGATGTAAAAATAAGCACAAAACCCACAAGAATAGGTGAAGACGACAACGATCTTGAAAAAGAACTTAATTCAATTAGAAAAAGAATTGAAAAAATGAAAAAATTCGTTAATTCATGGCTAGCAAGTGAACTTATAACCACATTACAAAAACAACACGCAATACTTGTAATGCCACCAATAAAAAAAACAAACTTGATTTTGAAAAATCCAAACTTTCAAATGGCTACAAAATTATGGAATTTTTTATACAGTGTAGATGAAAACAAAAACAAAAATATAAATGGTCTTGACTCCAAAGGGGATGAATTACTACGAGGAATATTAGATGATTCGTTCTTAATGGATTACTATGTATTAGACTCTATATCAATCAATAAAAAAGATCAAAAAGATAAATTATGTAAATATGCATTATTAATAATTATGAATCAGGTTCAAAGAGCCGTTGATATCCTGCTTCAAAACGGAATAAAAATAAGTGAACAAGAATTACTTAAATTGCTTTCAACAGAATTAGAAAAGAAAACTAATATTTCTCAGATTGGAAGCACAGATATTAAAAATAAATTTAAAAAAGAAATGGATGAGTATTTAGCTCGTACTAATCAATATTTATAGGAGGATTTATGAAAAAAATTTTTGAAAGTACCACATTTAAGATATTTTCTATTATATTTAAAGTACTAATCTGGATTTGTTTAATTGCGTTCGTTATTTCAGTATGTATGCAAAGATTTAGTAATAATAGACTATCTGTATTTAATTTTAGAATGTTTACCGTTGTATCAGGATCAATGAAACCTAAATATAATATTGGTGACGTATTGATTGCTAAAGAAATAAAACCAGAAGACATTAAAGTAGGAGATACAATTAGTTATCAAGGAACAGTTAATAGTTTTAAAGATAAAGTAGTTACCCACCAGGTTGTAGGAATTGAAACAGTAGATGGAAAATATTATTTCCGTACGAAAGGTTTAGCCAACCTTGTTGAAGACCCAATAGTTTCTGAAAATCAAGTATATGGAAAAGTAATATACAAATCATTTATTATCTCATTTATATATAAAATAGTAAGTACAAATGTAGGTTTTTACGCATTTATAATTGTCCCAATATTATACATTATAATATCTGAGATAATATCAACGTTATTAGAAAAAGAAGAAAAAAAGAGAAATATACAATAAAAAGTAGAAAGGAGTGGTTATAGTGAAGGAACGATACAAAAAATATCTTAAAATTAATATAATTCCAATTATCTTTATAGCCACTTCATTTATATTCACTACTTTTGCTTGGTTTGCTTATAGTGGTTTAAAAAAAGTATCAACAGAAATTGATGTAAAAGCATGGTATATTGAATTATCAAAATCTGGAGAAGTAGTAACAAATGATATTGTAATAACACTTGAAGATGTTTACCCTGGTATGGAAACAGTAGATGAAATTGTTAATATAGAAAATAAAGGAGATTCCGATGCATCACTTCGATATGAAATAGTATCTGCTAGAGTTCTTGATACAGAATTAGAAAACGATACAAGTGAAACAAAAGGACTATTAGAAGATTCACTATCGCACGGATATCCATTTCATGTTAATATTGATTTAAGTAAAAAATATATTAGGGCACAAGGAGATTCAAGTACATTTGAAGTATCTGTATCATGGCCACTCGATTCTGGAAACGATAGCCTTGATTCAAGTTGGGGAATGAATTCGTATAATTTTCAAAAATCTGAACAAGATTTAAATACTAATGATCCAACATATACACCAAGACCTGCAGTTCAAATAGTCATTAGTGTTAGCGCTGAACAATATATAGAAAATGAAAACGCAAGTGATATGAGATACAATTTAGGAGATACAATACTATATGATGTTTTATTAAATAAAAGATGTTATTCAGTTAGTAATACATGCTTAAGCACAACAGTAATAGATCCCGATAATAAAGTAGGAGATACAAACGTTCAACTAATGCCAATATTATATGGGAACTTTTTGACAGGTAATTATAATGAATACGATACAAAATTAGAAGAATTTACAAATTCCTGGATGGCACCAACAAGAGCCCTTACTGTAGATGACTTAATGAAAATAGTTTCTCATGATGTAATAAATACAATAATGAATAGTGAAAATATATCTCCACAAATACTTGGAAATTTAGGATACTCAAACAGAATAGAACTAGAAAAAAACAAAATTATTAATTTTAATGGTTACTATACATTTATGAATGATAGATTTAATTTCCTAGTTCACAATGGATGTTTTTGGACAAACACACAATTTGATGAAAACAATGCTTTTGCATTTGGAAAATTAAATGAATTAAAAACAGAAATATATGGAAAATCGAAATTAGAAGAATGCAAAATAGTTCCAGTAATAATAGCTCCTAAAAATAACTTATAAAGTACTTTAAAAAGTGCTTTTTTGATTAAATAAAAACAAAATAATACTTGAAAAAAAATATGATAAATTATATACTTATAATAGGTGATAGAATGAAAAAAGGATTTACACTTATAGAAATGCTCGGAATAATAACAGTTTTAGCTATACTATTATTAGTAACATTTCCAAACCTAAGTAAATCATTAAAACAAACAAAAGAAACAAAAAACAATAACTTTACAAACAATTTAAAAATCTCAGCAGAAGCATATATAGAACTAAATAGAGATAACTATGAAAACCTAGACATACCAGGAACAGAAATATCCTTTTCAGTACAAGATTTATATGACGCAAACCTACTAAAAGGACAATATGAAAATGTAAATTCACAAGATAAAATAAAAGTAATAGTAGGAACAGATGGAATACTAAGATACTTTTTTAATGGAAGTCAAATAGGAATAGAAACACAAGAATCAGATGATAACCTATCAAGAGAAATAGCCCTTATTAAAGAAAATCTAAACCAATCAATACCAGATGGGATATATTATTATAATTCAGAAGGAAACTTAGAAGACAATACAAACTTTATATATTTAACAAGAAATTGGAATAAACCAAATGGAAATATACTAGTACATAACCATCAATTCATAAGTGGGTGTATTCAAATGAATGATAAAAACTATGATTATTACAAAGGTGAATTAACAGAACTTAATTATCCATGTTCAACAATAAGAGGAGAAAACTTAGTAGTAAATGGTGATTTATCCTTTAAAGATAATACAAATTTTAGTAACTTCACATATGTTGCAGAAGAAGGAACCAACGGATATTTAACCAAAACAGTTAATAGTATGACAGTAACAACTACAGATCAATTCATACCTATAGACGCAAATAAGTATTATGAAATTGGATTTACCGCGAAAGCGAATGACCCAGATTCAACATATTATATAGGATTAGTACCATATAACGAAAATAAAGAACAAACAATACCAAATTACGTAATGTATATAAATAATACCCTAACAACACTTGCTAGAGATTTAAATAATGGTGATGAATATGTTTATTTGACAAACATGACTAATTGGAAAACTAATTCAACAGAAAGTCAAGGATATTATAAAGGATTTATTTTTTGGAATTATAAGGATTCAACAGGATACGCTTATCCAGAATTAACATATTCAAAAAATTATTGGAAAAACCTATATGAAAATGAAAATATAGATAAAGAAAACAATAGAATAAAATTAAATTCAAAATGGGATAAAGGATATATACCAACAGGCACAAAACTGAGCCAATCAAGTGAAGGAAGCGCGTGGCTTTATACAATACGTAGTAATGAAAAACTAACAGAAAATTATGAAACATATTCAGCAGTAATAGGAAGTATTAATACCTCGTATAACAGATCTTCAACAAAATTTGATCCAGGCACCAAATATATAAAGTTTACTATACGTCAAAATTCTAATGGTACTCCAAATACAATAGATTTCAAAGACATATACATAAGAGAAATAACACAATAGAAAGTAAAATCTTTCTATTTTTTTTGGCTACATTAAGGAACTTATATTTTTATATCGTATGATTATTATAAGGAGGTGCTTTAATATGAACAAAACATAAAATAAATTTATTTTAAGAGATTCTATATATTTAACAAAAAATTAATTTTATATTGTGGATAAAAATATGATATGATAAAATATAATTGTATTAAAAATCAAAACTAAAACAAAGGACGATTAGAATGAAAGAAAGTAATATAATATTATATGAAACAGAAGATGGAAAAATAAATGTAGATGTAATCTTAAAAGACGAAACAATTTGGTTAACACAAAAGAGTATGGCAGAATTATTTGGCGTTGATAGAACAGTAGTAACTAAACATCTAAAAAACATATTTGCAGAAAATGAATATGAAAAATATAGAATAAAACAGGACAAAGAATATATATCATCAATGGACATGTTGTATAATAAATACTTAAAAGAAGAAATAAAAATTAACTAAAATCAAGTATAACTCAAATACTTGTTTTTTAATTATAAAAATAGTAAAATAATAAATGGTGAATGTAATGAAAAAAACAATAAGAGATTATGAATTAGAAGGAAAGAAAGTAATAATAAGAGTAGACTTTAATGTACCTATTAAAAACGGTGAGATTCAAGATGATAATAGAATAAAACAAAGTCTAGAAACAATAAACTATGCACTTGAACATAATGCAAAAATAATTTTATTATCACACTTAGGAAGAGTAAAAGAAGAAAAAGATAAAGAAAATAATACACTAGAACCAGTTGCTTTAAGACTAAGTGAATTATTAGATAAAGAAATAATATTTGTGACCGAAACAAGAGGAAAACTACTAGAAGACGAAATAAACAACATGAAAAATAAAGATATTATTCTAGTTGAAAACACTAGATTTGAAGACTTAAACGGAAAATTAGAAAGTGGAAACGATGAAGAACTAGGTAAATACTGGGCATCACTAGGAGATATTTTCATAAACGATGCATTCGGAACATCTCATAGAGCGCATGCATCAAACGTAGGAATCGCTAAAAACTTGCCAAATGGGATAGGATTTTTAGTTGAAAAAGAACTAAATATAATGGGAAAAGCCATAGAAAACCCTAAAAGACCATTTACAGTAATACTAGGTGGATCAAAAGTATCAGACAAAATTGGTGTAATAGAAAACTTAGTTAAAATAGCAGACAACATCTTAATAGGTGGAGGAATGGCATTTACATTCCTAAAATCTCAAGGTATAAATATAGGTAAATCATTACTAGATGAAGAAAATATTGAATTTTGTAAAAAAATGTTAAAACAATATAAAGACAAAATAATATTACCGATAGATGTAGCAACATCAACAAACTTAGAAATACCAGAAAACAAAAAAGAATGTCCTATAAATGAGATAAAAGAAAATGATATTGGACTAGATATTGGAAACGAGACAATAAAACTATTTAAAACAATACTAGAAAAAAGTAATACAATAATATGGAATGGACCTGTTGGAAAATTTGAAATCAAAGAATATTCAAATGGGACAAAAGAATTATGCGAAATAATAAAAGAAAAAGAAAATACAATAATCGGTGGAGGAGACACAGCAAGCGCTGTAATAAATCTAGGATATAAAGATGCATTTACACATATATCAACAGGTGGAGGAGCATCACTTGAAATGCTAGAAGGAAAGGTATTACCAGGAATTGATATAATAGAAGAAATATGAAAAAAATAAGAAATAAATTAAAAAACAAACTTAATATAATAATTTTAATAATTGTTACTATATTAGTCTTATATATTTCATTAAAAGATAATTTCTATGACGTTATTATTGGATTTTCAAAAATGAATGTTCTTTGGATTATAATAGCCTTGATTCTTGTATTTGGATATTACTCACTAAGAGCACTTTCATTATACAACTTTGTTATAAAATTTAAAAAAACCTATAAATATAAAGATATTTTAAGAATAGTATTTATAACACAATTCTTTGATGGTATAACACCATCATCAACAGGCGGACAACCATACCAAATGTATATATTCAACAAAAATGGAATAAAAATAAGTGACTGCACAACAATAGTAATACAAAACTTTATTGTATATCAAATAGCTCTAATTCTTTTAGGATTTATAGCCGTGATATCAAATAAATACTTAAATCTATTCCAAGAAGTTGGTGCTATAAAAAAACTTATACTTTTAGGATTTGCAATAAACGTTTTAGTCATGATTGCGCTATTTAGCTTAGCATTCTTAAAAAAAATTAATAAAACCATAATTAATTTCATTATAAACATTTTGTCAAAATTAAGAATAATAAAGGACAAAGAAGAAAAAACAAAAAAAATAAATGAATATATAGAACAATTTCATGACAGTACAAAAGTTATGTTAAAAGATAAAAAAGTTTTCTTAAAGACAATTCTATTCAATTTCCTATCACTAACTTTAATATATTCTATACCAGCAATCCTAATATTTGGATTAGGAAATTACAATGATATTAACATATTTTATTCAATAATTGCATCTGCATATGTAATGTTGATAGGATCATTTGTACCAATACCAGGAGCAGCAGGTGGACTTGAATATGCATTCACACAATTTTATGGAGTATTTATTAGCGGCCCAGTATTGACATTAGTAATGCTTCTATGGAGAGCCGCAACATATTATTTAGGCGTAATAATAGGAGCAATACTATTAAACTTGAGAAAGAAGAGATAAAAATGAGAATTGGAATTTTTACAGATACATATCCTCCGTACATTAATGGTGTATCAACAAGTATACAAATGCTAGAACGTGCACTAAAAAAAAGAGGACATCAGGTATTTATTGTAACAGTTAATCCTGAAAAAATGAAATACAAATATGAAAAAAATATAATAAGAATACCAGGTATTCCAACAGGCATATATGACTATAGATTAACAGGAATATATCCTGTAAGAGCAATAAAAACAATAAAAAGATGGAACTTAGACGTAATTCATTCACATACAGAATTTGGAATAGGTACATTTGCTAGAATTATAGCAAAACAACTAAACATTCCACTAGTACATACATATCACACAATGTATGAAGACTATGTACACTATATTACAAAAGGATACTTTGATGGTACCAGCAAAAAAATTGTAGAACATCTAACAAAATTTTACTGTGACAAAACAGCAAAAGAACTAATTGTTCCAACGAAAAAAGCATATGACCTTTTTATAGAAAAATATAAAGTAGATAAAAATGTACATATAATACCAACAGGTATTGAAATAGAAAGATTTTTTAAAGAAAATTTAAAAATAGAAAAATTAGAAAAAATAAAAAAAGACCTAAAAATAAAAAAAGATGACTTTATTATTCTATTTGTAGGAAGACTAGCACAAGAAAAAAACGTTGACTTCTTACTAGACAATCAAGAATACTTTGTAAATAAGAAAAAAAATGTAAAACTACTTATTGTTGGAAGTGGACCTGATTATGACAAATATGTAAAAAAATCAGAAAAACTAAAAGAAAATATAATATTTACAGGAAAAATCTCACACAATAACATACCATATTACTATAATCTTGGAAATGTATTTGTTACAGCATCAACAACAGAAACACAAGGATTAACACTAATAGAAGCAATGTCAACAGGAATGCCTGTTGTATGTATAGATGATGAATCATTTAAAAATACAGTAATAAATGGATTAAATGGATTTACATTTAAAAACAAAAAAGAATATAGAAAAGAACTTGATGAACTAATAGAAAATCCAACTCTGCTGAAAAAACTAGGAAATCAAGCCAAAATATCAACAGCAGAATTCTCATCAAAATATTATGCAGAAAGAGTACTCGATGTTTATAAGAAAACTATAAGTGAGAATAAAAGAAGTAAATCATTTTTAGGAAGAACAAAAGATGTAATAAAAAAAGGTTTAAGTGAATAAGAAGTTGTTATCTAACGACTTTTTTTGATTAAAATCGACAATAGTCGACAAAACTAGAATATTTTCATTCTTTAAATTTTAATGTAGTTTGTTGTATAATATTTATGTTATTAGATAGGAGAATAAAAATGGAAAAAATAAAAGTATTAATGATAGATGATAATGTAAGCTTAGTAGATATGGTTAAAGAATATTTCAAAGGAAATGAGTCAATTGAAATATCATATGTTGCCCACAATGGACTAGACGGAATAAACTTAATCGAAAATCAATCTGGAAACTATGACATAGTATTACTAGACTTAATTATGCCACAAAAAGATGGACTATATGTTTTAGATCAGGTTAAAGAAAAAAACATCAACTGTAATATTATCGTAGAAACAAGTTATAATGCACAAGATGTAATTAGGCAGGTATCAGAATACGGCGTAAGCTATTTTATACTAAAACCATTTGATTTATGTGACCTAGAAAATAGAATTATGGAAGTATGTAATAGTAAAAATAAAGAAGGAAGAAACATAAATTTAAAACAAAATAATCTAAATATATCAATAACAAAAATACTACACGAACTAGGTATACCATCACATATAAAAGGATATCAATACATAAGAGAAGGTATAGGAATAATATACGAAAGACCAGAAACAATAGGAGGAATAACAAAAGAACTATATCCAGAACTAGCAAATAAATTTGATACAACAGTTTCACGAGTAGAACGCGCAATAAGACATGCAATAGAAGTAAGTTGGAACAGAGGAGACTGGAACCTAATGGAAGAAATATTTGGACATAGTGTAGATATTGACAAAGCAAAACCAACCAATAGCGAATTCATAGTTACAATAGCCGACAAACTAAGACTAGATAATAAAGTAATGTGCTAAAATTTATATCTTTATGATATAGATTTTTTTTGTTATAATGGTATGGGAGGTATTTATGAAAAAAAAGATAATAAGTACATTTGTAATAATATTCTTTATAATATTTATAGGCTTATTCCTAATAGTATCAATTAATAAAATATATTGGAAAAAAGAACACGATAAATTTAATTATAATAAAGCACTAAAAACAACAACTAAATATTTAAACAAAAATGAAAATGAATTAAAAAAAATAGCCGATATTTTACTTGAAACTAAAGAATCAAAAGAAAAACCATACAAAAACATTAAATTTGCCAAATACTTTAAAGATTTTGACTTCAAAGGAAATGGAGAGTATATCAAATTTAATATAGACTCACAAGGAATGCTAGGAGGACAATACTATGGATTAATATACATCCAAGACAAATTTGATGAACTAATAACCTATGATGGCACAAAACTAGAAAATGAAAATAACATATTTATAAGAGAAAAGTTAAAAGACAATTGGTACTTTTACTATGATGACTATGATGGTAAAGTAAATATTGATAAAATCAGAAAGGATTAAATATGAAAAAAATAATAATATCACTTACAATAGTTATAATGTTATCACTAATAACAACTATAACACTAAAAATAATGTATAAAAAAAATAAAATTGAAATAACACTAAAACAATCAGAAATTGAAGTATACAAAGATATAACACTAAAAGAAATAATAAATGAAGAAATAAATTTAATAAATGACCATAAAATTGACACAGAAAAAGTAGGAGAACAAGAACTTGAAATAAACTATAAAAATAAAATATTTACTTATAAAGAAAATATTAAAATAAATATAGTAGATACAGAATCACCTGTAATACTTTCTAAAAATTTAACAATATATAAAGGAAATGACATAGACTTAGTAAACAGTATGCTATGTGGAGATAACTACGATGCAAGACCAAACTGCTATGTAGAAGGAAACTACAATATAAATGAAATTGGAACATACAACTTAAAATATATAGGAGTAGACTCTAGTAATAATAAAAGAGAATTAGAATTTAAATTAAATGTAATAGAACAACCAAAAGAAACAAAAAATGAACCAAAAGAAGAATCATTTATTGCATTCAAAGATATAGTAAATAAACACAAAAAAAATAACACAAGAATAGGAATAGATGTATCAAAATGGCAAGGTAATATAGACTTTGAAGCAGTAAAAAATGCTAAAGCAGAATTTGTAATGATAAAAGCAGGAGGATCATATATAGACGGAGAACTATATACAGATCCATACTTTATAACAAATATAGAAAATGCACTAAAAAATAATCTAGATGTAGGAGTATACTTTTATAGTAATGCAAATACAATAGAACAAGCAAAAAAAGAAATAGACTATGTACTAGATTTAATAAAAGAATATGATATAAAACTAGGAATTGCATTCGATTGGGAAAACTTTACAGACTTTAATACATATAACATAAGTTTTCATACACTAAATAAAATGGCAACAACATTCTTAGAAGAAACAAAAAATAAAGGATATAAACCCTTACTATATAGTAGTAAATATTATCTAGAAAATATATGGAATTTAAACTATGATACATGGGTAGCTCAGTATGCAGACAATAACACATATCAAGGAGACTACGTAATGTGGCAACAATGTAGTGATGGTAAAATAGATGGAATACTAGGCTATGTAGATATAGATATACTGTATGAATAATTAACACAAAATTAATAATTTATATTGACTACAAGTTAATTACAAGTTATAATTATATTAGGATATGTTTGAAAAATCAGGTGTTTTCCTCCTAACTAAAATAATTTGAACAAAAAACAAAAAAAGGAGGATGGTATTATGACAAGAAGAGAAAACAAACTTTGCAACATAATAACTTTACTCATTGTTGTAATATTTATATTACTTGCTATATTTTTAAACTTATAGCATTGTAGTTCTTGAATATAAATCAAAAGAAAAACACTTGATTTCAACTAATGTTGATTTCAGGTGTTTCACCAAATGATTTTTTGGAAGACATCTGAACACGACTTCAGACATATCCTTTTTTATTATATGAAGTATTGCTTCACTACATACATTCTAACATAACAAACATAAGAAGTCAATAATTAACACAAAATTAATACAAATAAATCCTTGACAATAAAGAAATTTTACTGTATATTTAATATGTACTTATATCTTGGAATTACGCACTCCAACGTATTTCTAGGAACTAAGCGAATCAAAGAGAGGAGAATTTAAATGGCTTTAACAAAAGAAGCAAAAGCAGAAATCGTAAAAAAATACGGTAAAGATGCTAATGATACTGGTTCATGTGAAGTTCAAATAGCAATTCTAACAAAAGAAATAACTGAATTAACAGAACACTTAAAAGAACATAAACATGATTTCCATTCACGTAGAGGTTTACTTAAGAAAGTAGGTAAAAGAAGAAGCTTACTTAACTACTTATCAAAACAAGATGTAAATAGATATCGTGAAATAGTTAAATCATTAGGATTAAGAAAGTAAATATAAACAAACAGGCACTTTTTTTAAGTGTCTTTATTTTTTGTACGATAGGAAAGTCATACTAAAAATTATAAAATAGGTTAATTTTTAATTGACATACAATTGTTTGTATGATACCATTTATATGCTGTTGTATTGGAAAATATATGATTTAAGGTTTAAAACTTTATATGAAAGAATTATTATCATAAAAAAACAATGAGTACGGTGGCGACCATCGGATTTTAAGTCTGTGGAGAATGTAGGTAACGAAGTCGATGAAGCAGAAAAAAAGAAATCGTGAGATTCTTAATGAATTTTCGTAAGAAAATTTATCTGTGTTCTAATTAAGGAGGTAAAAATGAAAAAAGTATATGAATTAGATTTCAGGGGAAGAAAATTAATAGTAGAAATTGGAGAATTAGCAAAACAAGCACACGGAGCAGTATTGGTAAGATATGGAGATACAGTAATACTATCAACAGCAGTAGTAAGTAAAAATGCAAACGTATTGTCAGACTTCTTTCCACTAATGGTACTATATCAAGAAAAACTATACTCAGTAGGTAAAATACCAGGTGGATTTATAAAAAGAGAAGGAAGACCAACAGACAATGCAACACTTGCAGCACGTATGATAGATAGACCAATGAGACCAATGTTTCCCGAAAACTTTAGAAATGAAGTTCAAATAGTAAATACTGTTTTATCAGTAGATCAAGATAACTCACCAGAACTAGCAGCAATGTTTGGATCAAGCCTAGCTACATCAATATCAAAAATACCATTCGATGGTCCAATAGCCGGAGTAAAAGTGGGTAGAATAAACGGAGAATTTATAATAAATCCAACCGCAGAAGAATTAGAAGAAACCGACATAGAACTAACAGTAGCAGGAACAAAAGAAGCAATAAACATGGTAGAAAGTGGATCAAAAGAAGTATCAGAAAATGATATGTTAGATGCACTAATGTTTGGACACGAAGCAGTAAAAGAACTTTGTGAATTTGAAGAAAAAATAATAGCTGAATGTGGACAGGAAAAAATGGAATATGAAGTTCTAGAAATAACAGAAGAACTTAAAAATGAAGTAAGAAGCCTATCAGAAGAAAACTTAAACAAAGCTATGAGAATACTTGATAAAACAGAAAAATATGAAGCAATAGACAAAGTAAAAGAAGATGTAGTAGCCAAATACGAAAATGAGAATCAAGACTTAAAAGACGATGAATTAAAAGAACTACTAACAAAGGTAAAATTAGTACTAGAAGAAATAGAATATGAAATATTTAGAAAAATAGTAGTTAAAGAGCATACTAGAGCAGACGGAAGAGCAATGGATGAAATAAGACCATTATCAACAGATATTGATCTACTTCCAAGAACACATGGATCAGCACTATTTACAAGGGGGCAAACTCAAGCACTAGGTGTAGTAACCCTTGGAGCTTTAGGAGAACATCAAATACTAGATGGTCTATCATTAGAAGCAGAAAAAAGATTCATGCTACACTATAACTTCCCACAATTCTCAGTAGGAGAAACAGGAAGATATGGAGCACCAGGAAGAAGAGAAATAGGACATGGTGCACTTGGAGAAAGAGCACTTTCTCAAGTAATACCATCAGAAGAAGAATTCCCATATACAATAAGAGTAGTATCAGAAATATTAGAATCAAACGGTTCATCATCACAAGCAAGTATATGCGCAGGATGTATGGCACTAATGGCAGCAGGTGTACCAATAAAGGCACCAGTAGCAGGAATAGCTATGGGATTAATCACAGATGGAGATGACTATACAATACTAACAGATATTCAAGGTATGGAAGATCATCTAGGAGATATGGACTTTAAAGTGGCAGGAACAAGAAACGGTATATGTGCACTTCAAATGGATATAAAAATAAAAGGAATAACAAAAGAAATATTAAAAGGAGCACTAGAACAAGCTAAAAAAGCAAGAATGCAAATACTAGATGTTATAGAAGCACAAATAAAAGAGCCAAGAAAAGAAGTATCAAAATATGCACCAAAAACAATGACATTCGAAATAAATCCAAATAAGATAAAAGACGTTATCGGAAAAGGTGGAGAAATGATAACAAAAATCATTCTTGAAGCTAGTAATGTAAAAGCAGTAACAGATGTAAATGCTGTTAAAGTTGATTTAGAAGACGATGGAAGAGTAATAATCTACCACAGTGATCAAGAAATAATAAATAAAACTGCTGAAATGATAAAAGAAGTAGTAAGAGAAGTAGAAGACGGAAAAGTATACACTGGTAAAGTTGTAAAAGTAGAAGACTTTGGATGTTTTGTAGAACTATGGCCAGGAACAGAAGGACTAGTTCATGTATCACATTTAGCAGAAGAAAGAATAGAAAAACCAAGTGATGTAGTTAAAGTAGGAGACGAAATAATAGTTAAATCATTAGGATACGATAAAAGAGGAAGACTAAATCTATCAAGAAAAGAAGCTTTAAAATAAGCTTTTTTTCTTTTAAAAAGATAATAAGTATAAACAATAACTATATACACAAATTTGACATTTCTGCTATTTTATGATAAAATTCTATTACCTATTGAAATAAATAGGTAAGTAAAGGGTGAGTAATTTGAAAAGAATAATAGAAACTTCAACAATGCTTGTTTTAGCACTTGCGATGGTTGTAATCAATATTAACTCATATAATAAAATAGAACAAAAAAAGGAAAATATAAAAATAGAAGCAGAAAATAGATATCAACTTGCCAAAGCAGACGCAACACAAATAACACTAACAACATTTAATAAATTCTTAGAAAAAAAAGTTCAAGTAGAAGAAGAAAGAAAAGAAAGAGAATATCAGGAATATTTAAAATCTTTAATAGTATATGATGGCCTTACTATGGACGAACTTGCAGAAAAATTAGATAG
This sequence comes from uncultured Caryophanales bacterium, assembly GCA_946624985.1. Classification (GTDB taxonomy): domain Bacteria; phylum Bacillota_I; class Bacilli_A; order RF39; family UBA660; genus UBA3631. Next base: position 48,482 of record CAMOSQ010000002.1, on the reverse strand, counting down.
AAGTTTAAAAAATGAACTACATGGATATGGTAGATTATATGCAGAATACTCTTTAGCAAACGGAGTAGACCCATATATAGCAGTTGCCATATCACTACACGAAACAGGATGTAATGGTAACTGTAGTAGCCTAATGCGTACTTGTAACAATGTTGGTGGACAAAAAGGATCTCCAGTATGTGGTTCTGGCGGATACAAAGGATTCGATACATTAGAAGACGGTATAAAAGGATTTATAGATAACTTATCTAGAAATTACTTTGGAATGGGATTAAATACACCAGAACTAATGAATTCTAAATACGCAGGAAGTACAACATGGGCATCTAAAGTAAACTATTATGTAGATACAATAAAAGCAAGATAAAATCTTGTTTTTTTATTATTGATAAACAAACAAATGTATGTTATAATAAAATGGTAAAAAATTCATTTTACATTTAAAAAAATTGTAGTATAATATATAAAACTTTGAAGGAGTAATTATGGATAAAATAGTAATAAAAGGCGCAAGAGAAAATAATTTAAAAAACATAGATCTAGAACTACCAAAAAACAAACTAATTGTAATGACAGGAGTATCAGGGTCAGGAAAAAGTTCATTAGCATTCGATACAATATATGCAGAAGGACAAAGAAGATATGTGGAATCATTAAGCGCATATGCAAGACAATTCCTAGGAGGATCAGAAAAACCAAATGTAGACTCAATAGAAGGATTATCTCCAGCCATATCAATAGACCAAAAAACAACAAATAAAAATCCAAGAAGTACAGTTGGAACAATAACAGAAATATACGATTATTTAAGACTACTATACGCAAGAATAGGAATACCTTATTGTCCAAATCATCATAAACCAATATCAAGTCAAAGTATAGAAGAAATGACAAATCAGGTACTAAATCTAGAACAAAATACAAAAATAAGAATAATGGCTCCAGTAATACATGGGGAAAAAGGAACATTTAAAGATCTACTAGAAGAATATAGAAAAGAAGGATATGTAAGAATTAGAATAGATAATGAAGAATATGATCTATCAGAAAATATTGAACTATCCAAAACAAAAAAACACAATATAGAATTAATAATAGATAGATTAATCATAAAAGAAGGAATAAGATCAAGACTTTATGAATCAATAGAAACAGCATCTAAACTAGCACATGGAAAAGTATTAATAGACGTAGTAGGACAAAAAGAGTTCCTAATGAGTGAAAAATATGCATGCCCAGACTGTGACTTCTCACTACCAGAACTAGAACCAAGAATCTTCTCATTTAACGCACCATATGGAGCATGTAAGGAATGTAAAGGTTTAGGAATACAATATAAAATAGATGAAGATTTAATTATACCAGATAAAAATAAAAGTATAAATGAAGGCGCAATAGTAGCAATCAATACAGAAGAAGAAAATACAACATACACAGAAATATCTACAGCAGCTAAATTTTATAATATAGACCTTGATAAACCAGTAAAAAACCTAAAAAGAGAAGAACTAGATATAATACTATATGGATCAAAAGATATTCTAGAGTTCAAATATAAATCAAAAACAGGAAATACAAGAAACAAAAAAGACTTCTTTGAAGGAATAATAACTAACCTAGAAAGAAGATACATAGAAACAAAAAGTTCTTGGATTAGAGAATGGATAGAAAACTATATGACAGAACTAGTTTGTCCAACCTGCCATGGATCAAGATTAGATGAATCGGTTCTATCAGTACTAATAGGAAAAAAGAACATATATGAAATGACACAATTAAGTATAAAAGACTTGCACGTTTTCCTAAAAAATCTAAAACTTTCAAAACAACAACAAGAAATATCAGAATTAATACTAAAAGAAATAAATTCAAGACTTGAATTTCTAATAAATGTTGGAATAGAATATCTAACACTAAATAGAACAGCAGGAACACTATCAGGTGGAGAAGCACAAAGAATAAGACTTGCAACACAAATAGGATCAAGACTAACAGGAGTACTATACGTCCTAGACGAACCAAGTATAGGACTACATCAAAGAGATAATGAAAGACTAATAAAATCAATGCTAGAAATGAGAGATCTAGGAAATACACTTATAGTAGTAGAACACGATACAGATACAATGTTAGCATGCGATTACTTAGTAGACATAGGGCCAAAAGCAGGAATACACGGAGGAGAAGTAGTGGCAAAAGGAACTCCACAAGAAGTAATGAAAAATGAGTCTAGTATAACAGGACAATATCTATCAGGAAAAAGAAAAATAGAAATACCAGAAAAAAGAAGAAAAGGAAATAAAAAATACATAGAAATAAAAGGAGCACAAGAAAATAACCTAAAAAACATAAACGTTAAATTTCCACTTGGCACACTAACTTGCATAACAGGAGTATCAGGATCAGGGAAAAGTTCATTAATAAACGAAATACTATATAAAGCGGTAGCATCAAATCTATATAAAACAAAATTAAAACCAGGAAAATACAAAGAAATAAAAGGATTAGAAAATATCGACAAAGTAATAGACATATCACAAGCACCAATAGGTAGAACACCAAGATCAAATTCAGCAACATATACAGGAGTATTTGACGATATAAGAGATGTATTTACACAAACTAAAGAAGCAAAAATAAGAGGATATGACAAAGGAAGATTTTCATTCAATGTAAAAGGTGGAAGATGTGAAGCATGCTGGGGAGATGGAGTAAAAAAAATAGAAATGCATTTCCTACCAGATGTATACGTACCATGCGAAGTATGTGGAGGAACAAGATATAATAGTGAAACACTTGATATAAAATTCAAAGGAAAATCAATATATGATGTATTAGAAATGAGAGTAGAAGAAGCATTAGAATTCTTTGAAAATCATCCAAAAGTAAAAAACAAACTACAAATGCTAATGGATGTAGGTCTATCATACGTTAAACTAGGTCAAAGCGCTCCAACACTATCAGGAGGAGAAGCAGCTAGAGTAAAACTTGCAAAAGAACTACAAAAGAAACCAACCGGTAAAAGCTTATTTATACTAGACGAACCAACAACAGGACTACATAGTGAAGATATAAAAAAACTACTAGTAATATTACAAAGAATAGTTGAAAATGGGGATACAGTTATAGTAATTGAACACAACTTAGACGTAATAAAAGTTGCAGACTATATAATAGATCTTGGACCAGAAGGTGGAGATCAAGGAGGAAATATAGTCGCAACAGGAACTCCAGAAGAAGTATCAAAAATAGAAAAGTCATACACAGGCCAATTTTTAAAAAAAATATTATAAAGGGGGAAAAACTATGGCAAAAAAAGGCTTTGGAAACGTTATAGTACTTGGAACAGTATTTGGTGGTTTACTACTAATAGCAGATAAAAATGAAAAAGATAAGAATTTTTATAAATATAGTGGACAATCAATTGTAGGAAAATATATTGAACTAGAACCAGATTCACACTCATACCTAAATCCTAGCGATGCAATGATAAAAATAAGAGCATATCAAGTATTTTATAATGATGAATACGTAAAAAACTTTGAAACACAAACAGGTGAAAAATTTAAAAGAATGGTAATAACAGCATGGTATGAATGTGGAACAGAAATAAAAGAAATAAAAATATCTGATAATGATCCATTATACGAGCTAAATATAATTCAAAATGGAGGGAAACTATTAGCAGTAGAAACAACAGTAGACTTAAATACACATACTAAAGAAGCATATTATAACGTTGATGACATTAAAGTATTTAAATTAATAAAAGAAGATAGAAAAGAAAAAAAGAAAAACTAGTTTAATTTTAAAACTAGTTTTTTCTTGAAATAAAGAAACAATTATGTTAAAATTACACATGTAAAGGAGGTAAACTATGAAAACAAAGAATAATTTCAAAATTTTATGGCACTATTTGAAAGATGATAAACTAAAGCTAATTTCATATCTAACATTAGTTATTTTAACATATATACCTGCACTGATTACATCAGTACTTTGGGGTTTTGCTCTAGAACATCTTACAAATATGAATTTTAAGATGTTTTTGTTTTTTCTAATATTATGGGAATCATTATACATACTGTTCTATGTAATATTCTCAATACCAAGAGACTTACTATACAACTACCTTGAATTAAAATTTTCAAAAAACGTATTAAAAGATCTTTATCATAAAATTACAGAATTACCAGCAATCGCTTTCGAAGAAATGGGAGTAGGCGAATTTATAAACAGAATGGTAACAGATCCAGATAGAGTAATGGAACTATTAGCTAGACTAATAAAAATGACTTGTAGATCAGTAGTAGTTATAATTGTATTCGTAATAGCAATGAAAGTATCATGGATTTTAGGTATTGAAATATTAGTATTCGGACTAACAATGGGAATAATCTCAAAAAAATTCTTTCCAAAAATTAAAGAAACACAAGAAAAAATAAAAAAACAATCAGATGAATATGTTAAATCAGCAACAGAAAATCTAACAGGAATAAGAGAAATAAAAGCACTTGGAATAAAGAAAAACATTGAAAAAAGAATGTTTAAAAACTTTGATAATTTATTTATAGAACAAAAAAAGATAAAATTATATGAAATAATATACTATAATTTGAATAGTCTAATATACTTTATACTCCAATTTGTAATACTTATGACTTCAGGCGCACTATTTGTAAACGGAAAAATGTCACTAGCGATATTCATAGTAATTGAGTCATATATTTGGAGAATAGATGACGTAGTAGAGTCCATTAGTGACTTTGGTATAAACTATAACAAAGTATCAGTATCATTAAAAAGAATAGATGAAATCATAAATAATAGAAAATATAAAGATGAAAAATTTGGAAAAATAGAATTAGAAAAACCAAACGGAATTATCGAATTTAAAAATGTAAAATTTAAATATACGAGCGATGAAGAATTAACCCTAAAAGGATTAAATTTAAAATTAGAACCTCATAAAAAAATAGCAATAATAGGAAAAAGTGGCAATGGTAAATCAACAATATTTAATCTATTATTAAGATATTTTGATGCAACAGAAGGAGAAATTTTAATAGACGGAGTAAACATTAAAGAACTAACAGAAAAATCACTAAGAGATAATATTTCAATAATTAGACAAGCACCATTCCTATTTAATATTTCAATAATAGAAAACTTTAGAATTGTAAAACCAGATGCATCAATAGAAGAAATAAGAGAAGTATGTAAAAAAGCATATATAGATGACTATATAATGAGCCTACCAGACAAATATGAAACAATAATAGGAGAAGGTGGAGTAAACTTATCAGGTGGTCAAAAACAAAGAATCGCAATTGCTAGAACATTATTATTAAATACAAAAATAATACTATTTGATGAAGCTACAAGTGCACTCGATAATGAGTCACAAGAATACATAAAAATGACTATAGATAATCTAATAAAAGATCACACAATAATAATTGTTGCGCATAGACTATCAACAATAATAGATTCAGATATAATACATATAATAGATAAAGGAAAGCTAAGTGATTCAGGAACTCACAAAGAATTATTAGAAAAATCAAAAATATATAAAAGTTTATATAATACTGAAATGTAAGAACAAAATATTGTTCTTTTTTTCTTAAAATGCTAAAATAAAACTAGGAAGTGATCCTATGATAGATATGCATATACATACAAAAAACTCTGATGGAACATACACAACAAAAGAAATAATAGAAATGATTCAAGAATTAAAAATTAAAATATTCTCAATTACAGATCACGATAATATTAAATCAAATATAGAAATTGAAAAAATAAATCTACCAAACAACACTATTTATATACCAGGAATAGAACTATCCGCACACCATAAAAGTATTAATTGTCATATACTAGGATATAAAATAGACCATAAAAATGAATACTTACTAAAAGAATGCGAACTAATAAAAAAAAGAAGAAATAAAAAAATTATTCAAGTACTAAAATATATTAAAGATAATTATGGAATAATAACACCAGAAGAAGAAAAATATATACTAGAAAAAACAAAAACAATAAGTAGAACAGATATATGCGATTTATTAGAAAAAAAAGGATACGGCACCAGAAAAGAAATATATATAAAATATTTGACACCAAAAGACTTGATAACACATAGAAGTAATTCAAAAAAAATAATAGAAGTAATACATAAATCAGGAGGAGTAGCAGTATTAGCGCATCCAAAAGAAATAGAGAATGACTATAAAATAGAAATTGAAGAATTAATAAAAGAACTTATAAAAGAAGGATTAGATGGAATAGAAATATATAATACCATTCATACAGAAGAAGATGTTATTAGATACAAAATATTAGCGCAAAAATATAACCTTATAACAACCGGTGGAAGTGATTTTCATGGAACAAATAAACCAGAAATAAATCTAGGAAAAACAACAAAAAAGCAAATAAAAATAAAAATAAAAGATATCAATTTTCCATATTAAAAAAGTGTAATATAATTATAAAAACTTAATATAATTTAGTATAGAAAGAAGGAATAATTATGGAAACACTTAAAGTAGGAACAAAATCAAAACCTAATTCAGTTGCAGGAGCACTCGCTAATGTGATAAGACAAACAGGAATTGTTGAAATACAAGCAATAGGTGCAGGAGCCCTAAATCAAGCAATTAAAGCAATCGCAATAGCAAGAGGCTTTGTTGCGCCATCAGGAAAAAATCTAGTCTGCATACCAGCATTTACAGATATTCAAATTGAAGGTGAAGAAAAAACAGCAATAAAACTAATAGTAGAAGCTAAATAGCTTCTTTTAATTATGTAAAAAAAGTGCTATAATTAAAAAGAGGCGATGTTATGGATCAAAATATGAAAAGAAGTATAATACTAGAACACTATCAAAATCCAAAAAACAAAGGATTAATAGAAGACGAAACATACATTAAAATAAATATGAATAATGATTCCTGTATTGATGAAGTAAATCTAATGGTAAAACTAGAAAAAGATAAAATAATAGATGTGAGATTTGATGGAGAAGCATGCGCAATATGTACATCATCAACATCCATAATGATAGATACATTAATTGGAAAAAGCATAAAAGAAGCAGAAGAAATTATAAATAACTTTTACAATATGATTGACGAAAAAGAATACAAAGAAGATATTTTAGAACAAGCTAATGTATATAACGACATATATAAACAACCAAACAGAAAAAAATGTGCTCTGCTTGGTTGGTGGGGAATAGAAAAAATTCTAAAAAAAGAACAATAGTTTAAACGGTGATGAAATGGAAAAAAGCATAAACGAAGAAAAAGTAATAGAAATTTCTAATATAAAAAAAGAACCAGACTGGATGAAAAAATTTAGGATAAATGCATATAAAAAGTTTATAGAATTAAGTAATCCAAAATTTGGACCAGAACTAAAATTAGACTTTGATATAATAACATATTATAAAAAAATAGATGATAAAATACATAATAGATGGGAAGAAGTACCAGAAGAAGCACAAAAAACATTCTGCGAACTAGGACTTCCAGATGCGGAAAAAAAATATCTAGGAGGAATAGGAGCACAATATGAAAGCGAAGTAATTTATCACAATATGATAAAAGAATTAGAAGAAAAAAACATAATTTTTTGTGATACAGATACAGCCTTAAAAAAATACCCTGAACTATTCAAAGAGTACTTTAATAATCTAGTAAAATTTGATGAAAATAAATACACAGCTTTAAATGGAGCAGTTTGGAGTGGAGGAACATTCATATATATACCACCAAAGACAAAATTAGATAGACCACTACAAAGTTATTTTAGAATAAACACAAAAAATATGGGACAATTTGAAAGAACAATCATAATTGTAGACGAAGAAAGTGATCTTCATTATATGGAAGGTTGCACAGCACCAACATACACATCAGACTCATTACACGCAGCAGTAGTAGAAATATATGTTAAAAAAAATGCAAAATGTAGATATACAACAATTCAAAACTGGTCAGGAGATGTATACAATCTAGTAACAAAAAGAGCAATTGTAGAAGAAGGAGGATGTATGGAATGGATCGATGGAAACATTGGCTCAAAAGTAAATATGAAATATCCATCCTGCATTCTAAATGGTAAATATGCCAGTGGAAACTGTATATCAATAGCTATATCAAAAGAAAATCAAACACAAGATACAGGAGCAAAAATGATTCATCTCGCACCATACACAAAAAGTAATATTATAAGTAAATCAATCGCGCTAAATGGTGGAGAAGCAACATATAGAGGAACAGTTAATATTTCTAAAAATGCAGAACATTCAAAATCTATAGTAAAATGTGATACAATCATACTTGATAATAAATCAAAAAGTGATACAATACCACAAAACAAAGTATACAACAAAACATCAAGCATCGAACATGAAGCAACCGTATCAAAAATAGATAAAGAAAAACTATTTTATCTAATGAGTAGAGGTATCAGCGAAGAAAAAGCAAAAGAACTTTTAATAATGGGATTCATTGAAAGATTTAGAGAAGAACTACCAATGGAATATGCAGTAGAACTAAATTCACTTTTAAAAAATTATTTTTAGGAGGCAAAATGAAAAAAATTTATTTATTACTTTTCTTAGTTATACTAACAGGATGTTCAAATAAAGAAAAAACATTTGAAAAATATGCAAAACAATACTATGAAAATCATATGAAAATGGTTAATAATATAGAATCAGTAACCATTACATTATCAGATTTAAAAAACGCAAGTGACGAAGATGAATATGATTTATCAAACTTAAAAAAATGTAAAGATAATTCAAAAATAATATTCTATATAAATAAAGAAACAAAAAATATAGAAAACAAAAAAATAGAACTAGAATGCTAAAGTTTTATATTAGAATTTAAAAATATACAAAAATTAAAAATCTAAAGTACTGTTTTAAAAAATCAGTATTTTTTTTTTACATATTTTATATAAACTGTAATTTGATATAAATTTATAAATATTATATATTCTAAATGAAAGGAGAAATGATATGTTAAATCAAACAGTAATTGTTGGAAGAATAGTAAGGGATTTAGAATTACATGAAACTGAAAATGGAAATAAAGTAGCGCAATTAACACTTGCAGTACCAAGAAGTTTCAAAAATATGGAAGGAGAATATGAAACAGATTATATACCTTGTGTACTATGGAGAGGAGTAGCAGAAAACACTGCTGAATACTGTAAAAAAGGTGACTTAGTAGGTATCAAAGGAAGAATACAAACAAGCCACTATGAACAAGACGATGAAGTAAAATATGTAACAGAAGTAATAGCAGAAAAAGTAACATTCTTATCAAGTAGAAGACATGAAGAAACAGATAAATAATCTGTTTTTTTTAATAAAAAAAATAGATATGAACTATTTATGATTAACTTCAATATCTACTTTTTTACCATTAAATTCATCATAAAACAAATCATCAGGTTTAAGATTAAAAATTTTAGAAATTTTAATAGCCATATTGTAAGAAAGTCTTTTTTGACCATGTTCAATTTGCCAATAAAAAGGTTTACTTATACCTAGTTCATCAGCCATAAACTGATTCGTAAACTTATTCTTAAGTCTTAATTCTCTTAATTTTTCCATAAAAATCACCATCCATACTAATTATACATTAACTTTGAATTAACTTCAAGAAAAATGATAACTATTTAGTTAATTTTGTACAAAAATGCAGATTTTTTGTTATAATATGGTTAACAATTTGTTTCGGGGAGGATTTTTATGATAATTGGAAAAAGATTAAAAGAAGCAAGAATAAAAAGAAACATGTCACAAGAAGAACTAGGAAATCTATTAGGAGTTTCAAAAGTATCTATTTGTGGATATGAAAAGGGAACAAGAACACCTACAATGGAAAACTTTTTAGATTTAATTAAAATATTAGATCTAGAGCCAGACTATGTTTTAGGAAGAGATAAAAACGTTGTAAGCGAAAAAAACAAAGACTACAATGTTATAATGGCTGATGAAGATATTCAAATAATAAATGAATTAAAGCACAATAGAGAATTATATAATAAACTTTGTTCAGATCCAAAAAGAACAATAGAATTAATTTCAAGAAAATTGATGAAATAGTTACTTATTTCATCTTTTTTTGTTATAATTATAATGGTGATAAAATATGACAATAATAGATATAATAACAAAGAAAAAAAACAAAGAAGAACTTTCATACGAAGAAATAAAATATGCAATAGATGGGTATTTAAAAGGAGAAATTAAAGACTATCAGATGAGCTCACTTTTAATGGCAATAACAATAAATGGAATGACCAATAAAGAAACATTTGATCTAACAGAAATAATGCTAAATAGTGGCGAAATTATAGACTTAGAAGAATTACAACCAGTAGTAGATAAACATTCAACAGGTGGTGTAGGAGATAAAACAACACTAATACTAGCACCCCTAGTAGCATCATGTGGAGTAAATATTGCAAAAATGTCAGGACGAGGACTAGGATTCACAGGTGGTACAATAGATAAATTAGAATCAATTCCAGGCTTTAATACAAGCATAGATATAAATAAATTTAAAGATCAGGTAAAAAAAATAAAAGTAGCAATAGTAGGACAAATGGGAAATTTAGTTCCAGCAGATAAAAAAATATACGCATTAAGAGATGTAACAGGAACAGTAGAATCAATACCACTAATCGCATCATCAATAATGAGTAAAAAACTAGCAAGTGGAGCATCTTGTATAGTAATTGATGTAAAAGTAGGTAATGGTGCATTAATGAAAACAATAGAAGACGCAAAAAAACTAGCTAATTTACTAGTAGAAATAGGTAAACAACACAACAAAAAAGTAGTATGCTTCATAACAGATATGGACGAACCATTAGGATATGCAATAGGTAACTCACTAGAAGTAATAGAAAGTATAAATACATTAAAAGGAAATGGTCCAAAAGACTTAACAAATCTCGTTATAGAACTTGCATCATATATGGTAAGTATGGCAAAAAACATAAGTATAGATGAAGCAAAACAAGAAGTATTAGAAAATCTAAATAACGGTAAAGCATATGATAAATTTATAGAACTAGTAGAAAATCAAAATGGAAATATAAATAACATAAAAATATCAAAAAATATACTAAGCATAAAAAGTAAAGAAGAGGGATATATTAAACACATTGATGCATTAAGACTAGGAGAAAATGCAAGAATAATAGGAGCAGGGAGACTAAGCAAAGAAGAAAATATCGACTTTGAAGTAGGAATAGTTTTAAATAAAAAAGTAGGAGATTATATAAAAAAGAATGAAGAACTATTGAGTGTTTATATCAATGATAAAAAACTACCAGAAGAAGAATTTATAAAATGCTTTGAAATAACAAAAGAAAAAATAGAAGAAAATAAACTTATTAAAGAAATTATTGTGTAAATAAATGTAAAAAAATGCATTTCAACTTGCATTTTTTTAAATAATGTACTATTATAAAAAAAGAAGGAGTGATAAGATGATTTATCCATCAATAGATAAATTACTAACACAAGTTGGATCAAAATATTTATTAGTAAATATTGTTTCAAAAAGAGTAGAAGAAATGAAAAAAACAGGACATTTTCAAATGAAAGAAAATGAATACAAATCAGAAAAGAATATTGGAAAAGCATTAGAAGAAGTGTCAAAAGGATTAATACATTTACAATAAATGTATTTTTTTTATTTATTAGGAAAGTGCGTTTAAATTTCTAAAATATATTAATTTTTAGTTGACGCACAATTGTTTGTGTGATACCATTTGTATGGTGGTGATAGTATGAAGATAAATAAGGCATATAAATTTAGACTATATCCAACAAATGAACAAAAAATATTAATAAATAAAACATTTGGATGTACTAGGTTAGTATATAATTATTACCTAAATAAAAAACAAGAATTATATAAAAAAGAAAAGAAAAATTTATCTTCATATGACTGTATAAAAGATTTAAAAAATCTATATGTAGAATATCCATTTCTAAAAGAAGTAGATAGTATGTCTTTAAGATGTACTTTATTTGATTTAGATAATTCATATCAAAAATTCTTTAAAGAAAAATTAGGATATCCTAAATATAAAAGTAAATATGACAGAAACTCTTATAGAACAAACTTTGTAACTAATGTGTATAAAAATAAAACATACGAAAACATTAAATTAGATTTAATAAATAAAACAATAACATTACCAAAATTAAAAGAAGTAAAAATTAGAGGGTATAGGAATTTAAAAAATATACAAGGAAGAATAATAAATTCAACTATATCAAGAGAAAAAGATAATAAATACTATGTATCAGTAGTATTTGAACAAGAATTAGAAGAAAACAAAATAATACCAAATAAAATAATAGGACTAGATCTAGGAATAAAAGACTTAGTAATAACATCAGATGGAAAAAAATATGATAACAATAAAACAATTAGAAAGTATGAAAAAAGAATAAAAAGACTACAAAGAAAACTATCAAAGAAACTAAAAGGTAGTAATAACTATTATAAAGCAAAACAAAAACTAGCTAGATTATACTCAAAAATAAAAAATACAAGAAAATATACTATACATAAAATAACAAAAGAAATAACTGATAATAATGATATTATAGTAACTGAAACCCTAAGAATAAATAATATGATTAAAAATCATCATATAGCGAAATCAATACAAGATGCATCACTATCCGAAATAATAAGACAATTAATATATAAGGTAAAATGGAAAATGAAAAAAATCTATCAAATAGATACATTTTATCCGAGCAGTCAGATATGTTCACATTGTGACTATAAAAATGAAATAACAAAAGATTTAAGTATAAGAGAATATGTTTGTCCAAAATGTCATACACAGTTAGATAGAGATATAAATGCATCTGAGAATATTATGTTTGAAGGAATAAAGTTATATATGAAGGAATTATTATCATAAACAAAAAAAGAAAAAATAAAAATGTAAATGAGTACGGTGGCGACCATCGGATTTTAAGTCTGTGGAGAAGGTAGGTAACGAAGTCGATGAAGCAGAAAAGATAATCACGTAAGTGATTATGCCTCAAAATTTATTTTGAGTTATGTTCTCAAAAATCAAATTGACAGACAAAAACATATGTTATATAATTATATTAATAATAAAAGAGACAATTATTAGAAGGAGAATCAAAAATGAAAAAGAAAATATTAATGATGATGTTTGCTTTACTTATGTTTATGCCATTAACGATAGTAAAAGCATCAAATATCACAATAGATCAGATCATTACAAAATTTAATGAGCGTATAGGGATAGATAATACTTATTCTTATGGAGATCTAATAGGTACAAGCTGGAGTGGAAGTAATGTAACTGCACAAAAAGAAGGAGAAAACAAAATTAAAGTATCAGCTACTACAGATTTAAGTGGTGCATATGCCAATTTGCCAGAAGGATTTGCTGATGATGAAGATATGTCATTTACTTCATTTGTGATTTATGAATATCAAAATTCAGTATTATCATTTAAAGGAGAATTTGGATACATTAATACAGATAATGAAACAGTAAATTATAAAACTGCAGAAAAAGACGAGTGGGCCGAGTTATTATCAAATCAAAATGTTGTAATAACACGTGAACTTTTATATACTTTATACAATTTAAAAACAAGCAAAAACGATACAGCTATAACAGAATATCTAGAATCAAACGGATTAGAACAAATTGGAGGTCGTTTATTATTTCCAACAACAAATCTTCCTGCAGGAATTACAATAGCTAAAGATGGAGATGGATGGGTAACAGAATATAGTATTAACCTAGATGAAATAAACATTCCAGACACAACAAATAATGAAACAAACACCGGTAGCAATGATAATACACCAAACCAAAACAATAATTCAGAAGAAGATAAAAAAATATATGAATTTAAAACATTAGACAATAAATTCTTTATTTCATTTGAAGAATTAAAAGGATTAGCATATAATTTTGCAGTTGATTCATTAGAACAAATAAAAAAACTAAAACAAGAAACAAAAAATAATGATGAAGTAAAAACAATAGATGAAGTAATATCAAAATTAAAAAAAGAGTTAAAAGATAACGGTACATTTATAGATTTATACAGTATAACTGTAACAAAAGAAAATCAAGAAAAAACAAATGGTACATTTACTTTCAAAATCAAAATAACACCAGAAATGAAAAAGTTTGACACATATGAACTAATAAACATTGTTGATAACAAAAAAACAAATGATATTGTAAAAATGAAAGTAGAAGGAGATTATCTTGTTGGAGAATTACCACATTTAAGTGAGTATGCTTTAGTTGGAAAAAATACAGAAAATCCAAAAACAGGAGTTGAAAAATATATAATTCCTGGGTCAATGCTCCTATTTACAACACTTGCAGTTTATGCATTATATAAGAAAAAAACAATATAAAAATGTTAGAAAACTAGCATTTTTTTTTAAATTTATTGGATATAATAAGAAAATATTATATAATAATTATAATATAGGTGATGAGTATGGAAAAAATAAATTTTATAGATACAACCAATGAAGAAAATATGAAAAGATATATAGAAAAACTAAAAGAATTAATAATAAAAACAAAAACAGAAAAAAAAATCAATAATTTTGTAACAATAAGAAGTGATGATTTTTTACCATCTGATTTCGTATGGAGAGCTAACGGGGAAGACTTGGATGGCGTATATAATATGCTTTGCATATATAGAAAAAAACAAGAAACGAAAAAAAGTGGTTTATTTAAATTTCTATCTAAAAGTAAAAACGTTGATACAACTATTCCAGAAACAACAAAATTTGAATTATACTCATCAGTAAAATTTAGATCAACAAAGCACTTTACGATAAATACACCTCTAGGACTTACAGGTGAATACAACACAGTAAAACTTGATAGAGACTTCACAGTAATAGATGGAATAGGTAATTTTATAAATTCGGGATATGCATATTCTGTTTCAGAAAGAGACGCATACCTGGATGTAACACACGAAGGATTAAAAATATCCGATAACGCAATTGTATTAATATCTAATGAAAAATATGAACAAATAAAAGACAATAAAGAAATAATGGAAACTTTAGGAAAAAGAACATTAGTTATATATAAAGGTGATCCATCAGCAGCAATAAATATGGTACTTGCAGAAAATGGAATATTGCCATTTAGAAATGGAATATTTGAATATGATGAAGAAATAAAAAGTATAATACAAGAATCTTTCAATAAACTATGTAGCGATTACAATGTAAAATATAATGTATCACATGGATATGGTGGACATTTCACAAGTTTAATCGATCAATACGGAATAAATGATAATGACTTAAAAAACTTTATTGAATATCTAAATAATATTTTCCCAAATATAAAAATAGAATATGATGATGTAAAAACAAAAGGTGCATCTTTTTGGAATGAATATATAGATATAATAGGGTATGATGCTTTTAAAAATACACTTAACGCATATAATAATCAAAAAAAACAAATCATAAAAAATAAAAAGCAAAGCTACATTAATGAAAGAGATTCATTAGCACCAGAAATAAGTAATATTTTTAAAAATGCTATAGACTTAATAAAAAGATACGAAGAAATTATACCATTTCAAAATCCACAAGACCCACTTACTCAAAAAATTGTTAATTTTTATATATCGCAGGATATAAGAGTTCAAGTTGATTGTGCATTAAGCATCATTTCATTATTACAAGAATATGAAAATAATAGAGTCAAATGAAAATAATGTAAGTAACTACTTACATTATTTTAGCATGCACTACTAATCTTTTATCACCCTTACTACTACAAGTAGATAAAGTAATCATTTTATCGTTAATTGTATAATCAACACCAAAATCTTTTATACTTCTTCCTTTAATCATATCAATAAATTTAGTATAATCCTCATCAGAAAAATTAATATACAAATAATCATTTGTAGTATCTATAACATATATAGAAAAAATTCTTGCTCGCATTTGTCTAGAAGGAGTATTAAATATAATATCCAAATTATCAGGATTACTATTCCAACTTTCATTTAAAACATATCTTAGTGTCGCAAACATTATTGTTCCATAAGAATTATGTCCATAAATAATTGTATTTTGATCTAAATCATTCATGTTATTTCTATAATCGACAAAAACCCATCCATTAACATTAACATCTTTATTAAAATCATGACCTAAATAATAATCATTATCAGAACTTTGAACAACAGGATAGTTAATGCTAGTATTATTTAATTTAAGCCAAGCTTTAGTATCACCATTAATACTTAACAATTTTTCGAAAGATTCATCATACGTCGTATTATATGGTGTAATAACAGGTTCATTATTTTCGTCATCAGTTTGTTCAGGTGCAACTTCCTCTTGAGGCTCAATATATGGTTCATCAAAATACTTTGAAAAATCTTCAGCAATATCTTTAATCTCATCGACGTTTTTCTTAGTCTTATAATTATTAACCTTTATACTTATCAAAATAATTGATTCTAAAAGAACAATAATTAACAAACAAGTCTTTAAATTAGTTATACTAAGCTGCTTAACAAAATTCTTACTAATATAATCCATACTATATATAATCTTAATCTTAGAATCACAATTCTTCAAAAGTAATTTATTAACAATCTTTAATTCCTTTAAACTATTATTAATAGCATCAGTATTAGAAACATTTTGATAAATTAAAATTTTAACATTTTTCTTATTAGTTTTTTCCAAAATAATATATAGATTCTTAATCATTTCAAAATCATAATCATAAACATAAATTGTTTTTAAATTTCGATTAATTTGACAAAAAGTTTCAAAATCATTTAAATCTTCTTCATTTAGTTTTTTAAAAATCTTAATTACTTTCCTATAATAAAGCTTAGTATAATTAACTAAATTATTTTGATAAACAAAATTACTTATAGAAATTATTTCACATCTTAAGTCAACAATAACACCATTATTACATAATTTTTCTAACATAAAAGATGGTATTTCAAAACAATTTATATATTTAACATAAGAAGCATCTAACAATTTTTCATATACCTTATAATCAATTTGCTTATCAGCATTTATATATATATGCGTAATATACTTAATATTATTTGTAATATCCAATAAGATTGGAACAATATCATATTCTTCAATAACGAGCTTTTCAATATTCTTTTCCTTTATAATTTCACTTAAAAAACTACTCATAATATTAATGTTATTTTTTAAATAAGAATCACTAAACAAAAGCACATCATTAGATATTACATTAGTATTTAAAAGTGTCTTAGATAAATCTTTTTCTTCCCGAGTTTTATCTATCTTATATTTAACAATAATTGAATCATCATTAAAACTTATTAGTATCTTCTTCATATTCCAACCTCTATTTTACATATATTATTATACCACAGAACAATGTAATATAAAACAAAAAAATACAAAATGTAAATAAAAATAATTTAAAAAATTCAACTATTGCAATAGCAAAAAAAATATGATACTATTATTATAGATAGAAAAGTAGCCAAACATCTATCATAGGAAGGAAATGAAAAATGAAAAAGAAATTATTTTTTACATTATTGGCATGTGCATTATTCATACCAATAATAAAAGCATCAAATGCAAATCCTACAGTCACTAGCACAATAAAAAAAGATGGCTCGCTAGACTTTGCAGTCGGATTAACTAATATTGAATTAGACACATCTAAAGAATATCAATGGGCAATAGTTGCAAATCAAGCTGCCGAACCTGCATCAGGAGATTGGTCACCAGTTAATACTTATACAACAAATACAATGAGCTTTGATATAGTTTTCGAAGATAAAGAAGCAATTGTTGCAAAGAATGATACAGTATATCTAGTAGTAAGAGAAAAAACATCACAAGAAGTAGTAATAGATCACACTTCAGTTGATGTAAGCATTCCATATGCATATGGAGCAGTTCCTTTCATAAAAAATACAAATGGTGAAGACAGGTGGCACATAGATGATCCATTTAAAAGCTGCGCGCTTTGCAATACTTTGAACGAATATCAAGCAGTAAAAATAACTGATCAAAATATAATAGATGGATATATGGATTTAAAAGACAGCAATGGCGAAATAGATTCTACCCAGCTAGCAGATTACATAAATACCTTAACGCTACAAACACCAACTTCATTTCAGGCTAGTGAAGAGTATGTAAAAGACGGAATGAAAAATGGGCGTATAGGAATAACAGAAACTGGTTTATACTTTGTTTGGGGAAGAATTACACAAAGTAGCTCAAAAAAAATCTATGGTGTTACTATTTACAACAATGAATCTGAAGGAAGTTCATCTACACAAGGAAGTTCATCTACAACACCAACTACACCAAAAAAGACAACATCAGACACTGTAGAAAGTCCTAAAACAGGAGTTACAGGTTATATAGTTCCAGGAATAATTTTATTTGCGGCTACACTTGGAATCTATGGAGCATACAAGAAAAAATTTAATTAAAATAGCGCATTATAGTGCTATTTTTTTACAAAAAAAATTGACAAACAAATATTCGTGTGCTATTATTTATATGGTGATATATAAATGAAAATAATAAAAATCAAAAAGAATAATAATAAATATAAAATAACATTAGAAAATAATAAAATAATAGAAACATATGATGAAGTAATTATAAAAAATAATATATTATATAAAAAAGAAATAGATGATAACCTAATAAAAATAATAGAAGAAGAAAATAAATATTATGATATATATAATGACATTATTAAATATATAAATAAAAAAATAAGAAGTATAAAAGAACTAAAAGAATATATGAATAAAAAAGAAGTAAATCTAAAATTACAAGAAAAATTAATAACAGATTTAAAAAACAAAAATCTGATAAATGATAATCTGTATGTAAAAGCATATATACATGATAAACTATTGCTTAGTAATTATGGAATAAATAAGATAAAGGAAAACCTTTTAAAACTTGATTTAAATGAAAATATAATAGAAGAAGAAATAAATAAAATTGATCCAGAAGATCAACAAAAAAAACTAGAAAAAATGATAATAAAGAAAGTAAAAAGTAATACAAAATATTCTGATAAAATAATGAAACAAAAAATAATTAATTACTTCATAAATCTAGGCTATAATAAAGAAGATATAATAGAAATACTGGAAAAGAATAATATAAATAACACTGAAATAATAAAAAAAGAATATGACAAATTATATAATAAATATAAAACAAAATATGATAATGCACAACTAGAATATACAATAAAGCAAAAACTATTTCAAAAAGGATTCACAATAGATGAAATAAATAATATAGTAAAATAAAAAGGTAGCTCAGCTACCTTTTACTTTGATATATTTGATATAGATGCTTCGTAAATACCTTTAATTTTAGTATCAACGATATTCATCTTATAGTTACTTCTTATCTTATCCCAAGAAACATTTTTTAAAGAACCATCAGAATCATTTTCAACCTTTTTATCAACAATTGAATTAATAATTACATCCTTTAAATTTTCAAGAGATTCTTTTTCACCTTTTTTTACTAGGTATATTATGTGATATCCATATTCAGATTTAACTGGCTCAGCTGTATATTTTCCTTCTTCAAGTTTATAAGCAGCATTATAGAATTCAGCAACATAACCATCTTTAGTTACATTGTTAATTGCACCACCATTTTGAGCAGTTGCAGTATCATCAGAATTTTCTTTTGCTAAATCATCAAAATTAGCACCTTCATCTAACTTCTTAATAAGTGATTTAGCTTCTTCTAAAGCCTTATTTTCTGCTTCTTTCTTTTCATCATCTGTAGCACCTTCTTTAACATCAGGAATAACTAAAATATGTTTAACATCAAGTGGTTCAGAAATTTCATCCTTATAATAATTTTCAATTTCTTTGTCAGTTACTTCCTTCTTTAAATAATTCTTTAAAACTTCATTTTTATTATGATCAGCCATAATAACTTTTTTAAAGTCGGCTTCAGATGCAAAACCAGAACTAGCTAAAGCTTCATTAAAATCCATTCCATATTGCTTGTATTGTAATTTATATTGCGATATTACTGAATCAGCATATACACTTGCAGCATCAACATCAGTAATCTCCTTTTCAGCAATATATGAATCAATCATATCAATAAGAATAGAAGTTCCATATTGTCCTTTCATTGTGTCATATAATTCATTTGCAGTAAAATCTTTTCCATCAAGAGAAGCAACAACTTCCTCACCATTGCTTATCTTAGGTGATTTACTACAACCAGTCATAAGGACCATAGCACACATAATACCTAAAATTTTCTTTTTCATGATATCTCCCTTCAAGTATGTCTTTTTCATACATATCCATAATACCAAAAAAAAAACAAAAAAACAATAATTTGGACATAACTAATCACATATTCATAAAATTTTCATAAAATAAGTTGAAAAGATAAAAAGGAGGATCGATATTATGTGTAATAATTCGGGTGTATCTAGTGCTGCCATTATATTAGTTTTATTTATTCTTTTAATAATTATACTAGGAGCTTATATTTAAGGAGGTAAATAAATATGTCATGTGAAAAAAACTGTGGCAATAATAATTCATCTTGTTCTCAAAATAGAGGATCAGGATATATAATTCTTATTGTCTTGTATATCTTACTAGCAATCATATTAGGTTCTCGTATGTGGTAAAAATACATAAGTAACACACTTATGTGTTTTTTGTGTAAATTTATGTAAATATATAAAAAAAATATAAAAAAATCTTTACTTTTTATCATTAAATATATATAATAGTGGTAAGCAGTGGTAAAAAGTGGGGGAAAGTGGGTGATTTTACATGCTAATGGGTGAATATCATTATAGTATTGATGATAAAGGAAGACTAACAATTCCTTCAAAACTTAGATTTGAATTAAAAGATACCTGTATCATCACAAGAGGATTAGACAAATGTTTATTTATCTACCCAGAAGAAGAATGGAATAATATCATTAGCAAGTATAGAGAATTACCTAACACAAAGGATGCTAGAAACTTCATGAGATTCTTTTTATCCGGTGCTAGTATGTGCGAATTTGACAAGCAAGGAAGAATAAAAATAAGCGCACCTTTAACAGAATATGCAAATTTAGACAAAGACTGCGTAATAATAGGAGTAAACGACCACCTAGAAGTTTGGAACAAAAACACTTGGGATGATTTTATGAATGAAAAACTTGATGACTTGTCAGATATTGCTGATAACCTATTCGGATCAAATATATAGGAGGTAAATATGCATAAAAGTGTTTTACTCGATGAATGCCTAGAATATTTGAATCTTAAAGATGATAGTGTAATAGTAGATTGTACACTAGGATATGGCGGGCATAGTAGCAACATATTAAAGAAAATAAAAAGGGGTTTTCTTTTCGCCTTTGATCAAGATGAAGAAGCAATAAAATCAAGCACAAAACGTCTTGACGAAATATCTGATAACTATGAAATAATTAAATCAAATTTTAAAAACATAAAAAAAGAATTAGAAAAAAGAAATATTAAATCAGTAAATGGAATACTATACGATATTGGAGTATCAAGTCCACAGCTTGATGAAGACTATAGAGGATTCTCATTTCACAAAGATGCAAAGCTAGATATGAGAATGGATCAAACACAAGACTTCAGTGCATATGAATTAATAAATAATTATGAATATAAAGATTTAGTAAAAATATTTATTGAATATGGCGAAGAAAAATATGCATCAAGCATCGCAAAAAATATAATAAAAAAAAGAACAGAAAAGAAAATAGAAACAACACTAGAACTAGTAGATATAATAAAAAATTCTGTTCCAGAAAAATATAAAAGAGAAAAACATCCAGCAAGAAAAGTATTTCAAGCAATAAGAATAGAAGTAAATAAAGAACTAGAAGTATTTGAACAAAGCCTAAACGATGCACTAAAGTTACTAGACATAAATGGAAGAATATGTGTAATAACATTTCATTCACTAGAAGATAAAATATGTAAAAATATATTTAAATCAGTAAGTGAAATAGATAATAATATAAAAAAACTTCCAGTAATACCAGAAGAGTATTTACCAAAATATAAAATTATCGCAAACATAAAACCATCAAAAGACGAACTAGAAACAAATCCAAGAGCTAGAAGCGCAAAATTAAGAGTAATAGAAAGGGTTAGATAATATGAGTAGACAAAAAGTTAGAAAAATCAAAATAACAAAAGGTGAAAAAATATTATATTCACTTGCTTTTCTTGCTCTTTCTTCAACCTTTTTAGTAAAAATATTCTGCAGCGCAAGCATTGGAAATTTAAATATAATGGTTGAAAAATTAAAATATGATGTTTCAACACAATCAAAAAAGAATGAATCTTTAACTATGCAAGTTAATGAATTAACTTCATTTGATTATGTAAATAATATTGTAAAAGAAATGGGATTAGCATATAATAATGAAAATATTATAATAATTAATGATTAGAAGGTGCATAAATGAAAACAAGAAATAGAAAACAAAAATGGAAATTGCCCAAGAAAATTTTTGCTTTTTTTCTTGTTTTTATTTTTGTCTTATTTGGCCAATTAGTACATCTTTCACTCTTTAAAAACATATATGGTATAGATATGAAACAATTCGCATTAAATAGAAATACCGTTTCAAACACGATATACGCAACACGTGGTAGTATATTTGATAGAGATGGAAACTCACTCGCTATTAACGTCACATCATACACAGTTATAGCATATCTATCACCAAAAAGAACAGGATCATCCAATGTAATAAAGCACGTAGAAGATCCAGAATATACAGCATATAAACTATCACCTATATTAGGAATGACAGTTGAAAAGCTAACAGAACTAATGAGCCAAAATTTATATCAAGTTGAATTAGGACCAGGTGGAAGAGGAATAACAGAATTAAAAAAACAAGAAATAGAAGCATTAAACCTACCAGGAATAGATTTTATAGAAGATCAAAAAAGATACTATCCAAACGGTGACTTTGCATCATACATAATTGGATATGCAAAGAAAAATGACGATGGAAGTATAATTGGAGAAATGGGAATAGAAACAAAATACGATGAAAATCTAAAAGGAACAGATGGACATGAGGAATACCAACAAGACCTAAACGGATATAAAATACCAGATACTCCGGAAATAAGAACAAATCCAATAAACGGAAATAATATATACTTGACAATAGACTCAAATATACAAAGATTTATAGAAACGTCAGTAAAAGAAAATAGTAAAAAATACGAACCAGAATGGATGGTAATGGCAGTAATGGACGCAAAAACAGGAGATATTCTAGGAAGTTCATCAACACCATCATTCGATCCAAATATAAAAAATATAACAAACTATGAAAATCCTCTAGCTTCATACCTATTTGAACCAGGATCAACAATGAAAATATATACATATATGTGCGCACTAGAAACAGGTGCCTATGATGGAAATAAAACATACACATCAGGAAAATATAAAATAGGTGATGATACAGTAAAAGATTGGAATAGTGGGTATGGATGGGGAAACATATCATACGATCTAGGATTTGAATACTCAAGTAACGTTGCAGTAACAAATCTTGTAAACACAATTTTAACAAAAGAACAACTAAAAGACTGCTATCATAAATATGGTTTTGATGACATTACAGGAATAGAACTTGGTAGAGAACTATCAAGAGAACTCACATTTAGATATCCAATAGAAGTCGCAAATGCAAGTTTTGGGCAAGGGATACTTACAACCCCAATTCAACATCTACAAGCACTAACACTAATAACAAATAATGGAAAAATGTTAAAACCACATATAGTTGAAAAAATAGTAGATTCAAATAATGAAAAAACAATATACACAAGAAATATAGAAGAAACAGAACAACTTGCTTCAAAAGAAACAATAGAATATATAAAACAACTAATGTACAATGTTGTAAATGCCGATAATGAAGGAACAACAGGAAAAAAATATAGAGTAGATGGATTAGACATAATAGGAAAAACAGGAACAGCCCAAATATATGATGAAAAAAATGGAGGATACTTAACAGACGATAGAGATCACATATTCTCATTTTCAGGAATATTTCCAAAAGACAACCCAGAAATAATTATCTATGCAGCAATAAAAAAACCAAATTTTGGAAACACAGTCGCACTATCAGATTCTGTAGTAAGCTTAATTAAAAATATCGCAAAATATAAAAATATTAATACGAAAAAAAGAGAAGTAACCAACATTGAAAACTACGAAATAGATAATTTAATTAATAAAGATATAGAGATTTCAAAGAAAAAATTATCAGAATTAGGGCTAAATATAACAACAATAGGAAATGGAAATATAATAGTAGACTATTATCCAAAACAAAAACTAGCTTCAAACGATAGAATAATACTAATAACAAATGGAAATGAAATGGCTTTACCCAACATGATAAATTGGTCTAAAAGAGAAGTAAAATATCTACTTGATTACTTAAATATAAGTTATAAACTAATCGGAGAAGGATATGTAACTGAACAAAATGTTCCAGAAGGAACAATAATAACAAATGAATTAGAATTAGAAATTAAACTAAATAACAAAGTATAAAAGCACTAACAAGGTGCTTTTTTCATATATTTATCACAAAACTAACAAAATTCAAACAAAAAAATAAAATAAAATTAAACACAAGGAGGCAAAATGAATGTATTTGATAGAATAGAAAAAAAATATATTTTGGATGAAACGAAATATAACATAATTACACAAGAAATAAAAAAACATATGCAACTAGATCAATATCATAAAAAACAATATACAATATCAAGTATATACCTAGATACAGATAACTTTGATATGATAAGAAAATCACTAGAAAAAACAACCTACAAAGAAAAAGTAAGGCTGAGAAGTTATGATACACCAAATATAAACGATGATGTTTTTTTAGAAATAAAAAAGAAATACATGGGACTTGGAAACAAAAGAAGAATAAAAATAAAATTAAAAGAAGCATACGACTTTATAGAAGGAAAAATACAAAATAAAACTCAAATAGGAAAAGAACTAGAATATATAATTAAAAAAAATAATCTAAAACCAAAAATATTTATAGCATATGATAGACTAGCATTCGAACAAAAAAAATTTAGAATAACCCTTGACTATAATATAAGATATAGGACAGAAAATATAAACTTAGAAAATGGAAGTTCAGGAAAACTCCTAGATAAAAATATATACATATTAGAAGCAAAAGCACAAAATGCATACCCAAAATGGTTTATAGAATTACTAAATAAAGAAAGAATATATCCAAGTTCATTTTCAAAATATGGAAACATTTATAAAAAAATAAAAAAAGAAAGGATGATTTAAAATGTTTACAAGCATATTTGAAAATACAGCAGCTACACTCTCTATAGTAGATGCCTTAATATGTATGGCATCATCAATAATACTAGGACTCATAGTAGCGCTAACACATACACTAACAAAAAAATACTCAAAAAACTTTATAATAACACTAGTAATACTACCACTATTAGTACAGGTAGTAATAATGATGGTAAATGGAAATTTAGGAACAAGTGTCGCAATACTAGGAGCATTTGGATTAATTAGATTTAGAAGCGCACCAGCAACATCAAGAGAAATACTAAGTGTATTCTTTGCAATGGCAATAGGCTTATCTATAGGAATGGGGCACATAATATTTGCAGCAATATTCACACTAGTAACATCATTAACAACACTATTACTTTCAAAAACAAAAATAGGAGAAACGAAAAACAAACAATCATTAAAAATACTAATACCAGAAGACTTAGACTATACAACCGTATTTGATGAGATACTAAGAAAATATACAAATACATACGAAACAAAAAAGGTAAAAACAACAAACCTTGGAAGTATGTATGAAATAACATACGATATAGAATTAAAAGAGAAAAATGAAAAAGAATTTATAGATGAACTCAGAACAAAAAACGGAAATCTAACAATAACACTTAATCATGAATTAAAAGAAAATGAGGTTTTATAATGAAATTTATAAAAGAAAACAAAATAATAATATGCATAATAACTATAATAATTATAATAATAGGAATATATGCAATAAAAAAAGAAAACAAGAAAAAAATAACATACGACAACTTAGATATCACAACAAAATGGAATGAAACAGAAGCAACGAAAATAGAAATGGAAGAAAATAAAAATGTAAATATTACACAAGGAGGAACATATGTAATAGAAGGATCAAGTACAAATTCGAATATATTAGTAAATACAGAAGAAGACGTTATATTAGTATTAAATAACACAAATATAACAAACAAAATAGGCCCTGCAATAACAATAGAAAATGCAAATAAAACAGTGCTAACACTAAATGAAAATACTACAAATAAATTATCAAATGGAACAACAGAAAATGAAGACTATGATGCAGTAATATATAGTAAAGATGACTTAACTATAAATGGAGAAGGATCACTTGAAATAACATCAAATTATGAAAATGGAATTAAATGTACAGACAACCTAAAAATAATGAGCGGAAATATAAAAATAAACTCAAAAACAAACGGGATAATAGGAAAAGATTCAATAACAATAAAATCAGGTAACATAGACATAACAAGCGGTAAAGATGGTATCAAAACCAATAATACAGAAGATCAAACATTAGGAAATATAATAATAGAAGATGCAAACATTACTATTAATTCAAAAGAAGATGGAATACAATCAGAAAATAACTTAACAATAAATAATGGTACATTTGATATAACGACAAACAATGGAGCAAAAGAACTAACTATAAAACAAGAATGGGAAAAAACAAACAATACAACCAGTGAAAGTTCAAAAGCAATAAAAGCATCAAATATAATAATAAACAATGGAACATTTAAAATAAATTCAAACGATGATGGAATTCATTCAAATGGAAACTTAACACTAAATAATGGAACATATGAAATAAAAAGTAGTGATGATGCACTACATGCAGATAAACTATTAGAAATAAATAATGGTACACTAAATATAATAGGTGCAGAAGGAT
Organism: uncultured Caryophanales bacterium; assembly: GCA_946624985.1. GTDB lineage: Bacteria > Bacillota_I > Bacilli_A > RF39 > UBA660 > UBA3631. The sequence goes on along the minus strand of CAMOSQ010000002.1, from coordinate 21,282 downwards.
TAGAAGCAACATATGTAAAAATAAATGATGGAAATATAACAATAGAAGCATCAGATGATGGAATAAACGCTGGAAAAAAATCAAGTGATTACACTCCAACAATAGAAATAAATGGAGGAACAATTACTATAAGAATGTATCAAGGAGATACAGATGGACTAGACTCAAACGGAAATATATATATAAATGGAGGAACGATAAATATAACAGGACAATCACCATTTGACTATGATGGAGAAGCAAAATATACAGGTGGAAAAATGACAATAAATGGAAATGAAACAACAGAAATAACAAATCAATTTATGGGAGGAATGCAAGGAAAACAAAACATACAAGGAGAAATGCCAAATAAAGAACAAGGAAATATTAATCAACCTAGACAAGGTATGAGAAGATAATTCCAATATCATAAAACTAATAAAATACAATAAAAATAATTGACAAAACACCATAGTCGTGCTAATATTTATGTAGACACGTGAAGGTGTTTTTATTTTAGAAAAAATTAAAGGAGTCCCTATGAAGAAATTTTTTAAAGATTTAAAACAAGAACTAAAAAAAGTGAAATGGCCAAACAGAAAAGATATGATTAAATATAGTATTGCAACACTATCAATCATATTATTCTTCTTTGTATTCTTTACAGCAAGCGATTTAATTATAATGGGTATAAAGGAGTTAATGAAATAATGCAAAAAGAATGGTATGTAGTTAACACTTATTCAGGACACGAGAATAAGGTAAAAGAAAAACTAGAGATGCGTGCAAGCACAATGGGTATGGAAGACTATATCTTTAGAGTAGTTGTGCCAGAACAAAAAGAAATAGAAATAAAAGATGGAAAAGAAAAAGAAAAAATCAAGAAAATGTTCCCAGGATATATACTAGTTGAAATGATAATGAATGATGAAGCATGGTTCATAGTAAGAAATACTCCAGGTGTAACTGGATTTATCGGATCATCTGGTAAAGGAGCTAAACCTTTCCCATTAACACCACAAGAAGCAGATAAAATACTAAATCAAATGGGAATGAGCAGACTAGAAGTAAATACAGACTTAAATGTAGAAGATACTGTAAAAGTAATAGGTGGACCATTTGCTGGAATGTATGGTAAAATTAAAAACATTGATTCAGCTACTGGACTATTAGAAGTAAGCCTAGATTTATTCGGACAAGAAACAAATGTCGAATTAGAACTATCACAAATTGAAAAATCATAAAAAAATCATTGATATTTAAAAATATTTGTGATATTATTAAATGGCTATATTTATTTTAATATAGATTTAGTGGGAGCTTATCTATGATTTGTGCTAAAAGCGGATTATGTACAAAGCATTATAACCACTCACGAAAAAGAAATTTATTAGGAGGTGTTTTTCGTGGCAAAAAAGAACGTTACAAAAGAAATTAAATTACAAATTCCAGCAGGAAAAGCAACACCAGCTCCTCCAGTAGGAACAGTGTTAGGACCAGCAGGAATTAATTTACAAGAATTTTGTACAAAGTACAACGATGCAACAAGAGACAAGATGGGAGATGTTATACCAGTAGTTATTTCTGTATATGAAGACAGAACTTTCGACTTCGTATTAAAAACTCCACCAGCTGCAGAATTAATTAAGAAATACGCTAAAATTAAATCTGGATCTGGAAAAGGTAAGAATGAAATCGTTGGAAAATTAACTAAAGATCAATTAAGAGAAATTGCTGAAATTAAACTACCAGACTTAAATGCATACACTGTAGAAGAAGCTATGAAAATAGTTGAAGGTACTGCACTTAATATGGGTGTTAAAGTTTCAGAATAATACATAGTAAAACTATGTGGAAGGAAATTATCCGCTAGAACCACAGGAGGTAAAAATGAAAAAAGGTAAAAAATATGTAGAAGCTACTTCTAAAATAGAAAAGAATAAAGCTTATACAAAAGAAGAAGCTATTAAATTAGTAAAAGAAACATCAGTAACTAAGTTTGATTCTTCAGTAGAAATAGCTATGAGATTAAACCTAGATACTAAAAAAGCAGATCAACAATTAAGAGGAGCTATCGTATTACCAAATGGTACAGGTAAAACTAAAAAAGTATTAGTTTTAGCTAAAGGACCAAAAGCTACTGAAGCTAAAGAGGCTGGTGCTGATTATGTTGGTGATATGGACATGATAGAAAAAATCGAAAAAGAAAATTGGTTCGATTTTGATACATTAATAGCAACTCCAGATATGATGCCTGCATTAGGAAAAATTGGTAAAATCTTAGGACCAAAAGGATTAATGCCAAACCCTAAAACAGGAACAGTAACAATGGATGTTAAAAAAGCTGTTGAAGATGTTAAAAAAGGTCGTGTTGAATACAGAACTGATACATATGGTAACGTACACGCATTAATAGGAAAAGTAAGTTTCACTGATGAAGCATTACTACAAAACTTAAATGCATTCGTAAATGTTATCTTAAAAGCTAAACCATCAGTTGTAAAAGGAGCATATGTTAAAAACATTACAATCTCATCAACAATGGGACCTGGTGTAAAAATTGATTTAAATGAATTAAATTAGTCTTTACAAATAAAAAATAATATGTTAAAATTAATTCGTTGCAAAAAATAGTACCGTAGACAGTAGGAGTGGAAACACTTAATATTTCCTACCGAGGAACTTTTAAGTTAAAAACTTTAAAGCCTTACTGTCTATAGTAAGGCTTATTTGTTACGGTAAAAAAAATAAGGAGGCGAAAGAATGGCAAACGCTAAAATAATCGAGAGAAAAGCAGAAGTTGTTGAAGAAATAGCTAATAAGGTAAAAGAATCAAGCACATCAGTATTATTTGAATACCAAGGATTAACAGTTTCAGAAACAAACGAGCTAAGAAGAAAATTAAGAGAATCTGGTTCTGATTATAAAGTATACAAAAACACTTTAACAAAAAGAGCAATGGATTCACTTAAAATCGATTTAGGAGAACTAGGTGGACCAAAAGCAATCGCATTTGGTACAGACGCAATAGCTCCAATCAAAACACTAAGTGATTTCGCAAAAGACCATCCGGCACTACAACTTAAAGTTGGTATAGTAGATGGAGAAATTGCAGATGAAGCAAAATTAAAAACACTTGCTTCAATACCAAGCAGAGATACATTACTTACAATGTTTGCTGCTGGACTTATGGAACATGTTAAGAACGTGGCAATATGCTTAGACTTACATGCTAAAAATTTAGAGGAAAATAAATAAAGGAGGAATATAAAATGGCAAAGATAAGTACAAAAGAAATAATTGATTCAATCAAAGAAATGACAATCTTAGAAGTTAAAGAATTAGTAGATGCAATGAAAGAAGAATTTGGTGTAGATCCAAGCGCTGTAGCTGTAGCTGCACCAGTAGCAGGAGCTGAGGCTAACGAAGGACCAAGCACAGTTAACGTTGTTTTAGCAAGTGCTGGTGCTAACAAAATCGCTGTTATCAAATTAGTTAGAGAAGTTACAGGATTAGGACTTAAAGAAGCTAAAGACATCGCTGATAACGGTGGAAATATTAAAGAAAATGTATCTACTGACGAAGCTAATGAATTAAAAGCTAAATTCGAAGAAGCTGGCGCAACAATCGAATTAAAATAATTATAAATAATGGTTTTAAGCCTGTACATTTAATGTATGGGCTTTCGCCGTTTCTAAAAGGAGAGAGTATGTCTCATTATTTTACAAATGATTATGTAGAATCAAAAGAACAAAAAACAAAATGTATTATAAAAAATACAGAACTAACACTTATAACAGATAATGGAGTGTTCTCAAAAAGAGGTTTGGACTTTGGAACAAGGTCGCTACTTGAAACATTAGAGAGAATTAATGGAAAAGTATTAGACTTTGGATGCGGATATGGACCGATTGGAATATATCTAAAAAAAACATTTGACTGTGATGTAGATGCAGTTGATGTAAGTGAGAGAGCCTTAAACCTTGCTAAAAAAAATGCTGAACTAAATAAAACAAATGTAAATATATTTGAAAGCGACATATATAGTAATATAAAAAATAGTTATGACTACATAATAACAAATCCACCTATAAGAGTTGGAAAGAAAATACTATATGAAATATTATTTAAAGCAAAAGAACACTTAAATAAGAATGGTGAATTATGGTTAGTAATTCATAAAGATCAAGGAGCTAAAACTTTAGTAAAAGACTTAGCAAAAGAATATAGTGTAGAAGTCAAAAATAAAAATAAAGGTTTTTACATTATTTGTGCTAGAAATAATTGACAATTTGATTTTGATTTGATACACTTATAAAGTGGCGACATGTACTGTCTTTTTGTGCGTGCCTAAAAAATTTTATAGTTATAGGGGTGAATTTAGTGGCTTATAAAGTTGAAAAATTTGGTGATCACCGAAAAAGAAGAAATTATGCAAAAAGAGCAAACGCAATTAAACTAGGGAACTTGCTAGAAATTCAAAAAAGTTCATATGATTGGTTCATAAATACTGGAATCAAAGAAGTATTTGAGGATATTTTTCCTGTCGAAAGCTTTACAGGAAACTTATCACTAGAATTTGGGGACTATTCATTTGAAAACTCAAGATATTCTATTAAAGAATGTAAAGAAAGATATGCAACATATGCAGCACCTTTAAAGGTACAAGCTAGGTTATTTAACCAAGAAACTGGAGAAGTTAAAGAACAAGAAATTTTCTTGGGCGATATGCCTATCATGACTGAAACAGGTACATTTATAATTAATGGTGCAGAACGTGTAATCGTATCACAATTAGTTAGATCTCCAAGCGTATACTTTGGTAGAGAAATTGATAAGAAAAATGGAAAATCAATTATCACATGCCAGGTAATACCTACAAGAGGAACATGGCTAGAATACGAAACAGACGCAAGAGACATTGTATATGTTAGAATTGATAGAACTAGAAAAGTTCCAGTTACTACATTATTAAGAGCACTTGGACTTTCAAGTGACGATGATATCATTGACTTATTTGGAGAAAATGAATATTTAGCTAAAACAATAGCTAAAGATGTTAACAAGAATACAGATGAAGCATTAATAGATATTCATTCTAAATTAAGACCAGGAGAACCATCAACGCTAGATAGTGCTAAAAACCAATTAATATCTAGATTCTTTGATGCATTTAGATATGACTTAGCTAAAGTTGGTAGATACAAATTTAATAAAAAACTAAACGTATTAGATAGATTATTAAATTGTAAATTAGCTGAAGCAATTATTGTAGATGGTGAGTCTATAGTTGAAAAAGACACAATTATAACAAAAGAAATAATAGAAGAATTAAAACCTATTATGGAAGCTGGTTATGGAATAGAGGATGCTTTAATTAACGATGTATTAGATACATATAATAAAGTACAAGTTGTTAGAGTATACTCAAAAGTAAATCCAGAAAAAGTAATAAAAGTAATAGGAAATGACCCAAAAATTGATGAAAAACGTTTAACTATATCAGACGTTTATGCATCAGTATCATACTATCTAAACTTATTAGATGGAATTGGTAATTTTGATGAAATAGATAACTTATCTAATAGACGTGTTAGACAAGTAGGAGAATTATTACAAAATCAATTCAGAATTGGTGTGTCAAGAATTGAAAGAGTAATAAGAGATCGTATGAGTACACAAGAAATAGCTGATGTTACACCAAAAACACTAATTAACATCAGACCATTAACAGCAGCAATCAAAGAATTCTTTGGTTCATCACAATTATCTCAATTCATGGATCAAACAAACCCAGTAGCTGAATTATCAAACAAGAGAAGATTATCAAGCTTAGGGCCAGGTGGATTATCGAGAGATAGAGCTGGAATGGAAGTTCGTGACGTTAACGCATCACACTATGGAAGAATTTGTCCAATTGAGTCTCCAGAAGGACCAAATATCGGACTTATAACTTCACTTGCATCATACGCAAAAATAGATGAATATGGATTCATAATGACTCCATATAGAAAAGTAGAAAATTGTAAAGTAACTGATGAAGTACGATATATGACCGCAGATGAAGAATCAGAATACTATATTTCACAAACAACAGTTGAACTAAACGAAAATGGTGAAATAGTACCTTCAAGAATTCCAGTTAGATATCATGGCGAAACAGTTCAAATAGAAAAAGAAAAAGTAGACTATATGGACGTATCACCACAACAAGTTATTTCAATTACAACTCAAGGTATCCCATTCCTAGAACACGATGATGGTAAACGTGCGCTAATGGGTGCTAACATGCAACGTCAAGCAATACCTCTAATAAAATCAGAAGCTCCACTTGTTGGAACTGGTATTGAAGCAATATCTGCAAGAGATTCAGGAGCAGTAATAATTGCTAAAGCAGATGGTGTTGTAGAATACGTAGACGCTAGAAAAATAATAGTAAAAACACTAGGTGGAAACGATACATACTACCTAAGTGGATATGAAAGAAGTAATGCTGGAACATGCTATCACCAGGTACCAATTGTAAAAATAGGTGACAAAGTTAAGAAAAATGAAGTAATAGCAGATGGTCCAAGCACAGAATTAGGAGAAATGGCTTTAGGAAAAAATGTAACAGTTGCGTTCATGAACTTTAACGGTTATAACTATGAGGATGCCGTAATCCTAAATGAAAGATTAGTAAAAGACGATGTATATACATCAATACATATAGAAGACTACCAAATTGAATGTCGTGATACAAAACTAGGACCTGAAGAATTCACAAGAGATATTCCAAATATCGGTGAAGATGCAGTTAAAAACCTAGATGAAAACGGTATAATTAGAATTGGTACAGAAGTAAAAGATGATGACATTTTAGTTGGTAAAGTAACACCAAAAGGAATGGCAGAATTAACTTCAGAAGAAAAACTATTACACGCAATCTTTGGAGAAAAAACAAGAGAAGTAAGAGATACATCTCTAAGAGTTCCACACGGTGGAGAAGGTATAGTTCATGATATAAAAATCTTCACTAAAGAAGACTGCGATGAACTTCCTGCAGGAGTATCAAAAATAGTAAGAGTCTACATTGCTCAAAAACGTAAAATAAGTGTTGGAGATAAAATGGCAGGTCGTCATGGTAACAAAGGTGTTGTATCACTAATATTACCAGAAGAAGATATGCCATATATGGCAGATGGTAGACCAGTTGATATTCTACTTAACCCACTAGGAGTTCCTTCTCGTATGAACTTAGGACAAATCCTAGAAATGCACTTAGGAATTGCAGCTAAAAACTTAAATGTTTACATGGCAACACCAGTATTTGATGGTGCTACAAAAGAAGAAATAATCGATGCATTAAAAGAAGCAGGATTAGATGAAGATGGAAAAACTACTCTATACGATGGTAGAACAGGTGAACCATTCGATAATAGAATCTCTGTTGGAGTAATGTACATGATTAAACTTCACCACATGGTTGATGATAAACTACACGCAAGATCTACTGGACCTTACTCATTAGTAACACAACAACCACTTGGAGGAAAAGCACAATTCGGTGGACAAAGATTTGGTGAAATGGAAGTTTGGGCTCTAGAGGCATACGGAGCATCACATATCTTACAAGAAATGATAACTACAAAATCAGACGATGTTGTAGGACGTGTTAAAGTATATGAAGCACTAGTTAAAGGAACAGAAATTCCAAAACCTGGTGTACCAGAAAGCTTCAGAGTTGCTATAAAAGAATTCCAAGCATTAGGACTAGATATAACAGTACTAAATTCAGATGGAAACTTTGTTGAACTTAAAGACTTAGAAGAAGCAGATAAAGAATCATATCTAAATACAGATAGTATAGATATGCAAGTTCAAAATGAAGAACCAGCTGCACCTGAAGAAGAAGAATTAGACGATCAATATGCAAGTGAATTCGAAAACGAAGACGATTTTGAAGAATTAGATGATATGGATATAGATATGGAAGGGGACGATGAATAATGGACGTTAATCAATTTGAAGGATTAAGAATAGCAATCGCCTCACCAGAAAAAATTCGTGAATGGTCATATGGTGAAGTAAAAAAAGCCGAAACAATAAACTATCGTACTTTAAAACCAGAAAGAGACGGACTTTATTGTGAAAAAATATTCGGACCAACAAAAGACTTTGAATGTGCTTGTGGAAAGTACAAAAGATTAAGATATAAAAATATAATATGTGATAGATGTGGAGTAGAAGTTACAAGAAGTAAAGTACGTCGTGAACGTATGGGACACATCGAGTTAGCTACTCCTTGTTCTCACATTTGGTTCTTTAAAGGAATTCCATCAAGAATGGGATTAGTTCTAGATATGTCACCAAGAGATCTAGAAGAAGTATTATACTTCGTATCATACGTAGTACTAGATCCAGGAGCAGCACCTCTAGAAAAGAAGCAAACAATAAGTGATAAAGAATATAGAGCATACTACGAAAAATATGGAGATACTTTTAGAGTAGGAATGGGAGCAGAAGCAATCCAAGAATTACTTAAAGAAGTAGACCTTAAAAAAGAAGTAGATGCAATAGTTAAAGAAATAGATGAAATAAAAGACTCTTCAAGTCAAAAAAGAGTTAGATTAATTAAAAGATTAGATGTATTAAATGCATTCCTAGAATCAGGAAATAGACCTGAATGGATGATATTAAATGCACTTCCAGTTATCCCACCAGAATTAAGACCAATGATTCAATTAGACGGTGGAAGATTCGCAACATCTGACTTAAACGACTTATATAGAAGAGTAATAAACAGAAACAATCGTTTAAAGAAACTAATGGATTTAGGAGCACCTTCAATAATAATCCAAAACGAAAAACGTATGTTACAAGAAGCAGTAGATGCATTATTTGACAACGGTCGTAGAGGAAGAAATATTACAGGAGCAGGAAATAGACCATTAAAATCATTATCAAGTATGTTAAAAGGAAAACAAGGACGTTTCCGTCAAAACCTACTTGGTAAACGTGTTGACTACTCAGGACGTTCAGTTATCGTAGTAGGACCAAGCCTTAAAATGTATGAATGTGGTATTCCAAAAGAAATGGCACTTGAACTATTTAAACCACACGTTATAAATGGACTAGTTAAAAAGGAAATAGCTTCAAACATTAAAGCTGCAAAGAAAATGATTGAAAATCAAGACCCAAGAGTATGGGATGTAGTAGAGGAAAAAATAAAAGAACATCCAGTTATGTTAAACCGTGCTCCAACACTTCATAGACTTGGTATTCAAGCATTTGAACCAAAACTAATCGCAGGTAGAGCAATTCGTCTTCACCCATTAGTATGTACTGCATTTAACGCAGACTTCGACGGAGACCAAATGGCTGTACACGTACCAATTAGTGAAGAAGCACAAGCAGAAGCAAGAATATTGATGCTAGGAGCTAATAACATACTTAAACCTTCAGATGGACAACCAATCGTTACTCCAGGACAAGATATGATATTAGGTAACTACTATATCACTATTGAAAAACCAGGAGAAAAAGGAGAAGGAAGAGTATTTAAAAATGATAATGAAGCATTAATGGCTTACGAAAGAAGAGAAATTACGCTTCAAACTCGTATAGCTATACCAGTTTCATCATTTAAACACAAAGTATTCCCAGATTCATATAAAGGAAAATACTTAGTAACAACTCCAGGAAAATTAATATTTAATGAAATATTCCCAGATTCATTCCAATACATAAATGATGGATCACAAGAAAACATTGAAAAAGTAACTCCTAAAAAATTCTTCTTAGAACCAGGAACTAATATTCCTGAAGAAATAGCTAAAATGGAATTAGTAAAACCATTTGGTAAAAAAGTACTTACTAAGTTAATTGCTCAAATATATAAACGTTACCAAACAACAGAAACATCTATAATGCTAGATAAAATGAAAGACTTAGGATTTAATTATTCAACATTATCAGGTATTTCAATAGGTATAGGAGATATAATTGAATCTGAAACTAAAGAAGAAGTATTAAATGAAGCAGAAGCAACAGTTGCACAAATAAATAAACAATTTAAACGTGGTTTAATAACAGATAGAGAAAGATATGAAAAAGTCGTAGCTACATGGAATGGAGCTAAGAATAAGATTGCAGACGAACTTGGAGATAAAATCAAACAAGATAAAGAAAATCCAATTTCAATCATGATTGACTCAGGAGCTCGTGGTAACTTATCTAACTTAAACCAAATGTCAGGTATGCGTGGACTTATGATGAAACCTACTGGTGAAGCTGTAGAAATTCCAATCACATCCTCATTCTCAGAAGGTGCAAACGTATCAGAATTCTTCTTAGCAACACACGGAACAAGAAAAGGTATGGTTGATACTGCCTTAAAGACAGCAGATGCCGGATACTTAACAAGAAGACTTGTTGATGTTGCTCACGATATAATTGTAAAAGAAGACGACTGTGGAACAGAACAAGGTGTTATTGTAGAAGCATTCATTAATGAAAAAGATGGTACAGAAGTAGAATCACTACACGATCGTATCATTGGTAGATATACAAATAAGAAAATCATCAATCCAGAAACAAAAGAAGTTATGTTTGATAAAGATACATACATTACTGAACCAGTTGCAGAAAAGATTATTAAAGCAGGAATTGAAAAAGTATCAATTAGATCAGTATTAACATGTAAATGTGAACACGGTGTATGTAGAAAATGTTATGGACGTAACCTTGCTACAGGAAACATTGTTGACATTGGAGAAGCAGTTGGTATCATGGCAGCACAATCAATCGGTGAACCAGGTACTCAGCTTACAATGCGTACAATCAACTCAGGTGGTGTTGCTGGAGACGATATTACACAAGGTCTTCCTCGTGTACAAGAATTATTTGAAGCACGTAATCCAAAAGGTAAAGCTAACATCGCTGAAATCACAGGTAAAATTGTTAAGATTGAAGAAGATGGTGGTAAGTACGTAATAAGCATTAAAAATGATGCTGAAACAAGAGAACACGTAACTAACTATAGTGCTAAATTAGCAGTAGAGTTAAACGAAGAAGTAAAAGCAGGTCAAAGACTAACACATGGAGCAATATCTCCAAAAGAATTATTAGTTGTAACTGACCCAATTACTGTTCAACAGTATATCTTACTTGAAATTCAAAAAGTTTACCGTTCTCAAGGTGTTGATATATCAGATAAACACGTTGAAGTTATGGCTAGACGTATGATTTCAAAAATTAAAATAGTTAATTCAGGTGATACATTATTCTTACCTGGTACACTAGTTAATATAAATGAATTCTCAGATGTAAATAAAAAATTAATCATCGAAGGAAAACAACCAGCAACTGGTAGACCAGTATTACTAGGTATCACAAAAGCATCACTAGAAACTGATTCATTCTTATCAGCTGCATCATTCCAAGAAACTACAAGAATCTTAACTGATGCTGCTATCCATGGTAGAGTAGACCACTTAAACGGATTAAAAGAAAACGTTATAATTGGTAAATTAATACCAGCAGGAACTGGAGCACGAGAATATAAGAATATTGATTATAAACTAGAAGTTCCAGAAGTAACAGAAGAACCACTAGATATGCTAGAAGATGAACTATTAGCTTAAGATAGACGAAGTCTATCTTTTTTATTAAAAATTTGACTTTTTCTAAAAAAAGTGTATAATATACACTCATAAAAAGGGGGATATATATGTTGTCGATAATACCAACAACATTAACTTTTATAGGACATTCAATAGTATATGCTAATGCATATATACAAATTGAAATAAAAAGAAACAGTTAAGATAGATAAAAAAATCTATCTTTTTTTGTGAGATTTAAGGAATTTAAAAAGTTTTATTGTATGATAACTATAGAAAGTTAGAAAGGACGATAAAATGAATGAAATAATAGAAAAAGAAAAAGTTGAAAACTTAATCTATGAAGTAAGAGGAAAACAAGTAATGTTAGATTCTGACTTAGCAAATCTTTACAATGTCGAAACAAAAAGAATAAATGAAGCGGTAAAAAATAATCTTGAAAAATTTCCAGAAAGATTCTCATGGAAACTAACTGATGAAGAAAGTAAAATGTTTTTAGTCGAAAATTTCGACCAAAAAAAAGAAACACGTGGTGGGAAATATAAAAATCCAAGAGTATTCACAGAACAAGGCGTTATGATGCTAGCAACTATTTTAAAATCAAAAATAGCGACAGCTACAACAATAAGAATAATGGATGCATTTGTAGAAATGAAAAGGTACTTTTCAATCGATATAAATAATAATGAAAATAGATTATCAAATGTAGAAACAAAAGTAATAGAACACGATAAAAATATAAGACTACTTCAAGAATCATTTGACAAGCTATCAGAAAAAAGAAAGAAAAGTGAAATATACTTTAAAGGACAAATATATGATGCATATTCAAAAATAATAGATATATTTAATGAATCAAAAGAACAACTGGTAATAATTGATACATATGCAGATAAAAAAATATTAGATATTATAAAAGAACAGAATTTTAATGTAATAATTATAACTAAAAAAAATAATCTTTTATCAAAAGAAAGCATAGAAAAATATAATGAGCAATATAGCAATCTAAAAGTAATATATGACAATACATTTCATGACAGGTATTTTATAATAGATAATCAAAAAGTATATCACTGTGGAACAAGCATAAATAGAATAGGATATAAAACATTTAGTATTAATTTAATAGATGATAAAGAAGTAACTAAACCACTAATAAATAGAATAAAAAAATTGATATAAAACGTATCAATTACTTTAACTTAGAACTAATAATCTTTCTTATTGCTTCAACTTCTTCATACTTATCAAGAGAAAACTTATTTTCTTTACTAGCAAGCACATAAGTCTTAAATATACCATAACCACAAGATACAACTACAATTAGTGTTCCCAATGTATAAAAATTTAAAATAAGAAGTGCAATACCAATTATTAAAGAAAATAAACAAATAAGTACTAAAATAGCAAAATCATATTTTTTCTTGTTTTCCTGTTCTAAAATAGAAACTCTTGTTTTTAAATATTCGATTTGCTCATCTTTACTTAATTTCATACTATCCATATTAGATACAATATTATCATATAAAATTTCACTCTTTGAATCATTCTTTCTTATATTAATAGTAACACTATCCTTTTTCATAAAATCGCTTCCTTTAGAGGAATATTATATATATATAATAAGAAAAAGTCAAACAAAAATTGACATTTAATAGATAATATAATAAAATATAACGTATAAAAAACGCAAAGGAGAAAATATGAACAAACAAAAAAATGAAAATAAAATCTTGTTAGAAACAATGATAAACTTATATACTGTAGATAAAGGAAAACTAAAAATATTACTTGAAAGAAAAAAAGAAGAACCATATAAAGGATATTGGACACTACCTAATGACATATTAGAAAAAGACAAAACGCTAGAAACAACAATAGAATCAATTCTTAATAAAACAATAAATACATCAAATATTTATATTGAGCAAAACAGAACATTCTCAGAAATAGATAGAAATCCCAATAATAGAGTAGTAGCAACTTCATATATTGGATTAGTAGATAATCGAATAATAAAATTAAATGAAGAACTAGAAATAAACTGGTTTAACTTAGATGAACTACCAAAAATAGGATATGATCATAAAGAAATAATAGAAGAATCAAAAAAACAATTAAAAACAAAACTTGTAAATACAACAATTCTAAAAAATCTGTTTCCAAGTGACTTCACACTTCCTGAACTACAATCAGTATTTGAAAGTATAATGAATAAAAAAATAGATAGAAGAAACTTTAGAAAAAAATTTTTTACTCTAAACTTAATAGAAGAAACGGGATATAATAGTATAGGTGGAAGTGGTAGACCAGCTAAATTATATAAATTTAAAGACAATATAAAGGATATTAATCTATTTTAATATGGAAGAAATAATAAAAAAAAGCCTAAAAGAATTATATTCGCTTATTTCTTTTTATGGTAGATTTGAAGAATGTCAAAAACTAATGATACCATTTACTCAAATATTTGATTTAAAAAATGAAAATCCATATAATTTAACAAAAGATGAAGCAAATATAATTAGGATTCATATAGGACTATATAACAATGGTGAACCACAATCAGAAGAATTTATTTCAAAACTATATGGCGTAAGTTCAAAAACTATTTTTTATAAAATAATAGAAATATCAGAAAAAATATGTGCTTACCCTAATTTATTAGAAGAAAGAAATAATTTATTAAGAGAAGGAGTAAAAAGTAAAAAAGTAAAAGAAAAAATAATAAATCTTGATTTAGATGTATTAGATATATCTGAACAATTTGTACAAGAACTTAAAGCATATAACATAAGTACAATAAAAGAATTAATAACAATTAATCCAGAAACAATGCAAAATATAACAGAAAAACTATGCCTAGAAGCATTTCCACTACATATAATAGAATGCATTCATAGTATTGGATTAAACTTTATTGAAGAAATAGAAAACGAAATATTTAATTCTAAAAAACAACAAGAAAAAAGAATGAAAAAATATACAAGAAACAGCAAAAATATATTGACAATAATAACTAAAAAATGATATATTATTATCGCATTTAATTTTAAGGTTTACTTCGGTAAATCTTAAATTAAACATAAAATTGATACACCTGGATATGTGTAAAGGAAAGGAGATGAATTTATGCCTACAGTAAATCAATTAGTTAGAAAAAACAGAAAAGCAAAAGTAAGAAAACCAAAAGCACCAGCTTTGAATATAGGTTTTAACAGCAAAGACAAAGTTAGAACTAGCCAAGATTCACCACAAAAAAGAGGCGTTTGTACTCGTGTTGGAACAATGACTCCTAAAAAACCTAACTCAGCATTACGTAAATATGCCCGTGTTAGATTATCAAACGGAATGGAAGTTACTTGTTATATCCCAGGAGAAGGACACAACTTACAAGAGCACAGTGTTGTTCTAATCCGTGGTGGACGTGTTAAAGACTTAATCGGTGTTAGATATCATATTGTACGTGGTGCAATGGATACAGCTGGTATCGAAAAACGTCGTCAAGGTCGTAGTAAATACGGAACTAAAAAGCCAAAAGCTTCAAAATAATTCTAAATAAAAAATAAAGAGAGGAGGACTAACATGCGTAAAAGACGTGCAGTTAAAAGAGACGTTTTAGCAGATCCAATATATAACTCTAAGTTAGTTACTAAATTAATCAACAATATGATGATTGATGGAAAAAAAGGAAAAGCTCAAACAATTTTATATAATGCTTTCGATATGATTAAAGAAAAAACAGGTAAAGAACCAATGGAAGTATTAGAACAAGCAATGGAAAATGTTATGCCATCACTAGAAGTTAAATCTCGTCGTGTTGGTGGAGCAAACTACCAAGTACCAATTGAAGTAAAAGCAGACAGACGTCAAGCTCTAGGACTTCGTTGGATAATTCAATACGCTCGTTTAAGAGGAGGACACTCAATGTCTGAAAACCTTGCAAACGAATTAATAGATGCATCAAATAATACAGGTGCAGCAGTTAAAAAACGTGAAGATACTCACAGAATGGCAGAAGCTAATAAAGCATTTGCTCATTATAGATGGTAAGAAAGGAAATAAAGTATGGCTCGTGAATATAGTTTAGAGAATACTCGTAACTTCGGTATCATGGCTCACATCGATGCCGGAAAAACAACTACAACAGAAAGAATCTTATTCCATACTGGTAAAATCCATAAAATTGGTGAAACACACGATGGTGCTTCACAAATGGACTGGATGGCACAAGAACAAGAACGTGGAATAACTATTACTTCAGCAGCAACTACAGCATACTGGAAAGGAAATAGATTTAATATAATCGATACTCCAGGTCACGTAGACTTCACAGTTGAAGTATCAAGATCGCTTCGTGTACTAGATGGTGCAGTAGCACTTATAGATGCACAAGCTGGTGTAGAACCACAAACAGAAACAGTTTGGAGACAAGCTACAGAATTTAAAGTACCTCGTATAATATTCGCAAATAAGATGGATAAATTAGGGGCAGACTTTAACTACAGTTTAAAAACTATTGAAGATAGATTAGGTGTAAACTATGCACCAATCGAATGGCCAATAGGAGCCGGAGATGAACTAACAGGTATTATCGATTTAGTTACAAGAACTGCTTACGAATACGATGGTAAAGCAGAAGAAGAACCAAAAGTTATTGAAATTCCTGCTGACTTAAAAGATTTAGTAGAAGAAAAACGTGCTGAATTAGTAGAAAAAGCAGTTGAATTCGATGATGAATTAATGGAAAAATACCTTGAAGGAGAAGAACTTACAGTAGAAGAAATCAAATCATGTATCCGTAAAGGAACATTAGCTGCAGAATTCTTCCCAGTAATGTGCGGTTCAGCATACAAAAACACTGGTGTAAAATTATTACTAGACGCAGTAATAGATTACTTACCAGCACCTACAGATGTTGAATCAATCAAAGGTGTTGATAAAGATGGAAATGAAATAGTAAGACATCCATCAGATTCAGAACCATTTGCAGCACTTGCATTCAAAGTTATGACAGACCCATTTGTTGGTAAACTTACATTCTTCAGAGTTTACTCTGGACACTTATCAAGTGGTTCATATGTAATGAACGCAACAAAAGGAGAAAAAGAAAGAATCGGTCGTATCCTTCAAATGCATGCAAATAACAGAACTGAAATATCAGAAGTATACGCTGGAGATATAGCTGCAGCAGTAGGTCTTAAAGATACTACTACAGGAGATACTCTATGTGAAGAAAAGAATCAATGTATTCTTGAATCAATGGAATTCCCTGAACCAGTTATTGAACTAGCAGTAGAACCAAAATCAAAAGCAGACCAAGATAAAATGGCTACAGCTTTACAAAAATTATCAGAAGAAGATCCAACATTTAGAGCAACTACAAACCATGAAACTGGTCAAACTATCATCGCTGGTATGGGTGAATTACACCTTGATATCATCGTAGATAGAATGAAAAGAGAATTCAATGTAGAAGCTAATATTGGTAAACCACAAGTTTCATATCGTGAAACAATTACTCAAACAGCTGAATGTGAAGGTAAATATATCAAACAATCAGGTGGACGTGGACAATATGGACATGTTTGGATTAAATTTGAGCCAAATCCTGATAAAGGATATGAGTTCGTTGACGCTATCGTTGGTGGTGTAGTACCAAGAGAATACATCCCTGTAACTGACAAAGGATTACAAGATGCATTAAAGACTGGTGTACTTGCTGGATATCCAATGATAGATGTTAAAGCAACATTATTTGATGGATCATACCACGATGTAGACTCATCAGAAATGGCATTCAAGATTGCTGCTTCAATGGCTTTAAAAGAAGCTAAGAACAAATGTAAACCAGTAATTCTTGAACCAATCATGAAAGTTCAAGTTGTAGTTCCAGATGAATACCTAGGAAACGTTATGGGTGATATTACATCACGTAGAGGACGTCCACTAGGACAAGAATCAAGAGGAAACGCTTTAGCTATTAACGCTATGGTACCACTTGCTGAAATGTTTGGATATGCAACAAGCTTAAGAAGTAATACTCAAGGACGTGGTAACTTCACAATGGTATTTGACCACTATGAAGAAACTCCAAAGAATATTGCTGAAGAAATAATTAAACAAAATGGAGCTAACTAGTTATTACTAGTTTCTTCATTACATAAATATGTAAAAATAAATAAATAAAACAAAAAAGTACTTGCTATTTTAAAAGTATTAATATAAAATAATATATGTAATTAATAAAGGAGGAAAATTTAAATGGCAAAAGCAAAATTCGATCGTTCAAAACCACATGTTAACATTGGTACAATTGGACACGTAGACCATGGTAAAACAACTTTAACTGCAGCTATCTCTAAAGTATTATCTGAAAAAGTAGCTGGAAACGAACAAGTTGATTTTGCTAATATCGATAAGGCACCTGAAGAAAGGGAAAGAGGTATTACAATCAATACCGCTCATATCGAGTATGAAACAGAAAAGAGACACTATGCTCACGTAGACTGTCCAGGACACGCTGACTACGTTAAAAACATGATAACTGGTGCAGCTCAAATGGATGGAGCAATCCTAGTTATTGCAGCTACAGATGGACCTATGGCTCAAACTAAAGAACACTTATTACTAGCTCAACAAGTTGGTGTAAAACGTATGGTAGTTTTCATGAATAAGTGTGATATGGTTGATGATCCAGAAATGCTAGAATTAGTAGAAATGGATATCAGAGAAAATCTTGAAAAATATGGATATGATCCAGATAATACTCCAATTATCCAAGGTTCAGCACTTAAGGCTCTAGAAGGAGATCCTAAGTATGTTGACAAAATTATGGAATTAATGGATGCAGTTGATACATGGATTGAAACTCCAGAAAGAGATACTGACAAACCATTCTTAATGCCAATTGAAGATGTTTTCACAATCACTGGTCGTGGAACAGTTGTTACAGGACGTGTTGAAAGAGGACAATTAAAACTTAATGAAGAAGTTGAAATCGTTGGTTTAAGAGAAACTAAGAAATCAGTAGTTACAGGAATCGAAATGTTCCGTAAACAATTAGACTATGCTGAATGCGGAGATAACGCTGGTGTACTTCTAAGAGGTATCGCTAGAGAAGACGTAGAACGTGGTCAAGTATTAGCTAAACCAGGTTCAGTTACTCCACATACTAAGTTCAAAGCTCAAGTATACGTTCTAACTAAAGAAGAAGGTGGACGTCATACTCCATTCTTCTCAAATTATCGTCCACAATTCTATTTCAGAACTACAGACGTAACTGGTGTTATTGAATTACCAGAAGGAACTGAAATGGTAATGCCTGGAGATAACGTTGAAATGACAGTTGAATTAATTGCTCCTATCGCAATCGAAAATGGAACTAAGTTCTCAATTCGTGAAGGTGGTAGAACAGTTGGTGCTGGAAACGTTTCAGAAATTATTAAATAATTAAAAAATAAGAAACTAGAAATAGTTTCTTATTTCATTTTACCAGGAATATTTATCCCTGGCATTTTTTTATTTGGAATAAAACCATTAGATAATAACGATAATATCTCATCATTTGTAACAGATTTAATAGGAAAAGTAGGGCATAAAATATAATAATTATAACAACCATTAAAACCAGTATAAATACATTGAATGATATCAATCTTATTAAAACCATTTATTTTTTTAAATTCTATACTGCCTATTTTACTTAATTCCTCTTTAGTAAAAATATTCTTTTCCAATTCATAAATAAACTCCTTTGACTCATAATAACCAAAAGACAATTGTCCAACAAAAGAAAAAATAAACTCTAACTTTGAAATAATATTATTAGAACTATCTATATTTATCTTATGATTCCTTATATAATTTAATAATTTCTTAAATTCATCAGTTTTAATAGTAGAATAATTAATTTTTTTATCAATTTTATCAAGAATAAAACTAAAATATCTATCACAATCAACAACATTAGAATCTATATATTTTTCTTGATAAAAACAAGGACCAAAAAAAGATGTCTTATCATGATAATGAATTCTAGATAAATCAGAATATCTACCAAATGTCGCATCAGCTACATATTTTTTTCCATCAATAAAAAAATTAACATAAGAATGCCAATATTTAACAATCTTATTATTAATTTTAAAGTGACTTAATAATGCTGAATATAATTGGGCCCAGGTATAACAATTAACTTCTATCTCATTAAATGTATAAGGATCTACCTCTAAATTTAATAATCTATAAAAATTATTCGTATCAGTATTATTTATAACAGTACTAAATGATACTAAACTCCCAAGTCTTATATATAAAAATCTAGCTATTTCAAACTTATTAAGATTACTTGGAACACTATTTATAATTAAATCATAAAGCACATTATCACCTAAATAATTATATTAAAAAAAAACGCTTTTATGCGTTTACTTATATAATTCTTGCTTCAACAAAGTAATATTATCAGTCATAATAGATACATAATCATTTTTGTTTTTTCTCTCAGTCTCACTAATATTAGATAATGGATGAAACTCCAACTTTTCAACCTTTGTTTCATCAATAATAGATTGTACAGTAGAATTTAAATCTTGACCTTTAACAACAAAAATATGTTTAGTTGAACCATTTGATATTCTTGTTTTAACATCACTAATTATTTTATCACTTAAATTATCATTTTCCTCAAGTGATATAACATTATAACCATATTTTTCTAAAAACTTAAATACATCACTAGAAACAACTATTGTAGGATCATTCGAACTACTTGCGACAACTTTAAGTTTAGCTGCAAGACTTGATAAATCAAGCTTAAGCTTATCATATTTTTCCTCTATATCAGCTTTTAAATAATGATTATCAATATACTCATTAAATCCAGTCTTAATATTACGCGCAATCATCAAAGCATTAGATGGATCGAGCCATAACTCCTCTTCATGACCAGAATATTCCATACTTAATGTAGCATCAATTATTTTTAACTTATGATTATTTTTTAACATTTGTTTTAAATAATTCTTTTCATTACTTAAACCATTAAAAATATATAAATCAGAATCACTATAATCACTTATTTGCTTATCATTTAAAGTATAAACATCAGAAATGATACCATCAGGATAAATACTATATACAGTGCCATTTTCTCCATATAACCTATTAGTAATATATTCAATAGGATAAACTGTAGTATAAATAGTAATATCATCCATTGAATCCATTTTAATACATCCAGTTAATAAAAAACAACATAAAGCGCATAATACGATAAAATATTTTTTCATTTCTTCAACTCCTTAGGTACAGGATCATAACCACAATGCTTATTAAAAGGGTTACACCTTATTATTCTTTTAATTGTTAATAAACTTCCTTTAATAGAGCCATACTTGTCAATTGCTTCAATTCCATAATTAGAGCATGTTGGAATAAATCTACACTTTATATGACTACTTAAAGGTAACAATTGATACACTCTTATCATACCAATTAATATATATTTCATATTAACACCAATAATATTATACTAAAATTTAAAATAAAAGTAAATTTATTATTTCTTTTTTACTTAAATTTGATATAATAAATACTGGGTGGTTATATGACAGTTTTAGAAAAATTTAACATTATACCAAATCATGATTCATTATATGAAAAAGCATTTACTCATACATCATACGCAAAC
>CAMOSQ010000001.1 GCA_946624985.1 uncultured Caryophanales bacterium | reverse complement strand
TGATTTTTTTGAAAGCTAGTTTTTTTTGATGTCTCCTATTTGGGGTTCACATCAAAATCTAGTTTACACAACACCAAATATTTTTAAAATAATAAGTAATAATATTAAAGCAATAGGAACTAATATACTAGTCTCTTTTCCAGACCATTTATTTAAAGATTCCTTTGCATCATCATAAAGTTTCTCTTTCTCATACCAACCTCTAGAATAAGCTTTCTCAAACTTATCACAAGCAGGAGTATTTGCAGGAATATGTTTCTTATTCTTTTTACACATACAAATTCCTGGAGCTTTCTTATCCTTAGGATTAAATTTAGCACAATCACTACAATACCTACCCATAAAACACCTCTAAATCTCATTTATATATTTAATAGCCTCAGTAGCCGCAACCGCACCATCACCTACAGCAGTAGTAAGTTGCCTTAATAACTTAGTTCTGTTATCACCAGCAACAAAAATACCAGCAACATTAGTATGACAATCTTCTGAAGCAATAACATAACCAAAATCATTCAAATTAATAACTTTCGCAAAATTTTGATTTTCAGGTACTCTACCAACCGCTATAAATAAACCATCAACATCAATTGTTGAATCACCATTAATTTCAATACTAGATAATTTTTCAGAAGCATTAATTTTAGTAACATTACTATTAAAAATACACTTAATATTGTCTTTCTCATTTAATTTATCAATTAAAGTCTCTTCAGCTTTAAACTTATCTCTTCTATGGATTAAATAAACAGTACGACAAATATCGCTTAAATATAAAGCATCCTCAATAGCAGTATTTCCACCACCTACAACAGCAACATTACGTTCCTTATAAAAAGCACCATCACAAGTAGCGCAGTAAGAAACACCACGACCTACTAAATCATCCTCATTAGATAAACCCAATTTTCTATTTTCAGCACCTGTCGCTAAAATAATAGCTTTACATTTATATACATTCTTAGTAGTTACAACTTCCTTAACACTACCATCCTTAATTTCAACAACCTTTTCAAATTTAATAGAAGCGCCCAAATTCTTAGTCTGATTATACAAATTAGTAGCAAAATCAAAACCAGATATATGTTCTAATGCCGGATAATTTTCAATATCTAAAGTGTTAACAATTTGTCCACCATAACTATTAGCCTCCAAAACTAAAACATTCTTCTTAGCTCTACAAGCATATATAGCAGAAGTTAAACCAGCAGGTCCAGCACCTACAACTATAATATCATACATATCACTCATTATAATCCTCCCTAATATTACCTAAAATTTTATACATTAAAGAATACAATGCAACAAAATCCTCACTACATAAATTAATGCATTTTCCAACACTACTAGGAATATCTACTGCATCATCCCTTAGTTTTTCACCCTTAGAAGTTAACTTTACAATCAAATTACGTTCATCTAAAGAAGACCTTTTTCTTTCAATATATCCCTTATCCTCAAGCTTTTTTAAAAGAGGAGTTAAAGTATTAGAATCAAGCATCAACTTATTTCCTAACTCCTTAACATTAGACTCATTATACTCCCAAAAATACATCATTACAATATACTGAGTATATGTTAAATCCAATTTTTTTAAAAAAGGAGTATATTTTCTAATAATCTCTTTTGAACATAAATAAATAGGAAAACATAATTGATTTTTTAATTTTAAACACTCATACTTATCCATACTAAATCAAACTAATAATATCCTTTTCCATATCCTTTGGTTCAACAGTAGGAGCATATCTTTTAACAACATTACCACTTCTATCAACTAAAAACTTAGTAAAATTCCACTTAATATCACCATCACTTTTAGTAGTAGGACTTAACTTTGAAACTGCCTTCATAGCAAGCTTACCTTTAAGACCATTTATTACCTCATCTTTCATTTCACCCTTAATATAAGTAAATAAAGGATCTTCATTATCACCATTAACATCTATTTTAGCAAATTGATCAAATTTAGTATCGTATTTTGCAGTACAAAACTCATGTATTTCATCATCACTACCAGGAGCTTGATGACCAAATTGATTGCAAGAAAAATCTAAAACTTCCAAACCTTTATCATGATAATCTTCATATAATTTTTCTATTCCTTCATATTGAGGAGTAAATCCGCATCCCGTAGCGCTATTAAAAATTAATAATACTTTACCTTTAAAATCAGATAACTTAACCTCTTCACCGCTTCTCTTCTTAACACTTAAATCATATATACTCATATATATTCCTCCTTTAATCGTATGCGATTTAATTTTATCATAGTTAATTAAAAATAACAATAATATATAAATAAATTTTATAATTTATATGTAAAGAAAAAAAACGATTTATGAAATAGATTCGATTTTATAAAAGCTAGAGCACGCACACAAAAAAATCTAGGAAAACCTAGATCTTAAGTTCAAACATGGTGGAGGATAAGGGATTCGAACCCTTGACCCCTTGCGTGCAAGGCAAGTGCTCTAGCCAACTGAGCTAATCCCCCAAGTCAAATGAACGATTAGATTATACCACACAATAATTTGATTCGTCAATAGTATTTTTCTAAATTATTCATTTTTTAATAACATATTTGATATATATCCAATATAAATACCTTTTCCAAAATATTAATCTGTTCTATATTTGATGCACTCTCAAGTATTTCATAATATCTATACTTAGATAAACTTCTACTATCTTCACTATTTAACAAATATTTTTCTGCATTTATCCTAATATTCTTTTTAAACAAACCAGTTTTATGTAAAATAATACAATTATAATAATCAATTGACTCACTATAAATATAATATTTACTACCTAAATATTTAACTACGTCTCCAATATTATAATTATAAATTATATCTTTATTACTAAAAAAACGTATTTTTCTTCTAGATAATATTTTTTCTAATCTATTCATTATTTCATTTATTTTTTTATTATCAAGAGAACAAACCTTTTTAATAAATCTATATTTTCCAATTATTGTTACCTGTTCCAATAACAAATATGTTATTTTAGAATAACTTCCTATCTTACCCAATTTATAAGCATTCCATGCATTTCTATTACTAGTACACGGTATTGCATATACTCTTTTACGAGTTTTTTTAATAACAATAAAAGGACCCTCTCTATGATTACACTTAATCATATTTTTTTGTTTAGTATTTGAATATCTTCTTGCCCATACAACATCTCCAATATTTAAATCATTTATATCCATAACATCTCCTATTAACATATTGTTAAATATATAATAGCACCAACATTACAAAATATCAATATAAAATCTAAAAAAGTATTGACCTACATCAATACTTCATCATCATGAGTTATTTTATCAACTTCAACTTGATTTATAGAATCAAACCTACGAGTTATTTTATCAGTAGTAGTATGAATTTCCTTAACATCACGACTAACAGTTTCAATACTCCTATATAATTTATCCCATCTATCCTTATATCTTTTAAACTCTAAATCAAGTAACTTCAACTCATTATGAATAACATGAGCATACTTATCTCTTTCAAGATTCTTAATAATAACCTGAATAGTAGTTAAAGTACTAATCAAAGTAGTAGGACTAGTAAGCCATACATGTTTCTTATAAGAATACTCAATTAAATCAGTGTGATATGCATTAATTTCAGCAAATATAGCTTCGGCTGGTAAAAATAAAATTGCCTGATCACTAGTAACACCAGGAATAATATACTTAGAACTAATCGCATCAATATGCTTTTTAACATCCATCTTAAACAATCTTTCAGCATGAGTCCTAACCTCACCACTATTATTCTTATTAACCATAACTTGATAATTTTCTAAAGGAAACTTAGAATCAATCGCAATTGTACCAAGTGGTTCTGGCGCAAATAAAACACAATCAGCTATAACTCCACTATCAAAAGGATACTGTAATCTATAAACTTTATCATTCTTTTCACCGAATACATTAGACATAATATGTTTTAAATTAACCTCACCAAATATACCTCTAGTCTTCTTATCAGTAAGAACACTTTGTAAAGAAATGATATCACTAGATAAATCATCAATCTTCTTTTGAGCCTCATCTATCTTAGATAATCTTTCTAAAACAGAAGTAAAAGTCTTATTAGTCTTCTCAAAATTAACATCAATTCTTTCATTAACTTTCTCGTTCATTAATCTCAATCTATAATCAATTCTATCATTAGACTCAGTAAAATTCTCATTAATCTCATCCTTTAAATTGGACTTAAACTCACCTAATTCCTTAATCATATTAGCTTCCATCTTACCAAGTCTCTCAGTAATATTAGACTCATTAGTACTCTTAACAAGTATAACAACAACTAATATTAAAATAACAATCAAAATCCCTATAATCACATACTCCATTTTATCCTCCTAAACAAATGTTCGTAAACTTCCCCAAAAAATTAATGACTAAACAGTCATTAACTCTTGTTCTTTTACTTTTAACTTTTCATCAACTATTTTATTATACTTATTAATAAGTTCTTGTACTTCATCTTGAGCTTCTTTTACTTCATCCTCAGTAACTTCTAACTTTTTAATATCATTATTAGCGTCTTGTCTTACATTTCTAAGAGCAATTCTACAATCCTCAGCTAAACCCTTAACTTGTTTAACATATTCTCTTCTTGTATCCTCAGTTAAAGCTGGAATATTAAGAATAACAACCTCTCCATTATTATTAGGAGTAAGACCAATATTAGCCTCATATATCCCCTTTTCTATCGCGCCTAAACATCCCTTATCAAAAGGTTTAATCATTAATTGTCTAGCCTCAGGAATAGAAATAGTTGCTAATTGCTTTAAAGGAGTTGGAACACCATAATAAGCAACCATAACACCATCTAAAATTGCTGGATTAGCTCTACCTGCTCTAACATTAGTAAATCTTTTCTCCATATTTTCAATACAAGACTCCATTTTTAACTCAGTTTCTTCTAAAATTTCATTCATTCATATCACCTATAAATAGTATACAAATTATGAATTTAAAAGTCAATGAATAAAAAATATAAATAATATATTTCACAATTAATTTTTTATTAATCTTGTATAAAAATAGGATAGACCAATCTATCCTATTTTATTAATTTACCCTTTTTTAATAAATTAAGTAACTTAGTATTTTGTGTAGCTGTACCAGTATAATTAGAAATATTATTTCTACTAGCTATCTTCTTCCTATTAGAAAAACTAGAATCAACACCAATTTGTTTTAAAGCATCAACAATAGAATTACCCTTATAAGAAGAATTTTCTAAATAACCATCATTGCCCTCTCTATAACCATCATCATAAATACCAAGCTTATTAGGTATACCACTAATCTTACTAATATCTAAATCATTACCTCTGACACCATTTTTTCTACAACAATAATGACAATGCGAACCAGTAGAATAACCTGTTGAACCCTCTTTACCAATTACTTGAGTAATACGAACTCTATCACCTTTCTTAACATAAATATCACTTAAATGAGCATAATAAAATACCATATCACTATTATCCTTTTGAATTTTAACATACTTTCCAAATCCCTGTCTTGAGTTATTAATATTCTCCCAACCCGCATATAAAACTTTACCATTTACAGTAGAATGAATATCTTTTGAATCTAGACCAACTAAATCAAGACCATCATGAGTACCAGAAACATATCTTTGAGTAACCTTAAATCTTTTATAATATGGACTATTCACCTTTTTCACCCCCATCCACTTCACTTGTCATATCAGATAAAAACCTTTCTATTATTATCTTAATTTTACTAGGAATAGGCAAACCACATAAAACCATATTCTTAAGAATACTAGAACTTTCATATAATATAAACATAATACCAAACAACTCAAAAATACCGACAAAACTAATACCAAAAAATCCTAAAATTTCATCAGGAACAAAAAACAATAAATCGATATTTAAAATAGAATCAACAACAATTAAAAAAACACCACTACCAATCATTGCGCACTTACGTAAAATACCATTAATACCTACAGTACTATTCCATGTTCTCTCCTTAATAGCACGAATACTACCTAAAAATACATCTAATAATATTGAAATAACAAGCAAATAGAAGATAATATTATTAAACTTTAATAAACCAATCATACAAACACCTTCTATCCACTATAAGATATGAAAAATAAAAATGTACAAGCAATTAAAATAACTAAAAAAAACGCAAAAAAGCGTTTAATTAATTTTATCAACAACTACCTTATTAATGTACCCACCGTCATCATAAGAAAAAGAAACTTCATAATCACCACTTAAAGAATGTTTAATATTAATAATTTCTGATTCATCAGTTATTTCTTTTCCATCAAAAACAAGAGATACTTTTCTATCATGAGTCTTATTACTTTGAACTATTTCATCAAATGTACTTTCTAAGAAGAAAGCACTTTTTGTTCCATTATCATTTATAAACTGAAAATTAAATAAACTCTTTTCTACATCATCCTTTTGCTTTTCAACCTTTTGCTCAAATTCACTATGAGAATCACTAGCTCTCTGCTCAAAACTACCAGCCGTTTTAAACATAGAAACCAACACAATAACAAAAATTACAAAAAAAGCTATTACAGGTATAACCATAAATTTTGAAAAATGTTTTGTAGTTTCAAGACCATTATTTAATACTTCTTTCATATTATCGTCAAGCTTAATATTAACATTAACATCCTGATTTAACTTATACTTAGTACCACAATATGGACATGTTCCATATTCCTTATCATTATCAACAGTAATTTCTCCACCACAAGATGAACACTTTAACTTTTCCATAAATCATCCTCCATAAAAAGTATAACACAAAAATAAAATATAATAAAGAAAAACACACTTAACAGTGTGCATAACTTTAAAATATAAATTTAATTATGTTCATAACTATAGTTTTAAACATACTTTTTAATTTTATTAAATGAAGAATCCTCTAAATCCGTATTAGATAAAGACTCAAATAACTTCTTTTGATCACGAGATAACTTCTTAGGAGTAACTACTTTAATAATAACATACATGTCCCCCTTACGATATGAATGAACATCTTCAATACCTTTACCCTTTAATCTATACTTATCTCCCGTTTCAGCACCTTCCTTAATAGTAAGTCTAACACTACCACTAATAGTAGGTACATCTCTTTTACATCCTAAAACTGCATCAGTAATAGTAATAGGTAACTCCAAATAAATATCATTTCCATCTCTTTCAAAAATTTCATGTCGACGAACATTAAACTCTAAATAAACATCACCATTAGGTCCTCCATTAGCGCCTGCTTCACCCTTACCAGAAATTCTTAATTGATTACCAGTATCAACTCCAGCTGGAATTTTAACCTCTAAATCTTTATTTACTTTTACTTTACCAGTACCACGACATTTACTACATCTTTCCTTATAAGCTTTACCAGCACCATTACAATCAGGACAGGTAGCTCTAGACATAAAAGTACCAAACATAGATCTTTGTTCAGTAGTAATAGTTCCAGTGCCATGACATCTAGAACAACTAGTCTCACCATGACCACCTTTACCATCACATTCCGAACAATTTTCATTTACATCTAGATTGACAGTTTTTTTACAACCAAATACAGCCTCTTCAAAATCAAGATCAACTCTAACTAATCTATCACGACCCTTAGTAGCACGATTAGATCTACCTCTACCACCAAAGCCAAAATTAAATCCACCTTCGCCAAATAAATCTCCAAAAATATCAGAAAAATCAAAACCTGAAAAATCAAAACCAGCTCCACCATTCATCTGATCAAATGCAGCATGACCATATTGATCATACTGACGACGCTTAGACTCATCAGATAAAACTGCATAAGCCTCTTGTGCTTCCTTAAACTTTTCGGCAGCATCAGGTTCCTTAGAAACATCAGGGTGATACTTCTTAGCAAGTTTTCTAAAAGCACTCTTTATTTCAGCGGGAGACGCATCCTTAGATACACCTAAAACTTCATAATAATCACGTTTTTCCATAACTCACCTACTTCTCATTATAAACATTATCAAACTCATCAATTAACTTATCAAAATAATCTAAAGCACTTAAAATTACCTCAGGAGACTTTACATCGACACCAGCAAGTAACAATTCATTAGCAGGATAATCACTACCTCCAGACTTCAAGAAACTTAAATAATTATTAACTGCTCCATCCCTACCACTTAATATATCATTTACAATCTTAGTCGCACATGACAAACCTATAGAATACTTATAAACATAAAAATCATAATAGAAATGAGGAATTCTTTCCCACTCATATCGAATTAAATCATCAAGAACAAGAGTATCGCCAAAATATTTCTTATTTAAATCATAATAATGTGATGAAATATTTTCATATGTTAATACCTCGTCATCCTCTACTTTTTTATGCATATCACGCTCAAACTCAGCAAACATAGTCTGACGATAAATAGTAGACTTATATAACTCCATCAATTGATTCAAAATAAATAATTTCTCATCCTTGTCACTAGAATTGTCAAGCATATAACGAGCTAACAATAATTCATTAACAGTACTAGCAACCTCAGCAACAAATATCTTATAACTAGAATTATTATAACTATTATTGTGACACGAATAATAAGTATGCATAGAATGCCCTAATTCATGAGCAAGAGTAGAAACATCATGATACTTACCCTCATAATTAAGTAAAACAAAAGGATTAGTATCATAAAAACCACTACTATAAGCCCCTCCTCTTTTACCCTTATTATTATAAATATCAATCCATCTCTCAGAAAAAGCACGTTTTAAATTAGTAATATAATCATCACCCAAAACACCTAAAGCATTAATAACTAATTCTTTAGCACTTTCAAAACTATACTCTTTATCAAATGAAGGAATCATATCTAAATAAACATCATAAATATGATAATCAGATATACCAAGTATTCTTTTCTTAAGATTAAAATACTTATATATTTTATCCATATTATTACTTACAGTATCAATTAGATTATTATAAACAGAAACATCAATATTATCAGAATATAAAGAAGCCTGAATACTACTATCATATCCTCTTAAACGAGCACTATTAACTAAATAATCAATATTACCTTTAAAAGTATTAGTAATTGTATTTTTAAACTCACTATAACGAGAAAATAATCTTTCAAAAGCACTCTTTCTAACATTTACATCACTATTCTTAATAAACATAGAATAATTACTTTCAGTAAGTTCAACATCCTTACCATCAACATTAATACTTCCAAAAGTCATATCTCCATCAGTTAAAGCAGAATAAGTATCCTCACTATTTCCAAACACTTTAGAAAACATAGAAAGAATATTTTCACTTTTTTCGTCAAGAGTATGATTTTTATACCTATAAACACATTCTAAATTAAATTCATAATTAAGCAATCTAGAATCATCCTTATAAAACTCCTTAATCATTTCATAATCAACACTTAATAATTCAGGAGTTACAAAACTAGTAAGTTCCGAATACTTTTGATTTAAATTGTTAATTTTTCCAAGCAACTCCTGATTATGTGTATTAGTAGTATCCTCATCATGCTTTAAATGAGCATAATAATACAACTTATATAATCTTCTTTCCAAAGTATCAGACAAACTTAAAAAATCATATAAATTAGATGCACTCTTAACAATATTCCCCTTATAATCATTAATACATTTTATATCTTTTTCTAATTTATCTAATTCTATATTAAATTCATCATCAGACTTAAAAATAGTAGTTAAATTCCACTTATACTGCTCTTCAATTTCATTTCTTGTTCTTTGTTTTTCCATTTTATCTCCTAATCTATAATAAGGGGGTCCAAAATAGACCCCTTAATATTATTTTTCTTCAAATTCAGCTTCTTCTACACCATCATCTTTTTTATCAGATGAACTATCACTAGATTCACTAGCTTGTTGTGCTTTAGCAGCTTCTTCATAAACTTTAGTAGCAAATGCCATAGCAGTTTCTTGTAATTTTTCTTTCTTAGCTTTAATATCATCTAAATCATTTTTATCAATTGCTTCTTTTAAATCTTTGATTTCAGCTTCAGCTTTTTCTTTATCCTTAGAATCAATCTTATCACCTAAATCTTTAATAGATCTCTCAGTTTGGAAAACTAATTGTTCAGCCTCATTCTTTAAATCTGCTTCTTCTTTTTTCTTCTCATCAGCAGCTCTATTAGCCTCAGCCTCTTTAACCATCTTATCGATTTCATCATCAGATAAATTAGTTGAAGAAGTAATTGTAATAGATTGTTCCTTCTTAGTACCTAAATCCTTAGCCTTAACATTAACAATACCATTTGCGTCTATATCAAAAGTAACTTCAATTTGAGGAACACCTCTTGGAGCAGCTGGAATATTTGTAAGTTGGAAATTACCAAGAGTCTTATTATCAGCAGCCATACTTCTTTCACCTTGTAATACGTGAATATCTACAGCAGGTTGATTATCAGCAGCAGTTGAGAATACTTGAGACTTACTTGTTGGAATAGTAGTATTTCTTGGAATTAAAACAGTCATTACTCCACCAAGAGTTTCAATACCAAGTGACAATGGTGTAACATCAAGTAAAACTATATCATTAACTTCACCTTGTAAAACACCACCTTGAATTGCAGCGCCCATAGCAACAACTTCATCTGGGTTAACACCCTTAGATGGTTCCTTACCTAACTCTTCCTTAATAATTTCTTGAACTCTAGGAATACGAGTAGAACCACCAACTAATAATACTTTATCAATATCATTCTTAGAAAGTCCTGCATCCTTTAAAGCTTTTCTAACTGGTTCCAAAGTAGAATCAACTAAGTCACGAGTTAAATCCTCAAATTTAGCACGTGTAATATCCATTTCAAAACTAATTGGAGCTCCATCTACCTGAGCGATAAATGGTAAAGAAACTTGAGTAGAAGTCATATTACTTAAATCCTTCTTAGCCTGTTCTGCAGCTTCTTTAATACGTTGCATTGCCATCTTATCATCATGTAAATCAACTTTTTCTTGATCCTTAATAGAATCAACAATATAATCAACTAATTTATTATCAAAGTCATCTCCACCTAATTTATTATTACCAGATGTAGATAAAACTTCAAATACACCATCACCTATTTCAAGTATAGAAACATCAAATGTTCCTCCACCTAAATCGTAAACTAAAATTTTCTCATTTTTATCTTGTTTATCAAGACCATATGCAAGCGCTGCAGCAGTAGGCTCATTAATAATTCTTTCAACCTCTAAACCTGCAATCTTACCAGCATTCTTAGTTGCTTGTCTTTGAGCATCATTGAAATATGCAGGAACTGTAATAACAGCCTTAGTAACCTTTTCACCTAAATAAGCCTCAGCAGTCTTCTTTAAATCACCTAAGATCATAGCAGAAACTTCCTCAGGAGAATATTCCTTACCATTAGCCTTAACCTTCTTATCAGTACCCATTAATCTTTTAATAGAAGAAATAGTCTCAGGATTAATAACAGCTTGATGCTTAGCCTTAGATCCTACTAACATATCTCCATTCTTAAAAGCAACAACAGATGGAGTAGTTCTTCCTCCTTCAGCATTAGCAATAACCTTTGCTTCTCCACCTTCATAAACACATACACAACTATTAGTTGTACCTAAATCTATACCTATACATTTACTCATAAATAATCATTCCTTTCCTATTCACTAACCTTAACCATTGCTGGTCTAATAACTTTATCCTTAAGTAAATATCCTTTTTGTAAAACCTCTAAAATCATTTCAGGTTCAATTCCATCTCTTTTCTCAGTCATAATAGCTTGATGAAAAGCAGGATCAAATGGGACATTAGCCTCATCAATAGCTTTAATTCCATTCTTTTCAAGAACATTTACAAAATTACAATAAATCATCTTAAATCCAGATAAGAACTTAGAAACCTCATCCTCTAAATTATCATCATCCATGCTAATAGCCCTTTCAAAATTATCAACAATTGGTAATAATGATTTTGCTATATCTTCGCTAGAATACTTAAGAAGTCTCTCAGTTTCCTCTTCCTTACGTTTTCTATAATTAACAAGCTCAGCCTTTTCTCTTAAAAGCTTATCCTCTAACTCACTAATTTTATTATAAGCCTCATTTAACTTATCAGTGTGCTTATCCTTTTTTTTACTTTTTTTATCATGACAATGCCCACCGCATCCGCAATTATCCTCTGGAGTACACTCACAATTTTCTCCACAAGTACAATCATCTGAACAATGACATTCATCACCTGTACACTCATCAGAACATTTCTCTTCGCATGTACAATCTTTATTACATTCACACTTTTCTTCTTTAACTTTTTCCTCTTTTTTCATAGTGCCTCCTTAATTATCAATATTTTGTTTAATATAATTTAGAAGTGTTATAGCTCGATCATATTCCATTCTCTTAGGACCAATAAGCGCAAGAGTACCCTCTTCACCGTTAATGTTATACTTAGTTTTAATAATGGTTAAATCATCATCAACTGAATTCTCACTACCAATATAAATATTAACACCATTATCTTCTTCCTTAATACTGTTAATAAATTCTTTATCCTCAAACTTACTAACAATATCACGAATCTTATCAGCATTATTAAACTCCGGTTGCATCAATATATTACGAGTACCATTCATCTTAAAATTATTATCACTAAAATCTGTAAAGGCACTATAAAATGCATTATATAAAACTTCATGTTGTTTAACATATTGGCCAATAATTGGTTTAATCTCATGTTCAAGTAAATCACTTACTTCATTAATTGGAACACCAACTATCAACTTATTGATCAAATCAACAGTTTGTTTAATTTCAGCAACTGAAACCTTCTCTTCCAACTTAACATTCTTATGTTCAACATGACCTCTATCAGTTATTACAATCGCAATTAAATTTTCTTCATCGATTGGAACAACCTCAACCTTAGTAACCTTATTAAAACGAGAAGTACTACCAAGAACAACAGCAGTATAATTCGTAATAGAAGAAATAATTTCCATACTCTTACTAATCGCATCAGATAAAACAATAGACTTATTATTAAATATAGTCTCTAACTCCATGACATCTTTACTATCAATCTCACGAGGTTTCATAATATTATCAACATAATATCTGTAACCTTTCTCACTAGGAACCCTACCGGAAGACGTATGAGTTTTTTCTAATAATCCCATATCCTCTAAATAACTCATCTCATTACGAATAGTAGCACTAGAACAATCCAAAATCTCACATAACGACTTAGAACCAATCGGTCTAGCAGTTTTAATATAATCCTCTATAATAAGTTGTAATAATCTCTCCTGTCTTTCACTAATCATTACATCACCTCTAATTAGCACTACAAATTCTTAAGTGCTAATACCAGTATACTATTATATGTTAGCAATGTCAATATATGAGTGCTAATTTTATTTTTTTTATAAATTTATATAAAAAATCTACACGTTTTTTTTATTTCGTGTAGATTTTCTTCAAATCACTTCTTTAACCTTTTTTCTAAACAACCTATTAAAAATAAATATACCTGAAAAACTTCCACAAGTATCAATAAATACATCCCTAACTTCACCAGATCTACCTACAACAAATAATTGATGTATCTCATCGCTAATAGAATATAATAAACAAACAAATAATGAAATAAATAAACACTTCCAAAAGCTAAAATTATATTCACGAACAAGTAAAGTAACTAAAATACCAAGAATCATATAAATAGTAAAATGAGCCATCTTTCTTACAGGATGAGTAAACTTTTCCTTAATTCTATCTAATTCAGAAGAACTTACATCACCATTAAATAACTTATAAACATTTCCAATAGTATTAGATATAAATCCATCACTGAGTTGGGAAGAATCTGTAGCAGGTTGATTAGACAAACTAAAAATAATACTCATCCATACAACTATAAAAATAGAATAAACAAACTTCTTCATACCTATGCTTCTATTTGCTCACTTTCCTTAAGAAGTTCTTTATATTTATCCATAATAATATAAATATCTGCACAACTCATAAAACACATAACAGAATTCTTATGCTTAAGCAACTTAGAAACACTTTCCACACTTACCTTTTCACTATTTAAAACTCCATCAATAATCTTATCACTAGATGCATTAGGATAATCCTCCTGACGCTCCCTATCACAATGAATATCCATAACATATGCTTTATCAGCTATCTTTAAAGAATCAATAAAATCAGACAAAAGAGCCTCTGTTCTAGAATAAGTATTAGGCAAAAACACAGCAACAATTTCCTTATCAGGATATTTTTGACGAGCAGCTTCCAAAGTAACCTTAATTTCAGTAGGATGATGAGCATAATCATCAATAATAACAACATCACCAAAAACACTTTCCTTAAATCTTCTTTTAGCGCCTTTAAATGTTTTCATCAACCTAATAATATCATCACAACTTATACCATAATAATTACAAACAACAATTGCAGATAAAGCATTAAGTACCATATGGCGACCAAATAGTGGAAGTTCAAAATGACCATAAAAAGAACCATCCATATATACATCAAAACTACTACCACTACTTGTCAACTTAACATTTGAAGCAAAAACATCATTACTATCATTAAAGCCATAATAAATAACCTTTTTATCAAAAGAAATATCACGAATATTAGAATCATCACCACAAGCAACAATAAAATTAGATTTATTCCCAAATATCCTAAAAGTATCCTTAATTTCCTCAATACCTCCAGGATAACACTCAGTATGATCAAGTTCAATATTAGTTATTACCGAAATAAAAGGATGATAAGCTAAAAAATGCTTATTATACTCATCACTTTCAATAACAAAAATTTTATTACTAGGAGATGCATATCCAGTACCATCACCTACAAAAAAAGAACAACCTAAAACATTATTAATAATATGACTAATAAGTAAACTAGTTGTAGTTTTACCATGAGTGCCACAAACACTAACAGTTTCAAATAACTTAGTAACATCACCTACAACCTCATTATATTCCTTCATTTGAAGTCCTAATTCACGTACTCTTTTCATTTCAGGATGATCAAAAGAGAAAGCCTTAGAATAAGTAACAATAGTGTCAGCTTCAATATCATGAGCATCATAAAAAATATTAATACCCCTCTTTTTCAAACCATCCTCTGTAAACTTATAATAACGTGCATCATCATACCCTGATACTTCATTACCAAGATCATGCAATATATTAGCAAGAGTACTCATACCAGAACCCTTTATACCTATACAATAATATTTCATTTTATCACCTTCATATTAATTATATCATCATTCTAAAAGAAAAAGAAGAAATAAACTAACTTTCTTCTTCCAATTCATCTTCACTAACAATTGATAAATCAAGAGTATCATCATCTGCCTCATCAATATCATCATCAATTGAATCAATAGAATCTAAAGAATCCTCTGCTTCGTCCATTTCATCTTCTACTTCTTCTTCGGAATCAATTTCATCCTCACTAATTTCTTCTTCATCATCAATCTGTAATTCAACCTTGTGCTTCTCAGATAAATCCCATAAAGCACCATCCAACATATAAAATCTTTTATCTATAGTAAGTGATGTATAATAATCACCAATCTTAGCATTAAATTCATCTTCCCCAAAATCTAACAACTCACAAATTTTTTTAAATAAATCAGCTGTATTCATTGGCTTTTTATTATCTTTTAAAATAATATAAGTTAAGTCAGTATAACTCATCATTTCAATTTCTTCTCTTGACATATTTTTTAGTTCCATAAAATCCTCCTAAATAATGACTATTTAATTTTATCATGTTTTTACCTACTGTCAATACTTTTAACAAAATTTATATAATTACCATAATACGCTATATTCATAAATATTACCTGTATCAACTATTTTATACTTAAAAAAAATACTATTATTAGATACATTACTATCCAGCAATACTAAATTTAAAACAAAAGAATTACCACCATAATTACATCTACAACACATTTCATTAAAATCAAAAATCATTTCATAATCATCACTAATTCTTTCCAATATTAATTTATTCAAATATAAATTATTAATAACACCATCATTATAATTTAAAACATTATCAGAAAAAAATCCATCTAAATTCTTATCAAAAATAATATTACTATTTTCAATCAATTTTACACATATACAAACCTTTGACAAAATATCAATCCTCTTGTCAGTAATTATAACACGCAAAATTATAAATGTAAATTTTTTTTAAAGAAATGTTTAATTTAAAGACTTTCATCAAATAATAAAAAAAGGTGATAATATGAAAATAATAAAAAAACTAATAAAAACAAATACAATAATATTATCAATACTAATACTTACATATTTCTCACTATATATTTATGGACACTTTACAAAAAAACTACCAGTAACACTCGCAAACAAATACTATTTCTATGACATAAATAATAACATATATAATGGAAATAATGACAATTGGGTAAAACTAGATCAAATATCAGATAACCTAATAAAAGCAACACTAGCTGCAGAAGATAAACACTTTTATAATCATTTAGGATTTGACTATCTAAGAATTGTAAAAGCACTAGTAAACAATATAAAAAACAAAAAAACAGTAGAAGGTGCCTCAACAATAACACAACAATACGCAAAAAATCTATTTTTAGATTTTGGAAAAACCTGGTCAAGAAAAATACAAGAAGCATGGATAACAATTAAATTAGAAAGTCAATACAAAAAAGATGAAATACTAGAAGGATATCTAAACACAATAAATTACGGAGGAGTATTCGGAATAGAAAACGCTTCACTGTATTATTTTGATAAACATGCAAAAGACTTAACACTATCAGAAGCAACAATACTAGCTGGAATACCAAAATCACCATCAAACTATTCACCAATAGAAAATGAACAAAACGCAAAAAAAAGACAAAAAATAATATTAAATAGTATGATTAAAAATAAATACATAACACAAGAAGAAAAAGAAAAAGCAGAAAAAGAACAACTGTCATACATAGGAGAAAATAATAACAAAATATCATCATTAATGTATTATCAAGATGCAGTGATTGAAGAACTAAAAGAAATAAAAACAATACCAAAATCATTTATTGAAACAAATGGATTAAAAATATATACAACACTAAATCAAGACTATCAAAAAACACTAGAAGAAAAAATTAAAAACAATTTACAAGAAAACAAAGAAATACAAGTATCATCAATAATATTAGAACCAACAACAGGAAAAATACTAGCCCTAATAGGAGGAAGAGACTATAAAACAAGCCAGTACAACAGAGCAATAACATCAAAAAGGCAGGTAGGATCAACAATTAAACCATTTCTATACTATGCCGCACTAGAAAACGGATTCACACCATCATCAACATTTACAAGCGAAAAAACAACATTTACATTTTCAGATGATAAAACATATAGCCCTAAAAACTATAATAACGAGTACCCAAACAAACCAATAAGCATGGCTGCAGCTATATCATATTCAGATAACATATATGCAGTAAAAACACACCTTTTCCTAGGAGAAGAAACACTCGTTAATATTGCACACAGAATAGGAATAAAAACAAATCTTGAAGCAATACCATCACTCGCCCTAGGAACAGAAGAAATAAGTTTAATAGAAATGATACAAGCATATCAAACACTCGCAAATAAAGGACATAAAAACGAACCATATCTAATTGAAAAAGTAGA
The DNA here is from genome assembly GCA_946624985.1 of uncultured Caryophanales bacterium. GTDB lineage: Bacteria > Bacillota_I > Bacilli_A > RF39 > UBA660 > UBA3631. Next base: position 138,348 of record CAMOSQ010000001.1, on the reverse strand, counting down.
AGATCAATTTGGAAATATACTTTATGAACATAAAAAAAACGAAGAACTAGTATTAAATGAAAGTCAGGTATTCATATTAAATGAGTTATTAACAAGCACATATCAAACAGAATTCATAGACTACAACTATCCAACACTAATAAGCCTTGCAGGAAAACTATCAAAAAAATATGCTATAAAAACAGGAACAACAAACACTGATAGGCTAATATTTGGTTATAACAATGATTTACTAATAGGAGTATGGGCAGGATATGATGACAACAGAGAAACACCATCAGAAGATAGTCAAATACCAAAGAATATATGGTACGAAACAATTGAAGAATGCCTAAAAGATAAAGAAGATAATTGGTACGAAATACCAAACAATGTTGTAGGCGTACTTGTAAATCCAATAACAGGAGAATTAGCAGACGATAAAACAAAACAAAAAAAATTATTTTACTACATAAAAGGAACTGAACCTACATACGAAGATATAAATCTAGATATACTAATACCAACAATAAAAGAAGAAAATTAAAAATGCACATTTGTGCATTTTTTTACTCTAAAACAGCCTTTATTCTTCTTACACCAGCAGAAGAAGCTTCCTCTTTCTTAATTTTAAATGTACCTAAACATCCAGTACTTTCCACATGAGGACCACCACATAATTCATGAGAAACATCACCAATAGAATAAACAGTTACAATATCAGGATACTTTTCAATAAACATACATTCAGCACCAGACTTAATAGCATCTTCTTTAGACATCTCTTTTTTTGTAACAACTAAATCATCTTTAATCCATTCATTAACTAAATTCTCAACCTTAATCTTCTCATCATCAGTTAACTTATGATCACAAGAAAAATCAAATCTCATTCTCTCAGTAGTAATATTAGACCCTTTTTGATGACAATCCTTATTAACAACAACCTTTAATGCTGCATTTAACAAATGAGTAGCTGTATGATATTTAGTTTCTATAATACTATCACCAGCAAGTCCACCCTTAAACTTTCCAGCAGATGCTGTACGAGATAACTCCTGATGTTCCTTAAATTTAACCTTAAATCCTTCAATATCAACATTAATACCCTTTTCATTAGCAAGTTCAACTGTAAGTTCAATTGGAAAACCATAAGTATCGTATAAATGGAATGCAGTTAATGCATCGATATCAGAGCCCGCTCTCTTTTCAAACTCCCTTAACCCTTTCTCAAGAGTTCTATTAAACTTCTCTTTTTCATTCTTTAAAACTTCAATTACAATATCCTTATTGTCATTTAACTCTTTATAATATTTCTTATATTCATCAATAATAGATAAAGCAATTCTAGAATCCCAATTGCTATTTATATCAATATCTAACTTCTTAGCATGCCTAATAGCTCTACGAATTAATCTTCTTAAAATATATCCCTGATCAGTATTACTAGGTTTAATACCAGCATAATCAGCACTTATAAATACAGCAGTTCTAATATGATCAGCAATTATTCTAATACTTTCTTCATTACCTAAATAACTCTTACCAGATACTTCCTCTATAGTAGAAATAATAGGTTTCCATAAACTAGTCTTATAATTATCATCAACACCCTCTAAAACCGCCAATACTCTCTCATATCCCATACCAGTATCAACATTTTTCTTAGGAAGATCTACAATACTACCATCGACATTCCTATTAAACTGCATAAAAACATTATTCCAAATTTCAACCCATCTATCATCTTCAGTATCAAATACTTCAGGAATATCATCATCACTTCTAAAATAAAATATTTCAGTATCAGTGCCACATGGACCAACATCTCCTGCTGCCCAAAAATTATCCTCAACCGTTGAAGCAATATGGCCTTCACTAATACCTAAACTAAGCCACAAATCATGAGCCTCTTGATCATATGGAACAATACCACCACCATAAACAGTTACAGCAAGTCTTTCAGTAGGTATGTTCAAAACTTTAGTTAAAAAATTAAAACTATAAGTAATACTTTCCTTCTTAAAATAATCACCTAAACTCCAATTACCTAGCATCTCAAAAAAAGTATGATGAGTCTTATCACCTACTTCATCTAAATCATTAGTTCTAATACACTTTTGATAATCACATAATCTAGTTCCATATGGATGCTCCTCACCCATCAAATAAGGAATTAATGGTTGCATACCAGCAGTATTAAATAAAACAGATGGATCATTTTCTGGAACAACAGGAGCACTAGGTATTTGCTTATGACCATTCTCAACAAAATAATTTATAAATAAATCTTTCAAATTCACATTAATCACGTCCTATAATTTCTCGAATTTTTGAAACTACTTCATTAATTGTCATATTAGTAGAATCAATATATACCTGTTCATCTGTACGCATTAAAGCACCCACAGGCTTATTCATATCATTATAATCCCTTGCTTTAATATTTTCAAGTATTTCTTCATAACTTACAGACATTCCTTTAGAAGTATTCTCTTTATAACGTCTATTAGCTCTTTCCTCAACACTTGCATCCAAATAAAACTTGTAATTAGCATTAGGAAGAACAACAGTAGTAATATCTCTTCCTTCCATAATTACATCTAAACTTTCAGCCATCTTTCTTTGCATATCGACCAATACTTCTCTAAGCGGAATAATACTAGAAACAGGAGAAACAATTTTTGTAACCTCCATAGTTCTAATCTCCTTAGTAACATCCATACCATTTAGAACAACCTTATCACCAACAAACTCAATATCAGCATTCTTAGCAAGTTCAACAATTTTATCTTCATCAGTAATATCAATATTATTTTGTAATGTTAAATACGCAACGCATCTATACATTGCACCTGTATCAATATAAACTAAATTTTCTTTTTCAGCAAGCATCTTACAAACTGTACCTTTTCCACTTCCTGCTGGACCATCTATCGCAACAACTCTCATACTACACCTCTTCCAATAAATAAAATAACTTATTTCTTAAATCTTCTATAGATCCATCATTATTTATTACAAAATCATAATCATCATAACCATCTAATCCTGTCTCAGTAGAATGATTTTGCTGGTCAAAAGTTAATCTATTCTCTTTACCTAAAATATGTATAACAGAAACATTAGAAAAATTATCTTTAACAACAGAAATTTCATCAACAAATCGTGCATCACTTATGACAATAACATCATAAAAATATGAATAAACTTTAATATCATCAATAACTCTATCAACTAACATATTAGGATTAATCTTATTCTTTATAAGTTCAACACCAACCTGTTGTAAGAAATCTCTTGGTTTAGTATCTTCGCTACCATCCCATCCTAATACATTCTTAGCATATACCTTTAAATAAAAAGCATAACTTAAAACAATACTTTTTAAACCTAATCTATTATAATAAGTTCTAATAACATCAGCACATTCATTTTTACCACTTTGTGCTTTACCGGACAAAATAATTATTTTAGGATCCTTTTTAATAAACTCCATATTAATCCTCATTATTAAATTTAATTATATTATATTTATCATCAAAATAGGTAAATATAGCTTTACATGAAGCAATAATTGGAGTAGATACAAACATACCTAATATACCCCAAAAATGACCAAAAACAAGTAAACCTAACATAATTGTTACAGGATGTAACTTAGTTGTCTTACTCATAACTAAAGGCTGAATAAAATTACCTTCCAAAAATTGTACAACAACAATTATAACCAAAGTTAAAATTCCAACAGTTGGGCCTTGAGAAAAACCAACAATAACAGCAGGTATACCACCAATATAAGGTCCCGCATATGGAATAATATTAGTAAGTGCACAAAATAAAGCAAACAAAAATGGAGCCTTTAGTCCTACAATTCCAAAACCTATAGAACTAACAACAAATATAAGCAAAGCATCAAGTAACGCACCAACAACAAATCTCCTCAATGATGAATTAACCTCATATACTATTTCCCTTGTATTTCTCTGAAACTTTTTAGGTAACAAAGTAATAAATGTATCATTAACATTATTAAAACTTAAAAGTAAATAAAAACCAATAACAAGACCAACAATTATAGAACCCATACCAGAGAAAAAATTCTTAACAAGAATTACCAACATCGAAGGAAGCTCAGAAGTTAAATTAGTACTAAAAGTAACAATCTTATCAAATAATTCCTTTTTAAATGCAGCAACATCCAATCCATCAACAATAGATAACTTATTAGCCATTTGATCAATAATAGACTTTGAACCATCAATTATATCAGGAATAACACGAATAAATTCATTTAACTGCTCAGATAATAAAGGAATAAGTCCACCCATAACAATCGCAATAAAACCCAAAATTATCAAATATGTAATAGTAGTACCCAAACTTCTTCTAATACCTTTTTTCTGTAACCACTTAACAAGAGGATCAAAAAGCCAGGCAATCGCAAAACCAATAAACAATGGAGAAATAATCTTTAAAACAACCAACAAAAACGAAAAAATTCTAGTTTCCTTAGCAAGCCTTATAATAGCATAAATTCCCAAAACAATAAGAAGAAAATATAATATTTTAACAACATTACGAGTCAAAGATATTAAATCATTTAACTTACGATGATCAATTTCCTTATCATTATTTTTCTTCATTCCAAACATAATATCACCCTCAAAAATATTATAACAAATAAAAAAATAATTTACAATTAAAACAAGGAAATACAAAAGTATTTCCTATTTTTTCTTAAACAACCACTCTTCATAACCACCAGAAATATTAACTACATTAAATCCTAATTTAGAAAGAATATTACAAACATTATAACTAGTTAAACCATGTTGGCAATAAAGATAATACCTTTCTCCCTTATCAAGATAATTATTAGGATCTAAAAGTAATCTATCAGAAGAAACATTTATTGAATTAGGAATATGATTACAATTAAATTTCTCAACACTTCTTAAATCAACTATATTTACATTAGATAAATTTAAAAAATCATCCATTTTAATACTATTTACCATAAAAAATCACCTAATATATTATATGTCTAAAATATAATATATTAAGTGAATAAGTTTAATTATTCATCAGAAAAGAAATCATCAAAGAACTGATCATCAGTTATACCTTTATCATCTTTATAATTAGAATCAAAATTATCTTTAACATCACTTTTTACATTTTCTATTTCTTTATCAATATCAACAACATCATTATCTTCATCGGGAACATCAAATACATCATCGATATCATGAGACTTATCAACAACAGTAAATGAATCAACTTCCGATGTATTCTGCGCTTTTTCTTTTTTCTCATTTTCTTCTTCAGCTTCTAACTCAGCAATTTTAGCATCAATTCTTTTAACAAGATCATCAACATTAAAAGAATTATTAGTTTTTGATTCAAAAGGAAAACTATTAGATGACATACCTCCAAAAAGAGAGTTATTACCAAAAGGAGAACTGCTTGAAGCCATACCACCAAAAGGAGAATTACCTGGCATAAAAGGAGTAGAACCACCCATCATTTTATTAATACTTTCCTCTTTTGCCTTCTGAACAAACCCTTTTATATCAAAAAGTTCAATCTTACGTTTTTCTCTTGTAGGATATGATGCCTTAGAATACTTAGCACCCCATAAATTTTCCTTTTCCATCTGCCAATTAGGTTTCATCTTAGTCTTAAAAGGCATCATTCTAAGACGCAAAATAATCATAGTCCACTGAGGTAAACGTTGCAAATCACTAACAGTTACAAGAGGCATAGATGAAGTTTTTTCTTTTTCCTTAGATTTAACCTCACCACACATCTTACTAATTTCTTCAAGTGCAGCTAACTCACTACTAATAAGATATATAATATTACCACAGTTACCTTTAATAGTATCTCCATTTTCCTTACCATAAACCTGAGATAATTGAGCAAAGTTTTGTATTATAAAATTAAACCTAATATTTCTACTACGAGCAGCTGTAACCATAGTTGTTACATCCTTAAGAGGTGGCATATTAGCAAACTCATCAAGAATAAAATTAGTTCTATAAGGAAGTTTACCACCAACTTCTTGAGCAACATCAATCAAAGTTTCATAACACTGTTTAATAAAAATAGTAACCAAAGAATGATATGTTTTCTTTTCATCTTGAATGACTAAAAAAACAGCAGTTTTCTTACGTCCAATCTCCTTCATATCAAAATCACTTACAGAAAGCATCTCACTCAAATTTTCTCTAGACGTAAATAATTTAATTTTTTGTTTAAAAACAGATAATATACTACCCTTAGTATCAGTAGGAGCCATCAATGTACTAGATGCATTAACATATGCTGGACTTGCAGGATCCTTAGTACTAAAATACTCTTTAACATAAGTACTACCAGCAAACTTTTCCTCACCAACAGTAGTCATCAAATTAATAGAATTTAAATTAATTTGTTCCTCACTTGCATCTTCAAACAAAGCAAGAGATAAACCACAAAAATAATCAGCACTAGTCTTTTCCCAAAATGGATCAGCATTTTGACTTTTTTCATCATAAAGAATATTCATAGCAAGGTCATCCAAAAGCTCATTAGCCTTATCCTGATTACCTTCCTTATACAATGAATATGGAAGACCTAAAGGATTCCATGAATTACCCTTCTGGGGTTCACGAAAATTTAAAAGTACAATATTATAACCCTTTTCCCTTAATTCATTAGCATTATTCTCATATATTTCACCTTTAGGGTCAGTAATAATCATCGACTCACCCTTCTTAGCTAAACACTTAACCATAGGTTGAACAAGCATTTCAGTCTTACCACTACCAGTAGAACCAATAATTAAATTGTGATATTCACCATTATCAACCCATATTTCTTTACCATTATTAATTAAAGGAATACCTGCATACTGAGATGTAACATCACCAGGATGAACACATTTAAGAACTTTTTTCATTTCTTTAGTAGTTAACCATCTAGAATAATTCTTTTCTTTTTTAGGACCCGTAGAAAAACCAATACCTTTTTCTCGCTCAAAAAAATGAGAGCTAACACTTGAAATAATAACAACTAAAATAACAACATATAAAACCAAAGTTGCTACAACATACTTAGCCTCAAAAGCAGGAAATGGGTTAAAGCCAGAAAAAGTACCTGTTTGGGCTAATGAAGACAAATTTAAAATTATTAAACAAACCAAATATAGTAAAAACAAACTAAACACAAGAAATATAGCGATATCTTTTGGTTCAGCCCTAAATTTTAATTTCATATACCCTCCTATAAAAATTAATGTAAACAACTAAATATATTATACACTTACTACAATTTATATTCAAGAGAAAACATTACCTATAACAAAAAACTGTTTCAAAAGAAACAATTTTTTCAATAAGACAACACATACTTACCATCAATAAATGAATAAATTTCTTTGCTACCAGTACCACTTTGACTAAACATCAAATCAGAAATAATAACTTCATCAATTGAATCACCATCTAAATCAATAACACTATCAATGTTATATGAAACTAACTTATTAAATTCAGAATTATTAACAAAACTTGATTTAATTATAGAATAATTTTTCAAATTAGAAATATAAACAATAGAAAATAACTTTTCATTATCACTATACATATCATTATAAGAAACATTATATAAATAATAACCATTATTAGAATTTATTGCTCGTTTTTCATTTATAGTCAACTGACCATTAAAACTAATATTATTATCAGACAAAATTTTATATAAAAAATTAATATCCAATAAGTTCAATTCATCAACACTAGCAGTATTTAATTTAACTTGATTATCATTTGAATAAATACCAACAAAAGAATTTTTAAACGAAGCAACATCTTTTTTATTATAAACCTTATATCTATCTTCAAAAAATTTTACATTATATTTACCAATATACTTATTATAATCATAAACATCAAATTTTTTATTAACTAAATAACTATCCTTAAAATCAACAAACTTATATTTTTTACCAGAAACTTTAATAATAGATTTATCAGAAAAAACAACATATGATTTATTATTACTAATCATTAAAAATATTTGAAATAATATAAAAATGAAAGCAAAAACAAACATAATTATTAACCTTTTTTTCATCTATCAACCCTCCAATAAGAAGTTTTACCAGCTATAAGATATCCATTACTTCTATCAAGCTCAGGTTTACAAGTAAACAACCTTGTACAATTTGTATTAGCAGGATCAACAATTATAATATCTTTATCAGTATAACCAATCGCCGCAACATAATGACCACTCGTACCAAAAGGCTTACCATTATTTGATTTAACGTGAACAATAGGATATTTATCATCCTTTAATAAACCAGACAATATATTATATGTTTCAGTATCATTTAAAGATAAGTTTTTTTGGCCATCAAATTCAAAACCAGGAGCAACCTCTTTAAAAACACCATAATTTATAGTTGATCCACCCGAACTAAGATACCCTTTTGGCTTCATATAATCAAACATAGTACCAGGATTAAATGGATTAATAGTTGTAGGTAATCCAGATCTCTTAATTTGAATAGCTATAGAAGTAAAATTACAACCATAATGTGCAATATCAACCTTATTACCTTTTGAATCATATCCACCATACCAACGACTACCCCATTCAGGCGATCCTTGCCTCCAAGTAGTATATTCACCAGTAGGACTTTCTGTAATGGTTCCAGAAGAATTACTACCATAATTAGCATAATCAGGAACTCCAGTATCACCAGTATCAGCATAATTAATACGATCACCAATTCCACCTATATACTTACAATTAACATCATAATCCTTCTGCTGACTCATTAAGCCAGGACACAACTTTGCAAGCTCATCATCTGCCTGCTCACAATGATCAGAATTAAACAAACAATAAAGACAACTACTAAAACTATTATTAGTAGAAACAGATAAATTAATTACAAAATTAACAATTGAAAAAATAAAAAATATAATAACAGCAGAAATAATTCTTTGAATAGAAACCTGCTTAACACGTGCTAACTCATCATCAACCTTACCCGAAACAACTGCTTTTATAAAAGAAACCATAGACATAATTACAAGCAAAACTGGGACCATTATTTTAATAAGAACAAAAATAATTGATAAAATTTGTCCAAATACTAAAGGAAGTTTCTTATCATTTCCACACAACAAATAATCTGCAGCATTAACACACACTGGCATAAACAATAAAAGAAAAAATAAAATTTTATAAAATTTCTTCTTCATAAAGCACCTCAACTATAAATAGTTTAACACATTAAATAAAGTAAATCAATACAAGAAAAAAGATACATATAAGTATCATATTTTTATTGACTTTAAATAATCTTGTGAATATCCTGTTATTTCTGAAATATCAGATATAGGATACTTTCTCTTTAACATTTTAAAAACAATATCTAGCTTATTCTGTGCAATACCTTGCTCAATCCCTTGCTCAATCCCTTGACTAATCCCCTGATTAAATCCTTTATCAATCCCTTGATTAAATCCTTTTTCTAAACCTTGGTTATAACCTTTCTTTGTAGCTGTTTTCATTTGGGACCTAAATAATCTCTCATATGATTCTTCATCAGTCATAAAACTAAATATGTTATCCTCATTATACTTTTTAACCATATCACCAATCTCCTTTACCATAAAATCATATTTTCCAAGTAATTCTAGTTCTTCTTCATCACAATCAAACATAATTATATGAGAATATTTTTGAATTAACTTCTTGTTACCAGTATACAACATTTTTTTATATTTGGCAACATCATATACCAAAAAATTAATATTATCTATAAATTTATTTTTATAGTTTTCCCCCAGCAAACAATGATTATCATATTCGTAGTTTTCCTCAATGTTATTACAAATATTAATTTGTATACATCCTGGCTGTTCACCATAATCTTGTCCATGTTCTAATATATTTGAATAAATATTTGATAGATAAGCAAAATTTCTTTTTCTTATATCTTCATCAAATATATTATTTACCTCAATATCAATGATTTCATTTTTTCTTTTAACAAGTAAATCAACCGTCTTCTTCTTAACATTAATATTCCTTGTAACTAATTCTTGTTTTAATAGTTCTATGATATTATTCTCATCTATTTCTTTATTATCAATTTTATTAATTATAGAATAATCATCAATTTTTCTTCCAAGAATTTTTTCCAATAACAAACTCATATATTTCTTATTCGAAAAAACCAATTTAAACATAGAATCATTAGAAAGTTTTTTAAAATATTTTTTCATAAAATCCCTCCTAATTATATGTTACAACACAAAAAATAAAAATCCTTAAAAAAATAAAAAAAAGAACTAAAAAGTTCTAAATTTTATTAACACGCTTATTTTTAATTAAAACAAACAAAGCAATAACTAAAGCAACTACCCCGAATATACCTATATATAAAGAAACCTGAGCAATATTAATACTCTTCTTTTTTTCATTATAATCTTTTGAAAAAGAAATCTGTATATTTGCATCATCCTTATTACTTTTGTTAATATGCCATATATATTCATTATTCTTAACTTCATCAGCATTATTATATATAATCTTATGATTAGATTTAATAACAATATCAACTGAATCTAAATTACGACCAGGAAAAAAACACTTAAAGTTTTTACCAGTAGAAATAATAATCTCATCTTTTTCTTGAAAAACCTTAAAATAGTCATAACAAGTATTAGCAAAATAAGAATCTTCAAAATCAGATAATTCAAATTTATAATCTAAATAGGCATTACTATCGTCACCACTTATATTATAATATTCAACACCCTCATTTTTAATAGGTTCCTCCAAATTTATAATTGCATCCTTAAATGCAGGAATTGGAGAATAAACTCCTTCTTTAATATCATTATAAGAATGTAAATCAATACCATAAACAGACAATTTATCTTTTATACTTTTATCGTTAAATTCAATAGTATACCTAGCGCTACAACCAGTAATAAAAATCAAACAAATAAGTATCATGCATTTTTTCATATTAACCTCCTTGATAATATGAAAGATTCATATTAGAACTATTAGAATAGTATTCAGTCATATCAAGAATATGTGTAAATTGTCCACGTGGATTATTAAAACTATAATGAGTAACCTCAAGCCCATTATCACCACCATGTTCCTCTGCAACAGAATATTCTGAATCACTAACCCCAATAATCATACCAATATGACCATTTTCAACAACTAAATCACCAGGTTGCCCCCTAAATGAAGCAAAATCATGAGAAACACCAATATTTCTTAAATAACAAACAGAATTGCATTCTTGACCATTATAACCATATACATAACCTGCATTATATATTGCCCAAGAAACAAAGCCACTACAATCCAATCCTGTTTGTGTATAAGTATTGTTATAAACTGCACTATACCAAGAACCTGTCTTTCCCCAATCAGAAGCAACACCATATTCCTTATACTTACCAGACGCTGTACCACTAGCACCAGTTGAAGATATATATGGAAGTTTAACACCATATTGAGATAAACCATTTATAAGTGCATTAGCAGCAGCAACAACACCTGCTCTAGTCCCAGGCCCCGAAGCCATAACTGCCTGTTTGATAGATAAATTAAAAGCCTGAACACTTGAACCTTTTTCATTTAAAAATCTATCCAATTCATATGGTAAAAAATTCGTTCCATCAGTACTTGCAACTTCACCATTATATCCAGTTGGTATAGAAGTAATTTCAACACCATCAGAAAAAAATACTTCTATCATTTTTTTATAATCATAATTAAGTTCATTCTCATAATAAATTGATGCAACCTGACTAACTCCATAACAGTGACCTTTTTGATTATCCAAATGTAATCCATTCCACAGAGAACCATTTAAATTAGTATCAGGCATACTTAACTGAAAACTATCCATATTAGGGACTCTATACAAAGTTGTATCACACCACTGTCTACCATCACTACCTGTAGTACACTTTACATCACTACATACATGTCCCAAAGCCTCATATCCAGGAAATCCACCTCTATAATTAGACATTGGATATGAAGCAAAAGGCATTTCTTTTAGCATTTCACCATCATAAGTTAATACTAACCCTTTTGTTGCCTCTGCTGCCTCAATAGCAGAAAAAGAAGGAGTCTTATACTTTTGAAAATTAGTAGAATTATCAATAACACTATTACAATGAGTAACCGCATTAGTTCTAGCGGCAAGAGCCTGAACTTTTCTAGCCTCTGGACCTGCTCCACCATTTTCAGCCTCAACTACTCCAGCCACATATTCCTCAAGAACATGTGGTTTTATAGTACCATCATCTTCTTTTAAAGTAATAGAAGTACAACTTACCCCAAGAGAACCACTAGAAGCAATTGCATCACCCTTTAAACTAGCATAACTCATTATATCATCTGCAATTCTCTCAATACCTTTATCATCAGTATATAAATCTTTAAATCTCTTAGGAATATATATATTAATTAAATAATTACGATACTTACCATAATCAAGAGAACTACCACTAACCATATTAGACGCTAAAGGTTTAACATCAGAAACATGTATTTTAGAATCATCAATCAAATCATCGCTATCAGGATCATCAGAATTAAAACTCTCGCTACTTAAAGTACTACCATAAAAAACAGTCCCACTAATTAAATTAGTATCAATAGTAATACCACGTGATTTATATGATTCCTTAACTTCATTTAATTTAGTATAAAACTTAGATTCATTTTCTCCACAAGAATCTCCACAATAATCATATGCAGCAACATCTTTACCACTACCAAAATACTCTTCTGCTAGAAAGACAGGTGCGAAAATAATAACACATATAACAATTATTCCTAATAGAAAAAAAACAAATCCACTACCACCAAATATGGCATATTTTAAATATGGTGAAAAAGAAGGCTTTGATTCAGAATTACTCAAAGCACTTTTTGCCTTATTTTTAAGTAATTTCATTAAAAAAGCCTTCATTTAATCACCACCAACTATTATAATCCGCCGCCACTTCCAAAAGAATCTAATTCTTCTTCAGTAGCAATAACATTTATTCTCATACGCTTATTTCCACATACAAACAATGCTTCACCTTGAGAATACTTTTTAATACTTTCTATTTCACTTTCATTCAAATCGATTAATCTAGATAAATCTTCAGCAGCCTGTTTTTTAAGCCCCATAACAAGATAATAAGAAGCATTATCAAATATTGCCTTACCTTGAATAAGAACACTAGGATCAGAAAAATCACTAGGCTGTTGAGTAATAATTATAGTACCTGTATTATACTTACGAGCACGTCTTTGTACTTGAGCTAAGAAATCAGCTCCTAAAACATTATTCCCAGCAAGTAAAATATGAGCTTCATCAACCTCTAATACGGTATTAATTGTTTTATCAAGAGTTAAACTCCATGCATGCTTTAATACATTGAAAAATAAAGCATTTCTTATATTTGTATCAACATTCATAAGTTCCTTTATATTAAATACAATAAAATCACTTTTAGGAGCAATAGTAGTATGTCCATCAAAATAAAATCTTAATTCTTTAACAATAGGTCTTAATTTTAACTCTAATCTTTCTAAAATATCCTTCTCACGAGTTTCATTAGGAATAGAAACAATTCTTCCTTTAATAGTAGCATAAACATCCTTAAAAGTAGGATAATCAGTAGAACTTAATTTTGTAAAATCAATATTAAAATCAATACCAAATCTCCTATAAGTATCTTGTAAAACCTCACTAAACATATTAAGAACATCCTCTTCAATAGAAGGATCATAATACTTCATAAAAGCCTTAACAGTTTGTATAGTACGAGTAAGAACAGTATAACCTAATCCTTGAGCAATCTCCTCATCATCAGCATCAACAACAACCTCTAAAGGATTAATCATACCAAATTCTCCACCCTTACCAAGGTCTATAAAATCTCCACCATAACGAAGACACATTTCCTCTAATTCACCTTCAGGATCAATTGCTACAATCTGATGATTATTCCTAATATGACTTCTCAAAAGAATCTTAGCAGCAGTACTCTTACCAGAACCAGCAGTACCAAGAACAATCATATTAGCATTATTTCTATTATTTTCTTTCTTAATTTGATATAAAAATTGATTAAATAAAATAACACCACCAGAAAAATCAACACCAAGCAAAGTGGATAATCCAGGATCCTTAATACTATCAAAAATGAAAGGATACATAGCAGCTATTGTAGGAGCAGGAATAGGAGTACCTATTCTATCCTCTATATCTTGCTTAGGATAAATTGGAATAATAGAATGCAAAACCTTCTTTTGTTCAAATCTTAAAGGAATAGCATGCATCTCCATTGCCTCTAAATAATTCTTAACCTGTAACTTCTTCGCACTTAATTCATCCTCATTATCAGCAGTAATCATAATATGCATTTGAAAATCATAAATCTTTGATTGAGTAGATGCAAGCATACTAATAAATTGTTCCAAAGACTCATAATCCAAACGAATTCTTTCTTGTAAAGTCTTATCATTCTCTTGTTGATATCTAACCTTTAAATCAGCAATTTCCTTATTAATCATCTTAGTAATAACACTAAAAGGAAGAGGAATATGCTTAATAACAATCTTAACTCCACTCAAACTAGTTAAATTAGAAAGATATCCAGGAGAAATAACCTTAGGAAAAGAAACAACAGTAAGAATAGTAGCATACTTATCACTAATAATAAAATGTGCAGGTTTAAACTCAAGCCCCTTAGGAGCAATCTGTGATCTTATATCCATTAACTAATCACCGTCCCAAATCCAGTAGTTTGTCCACCATTCAAGAAATTATCAAGAATAATTCTTAAATCATCATTAGTAACCTGCTTAGTAGATAAACCAGCAGAAGCAAAACTATTAATCAAATTCTTAATTCTCTTAGTAATTAAATCATTATCCTTTTCCTTAAATAATAAATAATACTCAGTATCAACAACATTGTTATTAACAAACATATTAGCCTTATTCATATCCTGAATAATTAATTTCTTTCTAGCAACATCTTGTGTAGCATTATACAAAAGCTGTAACTGAGATAAATAAACATTAATATCAACAGGTCTATCAGCAGCTATAATCCAAAACTCATAATCAATAAGATTATAAACATTTTTTAAATTAGTAATAATCATATCTTGCATATTAGGTTCAAGAATAAAAATATTTCTAGGTTCAATTTTAACACCAGTGACCTTTTGATTATTCTTAAGAACAATAGTACCATTAACAATATCCTTAACAGGAATATCATCAACAGTATACTTACTTGTCGTCGCTTTCGCCATCTTTTACACACCAACCTTTCCAAATAAACTGTTGTCTAGTAGTAAAAAAAGTAAAGAAATTAATAATAACAGTTAAAACATTATGATAATAAGGAATTGGAAAAACTAAAAATCCAGTTATCAATCCAGGAAGGATAGCAATAATAGCAAACATAAGCTGTTCAACAGGTAACAAAAGAAGTAATAACAAAGATGCAGCAATCCCACTTCCAAATAATATCAAATCAAACTTATTAAATAATCCAAATGCAAGCAAACTCTTTTTAGTATTAGCAGGAATTAAATAATTCACTATATATCACACCCTTTTTATTTTTTGTCTTTTCCTGAATATTTAGCAATATCTTGAAGTTCTCTATTTTTAGAATTAGTTTCAATAGATTGTTGAGATCCTTGTGCAAGATTTCTAATACCTTTAATATCATCTATTCCACCATTAGGATTTAAACTATAATTAACTGTTTTATAACCTTCAATTCCATAATCAGCACCTTTTTTATTCATAGAATCAGCCAATGCGGTCATATGATCTGCAATATTCTTTAATGCATCATTATCCTGATAATCTGCAGCAGTAGCACCAACAATTGTATATGTACCATTAGCATTTACCTGCATACGTGTAGCGTTAGTCATTAATCTACCATTGTTTTGTGCAATTTCTTTTACCCTTGCATCCAAAGCAGCACTCCATTTATTAGCCTCAGCATAATCACCAGCAGCTTCTGCAGCCTTCTTTCTCTTATCCAAGTCTTTTGCTATAGCATCAACACCAGTAGATATACCAACATATGAATCATAATCACTTTGAATAGCTTTCAAACCATCTGTAACACTATTAATACGTTCAATCCTTGTTTGAACATGCGTAAGATTAAAAGCCTTATCCTTTGCGACATCAAATCTATCAACACCATCAAGATGCATCAAACCAAGTTCCTTATGCCTAGCCCTAATAGCACCATAAGAATTCGAAAAATTCTTGCTAAATTTTTCTCCAGTAAAGCCACTCTTAACAGCAGAAGAGAAAATTTTACGATGAATACCTTGACCAGTTAATAAACCAGCACCTGTTGCAAGTCCACCTACAGCTAAACCACTTGCAACTCCACTAATTTGTTTTCCAAATAAAGCCTGTTCTTGGAATTTCTTAAGTGGATTAAGCGCCATACCATCCATCTTTATTCCAAAAAAATCTTCTAATAACTTAGGAACCTGCTTAGCAAACATTAAACATCCAATTATAAGAAATACATTAAGCCATATATTATTAACAAATAAATCTTTATAATTTCCCTTTAAAAGAACAATCATAAATACAGCAAAATTAATAGTTATAAGCCTAATAAATACTGTTAAATAAGTATTAATACACTCCTTACCCCATTTTTTAAATATATCTTGTCCTTTTCCCATATCCATATTTGAAATAATAGGAATAGGAGCAATTATTTGTAAAAACAATAATTTAACAGCGCGAGTAGCCAAATCCATAGCAAAACTTAGTAAAACAAGAAGAACTACAATACCAGCTGCAGTTGAAACAATAGGAGTATACTCAAAATAGAATTTCTTTGTAGCAGGAGAAGCTAAAATCAAATCATGATCTGAAAATACATAAGACATATCAAGTGAATTTCTAGCATTACCAAGACTCTTCATCATTTCACTATCTAATTTACTATCTAAAGTATCATAACAAGACTTATCTTGTCCCTCTTTTTTATCCTTCCAATCTACAGATACATCCCACATGTCGTTACAAACATCACCAAAGACATCTTCATCACTATTAGGAACAAAGAAACCTGAATATAAATAATACCCTATATCCATCTTAACAGTAGGATTATCAGAATCTTCAGAATAATCGTTATTACTTCTAACCATCCCCGTATTACCAAAAAATATCTTTTCAATAATTTGACTATTAACAATTATCCCTTGAACTTTATAAGCTTCTTTAAAAATCAAATTAACAGAAATAAGTAATCCAAGAGAAATAAAAACATTTACAATTAGCTTTCCTCCACCCTGCTTACTATCACTAAGTTTATCAGGAGATATCATATAACTAATTAAAGAAATAGCAAGTTTAAATAACATAAATATGCCTAAGATCAAAGCAATTCTTCTACCTATCAACTTAATAATATTATCGCTATATAAAACTAATTCAGATAAATCAGTAAGCAATCTATATAAAATAGTAATAAGCTTAATAACTATTGAGTCTATCCAAGAAAATAAAAACCTAAGTATAGATCCAAGTAATTTTCCCATAATATCTCCTTTCTATTTATTTGAAATTTGAACACATAAAGGATGTTCAGAATTAATACCCTCAATCTTAAATATTCTAAGTGAAAAATTAACAAGTGCTGGTAATAAAAATAATAAAACAGCAATAATTAATCTTTTAAACAAATTAGTATTAGCTTTCTTCATCTCATCAGAATTATCATTTAAAAAAATTTTAACATAATCAAAAACTGATAAAACAATAAGTAAAACTAATCCAGCCATTTCAATTATAAAATATGCATCACTAATTATGCCAGCAACATCTGATAAGAAACCACAATCATAAGTTACAGAATCAGGATCATCTAGTCCAATAATTTCAGGATCAGCAAACTTTCTGATTTCAAATGATTCTCTTTCCGAATCAATTATAGCATTCATATTATCAGAATCACGTTCACCATCGCCATCAGTATCGACCCTCATATCTATTTTAGTATTTGTAGAATCATTGCAATAATTACTAACAAAATTAATAGCCTCTTTAACATTTTTATTATAAGCAGCATCAAACATATCAATTACAGGGCCAGTTCTATCCTCAGAATTACCACCTTCATACACTCCAAGTTTCTTAGTAACCTTTAAATTATACAAAGTTTTATAATCATATACATATGAAAATTTAGAATTATTCGTCTTTGCTGTTTGTTGTATCTCCGGATTTAAAAAATTATTCAAATATTTGTTAAAATAATCTTCCGATGCAAAAGTTTTCATATATTCTTGATACTTTCCATCAGCCTTTTCTTTCAAATAAGAACAGTTATTTTTAGCATTTGCATCAGCTGATAAACTAGAATCATATTTATAGCCTGAATCTAGAACAGATAAGAATTCAACTTTACTTTTATTTGTTGTTTCATCGTGATCACTAAATTTATCTCTTAAAGATTCATAAGCTTTCTTCATTACTAAATTATACTCCGTAGCAAACGAATATGATAGAGTAGATGCATTATTAAATTTTGTACCACCATTATTTAATTTCGGACAATCTTTAGCATTATCTTCAAAACACAACTCATTATAATTAGCAGGAGCCCAAGCTTCATCGATATACATACGAGCAGGACAAGAAAAATTATTTGATAAATTATTATATAATGTTTTACCATACCAATCTTCTCTTTTTCCATTAATAGGATCATAAATCACATCGCCATGAACTAAACTTCCACCTGTCTGATAATAACTATCATAATATGTACCATAAATACCAGATCCATTAGGTTTTCCAAGAAATCTTATAATCCATTCACCGTTATTATAATAATAACCTATCATTCCAACATCTAAATTTGATGAATTTTTATAAACACATAAAGGAATACACTTATTATCAGAATTACAATTACCTAATACACTACTAACAGAATCATCATCGAAGAAATTAGCAAAAACACATTCTACACATGAAAAGAATAAAACAAAACAAAATAATAATTTATAAAAACTCTTATTTAAAGACTTAAACACATAATCACCTTCAAACCCATACTACTATTATTGTATCATATATTTATGGTTTTGTATATTGTTTTTTTTTATAGAAAAGAAAAATAAACTAACAAATTTGCTAGTTTATTTAGATCTTCCGTTTGTATCTGAATAATCAATATCTATATAGTTAGAAGATGATTGTTTCACATCATCATCCTTTGTTGTAGATGAAGAATTATCATTAGCTTGCTGTCCAAATGTTTTAGGGCCTAGATAATCCTTAAATCCACTCAAAACTGCAGCAGTTAAAGCATCCAAACCACCTGGTGTTTCTATAATTGTAACATTTGCTTTAGTAAACTCTCTTTTTAATAAATCACAAATTTCATGAGATGATAAATTAAACTTTTTATAAGCTTGATATAAAGCTTCATAATTGTAACAACGCTTTATATATTCTATTCTAGATTTCATAATTTCAATTCTAGCCTCATTTGCAGCATTATCAATCGCTGTTTGTCTTTCAATACCAGCAGCCTTAGACTTTGTTTCAGCATCTAGTATTTCCTTTGGTTCATTAAAATCGACATTTAAAACATTTTCAATAACCGCACCATATTTATTTCTAATAATATTAAAATTATTTACAATTTGAGCCTGAACATTAGGGCTAAGCCATCTTGGTATTCTAGTAGGAGAAACACTAAAACCGTGCTTTATAGATTTTGCTTCACTATTTTTAACTATTAAATCAATTATTTCTTTAATAAGATCATTAATACGTTGATCAGCCTCAATCTCATTAAAAGCCTTCCTTATACTTGCAGCATCATCATTAATATGAAAATGATACTTTATGGGAGACCCACAAGTAACAGTAATATTATCCGCTGTCTTAACAGCATCAGAATAAGTAACAGTGCGTTCAAGAGTATAAATACAAATAAACTTTGCTTCTGTTGCAGGCAACCTAAAAACAAATGGCGAAGAATATACCTTAATTCTACCAGAATAAGTTTTCATAGTAAATCTATATCCAGCAGGAACTCTTCTTAAAAAACCGTCACAAACCTGTGCTACAACACCAGTCTTTATTTCAATAGTTTCATGCTTTTTTTTGCTATCTTTCATAACATCCTCCTCTTTGAACAAATATTATACATAAATATTTATTTTTGTCAACAAATATTAACCTTTAAACTTTTCAAACAACATTTGAAAAATAGTAGAATACTGTGGATAACTATCATCAATAAAAACTAAATTACCATCAGATTCATATGCTATATATACATCATCGTCATCTTTTTTATATAAAAGTAGATAAGGCATGCCACCAAAAACCTGTCTTTCACCTAAAAAATATTCAGATCCATCAGAAGTTACATATATTCTTTCATCAACCATACTATTTACTCTTTCCTCCACTCATCTTATAATCATCTTGTAAACCTAATAACTTAATACACTTATCAACAATCTTCTTACGTAAAGAAACATGCTCCTCATTAGAAGTCTTTCTCTTTACCTTTTTTTCAATCTTTTTAGGTGCTGGTTTCTTCCTTGGAGAAACTAATTTAAGATCATCAGAGTCACCCCAAACAGAGCCTGTCCAAACAATAGAATCCTTAGTTCTTACAAAAGGATTATTAAATTCCGACTCAGTACTGTGAGAATCTGAAGAATCATTCTTATTTCTATCAACATCATGTTTCTCAGAACTATCAGGTGTATCAACCCTATCAGTATCAATTCCATTAGCCCTAGCGGCAATATCAGGGCGATCAGTTAATAATTCAGTTAAAGCTGAATCAAAAGCAGAATTAACAGATTCTTCAAAATCTGAAGACACCTGCACATCAGGAACAGAAAATTGAGGCATTTCAACTTTTTCAGATCCACCTGACTTTGCAAAATCTAATGAAGCAGAAGTAGTAGAATTCTTGGGAACATCGTTTTCTAAAGATTCAGAAGTCTTAACTAGCTCACCAGAATCTAAAACTTTAAAAATAGAATCAAGATTATCACTCAAACGATTATCATTCAAACTAGGAAGAATAAACTTAGCATCAGCAGGTGTTGGATTTTCTTTAGGCTCAGAAGCAAGTGCATCCGATTTATCCGCACCACTAACCACTAAATCATCTTTTCCTTCATCTTTCTTTGAATCAGATGTCAAAAAATCCTTTTTAAAAGTTTCATACTCATCAAAGAATTTATTGCTAAATAAACAACTATCATACATCTCATTTATTTCTTTCTCAGAAATGCCACATTTTCTACACCTATCAACAACACCATTAATAAACATCATCTTCTTCATAACACCCATAGTGTCATTCATATGCTTACATTCGATAAGATGATACATTAAAAGACACCTATAATAATCAGATTCAGAAGCAAATAAAGCGGCAGCTACCACACTAACCTTAGCCATATAACTGATACCTGAATTAAGCTCAATAACCTTGTCGAAATCAGATTCAGACAAAGAAAAATTCTTTAAAACTTTTTCTTTTTCTTCATTATAATCAAGCGATAATTCATCTTCCTCTAAAAATTTCACAAAAGATTTTAACATATCTTCTTTAGAATTCGCACGTTTAGCGTATTCCTCTTTTAGAATTTCTAAAGAACTAACCATTTCTGAAACAAGACCATTAAATTCAGAAGGATCTACACTTTCTTCATACATTTTCTTTAATTTTTCTAATATTTCACTAATATTTTCCATACATATATCTCCTTATATATAAACTAAACTATTAATTATATTACCAATGTCCATTAGTCTGAGTATCATAATTAGTTCCATTGCCGCCATGGCTATAACCACTATCACTAGTATGTGATTCCGAAGCACCTCCAGAAGGAGAATTACCTTCCCAGCTAGAACCTCCACCCCCATGAGTATTTCCACTATTACTTGTATGAGATTCGCCCGCATTTTCATCAACAAATGGCTGCTTATTTTCATTATTTTGACTATTATTCTGTGCATTATTTTGAGTATTTACCTGATTATTTTGTTTATTGGTATAATTACTATTATTTCCAGTAACACCACTAGGTACATATGTAGTACCACCAGTACCATTTAATATTTGATTAGCGCAATTCCAAAAACTATTATCATCGCTAGAAACAAACGACATTACTAACTGTACAATTGTAACAACAAAGAAAACACAAGCACCAGCAATTAACCTTTTAATAAATATTCCTTGTCCCTTCTTTATTTCATCCTCTTTACCAGAAGTAACACCCTTCGCAAAATCTAACATACCTAAAATAACTAAAATAACAGGTACTGCAATTTTTATAATAACTATAATATTATGAATAAAACGTATTAAATCTGCATCTAACATATTACAAATTTGAGAAGCATTCATAAATTCACATCCATTTCTAATATTAGAATACCATAAAACAATAAAATAATCAACGAAAATAATATAATAAAAGAACATGTTTACACAAAAAAAAAGACTTAAAAAGTCTAATTTTTAGGACATTTATTATTAGGACATCCTTTAACAAATGTATTAACACAATTCCAGATATTACCTGTCTCAGTAGTATCATCAGTTGATGCTAAATTAACAACCAATTGAACAACTACTACAACGAAGAATACTAAAACTGCAGAAATAACTCTTTTAATAAACATTTGTTGCCCTTTTTTAATTTCATCTTCTTTACTAGCAACAACAGCCTTACCTAAGTCTAACATACCAAAAATAATTAAAAGAATTGGCACACCAAATTTAATAACCTTAATAATAGTAGAAACTGTATTAATAAGTTTATATGGTATTTCGGCAACACCTGGACAACCTGTATATCCATCTAAAATTTGAATTAATCCCATTTAAAATCCTCCTCAACTAAAAATATAATACAATAAAAATGATAATTTGTCAATAATTATTTGAACTGAAGCTTTGTAAGAAAATCCTTAATTACATTACTATTTGAATGATCATCAACAGGAACCATATTATAAAAGATACTTAAACCAGATTCATATTCAAAATCTTTAACATCCTTATTAGATAATAAACTAGGACATAAAACAACTTTTTTTCCTTTTAGCTCATTCAATATCTTAGGTTTAATAGACAATAATCTATTTATCTTGATAATAGATGGTTCAATCAAATAAAGAACCTCATCACAAAAATTTTCAGCAGCCTGACTACCATTTAAATCAACAAGAAGCACATCTTTGTCTTTATTTGTAGTAAGCAAATCACCTATAACGCCATTAGCGCTAGAAACCAAATCCTTATCATTAAAATAGATAAAATCACGTTTCTCAACTTCAATAGCCAAAACTTTATACTTCTTCTCCAATTGTTTTTTCATTAAATAAGTAAGAGTTGTAGAACCAGCACCCGGTGTAACACTCTTAATACCAATAATTCTAGTACCTTTACCCTTAGAAACATCCTGTACATTAAGTGAATTATCAACACCTATTTCCCTATTAGTTTGAACAACATTACTTGAATCAACATCACTATTAGAACTAGAACTCTCATTACCACTAAATTCAAAAACATTAGGTGCAGGTTCATTACTTTCCTCAACAATCATATTATCAATTTGATGATACTGTGAAACATCACTATAAGTATTAGGATTATAAAATAAATACATTATTCCTTCTAAATTAGAAGTAAAATTATAAATTCCCATTGAAATAATCTTAGAAACATAATCAGGAGAAGAAACAGAAGCATCTAAAAGAAATATTACCTTATTAAGATCAAAAGAAGAAGCAAACTTTTGAATAACAGACAAATTTGTATAATCTCTAATAGAAGTAATATCCAAAATCATTTTATTAAAAAAGAAATTTTGAAAAGTAT
The DNA here is from genome assembly GCA_946624985.1 of uncultured Caryophanales bacterium. Taxonomy (GTDB): domain Bacteria; phylum Bacillota_I; class Bacilli_A; order RF39; family UBA660; genus UBA3631. The sequence continues at coordinate 114,380 of CAMOSQ010000001.1, read as the reverse complement.
TAACAATCTCATCAACAGAGTATTCACCATCTAATCTTTTAATAACCTCAATATTAAGCCTATCAAGCATTTCTTTGTTTTTATTTGATATAATAACATTCATAAACTAGCCTCCCATTAATATAATTTTAACACATTTAAAAAAAATAGTAAATAAAAAAAAAAGATAACACAAAAGTGTCATCCTAATATGCAGTCATCATACCCATCATAGCAATCATCATAATACCCATAACACCACCACCGGTACATACAAGCATTATAAGAGTTCTCTTTTCCATATTTTCAAGACGCTCTTTATACTTTTGTTCACGAGCTTTTGCTTGTAAATTAGAAATAGTTCTAGAAAACATCAATAATTGCTCTTGTTTACTTTCCTGAGAACCAATACTTAAACGATATAATAAACGCATCATTCTCATCGAATCACGAACAGGATATTCACGAGCAAAATTCATATATGGTTCAACACTAGAATCACCCGCTTCAATTTGATCACATAAATGTTCAAGACCTTTCTTAAAAACAGAAGGAGCAGATTCTATAGATTTTCTAAGTGCAACAGGAATAGTATAATGCTGTGCAAGTATTTCCAAACTTTTTAAATAATAAGGAAGCAATAAATCAATTTGATGCATATGAGCTTTCCTAAAACTATTAAGTTGCATATAATCTAACTTAAATACTACAAAAAATATAATAAAAGAAAGAATTAAATATATATATCCAAAATTAGCTAAAAAAATAACAACAAATGCAACTAAAAATGCTAATCCAGAATTCTTAATACGCTTATTAAACATTTTTGTACTATCAATCTCATCACCATACTTTAGTTTAAGAAGATAATCATAATCTTTCTCTTTTAAAAATCCAAAATAAGGTGTAATTTCCTTAATAAATTTTTTATGATCAAGTTTGTGATTAACAATAGTAACAAAAAATATGATTACAGCAATTGCTGCAAAAACAATTAAAGTTATATCCATTATTCAGCACCTACATTCTCATTATAAAATTTAGTACCACTAATTATAAAGAAAGTATTAATGGCAACAACACCATGAAGTAAAAATTGCATATATATTTCCTTCAAGTTTTCAATATAAGTAGGAACACCCAATATAAATTGAACAAGCATAACCATAAGATATAAAACAATACCAAACTGCAAAAATTTCTTATAAAAAGCAGCTCTATCAATTCTGTCACGATAAACAGACTCAACAAGCATATCTATATCTTGGCTCATATTTTCCAAAGACTCTCCAGCATCTCTTGAACCTTCATTAGTAATTTGTAAAAATATTTGATGCATATTTCTAACAATAAAATAATCATACTTACTATTCATATAATCAATAGAAGCATCAATAGTACCATTAGCATATGACATATCAATCATAACTTTTACATCACTCTTTACAGGATCCTCTAAAACTCCAGATGCATAAACACCTTCAAGAGACTTAACAAAAGCCTGAGTAGTAGCAAATTCCATTATAACGTTAGTAGTGTAAACTTGAATTTGTTCAAATATAAACTCACTATAAATTCTCTTACAACGTAAATAAGCAAGATATGGAACAAAACCAATAGCAATCAATCCATAAACAAGTGCAACAATAACATTGTAAAAATAAAGATATCCTAAAATAGCAAATCCAAAACCTAAAACAGCAACCTGTAAGGCATATTGCTTTGTAGTATATTCCTGACCAAGTTCTTTAACCTTACCTCTTACTTCCTTAAAAGAATAAGGAGCATATTTCTCATATAAAGTTCCAATCTGATCAACAACATAAGCAGAAAACTTTTCGCCAGTATGTCTTCTATAAAGAACAATATAAACAATTATAAAAGCTATAAATACAAACATTAAAGTTTCCATATTACCTCCTTATTCATCAAAAATAATCTCATCATTTTGCTGTTCCTTAATTGTTGCACTTTCAGGAACAATACAATCAGGTGGTAAAATAACCCCCTGAGCAGCCATATAATCAAGCAAATATTGAGAAGGATTATTCTTAACAGTTTTTCCTTCAATACCTTTTAAATAAATATTATTGAAAATCGCATTATTATCCTTATCAACATAAAATTCAGTAACACCAGCAATCTCACGAACAAATTTCTTTGTTTCTTTACTTTGATAACCACGAATGTAAACACCAATCTGTACATATCTGTAAATAGACTTCAAAAATTGATCAATTGCCTGATTAGTTTCAAGCAAACTATACATACGGTTTGGAATAGACTCAGCCTTATCAGCATGTATAGTAGACAAAATATAGTGTCCAGACGAAATTGAATTACGTACAGCCATAACAGCTTCAGCACTACGAACCTCAGATAACAATATCCACTTAGGATTCTGTCTCATACAAGCAACTAAAACATCTGAATATGAAACAATATTATTAGTCTTCATAGCAACAATATCACGATGAGGAAAAATTCTATCAAGGTGAAGTTCCAAAGTATCCTCAATAGTAATTATTTTTTCATTTTCCTTAATATGAGCTCCTAAATACTTAACAAACTCAGTCTTACCACTACCAGTTTCACCACAAACAATTATATTACAATGAGCTTCAACACACTTAAGTAAAAAATCATGGACTTCTAATGTAACATACTTTTCATTTAATAACTTCTCTTTTTCCAATCTAATCTTTGCAGGAGTTTTACGCAAAACAGCAGCAATACCATTACGTGCTACTGAATCGTGAACGAAATTAAAACGTAATTCAGCACTTTCAGCGTCCAATAATGGATGAGCAGAGTTAAAAGACTTACCCATAACATTTGAACACTGAAATGCTAACTTTTCCATAAAATCATTATTTATCTCAGGATCCTCAATACGAAATATACCCCTTGACAATGTTTTTAGCCAAATCTGACCACCATTACTATAAGATATATCAGTTATATCATCCTCTTGTAAATACTTTAAAAGTGGACCAAAATCTATTTGGGAAAACATATTTTCATGCATATTATCACCTATTGAACTTGTTGAATTGTATTTCTATTTTGACCAGCAACTGGATCCGTAGATAATGACACAACACGCGATCTAATATAATTAATTAATTCTTGTGTAGTCATTGTAATTGATAAATCATCATCATTAATCCATGCACCATGTTGTACAGGCATCAATTCAACATCAAGATAACTTGCTCTTTTTAACATTAAGAAAATATCCTCTTGTGCAGCAAATATCAAATATTTTGCAGCTCTAGATCCATCATTTACATCATAAGTACTATTACCATTTTCATCAACAATATCCAAAACTTCAACATTCTCTAAAAATTTACCAAGCATTACAGAACCTTCATCAGAATTAACTCTCATAAATAAATCAATTTTATCTCCAGGCATTATTCCCCAAGTAGAAGAAACCTCTGCAGAAGAAAGATCATATGCAAGTAAAAATTCACCTTCTTTTAATTGTTTTAACAAATAATTAGGTAAAGCTTTTTCAGTAGTCAATGCATCAGTATAAAACATACTTCCCGCAGGAATAACAGTATTAAAATTTGAATACATTGATAAAATTTTTGACTTATCAGTGATTGCATTATCAGAAATATATGCAGATGGAACATCAACATAAGTAATCATATCTGCAGTAATCTGAGTCTTCGGTTGAATAGTTACAGCAGCAACAGGTACACTTTTAGGCTTTACCTGTTTATTAATCTGATAGGTATAAACACCCCAAAGCATAGCAACAATCGCAACTATACCAAGAACAGTAACAGTATTTTTGTTCTTAAAAAATCTAGTAATTGAATTCATAAAATCACCCTTTCTACTCTATAAATACACTACCGTATCATACTCATTATAAACTATAAATAAATAATTTGCAAGACAATTATTTAAATCTAGTAATAACTTTTGTTTCACTCTTAATTGGAAGTTTCATAAAACTACCAACAATAGGAAAATCAAACTTCATATATGAAACAACCTTATACATATACTTTTGATCTATATAAGGATCATCCGCTTTTCCAGCAATACTAGCAGCTTTAGAATCATATAAAACATTTATATACAAGCAATAATCATATCCATTCTTATTATCTCTAATTAACTGATACTTATCATCAATAACCTTTGCACAGGTACCAGCACCAGTTCCATTTATAATATAACCTGATCTAGCTAAATAATCATTAACTGCCTGATCCCAAGTCTTAACCTTATCAACATATGTGTTTTTAACACCAGTTTTTTTATCGTTTTCAACATCAAAGACAGTACTATCATATATAGAATATACATCATCAGAATCTAATATGTAAGCCCCATTGTCATATCTACCATATCTCTCATCAAAAGAAACCAACGAATTAACTAAATAAGAATTGACCTTATAAGCTTTACTATACGCAACAGCACCTATTAAAAGCATATAAAAAATTATAATAAAAGTAATAACCATATTCAAAATAAACGCATTACCAATAGCACCTTTCATATACCCCTCCTAAAAAACAGACCAATCAACGGTTGTTCCACATGCATGTCTTCCTTCAGTTAAAATATTTTGACCAGATGCATCATAATATTTATAAGCTTCTCTTAGATCCAAAATATCAGATACTTTCCTACCATTTCCATATTCATCAGGATTAGCTCCATATTTATATGGATTACCAGCAACTTTATCAGCAAGATTTTGTTGAAGTTGAAAAGAAAAAGTACCTTTAACCTTTTCATAAGTTTCATAATCAAGCATAGAAGAAATAGAATATGGAAGTATACCAGCATCTATAACAAAATCTGCATTAGAAACACTTTTCACACTGACAAGATCTCTAAATTCATGCAATTCCTTTGTTTTTGAAAAAACAGGAATTCTAATAATACTCGAAACAACAGGTAGATCTACATACATATAAGTATAAACACCATATTGATAACTCTTAGTATATCCATCTGAAGAAACACTAGAATTCATGTTATCATCAAAAGCATATGTACCACTTTTATAATCAAGGTTATAAGCAACTACTGCATAATTACCATTTTCTTCATCATCAGTAATACAATTCTCATCACTTTTTTTACACTTTACATTAAATGGAACATTATACGATACTCCACCCAATTTTCTTTCAATAGCTTTCTTTGATTCGCAATTATAACCTTCATACTTTTCAATTTCACTAGTAATAATATTATTAGCCTTAAAAGCCCGATAATAACTAAAAATACCAGTTACAATTGCAGCACAAACAAAGATAAATAAAATAATAATATTAAGTAAAAATGAATAACTAATACTTTCTTTCACTATTTCACCTCGCTATTCAACAGATTCAAGAATTGCATCAATTTGACTAGAATTAGAAAAATCAAATTCTTGATTCATCACAACACCACCAGTTTTTGATTTAACTCTAATACTCACCTTAGGTGGATATTCATTAATATCATAAAATTCAATAACATATGTATTTGTAAGAGAAGCATTTTGAGAAAATCTTCTAACAAAACTTTCAACAAAAGCCTCTCTATCTATTCTAATAACCTTACCATTACCATGTGTATCAGTATAATAAGAATCATAATCAAAAGCATCAAGCATTGCAGCCTCGGTCGTATCTTTTAAAATCGAATACAATTCCTGTTCATTATTAGTAACATTTTGCATAAAAAATATAAGACCAATAATAACTACACCTGCTCCAATTATAAAAGTTCCCCAAAACGACTCATGCATATCTACCTACCTCCCTCAATAGGACCACCACTTAAGAAAGTCTTATTTGCACAAGTATAATATTGAATATTTTTTCCTCGATTTTCTGGTTGAAGAATATACCAATCAAGTGCATCATTTCTATTATTTTTATTCAAATCATAATCTATACTATATGAAGTACTTGAACTATTCAAAATATATAATAAAGGTGAAAGATCTTTTTTATAACCTGTAACATCCTTATTTAATTCACTAGGAGACAAATAACACACTCCACCCATACTATCATTAATATATTTTCTTAAGAATGTACTATAACATTCTCTGCCATTTCCAATATCACCATTTCCCAAATCGTGATAATTACACTCAAGCTTATAAGCTCCATGAGAAGTAACATCCGCACTCATAGACTGATACATAGAATCATAAGCATACTTCTTATTATAATTTCTAATCTTAATCATAGTAGAAGGTGTAAGTGTTACCGTATACATAGGCTCAACCTTATTATACATTTCCTCAGGACTAACATCATTTGATTTAGTAACATACCTAATACCTCTATTATTAGTTATATACTCAAAGACATTATTATCAGTTGATGACAACCAGTTCAAACCAGGCATTCTAAAAGTTCCATCTCTTGCAGGAAAGGGATTATCTAGGGATATTACTCTAAATTTAAAATTAGAATTAGAAGACAGCATAGATTCATCAGCCTCAATAGTATAATTAAAAGAGCATTTACCAGAATCACCTGATAAAGATGGGCTAGTTAATCTATACTTGTATTCATCAATTTCTATAAACTTATCTTCTCTAAAAAAATTAATTGAAGGAAGAGAAATACCATTATTTAATATTTCGTTAATTAATTTATTGCTAGCACCAAATCTTTCCTTATAATTTGAAAAATCAATATAAGCCGTATTTTCCTTATTAAGCAAATTTCTATTAATAGAAAAACGAGATAGAGTAATAGAATTAGACAAACTATAATTTATTTTGCATGATACAACTGAAACACCATTATGGGATACAGTTTTAATATCACTACATTTTGAAGAAGAAAATTCATAATCATTACCATATAAATTTCGAATATATATTGATTCATTATAATCTTTAGATATTTGATCAGCAAGTTTTTCACTACCATTAACATTATAACAACGTCTAGTAATTGTAGCTGTTATAGGTTTAGGTTCGATGTTAGTATTTAAAGCTTTTATCCCTCCCAAAGATTCAATAGTATCAGAATAATTATATGTGGCAATATCATAACAATACAATGCTTGAGAATCATCAACTTTATTATTTGTTTTAAAAAGTTCTTTTTTGAAAACCTCATCACCTTCTTCTACATTAGATTTAGTATTAGAATTAGATTTAAAAGAGACAATTCCGTTATTACACAAATTCATTTCTGATTCAAAAGGAGGACGCTCAACAACATCTTTCATCATAACAGTAGTAACTCCAACAGCAATTTTATCTTGAACATCTTTAAATTTTTGAACATTACCCTTGTAAACATCCCAAACATCACCATGAGCAGTTGTAGAAAGAGTAATACCAGGTAAATCTGCCCAGTTTCCAGCATTACCTATATAAATTTTACCATTATATGCCATTCCATTTTCTAAACACTCATGATAATCACTAGGATAATTTTCAAACAATTCAGAAGGACCACTTCTTGAATAAGAAGAACATACAAATCTAAAATTTTCAAGTGCTTGTTGATTTCTAATTTTTTCAGTAAGTGGATCACCACTGTCGTAATACATTTCAAAACCAGTTCCATAAACATTTACACCACCTATTTTATATAAATGTTCAATAAATATGGAATAATCCAACAATTCAATTGTTTTTTGAGTATTATTATAAAACAAATTATCACTACTACTTAAATAATTAGAAAGATGTAAAAACAAAGAAAGAAAATCTAACTTGTCATTACATTCTTCGCCATTAAGGCAAAAAACTTTATTATTCTCATAATTCTTTATATACTGTTCTCTAAAATTTTCATCCGCTTCAACATCAGCGAATAATCCTGTACTTTGCCATTTTCCAAAAGGAATATAACTAGAACCATATCTAACCAAACCATCTTTAGATACATAATTAGCATCTTGAACACTAGATCTTTCACTAGTCCTATATAAATACTTATCACCATAAACTAACCTATAAGTTGAAATATTATTACCATTACCAGGATTATAAAAATCAACACTCCTAGTTCCCGATACTCTTTTACCATTCTTGTCAACTAAGGTTACTCTATATCCACCAAAACCTTGGAAACTGGTATCCCAATTTCCAGCACGAGGAGCTGCAGTGGAAGCAGAATCTCCGCCACCAGCATCTATAATAATTTGAGGATCCGCAAAAACATAATCAATACTAAATCCTAGCAAAAAAAAGAAAAATAATAAGACATTTAAAAATCTTTTAACATATATATTCTTCATATAAATCACCAAATATCCTTATCCTATATAAAAGTATAACAAAAAAAGATAAAAAAAACAATATTTTTATATAATTAAAAAGACAACACAAATTGTGTTGTCTTAACATTAATTAAGAGAATAGCTTCTTCCATTTACAATCGATTCCAATTTATCCATATATGGGAAAGTTTCAAAAAAGAAATCAGTATCCTCAGTATATAAATCATGATAATCGCATAAATCAAAATAAACTCTTATAGCTGTACTATCAAGATATCTTTGTTCAATATTACCATCAACAAGTTGATCAGTAGCAAATTGATCAAAGTAATTATTCAAATAAGCATCATTGATTTGATCAATATATTGACCATATTGGCAATCATCGCAAGAATACAAACCAAATTTAACCTTATTCGACATAGTACTTTGATGAAACAAATAATCACCAAAGAAACTATTCGATCTATCCATATCATAAGAAGAAAAATCAGCAAAAACAGTCATCAAAACATCTTCATTAATATATCCCTCATTTAATAAAGCCAATAAATATTTAGATTCCTTAAAAAGTGGAGAACCATTGACAAAATCATAATAACTACCATCACCAGTGGTTTTTAAATCAACACATAATTTATCAGCAAAATAATTAAATGCATTTGCATCATAACAAATTTCATTAATACTATAATCAGATCTAGGAGCATCAGTAACAACAGGAGGCTCAGTAATAGGTTCTGTCTTTGGCTCTGTCTTAGCTTCAGTAGTAATAGTCTTAGTTGTAACTGGTTTAGTAACTGTAGTTATCTTAACAGTAGTCTTTTTAGTAACTGGACTAGTTTCCTTAACAGTAGTCTTAGTTGTTACACCTTGTTTTTTATCAGTAACTTTAGTTGTTACATCACCACTCTTACCTGCCACATCTCCAGACTTAGAAGTACTTTTATTTGTTTTTTTAGTACCTTTCTCACTCTTAGTAGTACCTTTATCCTCACTATTAGAAGCTGTACTAACAGTCATAGTAATTTTTTCCTCAGAACTTTCATTCTCATTAAGATCAGTAACAATTACTGCATCAGAATCAACATATTCATCTTCAACTTCATCACTAAATTCACCGACATAATCAGTCTGAACAGTAGTCACTTTCTCTACTTTAGAAGTATTATCTAAATCTACAATCTCAGAAACAATAGCTGGATTATCAGCAACTTCCATATCATCATCAGCACAAGAAACAAAAGCAGACAAAGTAGCCCCTGATAACAATATTGCTTGTAATGCCGCAGCAACTCTTAAATTCTTAACTTTTTTCATTAAAATCTCCCCTTTTAATAGGCAAAAACCTTGCCTATTTGCCTATATACTAACACCAAACAAAAAAAAAGTCAAGAAATTCACTATTAAATGAAGGCTAACAATAAATCTTTACATAAAAAACGTAAAATTTAAGGAACTTTTATTTCTACATAGTAACATATATTTTAGGAGGCAATTTATGACAAAAAATGATTTTAAAAAACTTTCTAATGATTCTATGTTCAAATTAATTTTCTCAAATAAAAAATATATGAGTTGGTTATTGGAAAAATTTCTCAGAAAAAAATTTGATGATTATTCTATAATTAATAAAATTGATAACAAAGAAATAAATGAAAACAGTATTATAGAACTGTTAAAGCAAGAATTAATAACAAGTAATGTTCACGTTAGAAAAAAAACTGTAGATTTACTTGTTAAAAGAAAAAACGAAATAATCGATTTAGAAGTAAATAATATATTTGATATAAATGTAAAAAAAAGAAATTTTGCATATCTATCAAATATTTATTCAAACATACTAAAACATGGACAAGATTATGACGAGCAACCAAGATGTATACAAATAAATATTTGTAATAACATTGAAGAAAACTACGAATATGATAATCATTGTTTGCTAGGAGAAAACTATAATAATAAATTTATAGATAATATTAATTTTTTAGTATATGATGTTGCAAAATATAAAAAAATATTGTATACTGGTAACAAGGAGTTAATTAAAGAACATGCCCATATAATAATATTTGATTGTAATAAAGAAGAACTAGAACTACTTGGAAAATATGATGAAATAGTAAAGGAGATAGGAAATATGGTAAAAAAATACAATGAAAAAAATATATTTAGTTTTATGACAGATCAAGAATCATACGAAAAGTTACAAAGAGCAATCTTGAAAACAGCTAAGAAAAAAGCCCATGAACAAGGACTTGAACAAGGACTTGAACAGGGAATCACACAAAATAAAATAAAAACAGCATGTATATTATTAAAAGAAAATATCCCACTTGATATTATATCAAGAACAACCGGATATACAAAAGAATATTTAAAATCAATTCAAATACAAAAATGAAGGAAACCCTTCATTTTTTTTAAAAATCAAATTTACTTTTCTTATCCAAGAAATATATTCCTATAGAACCACTAATAATTATAAATAATAAAATATAAATATAATAATCACCTAAAAAATCAAAAAATCCATATCTTCGTGATTCAACCTCTGGAGGAGGAGTTACAATTTCTTCCTTCTTATCTTTTTTTACAGCATTAACAAACTGTTCATAGCTATACATACTAGTATTTGACCATTTAGAACATAAAGTACTACTATTATTAACACAAATAGGATCACTTGAATAACTATTATAATATGGAAGATTAATATAAAAAGTAAAAACCCTATAAGCACTACATTCACCAGTAGAAGGATATACAGCAAAATTACCCACATCTCCACTAGATAAATTATTTACTACAACATCTCCAAAATTAGAATTAGGAAAAAATTCCTGTCCATTACTTTTATTTACGATTTTAAGTTCATTAGAAACATTATAAAATGTAACATCAAAACTGCTTCCATTATACTCATAATAATTATTTATATTCGCAGCTAAACTCTTATATCTTGATAAACTAGAAGAATCACAAGCCGCACTTACAGATAAGGGAACAATAAGTAAAAACAATAAAATTCTTAATTTACTCATTACTATCACCCCTTAAAATATAACTATATTTTCGATCTCTAAAATTAAAATTAAATTTGATTGAAGATGCATCCATAATCTCCTTATCAACTTCTATATAATAAACATTAGAAAGACTAGACTTAGAAGAAACAACAACATTAAAATCAGAAATTTCTGTATAATTATTTCCAATATATACATAATCAATACTTCCATAATTTTTAATAAACTTATACATATTTAAATTACCTATAGAATTACTAACACTACCATTTAACTTTAATAAAATCTTTTCCCTATTTCTCATTAAGCTAGGTAATAAAACTTCCTTAAAATCATAGCACTCATTAGGTAAAATACAAGAATTATAATTAACAACAAAAGATTTACTAATATCATAATCAACAATATTAACTTTGTAATCGTCAATATCAATAACATTATTCAAACCATATTCATAAGTTTTAATATCTGCATTGTCATAATTAATAGGATCAAGTTTAACATCAATAGAATTAACTATAGTATTTCCCCTCTTAAAATTAATACTATCTATACATCTAAAAATCATAGAAGATTCAGCACTATCCTTAGGAATTGAATAAACAAACAAATAATCACTAAACTCATTATTAATTAATTGATTATTATAAACAATTCCTAAATCAGTAAGATATGAATCATATCCGCTAACAGGATAATACTGCATACCATTAACAACCAATACAAACTTTGAAGAAGATAATGGTTCCAATCCTTTTACAGAAAACTTAATAACAACTAACACACTATCATCAGAAACAATCTTATTGCCCATAAAATCAGTACTTAAAATACTACTAGATTTTACTCCAATATTATATCCACCAACACTAAAAAAACTATTCTCATTATAAACCTTATCATACTTATTAAAACTAAAATAAATAAATAAAAATATAAAAGAAAGAAATAACATAGAAAAAATATTAATAATGAACTTATTTTCTTTATAATAATATCTAATATTTCTTAATTCTTTTCTAATATTTCTAATAAAAACATTACCCTCAAATTCTACAGACACTTCTATTTCTTCACTATCTTCTTCAGAAATATCCATTCCATGCAAATCTCTAACAAAATCAAACTTTTTAATATCAAAACCTGTAGAACGTATTAAATAAAATACAACACTTACAGTCTGAAACAAACGAGCTAAATTAAGAAAATCACGAATTGCTAAAGTAGTTTTAGTAGCGACTAACATAGTTTGCATATTTCCAATAACACGATGAGACACAATAAAAACAACCGCAACAAAAATGTATAAACCTATATTAAAAATATAATACATATAAGGTTTTACCTTACGAATTAAAACAATAATTATCAATATATTAACAGCAAGTATTATAAATATTAATAAATAAACCCACCATACAAACAAAGTCGAAGTTAAGTTCTTACCTATAACATTAGGGTTAGACTTACAATATTCCATCATAAAATTATATACTAAAGAAGTCCTATATAATAATATAGAAGAAAGTAAAAATATAATTAAATGAAAAAACTTAAAAAACTTAATAAAAAATGCATAAGGTTTCTTAAATATCATAATACCCTTCCTATTCTATAGAAATTATACCATAAAAAAAAAAAATATACAAATTAAAAAGAGATAACATTTAAAGTTATCACTTTTATTTATTTCATGAAACAAATAAAATTATAATAGAAAATAGAACGAACCATTATTGTGCACAACTATTATATGCAGTTTCATCGAAAAAAATACCAGCTGCTGAAACACACTTATTTCCAGACCAAATTCCAGCTGAATCTGTACAACATGATTTCTTTTTAATATTAGACATCAATCTTGGTACTAATAATAAACCTACTGCTGCAACAACACCAATTAAAACAATTGTTATTACAGTCATATTTGCTTCTCCTGCTGCCTCTTTCACAATATCACCACCCTTCTTTATATAATAATAAATCGTTTAAAAATAAATTATAAACAATCAAAATTTTAGTCAGCCATACAAGCACTAAAATATTCATTTGTTTTAAAAGTATCACCAGTAAGTTTTCCATAACTATTCTTACCCCACAAACAATAAGAACCACTCACATATCCACCACCATCAGTACAACATGCTCTTGCCTTAACATTGCCCATAAGTCTTGGAACTAATAATAAACCTACTGCTGCAACAACACCAATTAAAACAATTGTTATTACAGTCATATTTGCTTCTCCTGCAGCCTCTTTCATCAACTTCACCTCCCTTATGATATCATAATTCAATTATACATTATTTTTTTTACTTAGTAAAGTTTTTTTACATAAAATATAATTAACATAAAAGATAAAAAACTTATACATACCCCTAGCTCCCAATTAGGCTGTGAATAATTAATAGTTATTTCATGTTTACCTTTATCTAAATCAATTCCAATAAATGTATCAATAACTTCTCTATAATCAACCTTTTGACCATCAACTTTAACAATCAAACCCTTTTCATAAGGAATAGTAATCATCAACAATCCACCATCAGTATCTATACTGCCAACAAATCCATCATCATCAATATTATAATTTAATATTTCCTTTTTCATATCCTTCACACTAGATTTAAACTTATCAAAATCAAAACTATAAATTTTAAGATTATCCATATCAACATCATCATAAATACTAAATTTAAAATCATAATTTTTTTTATTATTTTGAAAAAAAACATAATTCTTTGAACGATATAAAACAGTATCATCCACTTTAAGATTAATTCTAGAAATGTTTGGATAATACAAATAAAAATCAGATGCCTTACCTATTATTGAACTAAACTCATTATTATTTTTTTTAATAGGATATTCACTATAAAAGGAACCTTTACTACCACTAATACAATTAAATACTTTCTCATCATATTTAAAATCAAATTCAATATTATTACACTCATTCTTTATAATGTACCCAATTCCTATAGAATTAGGATTTTCATAAACATAAAAATTATTATCATCAGTTTTAAATTCATCGATTAATATATAATTATCAATCTTATATGTAGAAACAACATACTTCAGACCTATAATAGAATCAAATATATATTGTCCTTTCTGATAACTATATAAATTTTGATTAATATAGTTACCTTTAAGTGCCATCTTTGAAATAATACGCATTACCCTACTGTTATTTGTAGACAAAAAATTATTTATACCATAATACTCATATAAAATTGAATCATTAAGCGAATTATAATCTGTAAAATCCAACCTATCATTACCATATTTTTCTATAATATTTAAATAGTATTCATCAACGCTATCCTTTTTTTTAAAAAAAACAGGATCATTAAATACAATACCTATATTTAAAATATTTTCAATCAATAAACAACAACAAATTAACAATTTACTAAAAACATTTTTATTTTTAAATAAGAATAAATAAATAAATAAAAATAAAAGCGTAATCCATATACATTTATAACTTAAAAAATCATAATACTGTCCAAAACATACTATCAAAATAAAATAAAAGGAAATCATGCAATAAACAGCTAAATAAAATAAAACATGCAACTTATTAAAATTCATATTTTCATAAGACTCATATGCGATATTAATCAAAAAGAAACATAACAAAAAGCTATATCTATAAGTATAATAATTAGGTTTTGAAAACAAATGCCAAACATAATTTAGAGGAAAAATAAAGCATGGTAAAATCATAAATAATATTAAAAATAAAGTTAAAATTCTTTTTTTCTTAGATATATTCTTATTAACCAAAAACATATATACAAGAGGAAAAACAGAAACACCGCAATATAAATTCATACTACCATTATTAAGTAAATCCTTAAAAGCAATAGATCCAATAAAAGATTTAGAAAAAATATCAAAAATATTATAATCAAAAACAAAGATATTATGTACATCTAAGCCTCTAAAATAATTTCTAGATTCAAAAAAACATGGTATCAAAAAAAACGAACACATCATTCCTGTAAGCAAAGAAATAATAATAAACTTCTTTGACAACTGCAATATTTCCTTCTTATCAGTATATTTTATAAATACCTCATATATAAAATATAAAACACAAAATATACACAACATATATGATATATAATAATTAGAAAAAATACTAATAAATAATGAAGTAATATATAATAAAGGTGAATCTTTATTAATTAATTTATCCAAACCAATCAAAACTATTGGAGCAAGAACAACAACATCTAACCACATAAAATTAACAAAGAAATTAATATTATAACCCATAAATCCATAACAAACACTAAAACAAAGAATTAACAAATCACATTTCTTATGCTTATAAGTCATATATAAATACATACTTAAACTACAAAAACTTATTTTAAAAATTATAAGCCATAAAAAGAATAACATAATATACTCTCTACTTATAAACTTCACAAATATATTTAAAGGACTAGATAAATAGTAAAAAAATGTACCAAACATTGTTCCACCAAAGTTTTTATTAAAAGAATAAAAAATACTAGCTGTTCCATTTATAATTCCTTTTAAATAATTAAATAATGGATAATATTGAGCATAAGCATCTGTATACATTACAGTTTTCTTATCAAAAAAACCTTTTAAATAAAATACAATAACCAATAATAAAAAAGAAATAAAAAAAGATAAAATCCCATAAATTAATTTCTTATACTTTCTCATCATACACCTCATTCTATATATAATTTTACCACATTAACTAAAATTCATATATTTCTTTTAATAACATAAACCAAAAGAAAAACACCAAAAAGACTTACATATTTAGTTATATTATATATTTGTGTACCTGAATACTTAACATTAAAACTTCCTATATCGTCAATTTTAACCCCTAATAACCCATTATCAGTTTTAAAAGTTTTATAACAAAATTTATCACATGCTTTGTAGCCTCGATAATAAATCAAAGGTAGTTCAACAAAATCAACATTATTAATAACATCAACATTTAATACATCAGAATTCCTACTATACAAAATATCATTATTTTTATAATTATAAATAATATCCATATCAAAACCTTTTGGTAAATATTCACCTACCATTATTTCATCTTTAAAAGGCTCTTTCATATATAAATTAAAAGAAAATAGAAAAGAATTAAACACAAAAACTAAACCTATATAAATAAAACAAAAGTGTAAAAACTTACTAAAACGAATATATTTAAGCAAAATAGAGAAACAAATTATAAAAAAAACCGAAGAAATAATATAAAATCTCCAAGGAAATTGAATAACACTAAACAATTTATAAAATATGTCAATTTTCCAAACAAGTTTAATAGAAACAAATGCCGTAGCTATAACACATAAAATCACAATAGACAAAAGAAATCTATCTAATTTTATAAACTTATAATACTTAACAATACTAATATAATAAATGATTCCAACACCAGCAATATAATAATTAGTAATAAGATTATAAGGCACATCTAAAAAAAGAAAATAGATGGGAATAATATTCTCAAAAATCTTTCTATGTGCATCTATCCTGAAACTATCAAAAAATAATTGCTCTAGCATAGGCAACCAAAAATGTATAGTTATTATCATAGCTAAAAATATATAAAACAATAAAAACTTCAATCTAAATTTATCTCTCAATAACTTTATATTAAAAATAATAAACAAAAAAGTGAAAAAACACATTAAATAAAAACTAATCACATGAGAAAAACATAGACCACTAAGACCTATAGTTAAAAAATAACCTTTCCTAGATTCACCAAAAAAAATTTCATATAATCCAAGTACAATTAAAGGAAAAAAAACAAAAGAAATCATTTCACCAAGTGAACCCCTGGAAACAAAATCAATAAGTCTATAATTACATAAGGCATACAAAAACATAGAAGTATATGCACATTTTTTTTCTTTAGTAATCCTATAAACACATAAATACATTGTATATATAGAAAAAGCATTAATAATTAAAATAAAAATCTTTAACGACAAAATAATATCAATTCCCAAATAATTTAATAATGCAGGAATATATAAAAATAAATCAGGATAAAACAATCCATTACCATACCCAAAACCATTTAAATAATTAAAATATACAGGAACATATCTGCCTATTCTTATATTATCAACAATACCAATTATTCGATGTATATGAAAATTAATATCATCACCAGTGATTAAACCACTATTAAAAATATTAATTGAAGATAACAACATTAACATAATAAAAAATAATACAAAAAAATTTCTATTTGAATTAATTTTTTCGTATATTTTTATAACCATAAATCTCACCTATCCAAATATAAATAACTATTATAAACTATCTTTCAAGATAGTCTTTCCCTTTAAATGGTTCATCAAATAATAAATCTCTATAATTTTGCTGACGCAATACCTCAAATACACCTACAGCTACACTATTAGATAAATTTAGAGCTCTAATATTATCATTCATAGGGATTCTCATACAACGATCCAAATGATTCTTAAGAATCTCTTTAGGAATACCAGTACTTTCCTTACCAAAAACTAAATAAATATTAGAATTAACATCAGAAAAATCAAAAGAAGTATGCGGTTTATGACCATATCTAGTAAAAAAATAAAACTCACCATCATTCATACTCATAAACTCATCAAAACTAGAATAAACCTTATAATTACAATGTTCAATATAATTAACACCGCTTCTTTTAATATGTGCATCATCAAGCTTAAAACCTAAAGGCTCAATCAAATGAAGCATAACACCAGTTCCAGCACATGTTCTCATAATATTACCAGTATTTTGAGGAATCTCAGGTTCAAACAAAACAACATTAATCATGAACTACATCAACAATCCTTCCATCATTAAATACAATATAAAACGAATCATCCTTATGAACAGTATAACTATATCCAAATTCAGATATCAACTTATTCAAATCACCAATTTTAATCCTATTAATATCAATAAACAAATTATCACCAATATCTTCACAAACACTATCAGATACATAAATTTTAAAACTAGAATGCTCCAAACTATAATTATAAACATTACTAAAAATAGTATTATAATCTGAACTAGTTACATCATTAACATTAATCTCAGAATTATACAAAGATTTCTTATAAACAGTAGAGCAATAAAAAACAAAACCAATAGTAAAAATATAAGTAACAAATAATATAATATAATTTTTATACTTCACTATATCACCTAATTTCATCAACAACTTCTATATCATCAATTGTTATAACAGGTAACTCAATACCATATTCGACACAATACTTAGCAAACTTATCCCTAAACAAAGCAAGTTCCTTAACAATACTATCAGGATAAATACGTTTGCTAATCTTAATAGCATTATAAACATCAAGAATAGATACACTATCCCTATTATCAACTAACGCAAGAGAAAATGCCTGAGACAACACAGAAAAAGAAACATCAGGATACATTGCAGCTAAACCATAAACACGCTTAAACTCACTAGTCGCACTTACAATAGACTCCAAAAGCAAATCAACAACATATGAAGAATAATTAAACTTAATACCTGTTTTATGTTCAATTCTAGGAAGAGACTTCTTAAGTATTTCTACAGTTGTAGGCTCATCAGGCTCCAAAACATCAATTCTATCAAAACGTCTTAAAAAAGCCCTATCACGAACAACATAAGTTTCATACTCAACATCAGTAGTAGCGCCTATTACTTTAATATCACCTCTATCTAATCCAGGTTTCAAAATATTAGCAATATCAACAGGACTATCAGCATTAGAACTTACTAAAGTATGAATTTCATCAATAAACAAAATTACCTTAGACATATTCTTTAACTCTTCAACAAGCAAACTAACAACTAAAAATTCCTTACCATCAATAGTAACCTTATTCATTAAAGATGCAGAATTAACCTTAATAATTTGATAACCCTTTAAAACATCCGGAACATTTCCTTGTTGTATCATATAAGCAAGTCCCTCAACAATAGCAGTCTTACCAATACCAGCCTTACCAATTAACAATCCAGATTTATCAGGAGTAAGCAAAACAATCATAAGTTTCTTAATCTCTTCATCACGAGCAATAGCTGGATTAGTAATATACTCCTTAGCAGTTAAATTTTCACCAATACTATCAATTATAGAATAACCATTCATTTTATCCTCCTATATAACCCATTCTCTTATAAGCATCAACAACACTACTCAAATCAGCACTTCCAACAATTCTAAAATAACTAGAAGATTGTTCTCCATCCTTATAAAAAACAGTAGTAGGCGTACTCTTAAAACCAACTAAAACAGAAAACTCTTTATATTCCTCATCAGATAACTTAGAAATATCAATATATTTTACATCAATATTATACTTAGAAATAAAAGCCTCCATAGTAGGTTTAAACATAGAACAAGCACTACAAGTTGAACTACCAATAACAAGAGGAAAAGACTCCTTATTTTCAACCATCATCTTATAATCACTATAACTAATCTCATCATACGTAGTTCTCTTATTACCACATCCAGTAATAAAAATCAAAGAAAAAAATAATATAACTAAAAACTTTTTCATTATTACACCTCTATCTACAATAAATATTATATAACAATAAAACACAAAAAAAAAGAGATTTTAAAAAATTAACCCTTTCTATAAACAATTATTTGTTCCGGCATTAAAACCAAATCATTATTATCAATAATATCAGAAACACTCACCCCAATAGAATCAGAAACACTAGAAACAGTATCACCTTCACGCGTAAAATATAAAGAAACACTACTGTTAGGAATCATTATTTCTTGATTAGGATAAATATAATCTCCCTCTTTAATACCATTAATTAAATATAAATCATTCAAATCTTGACCAAACTTATTCGCAATAGAATACATAGTATCACCAGGCATAACAGTATAAGAAAAATACATTCCATTATTAGGAACCACAATTAAATCACCAACATTAAAATCACTAAAACCATTAATACGCACAAGTTCATCACTACTTACATTAAAATTTAAAGCCAAAGAATCAAAAGTATCACCATCCAAAACCTTATACACTTGATACATCATATCACCTCACATTAATATATGAAAAAAAAGCCAACTAGTTACACTAGTTAGCTATGCCATGATGAACAGTAGGACTATTAATATCAAGAGATTTAAAAGAATAACCATGAGACAAACCATATTCAATAACACTACCAACAGCTCTAATACTATTAACATTAGTATCATGCTGTAAAACTATACTCATAGACTTATTACTTATGCCATTAACAATATTATTATAATAAACAGAAGAAGGATAAGTACTACCATCAGCATCGCCAGAAGAAACATTCCAATCAAAATACTTATACCCACGTTCAGTAACCATACGAGATAAAGTAGACATAATACCAACACTATACTTACGACTAACAGTATTAGAACTACCGCCTGGAAAACGAATCAAATAAGAATAATTACCAGTTATATTAAAAACAGTTTCATTAATAGCATTTAAATCATTAAAATAAGCATCAACACTAGAATAAACCAAACTATAATTATGACTACTAGTATGAAGCGCAATAGTATGACCTTCATCATATGCACGCTTAATAAAATGATTATACAAAGGAGCCCTATTAGTAACAAAAAATGTAGCCTTCACATTATATTTAGCCAATACATCCAAAAGCTCACCAGTATAAGCGCTAGGTCCATCATCAAAAGTAAGATAAACAATCTTATCACCATTTCCATTAGGTGCATAAACAGAAACAGTACGAGTAATATTTGAAACATTACCAGAAGAATCGCTTACACTATAATTTATAGAATAATTACCAGCACGACTAGTATCAACAGAACCACTTACATCAATATCAGAAGTTAAATCACCATCACAAACATCAGTTGCGCTCGCACCACTATCAGAATAACTTGAACCAATAGATAAATAAACATGATCATTTCCATTAATTGTAATAACAGGAGCCTCTAAATCCTCGCGAACAATACTAATATCCTTAGTAGCAGAATTACCAGAAGAATCGCTTACACTTAAAGTTAAAACATTTAAAGCAACTTCCTTTGAAACACTAGAAGTAAGATCACCATCATAATTATCAAAAGCTTTAAAATCAATATTATAATCAGTTGCATTAGGACATACACTCAAACTATCACCAAGAACATCAATTATAGGAGCCTCTTGATCAACAACATCTACATTCAAAACAAAATTCCTACTTTTGTTACCATTTTCCGCACTATAAACAATTCTATAACTACCTATCTTAGAAGTATCAACATTACTATCAACAATAACATCTATACTTTTACACTTAAATCTATTGCCATAACACGCAGTAACACTAGGAACAGAAAATTCACTCAAAACATCAACAGATAAATGAGTTTCACTATATTTAAAAGAAATAACACTTCTAAAAAAGAAAAAATATAATAAACCTATAACACAAACAAAAATAAATAAAAAAACAAGAATTTTTTTCATTAATTTATCATTAGAAGCATCAACATTATCTTTAACATCATTAAAAGATAAATCATTCTCTAAAGAATCATCAACTTTAGTATTTGATTTTTCTGACTTATTCTTTGTTTTTAGCATAACAACATTTTTTTCCCTCTTATTTTTTTTCTTTTTCACAATATCCGCCTAATTCCGTCATAACACTATTCATAATAGATATAGCCCTATCATCCTCAGTAACACCAACTAAATATTCAGTATTAATAATATTAATAGCATCACCAACAAGTTCACCATCAACTGAATCATAATATCTTACTACCTGGCCATCCTTAAAAACAATAGAAAATTCACTTTCATCAGTAACACAATTTGCTACAGTCTCACCAGTTTTAGAAACAACCTTAATAGGCTTTGAAACCTCATCATTATCAACTACCGAAGAAGTATTGCCACATCCACAAAAACACAATAAAATAAAACATATAAACAAAACCTTTTTATTCATAAAATCACTCCAAACATGATAATTATAACACAAAAAATACAAAAATTAAAATCTAACTTTTGTATTTAGAAGCAATACTTTCAAAAACCTTTATACCATCAACAGCTGCTGAAACAATACCACCAGCATACCCTGCACCCTCACCTGCAGGATATATTCCATTTATATTTGACTCAAAATTTTCATCACGAATTATTTTAACAGGAGAAGAAGTACGAGATTCAACACCAGCAAGAATACAATCATCATCACTAAAGCCGTGAATCTTACCATTAAAATAATAAAACGCATCCTTAATAGAACTATTAATTTCATTATCAAACAACATATTCAAATTAGAAAATGTATATTTACCTTTAATTTTTGGTAATATTTTCCCAAAATTATTAGATTTTACATTATTTACATAATCACCAAATCTTTGAACAGGAATACAACCATTTCCTAACATATATGAACATTCCTCCAACTTTTCCTGAAATTTAACCCCATCAAATAAATGATCACCATAATCAGACTCATTAACAGTTACAACAATAGCGCTATTAGCAATACCACTATCACGTGAATAATCACTCATACCATTAACAACAAGACGACCATCTTCACTAGAAGCATTGACAACATAGCCTCCAGGACACATACAAAAAGAATAAACACCGCGACCATTACAATTATACGTAAGCTTATAACTAGCAGGCCTCATATACTTATAAAAATTTCCATATTGATTATAACTAATCATATCTTGATAATGCATAACACGAAGCCCAACAGCAAACGGCTTATTACACATATTAATACCTTTACTATGTAACATTCTAAAAGTATCACGAGCACTATGACCAATAGCTAAAACTAAAACATCACAAGGAATAACCTCACTATCATTTACAACAATACTAACAACCTTATTATCAGAAACATTAATATCAGTTAAACAAGAATTATATCTAAACTCACCGCCTAAAGAAATAATCTTATTTCTAATACCTTTAACAACATCACGTAACCTGTCAGTACCAATATGAGGCATAAAATCATATAAAATCTCACTAGGTGCTCCATTTGAAACAAAAACATCTAAAACTTCCTTAATTCGATTATTCTTATCCTTAATTTGAGTACTTAACTTGCCATCAGAAAAAGTACCAGCTCCACCTTCACCAAACTGAACATTAGAACTAGGACAAAACTTTCCATTATCCCAAAAATCTAAAACAGTCCTAACCCTATTATCCATATCCTCTCCACGCTCCAAAACAATAGGTTTAAAACCCTTAAGAGCAAGTTCATATGCACAAAACAACCCACAAGGACCACTACCAACAATAATAGGTCTATTAGATAAACTAGTATCACCACATGAGTCAAAACTATACTTTTCAAGAGTAGATTTTAAAATATCACCACCAAATTTAATAAAAGACTCATTAGAAACATTAACATCAAGCTCATAAATAAAACAAACACTACCACGACGAGCATCAATACTTTTCTTAACAATATTATAATCAATAATCTCACTTCGATTAATTCTTAATTTTTTAACCAAAGAATTAATCAATTCATCATGACTATCTTTCCTAACATCAACTTTAATTTGTCTAACTCTAATCATTATTACCACCTAAACTTAATCCAACAAGCATTCCTGATAAAAATGCAAAACCTAAATTATATCCACCACAATCACCAGTAACATCCATAACCTCACCAGTAAAAAACAAACCAGGAACAATCTTAGACTCAAAACTATTAATATCAATATCACTTAAAGAAATACCACCAACACTAACCTGAGCATTATCAAAACCTTTAGTACCAACAATATTAACATTAAAAGAAACTAAAAAATTACACAACTTATTTCTTAATTTTAAACTCAAACAATCCCATGAACTATTAGAATCAATACCACATAGCTTTAAAATCAAATTAACAGTTTTATAATTCAAAAAACCTTCCAATAATTCAGTAATAGATCTACTACATACCTTATCATTAAATGAATCAAGAAAAAAATTCATAGATGAAACATCATCAATATTAAAGCCATCAAAAAAATTAATCCTAACACTTACCTTTTTATTACAGTCAAGTAATTTACCAACATAATTACTTAAATTAAAAATACATATACCACTTAAACCATAATCAGTAAACTGAACCTCTCCTACTTCGCTTTTAATAAAAGAATCACTATATAAAGAAACACGAGCATCACATCTAACGCCACTTAAATCCTTAAAAAAATTATCACTAGAAACAAGTTGAACCAATCCAGGATAAACAACACTTACACGATGTCCAAAAGACCTACCAAATAAATAACCATCACCACTACTACCAGTCTTAGAATAAGACTTACCACCTGTACTAATAACAACCTTATCACAAACATAATCACCATTATTAGTAGAAACAATAAAAGAATTATTTTTCCTAACTATGTTCAAAACAGTAGTATCATATAAAATATCAACACCTCTAAGAGTAGCTTCCTTTAAAAGACAATTATAAACACTATATGCCTGATTAGAATATGGATAATAATAACCATTTTTTATTCTAGGTACAACACCAATACCTTCAAAAAAGCTTAAAATCTTCGACATATTACTATCAGTAATAACTTTACTCAATAAATCAATATCATCAGAATAATAATGTTCAAAACTAAAATCATCATTAAAATAATTACACTTTCCATTTCCAGTAAGAAGCAACTTCTTCATAGGTTTACTATTCTTCTCTAAAACAATAACTTCATTATCAGTACTTTTAGAAAAGATAGAAGCAACTATACCAGAGGCACCACAACCAACAATAATAATTTTCATAAAACCACCAAAAATATTATACAATAAAAAAAAAAACTAGAAAAGTTAAAAATATCTTTTGCAACAATAATATCATATTAAATTTTAATAAACTAAACATAAAAACACTAACGATTAAGATAGTGTTTAATTTACAAAAAAATGGCAGGGGCGGAGAGAATCGAACTCCCAACAGTGGTTTTGGAGACCATTATTATACCATTTAACTACGCCCCTAAATCAAAAAGCAAATAAATTATAACATATCAAATAAAAAAATTCAACAATTTATGAAAAAAACAAAACCATAAATAATAAATAAAATAAATATGATATAATTATAAAGAGATGATATAATATGAGAAAAATAATACTAATACTAATATGTCTAATAATTCCAATATCAATTCATTCATTAGAATATCCAAAATTAAATTCAAAAACAGTTGAAATATATGATTTAAATGATAATAAAATACTATATGAAATAGGAGGAGCAGAAAAAACATCAATTGCATCTTTAACAAAAATAGCAACAACAATAACAGCAATAGAAAATATAGATAATATTGACGAACAGGTAACAATAACACAAGCAATATTAAATACAGTAAGCAAAGATGCAAGTGTAGCAAACCTAAAGCCTGGGGACAAATTAACATATAAAGATTTACTATATGCATCAATGCTTCCAAGCGGTGCAGATGCAACAAACTCAATCGCAATACTAAGTAGCGGTAGCATAGAAAACTTTGTAAATAAAATGAATGAATTAATAAAAACAATAGGACTTACAAATACAAATTTTATAAACGTAACAGGACTAGATGCTGAAAATCACTATTCAACAGCCGATGATGTAAGAAAATTACTACAATATTCACTAAAAAATCCAATATTTAAAGAAATATACACAACAAAACAATATAAAATGACAAATGGATCAACAGTTAAATCTACACTATATAAATATAACGCAAGTAATTCCGCACTAGAAAAAATACTTGGAAGCAAATCTGGATTCACAGAAAATGCCGGATATTGTCTAGCATCACTATCAAATGTAAATGGACACGAAATAATAACAATTGTTTTAAATGCAGAAAACAAAAATGAAAAATACTATAATGTAGAAGATACAATTACATTAATAGACTTTATGAACCAAAACTACAAAAATGAAACCTTAATAGAAAATCATACACTAATCAAAACAATACCAGTAACACTAAGCAAAATAGAAGAATATCAAATATATTCCGATAAAAAGATTGAAAAATATCTTCCAAGTGACTATGATATTAATAATCTAAAAATAGAATATGAAGGATTAACAGAATTAAATTTTAGAAATTATAAAGAAGAAAAAATAGGAACTATTAAATACTACTATGAAGATGAACTTCTATATGAACAAAATGTAATATTAGATAAAAAAATTGATTTAGATCTAATTAAACTTCTAAAAAAACATTACATAATAATAATAACTATAGTATCAATTATTTTTATATATTTAATAAAGCCAAAAAGAAAAAAATAAGTAAATCTTATTTTTTTTACTACAAAATAATTTGTTGGCCAATAGATAATAAATTACTTGTTAAATTATTTTTCTTCATTATTTCATCAATACTTGTATTATACTCTCTAGCTATACTATACAATGTATCTCCTCTTTTTACAGTATAAACAGTTGTTTCTCTAACTGGAATCTTAAGTACCTGACCAACACTCAAATTATTACTAGTCAAATTATTAATACTTTTAAGTTCATCAACAGTAACACCACTACGAGCAGCAATACTATATAAAGTATCACCTGTTAAAACTCTATAATTAGTAAAATTAGTAATAGACGTATCTACAATATCCTCATTTATAGGAACTAATAGCTGTTGTCCAACAACTAAAGTATCACTAGTTAAATTATTAATATCTCTTAAATTAGAAACACTAGTATTATATGTATTCGCAATACTAAATAAACTATCTCCAGGTTGAACAACATATGTATCATAATCAGTGCCAATTAAATCAGAAGCATCCTGACCTGTAGGTATATATAATTGCTGACCCACACTTAAACTATTACTAGATAAATTATTATAATTTTTTAAGTCATCAACACTAATTCCATATCTAGCAGCAATACTATATAAAGTATCACCATTCTTAACAATATATATATCATTATTAGTAATAGGATCACCACTCAATTTCAATGTTTGACCAATACTAAGCATATTACTAGTTAAACTATTTAATCTTTTAATCTCATCAACACTTAATCCATATTTTTTACCAATACTCCATAAAGAATCACCTTTTTTAACCACATATAGATCAGAAGTAGACGGTTGATAATCATATCCGATATATTCCAAAATAGCCCTAACAACACCTTCCGCTAAATTCTCATAATTATTTTTTAATTGATTAACATCATCTTTAGAACTATCCAAAAATCCATATTCTATAATAACAGGTTCAGTATTACCAGTATTTCTATGAATAAAATAATAATCTTTACTACTATTAGATGGTAATCTTCTTTGATATGCTTTTCTAAAATTTTGGCCTTCTTTCTGCAACTCATTACCAATCAAATCAGCAAATCTACTACTATTTCTCAAAGCATAAATTACTTCCGCACCATCCCCACCACCTGCATTAATGTGATTAGATATAACAATAACATTAGGATCAGAACCATAAAAACCTAGAATTTTATTAACCCTTTCTGTTGGACTTAAAGTGCTATCATCATTTCTTGTAATAGATACAGGAACACCCAATTCACGTAATCTATTATAAATATACCTAGAAATATTCAATGTTAAATTTTTTTCAACTAACCCATTTCCACTTGCTCCAGGATCACTACCACCATGACCAGGATCAATAACTATCTTATAATCATTCATAAAAGCCTCCTCAAAGTATTTTATGAAAAATATTTTTTTAGGCAACAAAAAAAAGAGCAAATATTGCTCAAATTAAATAACTGTCAATTATTGTTGATCTGTATTTTGATTAGCATTTTTAATTGTGTTTATTGAAGGTCTAACTTTTGCTTGTTCTTCAACTTTAAACAAAGCAAACGGCTGATTAAATCCTAAAATTCCAGCAATTAACATAGCAGGAAATGATTTAATTTTTGTATTATATGAAGTAACATTACTATTATATTGTTTTCTAGCACTAATTAAATCATTTTCACTAATAACTGTTTCCTCAGCAGTTTTCATTGCAAGAGTTCTAATACTATCTAAATTTGGATATGCTTCTGTTCTCATCATTGGATTTGAAATAAAAGCATTAATTTCATTTTCAGCATTAACTTTATCATTAATATCTCCAGTCTTAGCTTTAACAATTCCACTTCTAAGTCTAGATACTTCTTTATAAACTTCACTTTCATGGTCATAAGCTGCAAGAGTTTGTTCAAGAAGAGAAGTTAATTTATCAAATCTAGCTTGTAAATAAACATCAATAGTGCTAAATGATTTTTCTACTCTCTGCTTTTTACCATTTAAATTATTATATGTAAACATAACATATAAGAAAACAATAATCACAACTATTATTAATGGATGTGCAAACATCCAATCTAAAATTTGATTCATATTTCTTAATCCTTTCCAATTATAATTCTTTACTATCAGAATAAGCTAACATAATTTCTTCTTTATATTTTTCTTTAAATTCTTTGTAATCCATATTTGATACAGGTAATATTCCATTTTCAAATTGCTCAATTATATTCTTATTATAAGTTAACGCATTTGCATCACTATCTGATGACATATTCAATACCGATTTAATCATATAATCAAAATACTTAACATAATATAATTGTTCAATTATAGGAAAAATATTATAATACATAAAATCTTCATAATTTTTAATATGTGGATTTGGTAGTGAAACATTTTTAGTTTTATCCCTATATTTACTTGTAAAATCAAGCAACTCTCCAGATTTACCTTTTTGATAAAAACTTTTATTCATATTAACCGTAAAATTAATTCTATTATCAGAAATTGTTAAATTAAACGAATTAAACCTTTCCTTTAAAAATATCAATCTATCTTCAAAACCAGGAGTAATAACCAGATGAATTTTTCGCATTAAATCATCAATATCTCCAAAAGAATTAACACCCATAATATGACAATCTAATGCTTTATTTAACAATTCACTATTAAACATAAATTCCTTATCACTTTGATAAATTGATTGAGCAGTATCTTCAGTAATAGACGATAATAAATTATCATCATCTCTTATTTCTATTATTGCGCCCTTAAGATAATCAAAATTTATATTATAATTAATATTTAAAGAAAAACCATCAAATACATTAGATACATTTTCTCTTTTATTTCCATCTTTATCTGTATGTTCCGTTCTATTTTTTAAAACCAGATTATATATTTCACCATTACTAATATTATTTGCACATTTTTTTACATTACTAATACTATACTCAGTAAACTTAATTCTTACAACATTTGATAAATACTCTGTGGACAATGATAATGGTTCATTTATTGAAACACTATAATCTTTTAGAATATTAAATACTAATATTCTAATAGTTCTATTATAAAAACTATCGTAAGTTTCACCTTTATCATTCTTCTTTATAAGAATATAAAGAAGAATTCCTAAAGCAAATAATAAAATTACTGAAATCAATATTTTTTTCGTTAATAAATAAACTATTAAAGCGATAATTATACTAACTATAAAAGATAATGAATAAACCCTATTTATTAACGATTGATATCTCTTCATCACAAAAGCATATTTAACATACTCCTTAAAATTTTGATTTTCAAATATATAATCTGTATAACTAATAGGATTATTTAAAACAACAGAATTAGAAGAAATATTATAGTTATTTCTTATTTCAAATTCTTTATTACTAATATCATGAGTCAATTCATTAAAGGCTCCTTCTGAAAGTTTTGCTGCTTCAGCTCTTTTTTTAGAAAGTGAAGCAATTCCTCCAAAAATACTTATAAACTAACACCTCCCTCTATTATCTACAGTTTAATATTAACATATTAAAAAAAAAAATGCAATACAACATACTAAATGCTTTATATTCAACATGTAAAGTTTAAAATGTACAAATTAATATACTATTTTTTAATTTAAAAGCACTTTCCTATTATATAAAAAAAAACTTCTAAGAAGCCTTTTCATCATTTTTTTAATGACCATGCACCATAGGTTTTTTTTTCTTTTTCATAACATATCTAGTTATATTTGTCTCAATCTCAGAAGCAGCTCCACCTTGTAAATTAGACAAAACAATAAATTCTTTAATAGTATCAATTTCAACCTTAGCCCATATTAAACTCTTCTTAACCTTAATATCATTAAGCATATCAGGAGTAATAGCTAAAAAGAAATATCCAAATAATAATCTTTTCCTACCAATCATTATCCTTTTATCAGTAATAGCAATAACATAAGTCGAAATTATATCAAGCGAACTAGGTCCTTTTTGAGCGGCAAAAACATAACTAATTCTTTCACCAGGATTTAAATGTTTAGCCAAAACCCTACTATGAGCTCTTAATCTAAACGCTATAGTAAGAGGATATCTCAATCTAAACCTTCTTGCTTGCCTATGTATAAAATTTATTGCATCTCTCATATAAACACCTACTTTATAAATCCATTATCCTTAAATAATTTAACATAACCATCATAATCAAGTAATCCATTTGCAGAATCAATAACTTTACCATCATTAACAATAAGAGTTAAAGGAGTACCCCACTCATTTTCACCTAAATAACTAACATACTTAGATAACTTACCGTTCTCCTCACTAGTTAAATTAGTAATATTCAAATAATTTATAACTATACCATATTCATCAGCAATTTTAGTTAAAATTGGTTTTGCCTTAATACAATAACCGCAAGTAGTTTGACCTAAAACAAGAATGCCATTTTCATTAGACTTAGCAACACCCTTAAATCCATTATAATCAATATAATTTAAAGACAATTCAGCACTATCATCAACAAAACTATGCTTTTTTAAAAAAGATAATAACTCTACCTCATCAACATAACCATTAAGAGAATCAACAACCTTACCATCCTTAACAACAATTGTATAAGGAGTACCAAACTCTTTCTCATTAACACCTACATCTTTTAACAACTTTTTAAAAACACTAGATGTAAGCTCATTAGTATTAACATATAAATAATCCAATTCAAACTTATCATGCATTGAATCCAAAGAAGGTTTAAATAGCTGACACCAACTACAATTATCCCTTCCTATCATAACCAACTTTTCATCAGTTCCATTAAAAGCAGAATAAAAATCCTTCAAATATTCTCTACTCTTTTTACTCTCAAAAGCACTACAAATGATTATAAATAAAATAATTCCAACAATAGCGCCCAATAAAACTAATATTTTTTTCTTTTCGTTCATAATAACCTCCTAAACACTATATACATTATAACACAAATATAAACTATTTTAAAACTTTTTGATAACCACTATACTTAAAATCATCTAATCTACCATTTAAAACATCAACAGAAGACTTATTAAGTTCGAATAAATCACATAAAGATTTAAAATAAGCATCAATTAATTTATTATTTTTTAATTCAGTAAAAAACGAAATAATAGAAGATGAAGATATACTTCTAACATTACACATACAAGAAATATAATTAAAAAGCCACTGTTTTGATTGTTCATCATAAAATGGTGAATTAATAAGAGAAACCATATCACCCTTACCAGATTGAACAACCTCACAAAAAGAAAAACCAGAAATATATTCTTCAGCATAATAATTATTTTGTTTTGATAAAACTTTATCCGTAATACGAGACTTAATTCTTTTTGATACACTCGAACGTAAAACAATTTTTTGATACTCCAAAGGAATATCATTTAAAGTAAAGATTTCATTTGCAGTTTTTCGTCCAATAGACTGAAAAGTTTTCTCATAACCATTATTTTTACAAATTAAAATAGACTGTTCGATATCCTTAGCATCAACAAAATAAAATTTATCACCAATCATATAAAACCCTCCTAGAATTAATATATCACAATAAAAAAAAATAGTAAATAAACTACTATTCTTTTTCACAAATAAAAAATATTATATAATTGTTTTCTATAAACTATTATGTGATAAATTTTTATAAACCTATTAACTACAACATATTTTGTATTTCTTACCACTTCCACATGGCTTTTTGTATTAGGGCTTTTGGGGGCATTTGGGAGCACTTGGCTCGTTAATTCGTCACTTGGCTGCACTTGGGAGCTCTCCGTAGCACTCGGCAAACCTAGCAAAACGTATCTAAAAACGTATCTAAAATTTGCCATTGTTGAATTTTTTACAAATTTTAAACAATTCTATCTTAGACTCCAAACCATATTAATTTTTTCTAATAAATCTTTTTTATCTTCAGGTAATCTACCTTTCTTATAATAGCTTCTTTGTGTAGAAATCCATCTTCCTAATTTAGTACCATCACTTGTTACGTATTTATCAGGAATCAACAAATTCCCATTTTCATTATAGTATTCTTTTGCTAACTTATATTTTCTCTTCCATTGTGATTCAATTGGTGACCAATCCATACCTAATTTATTTAATAATTCTATTTTGTTTGTATTTAGCCTCATACCTTTCATACTTGGATTTTTTATACTATTTCTTATATTACTTAGCCAATGACCTAATAGAAAGCCATCGGATGTTTTATAATTAATCGGTACATTAATGTTTCCAAATTCATTATAGTACTCTTTTAATTTTTCATACATATTGTACCAATCTAAATCTATTGATTTTATGTAATTATCGGATATTTCCATATAATCTCTACTAATATTTACACTAACATTAAAAACATTTAAATAATTTAACAATTCCTTTATTCCATTATCTAATGATTCAAACGAATCGTTTTTTAATATTATTTTATATGATTCATCATTTATAGGTGGACATTTAACATCTCTCATCCTTATTAATTTTATACCACTTTTTTTTACAAGCGTTACTCTTCTCTATATCTTTTTTTATACTTCTAATATGCGTAGGGCCATCATATTCAATACCTATTTTTAATTCAGGAATATAAATATCTATTTCACTTATTTTCTCAGTTCTTAATTTTGTTGCAGATGAAAAAAACTTTTTAATATAATATAAAACTGCTTGTTCTGGAAATGAAGATTTAGTATTAGAAGGTTCTTTCCAAGATTTATCTAACAAATCCAGTTTATTTCTTCTATATTCATCAAGTTCATTTTTTTTATATTTTAATTTTTGATCATAAAGCCATCTACCAATATTAACACCATCTTTAGAATAATAATTAGTTGGAATATATAAATGTCTATATTTACTATAGAATTCTAATACTGTATTGTAATTCTTATCCCATATATATTCTTTATTTCTTATTGAATCCCATTCCATTCCAATCTCGTCTAACATTTTTATTTGTTTGTCAGTTAAAAGATTTTGATGGTAATTATTTCTTTGAGTTAATACCCAACTTCCTAAGCTAACATTTTTATAAAAAAACTCGTTTGGAATATTAAGATTATTATTTTCCTCATAGTATTGTTTGGCGATTTTATAGGTTTCATTCCAAATTTGATTTGCCGGATTCCATACCATGTCTATCTCTTCAAGCAAATCTATTTTTTCTTGCGATATTTTATTTGTTTTATAATTAGTCCTTTGTTTGGAAACCCAATTACCTAGTTGTTTATTATCAACAGTAACATATCTAAGTGGAACCAAAGAATTACCATTTGCATTATAGTAATCTTTTAATAAATTATAATATTCATTCCACTGAAAATCATATTGTGACCATACCATTCCAATTTCGTTAAGGAGACTTATTTTTTCTTTTGATAAATGTCTCAATTTATAACTTCTTCTTTGTGTAATTAGCCATTTTCTTAATTCACGTTTATTATCAATTATTGATGAATCAGAAATTACTAAATTTCCATTTTCTTCATAATATTTTTTAGCTAATTTATACATCTTATTCCAGTTTTGACTTTCCATAAAAATACTCCTTTTTTCACTTAAAAACTAGCCTTTTTATTATATATATTTTTCCAATCTATTTATTGCATATAAAATTGTATTGATGGACATTACCCTTGAAAAATCAGCTTGTTCCTCTAAAGCGAGTTTGGGATGAGAACCTATATTACTAAGATATTTATAATAGTACTGAATTATATTTGACTCATCTTCTGAAAAATAATTGTTTTTTTCTAGATATAATCTTACATCAATTGGTTTCGCATTTGATAATTTTTCATTATCTTTAGCAATATTTTTTGAATAATAAATAGCACATTCCTTCAGCACAATTTCATATAACTTTCTGCTATTATGAATTGAATCTTCCCACTTTGAATTTTCAAAGTGTTCATTCATATTTGCATAAAACACATCAAATTCTGTTTCATTATTAAAACCATATTTTTTAAATTTACTCTTTATTAAATTAGCCTTATCATCTACATCTGTATTTATTTCATATAATTTTTCTTTTTCATATATATATCCATCAATTCTCAAAAGATTTTCTAACATATCCAAACTTTCAGGTTGTAATCTTCTATAAAGGATTCCTATGGCCATTCCTTTTATATCTTTTTGCCCCAGTGAGACAAACTTATTATAGTTAACTTTATTATAAAAATAACCTGTGTGCATATTTAGAATATTTTTTTTAAGTGTTTCTTCGCTATAATAACTTTTACATAAGTGATTGATTGTATAACCATCTATATTAAATTCAAAGAGAAAATTTCTTAGTTCTTCTTCTTTTACTCTGTTTGTGTATCCTCTAGTACGACCATATCCATCTGTATCGCGCACTTGATGAGTAAAACTATTACAGATTATATCTGCTATTAATAAAGTTGTTCTTCTGCTAATCATGTTCTCAACTCCTAAGTAATATTATATCATGAATAATCACTTTATTTTTCTGCCGTGGTAATATTTTATTAATAAAGTTGAAAAACTTACAATTTTTATTTTTTTAGATACGTTTTGTATCTAATTTAAAATTAAAGTTCAAATACACGTTTTACCCTTATTTTATAAGGTTTTGCAAGGCTTTTATAACGTATCTAAAACGTATCTAAGACAGTGGTCACTGCAAAAATTCTACATAATGTTGAGTAAAGAAAAATCTCGCAATCCCTTTATTTATAAGGGAAAACGAGATTATTTACCATGACATTGTTTATATTTCTTCCCTGACCCGCAAGAACTGAACCTTCCTATATTTATGTTATTTATTGTATTTATAGTACTATTTGTATTTATTGTATTCCGGTATCAGGTATCATCTGTATTTATTGTATTTATAGTATTATCTGTACTTATAGTATTTATCTACTGTGGACTATTTGTGGACATTGACCACATTCGTTCACTGATATAAGTATAACATATATTTTAATTTTATAAAATGTGTGAATTTAATAATCTATATTGTTCATAATATCTTAATATAACAATCAAAAGAAATATTAACTTTTAGCAATGTCGCTTGCTTTTCTTAGTGTTAAAACATGCCAATTTTTTTGCTCTTTTCCACCTTCATTATGATATTCTACTATATCAAACAAATTTTTCCTTAACTCCTCTATATCATCTTTACTAAAGTATGCATAAAATCTTTTTTCTTTAGTTTGTTTATCTTCTAATATCTTATAATTATACTTTGTTCCGTTTGGAAGCATATCTGCTTCTGGATGTACATCAGAATTTTGAAAATTAATTATAAATAAACCATCATCATTTAATCCATCATATACAACATCAAATAGTTTTCTCATATCATCCATATCTAAATGAGGGTTTCTCCATGAAATAATAAGATCTGCTTTAGACCCAAAAACATTATCAAAATCATCTAATAAAAAATTATACTTTTTTATTTGAGTAATTCCTCTTCTTCTCTGTTCTTCTAAAAAGGTATCAACTACATCAGTTGAAGTAACATCATAACCTGACTCTTGAAGCATAGCGGAAAGTTGCCCGCATCCACTTCCAAATTCTATAATCTTTACTTTTTTATCTTTTGGTAATGCGTTTTTTACATAATTAAATAATTTTTCCCATTTTTCTGTTTCAGGATCTATATCATTATGCCCAATATACTCTAAAGCACCACCTAAACTATACATATCTATTGTTTTTTTGTTGTACTCACTCATAATAAACCTCCTTAAACTATTATATCATAACCTTTGCTTTTTTTAACATCTATCAAAGAGTTTTACGACTATTTATTTATAAATTCTATTTTAATAATATTTTGTTTAATTTGTATAATATTTTAAACTTTCTTCAAATGATTTAATTACTTTATTTTTATTAACTTCATTACTTATAATATAATATCTTTGCGTTGTTTCTATTCTCTTATGTCCTAATACTTCAGCAATATCTTTTATTTCACAACCATTTCTTAAACTAATAGTTGCAAAACTACCTCTTAAATCATAGAATCTGCATTTTATTCCTAGTTCGTGATGAATTATTTTAAAAGGATATTTGACAATATCAGTTCCAGAATATGTTCCATCTTTTCGAGTAAATACCATTTCTATTCTATTATATTTAGAATTACATTCTATAATTTTATACTCAACTAATTTACCATATTTATTTTTTACTTCTTCTAAAATATAGTGTTTATAATTTTTTCCAAACTTTTTTTTATAATTATTTTGTAATTCTTTATAATCCTGTAATACTTTATATAAAGCATTACAAATATAAACTTCTCTTTGACTTCCAACAGTTTTAGTTGTGCCTAAATACCATCTTCCTTTTTCTTCTTTATCTTTTGCATATACTGTTTTATTTATTTTAATAATTCTATTATCTAAATCTATATCGTCCCAAGTTAATGCAAATACTTCGCCTGTTCTCATACCTGTATAACAAGCAGTAAGAAATGCAGTTATAAATACTTTATTATTTTTAAATCTATTTAGAATTATTTCTATTTCTTTATTAGTATAGATATGTCCTACATCGTTTTTTTTAATTCAAACGATAATAATCTAGGTATTTGTAAATCTGCTGCTGGATTATAATTAATAAAACCAAAATAATATGTTGCATCTCTTAATGAACTTTTAATTACTTTTTGATAATTTCTTAATGCTTCTTTTGTATTTGATGTTTGATATAATCTTAATAATGCCTGATTTAACATATATGAAGTTATTGCTGATAACTTGTAATTGCCTAACTCCTTTTTAATATTACCAAAAGACTCCTTGTATCTTTTTGCTGTAGAATACTTATAATTTATTTCAAAGTATTCTCTCATCCAGTAATCTAAATATTCAGAATATAACATATTACTTTCTTTTGTGTTACCTCCATTAATAAATTCATTATAGGCTCTTTGTCCTGCTATATATGCTTCATTTTTGGTTCTAAAACCTGATTTAGTTATTTGTTTTCTTTTACCATTAACTTTACCTGCATCAAAGCAATATTGATATACATTGCCTCTCTTTCTAATGCTGATCACTTATATCACTCTCCATTTTATTTGATCATTATTATTTTACAATAAAAAAAATAAAAGATTGATGACTACTAAATAAATCAACTATCTTTTATATCTAAAAAATCAATTTTTTCTAAATCCAACATTTCTAATTTTATCTCTGTGTTATACTGATTTATGAGTACCAAATAATCTTTTAATAAAGATAAGACACAATTAAGGTATATATCATAGTATTTTTTCGAATTATTAGTATTAAATGGTATCAATTTATCAATTTGTGATAATAAATGTATATCACCAGAAAAAAAATTATACATATATCCATATTTATACTTATTTGCAAGTTTTCCGTAAGATTTCTTATCTTCAAAAACTTTCAACAACCCTTTGTTGTTATTATTCAATTCTTGGATATTTAAACTTTTCACACCTAATTGTTTATTATATGATTCTATCGCAGATTCTACTATACGTTTTACATCTATATTTTCACTTTCAATTTCTTTAACAAAACATATTTGTTCTATTATTTGCCTACATAGCATTGAAATATATGAAGGATAAATAAAATTATTATTAAATTGTTTACACATTTCACTTGAAATATTCATTGACAAATGAAAAATTATCAAATTATTTTTTTTAATATTAATAGTCTGTTTTATTAAATCAATATCTTTATTAACTGATTTTAAGTAATTTACCATAGATATTTTATATACTAATAGGCTTATCCAATAAATTTTGTTTTTTAATTTGGTATATTTATTTAAATCAATTTTTGTATACATTTTTTCAAAATCAGTATTATCAAAAATACTACTATGATATTTTTTATCAATTCCACCTGATTTTATTAATTTATCTAATTCAATCATTATTATTATCCTTTCATCAAAAAAGATGTCAACAAATTTATTTTTGTTAACACCCTTTATTTTCAATGGATTTTGTCCACATTTTATTTAATCTGTTGACAAATAACAAATTTGTCATTTTTTAAATTTTAAGTTTTCCCTTATTTTATTTTACTTTCCATGGCACTGCTTATATTTCTTGCCCGATCCACATGGACATGGATCATTACGTCCAACCTTAGTACTCTTCTTAGGAGTCTTTTTAGCTACTTTACTTTCATCATCAGCAGCCTTACCTTTTGCTACCTCTTTTCTTTCAGCATTTTGTCTAACCTCAGCCTTTAACAAGAAAATAGTAGTTTGCTTATCAATAGTATCAAGTAAAGTTTCAAACAATTCATAACCTTCAGAAGTATAAGCACGTAATGGATTTTCTTGAGCATATCCTCGTAAATGAATACCCTCTTTTAAAATACTCATTGTATTAATATGCTCCATCCAATAAGTATCAATTACTCTAAGAGAAATAGCTCTCTCAAACTCAGAAGCAATTTCACTAGGAATGCTAGATAACTTTTCATTATATTCAGATAAAACATTATTATAAATAGTATCAATAACATAATCAACATCTTGATTATCCAAATCTTCAACCTTCATATTATTCTTAAGAACCTGATTAATAGACTCAATAATCTCAGATAAATCATTTATAGTTAAATATCCTTCAGGAGCTAAATGATCACGCACAAGAGCATCAATATAATTCTTAATCATATCAATAACAACACTATGAATATCTAGAGTATCCAACACTTCATTACGCATATCATAAATAACTTCTCTTTGCTTATTTATAACATCATCATATTGTAAAATAGTCTTTCTCATATCATAATTATTACCTTCAATTCTCTTTTGAGCAGTCTCAACAGAAGAAGATAACATCTTATTTCTAATAGACATTTCATCATTAAATCCAACACGTTGTAAAATCATTTTAGCCCTATCAGTACCAAATCTAACTAATAAGTCATCCTCAAAAGAAACACAAAATTGAGAAAAACCTGGATCACCTTGACGACCACTACGACCTCTTAACTGATTATCAATACGACGAGACTCATGACGCTCAGTACCAATAACAGCAAGACCACCAAGCTCCTTAACCTCATCAGTTAACTTAATATCAGTACCACGACCAGCCATATTAGTAGCAATAGTTACAGCACCCTTTTCACCAGCCTTAGCAATAATTTCAGCTTCACGTGCATGATTCTTAGCATTCAATACCTCATGAGGAATATGTTCCTTCTTAAGCATATCAGATAATAACTCACTAGTCTCAACAGCAATAGTACCAACTAAAACTGGTTGACCTTTAGCATGTCTTTCCTTAATCTCATTAACAATTGCTTTATACTTACCCTTCTTAGTAGCAAACAATAAATCCCCAAAATCCTCACGAATAACTGGCTTATTAGTAGGAATTTGAATAACATACATGTTATAAATATCCCTAAACTCCTCTTCCTCAGTCTTAGCAGTACCAGTCATACCAGAAATCTTCTTATACATTCTAAATAAATTTTGGAAAGTAATAGTAGCTAAAGTCTTAGTTTCCTCTTGAATTTGGACACCTTCCTTAGCCTCAATAGCTTGATGCAATCCATCAGAATAATTACGACCCTTCATAAGTCTACCAGTAAATGGATCAACAATAATAACCTCACCATTTTCAACAACATAATCAAAATCACGCTTCATAGCATAATTAGCACGCAACGCCTGATTAATAAAATGAACCAAAGTAGAATTATTTATATCATATAAATTGCTAACTCTAAAATACTTTTCCGCAGCACTTGTACCATCTTCATCAAGAGTAACAGCCTTTAACTTCTCATCATAAACATATCCAGCATTCTCTTTTAAAGTTTTAGCAAAACTATCAGCTTGTTTATACAAATTAGCAGAATGCATAGATCCACCAGAAATAATTAAAGGAGTTCTAGCCTCATCAATCAAAATAGAATCAACCTCATCCACAATAACAAAATTAAAAGGTCTCATAACACGATCGCTAGATTTTATAACCATATTATCACGTAAATAATCAAAACCAATCTCATTATTAGTAGAATACATTATATCACAATTATAAGCAGCCTTCTTTTCCTCAATACTAGAATCTCTATAATTCTTACCAACAGTAAGACCTAAAAACTCATAAATCTTACCCATCCAATCAGCAGCTACACCAACTAGATATTCATTAACAGTAACAATATGAACACCATCACCAGTTAAAGCATTTAAATAAGCAGGCATAGTACACGTCAAAGTCTTTCCTTCACCAGTTTTCATTTCTGCAATATTACCATAATGAATAGCTAAGCCACCTAAAATTTGAACAAAGAATGGCTTCTCACCAATAGTACGATATGCAGCCTCACGAACAGTCGCAAAAGCCTCAACCTTAATATCCTCTAAAGTTTCACCATTAGAAAGCCTTTCCTTAAATTCAACAGTTTTATGCTTTAAATCAGCATCACTTAATTTACTATATTCAGAATCAAGTGCCTCAATCTCTCGAGCAATCACTTCAAACTTTTGTAACTCTTTATACTCATGATCAAAAATCTTTTTAAAAAACTTCATTTCTGATTCTCCTTTTCTAATACAAAGTATATTTTATCAAAAAAATAATAAAAATAATAGTAAAAACAAGAAAAAAGACAAAATTTATTTTGCCTTTGCTTCTAAAATACCATAACCACCATCTTCACGCTTATAAACAACACAAAGATCATTAGTTTTATCATTTTTAAACAAGAAGAAATTATGACCAATTAACTCCATTTGTAAAATTGCCTCTTCCTCACTCATTGGTTTAGTATCAATTACTTTTCTTTTAACAATACTATCATCAACATCCTCAGATTCATCAACATCAAAATCACTAAATATAATAGTTTGTTTTAAATTCTTACGAGCTTTAGTCTTATTCTTACGAATTTGTCTTTCTAATTTATCAGAAACCAAATCAATTGCAGCATATAAATCAGAATGCTTTTCCTCAGCTCTCAAAACCATCTTACTAGCAGGAACAGTTACCTCAACAATTTGTTCCTTACCACGAACTCTAAAATTAACAGTAGCCTCAATAGAAGTATCCTTAAAATACTTATCCAACCTACCAATCTTAGACTCAACATAACTCTTAATTGCAGGTGTAACCTCAATATTCTTTCCATGGATATTAAATCTCATAATATCATCCTCCCACTATAATTATACTACATATAAAAACCAAAGTCTATTATAGAAAAAAATTTCACAAAAATATCAAAAAAACTACTCTATACTAAAGCAGTTTTGATTTCAACAACATTTTTAGCTTGAAGACCTTTATCAGTTCTTACAAGTTCAAATTCAACATATTGACCTTCAACTAAAGTCTTATATCCACTAGACAAAATTGAAGAATAATGAACAAATATGTCTTCACCCTCCTTATACTCAATAAAACCAAAACCCTTATCATTATTGAACCATTTTACTTTACCCTTCATATCAAAAATCTCCCTTCTAGTAAAATCGCTTACAATAAAAATATACATCAAA
This sequence comes from uncultured Caryophanales bacterium, assembly GCA_946624985.1. GTDB lineage: Bacteria > Bacillota_I > Bacilli_A > RF39 > UBA660 > UBA3631. Next base: position 72,209 of record CAMOSQ010000001.1, on the reverse strand, counting down.
AAACACCATGAATTCAACAAAAACAATACTTCAAAATTCGACATATTTTTTATTGCAAAACATTAAAATTATACTATTAATATTAATCTAAAAATTAAAAAAGACAACAAAACACAAAACAATATACATCAAACAAAAATAATATAAACAACAAATTAATAAATATAATTTCAAAAACAAATAAAAACATTTAAAACAAAAAATAAGTATAAATTTTAAAACCATTTATAATTAAAAATGAGGTAGTAATATGAAAAAGAAAATACTAGATAAATGCATAAATATTGTAAAACAAAATTATAACTATGATGAAACAAAACTAGCAGAAATAAGATATGGTTTAGAAGGAATATATCTTACAATAACAAAACTAGTAATAATAAGTATAATCACAATAATACTCAATATATTTAAAGAATTCATTATATTTATGCTTATATTTTCAATAATAAGAACAACTTCTTTTGGACTACACGCATCAAAATCATGGATATGTCTAGTAACATCAACACTTTTCTTTGTTGGGACACCTTTATTAGCGATACATATTCCGTTAAACATACAAATAAAAATAATAATAGGAATAATTTCAATAATAGGAATTTATTTATTCTCACCAGCAGATACAATAAAAAGACCAATAATAAATAAAACAAGAAGAAAAGTATACAAAATACTATCAACAATAATCGCAATAATATATATAGCATTATCAATCAAAATAAAAAATAATTATATTTCAAATTGTTTCTTTTATGCAACAATACTACAAAATATATTAATTTCACCAATTACATATAAATTATTTAAAATGCCATACAACAATTATAAAACATACATAGCAAAATATGGTTTAAATTAAAAATTTAAACATAGATAGTAAAAGGAGGTATAGTATGAGTTTCTTTGCAAATATTTTATCTTTAGTTGGTTCAGCAGTAGCTAGTCTTGGATCAAATGCTTGCTTATTAATGATAGTTGATGAGCCAGAATGCCCAAAAAGTTTAATTAAATAAAATAAAAAAATGTTAGAATACAAATCTAACATTTTTTTATTTAACCCTTACTTTAACAATTTGCTTAAAAACGTCGTTATTAATCTTTCTCTCATTTTCAAATAAAGTAGATGATGAAACAATCTTTTTAACTAACGATAAACCATATCCATGTCCATCACCCTTAGTTGTATATCCTGCTTCATCAATTTTTTCAAGATCTATTTTTCCGCTAAACTTATTAGAAATATCAATAACTAACTTATCATCATCAACATATAAACAAATCATAATACGCTTATCATCAATCTTTAAACTTTCCTCAATCGCGTTATCAAGTAAAACACCAACCATTTTACATAATTTATAATTATCATCCATAGTAAGATTATCCAAATTAATTTTACGTACTTCAAATCCAACATCTAAACTAAACAATATTTTTTTATCTTTCATTGTAAGCATCTTTTGATAAATAATTCCTTGTAATCCACCAGATGGAATATTCTTAACTTTAGTATATAAAGCCTCATCATCCTCCTTTTCATCTTTAACAATAGTATCAATGTACTTAATAACGTCCTTATCCTTTTTCTTAATCATATTCTTAATAATTAATAATTGATTCTTATTTTCATGATTATCTACTCTCTGACGATCAACCATATCCTCATACTGATTAAGATTTTGAATTAATAAAGCATTCTCAGCCTTAATCATAATATTATTATTTTTTTCATTCATCGCTTTAAATACAATAAAAGAATAAACCAACAACATAAGTGAATCAATAATAATAACATAAATAGAATTCAATCTATAAAAAATAATGGCTACCAAAAAATTCATACTTAAAATTGCCAATAAAAACCATAATATTAAATTTTTAATCTTAAACTTACTAGTAAATTTAACAAGTTTTAAATAAAATTTTTTTACAAAAGGAATACTACATAAAAAAACATAAATTAGCGCAATACAAGCATTAACAAGAAATGTATCAAACAAATTATCTCTAACAAATGCAGCATTTTTTCCATATATTAGAATCCACCCTAAAGTAAAAATAACATCAGAAAAAGCAACAAGAAGCTGACCATATATATCTATAATTATAGTTTCGCTAACAGATCTATGAAAAATCAATCTATTTGAAAAAAATATTAAAACAGATATAAACAAAACCTTAATAAATGCATTAACAAAAATATGATTAAAAATAGATAACAAGGTAAGAAAAAATATTGAAACATAAAACCAAGGATTTTTATAATTAATCTTTTCATCATAAAATTTAGCCCAAACATATATTTCTGAATAAAAAAGAATTATACCGCCAATAAACAAACCAATATATCTCTCCATCAAACACCAATTCCCTTCTTATACATATTCGATAATAAATCTATGCTTTCACCATTATCAAATTCAATAATACCATCATGTTTCCTAACAACCCTTACCCTATCCATATTCACAAAACAACTTCTATGAGTTTGAATAAGCCTGTTTTCACACAACTTAACAATTTCTCTTAAAGATAATCCAACTCTATACTTCTTATTAACAGTTACAATAATAGACTTCCTATCACTAGAATCCTTTGTAACATACAAAATATCATTATAAGGTATCGTATAAATAGTACCTCTATCATCAAAAACAATAGAAATTCTATGATGAATATACTCTAAAGCTTTATTAATAGAAGAAAACAATTTATTTTCAAAATCATCAAACTTGCACAAAAAAGTTAAAAACATCAAATCATCCTTAAGTAAAACCAATCCAGCCTCATTATGAACAGTCGCAAATATAATAATGCTATCAATATCATGTTTTCTAATTTTTCTAGCAACATCAATACCAGAAGAATTCTTAGTTTCAATATCAAGAATATATATTTTATTAGATAAAGATGAATTCATAATATCATAAAAACCAGAATCATACTCATCAAAAAAATGAGTTTTATAAATAAACTTATTATGCATCATTACCTTAGTAATTACATCCATAATAATATCTAAAAACTTTTTATTATCATCTACAACTATAAAATTAATCATAAAATCACTCCATCACTTATGGTTGCTAAAAGTTAATACTGCAATAATAATTTTATCATAACAAAATAAATATGACAATCAATTTTAAACACCAAAATCAACACTTTTTAACTTAATAAAATACTTTCTAATCCAATCAAATGGAATAACAGTTAAAGAAAGCAACAACATAAAATTAAACTCCTTAAAACTTAAACCAATAGTTCTAAATAATTCCCCACCAAAATAAATAAGAATAATTTGTACAGTAACAATTAAAAATATTACAAACAAAAACACCTTATTCTTAAATATATTAGCAAAAATATTAATTCTACTTGTACGCGCATTAAAACTATTAAAAATACCAATAAAAATAAATAATCCAAAAAATGCACTTAATAAATATTTATCATTAATGCTACCTCTAAATAAACCAGAAATAAAATCAGATTTTAAAAACCATAAACATAAAATAGAAGAATAAATACCAGTAACAATAATTTCATTTTTCATATAAGAATTGATAATAGATTCATCACGCTTCTTAGGCTTTTCATTCATATACTCCAAAAGAGGTGGCTCAAAAGAAAAAGCAATTCCAGCAAGAGTATCCATAACCATATTAATCCATAACATTTGAATAACAGTTACAGGAGTATGAATTCCAACTAAAGGACCAACAACCGATAAACTAACAGCACATAAATTAACAGTCAATTGAAAAATAATAAATTTTCTTATACTCTTAAAAATAGTTCTTCCATACAAAATAGCACTTGAAATAGATTTAAAATTATCATCTAAAATTATAATATCACTAGCCTCACGAGCAACCTCAGTACCACTTCCCATAGAAAAACCAACATCAGCCTTTTTTAATGCAGGAGCATCATTTACTCCATCCCCTGTCATACCAACAACAAGTCCAAGTTCCTGAGATAATCTAACAAGCCTACTCTTATCCTGAGGTAAAGACCTAGAAACAACCCTTAAATCTGAAAGAATACCTTTTACTTCATCATCCGACATAAGATTTAACTCATCACTAGTTAAAACAATATCACTAGAACTAGATACAATTCCAACTTCCCTCGCAATAGAAACAGCAGTATTCTTGTTATCACCAGTTATCATAACAGTTTGAATACCAGCTCTACGAACAAGATCAATGCCTTCTATAGCCGATTTTCTTACCTCATCCTTAATAAACAATAAACCAATAAAAATAAGATCAGACATCACATTAGCCTCACCATACGCAAGCGCTAAAACTCTAACACCATTAGCAGTCTTTAAATCAATAATATTATTAATACTCTTTTTATCATAAAAATATTTAACACTACCATTATCAGATAAAAACTTATTACAATTTTTTAAAATAACCTCTGGAGCACCCTTAAACAAATTAATTCTTTTACCACTATAATCTATAAAACAACTAGAATACTTTTTGTTACTATCAAAAGGAACACTAGAAACAATTTTAGCGTCAATAGAACACAAACCAACATAATTTAAAATAGCTCTATCAGTAATATTGCCTCCAACTGCATGTCCATCAACAAAACTACTAGAATTATTAAAAAAACAATTTAAAATTACCATTGTATATAAACTGTCATATCTAGCTAAAGAAGAAAAAGAAGAAAACTCCTTCAAAGATCCAGGCATAAAACCAACAACATCCAAAACACCATTAGTTAAAGTACCTGTCTTATCAGTAAATAATATATTTAAACTACCAGCGGTTTCTATACCAACCATTTTCCTAACCATAACATTATCTTTAATCATACGACGAACATTAGAAGACAAAACAAGAGTAATCATCATAGGTAATCCCTCTGGAACAGCAACAACAATAACAGTAACACTCAAGGTAAGTGCATATAATATATGTCCAAACATTTCCCTAAAATTACAAACAGTAGAAACAATTAAACTAAAATCAAAATTATTATCAATAAAAATAACATTAAACAAATAAGACAAACTAACCAATATAGAACCAATATATCCCAATTTGCTAATAGAACAAGCCAAATCCCTTAACTTTAATTTTAAAGGACTTTCAGGCTGATTATCGAGCAAATCAGAAATAACCTTTCCATAAAAAGTATTATTACCTACAGCAGTAACCAACATTAATCCAACACCAGAATAAACAACAGTACCACGATAAACAAAATTTTCTTCTTTATAATTATTAATATCAATAACTGATTTCTTATTAACCTCTTTAGACTCACCAGTAATAGAAGATTCATCCAAAGCAAAATCACCATCAACAATAATTCCATCAGCAGGAACCTTATCACCAGTTTCTAAAAGAACAATATCACCAACAACAACATCATCTACATTAATAACACCTATAACACCATCTCTTTTAACACGACATTTAAGCCTAGAAGCCTCTTCCTGTAACTTTAAAAAAGCCCTTTCACTACCATACTCAGAAATTGTAGAAATAAAAGAAGCAATTAAGATCGCAATTAAAATACCAATAGTCTCATACCAATCAAAACTTCTAAATAAAAAAAACACTTTAATACCTAAAGCAACCAACAAAATTTTAATAATAGGATCACCAAATGATTCAATAAACATCTTAAAAAAACTATCTTTTCTAGATCCAGAAATAATATTTTCTCCATACTTATCTCTATTAATAATTACATCCTTAGAACTAAGACCATTACCTTTATTCATACCCTTTCCTCCTAAAAAATAATATTTAATAAAAATAAGAAGAAGAACATATTTCAATCGACAAAATGTATTATAAATTATATTGAATAATAATCAATAATATGTTAAAATTACTACAGTAAGAGGTGTTTTATGAAAAAAAAATCAATACTAAAAAAATTAATTATTTTACTAACACTACTAACACCAACAATAATAAATGCTAAAGAATATATAGTATGTGGAGCAGACAAAAAATTTCCAACAGTAATTGGGACAATGGTATCAACAATATACATAATAATCAGAATTATTGTACCTCTACTACTTGTATTTTCCGGATTAATCTCATTCTTAAAAGTTACTATCTCGGGAAATGTAAATGATAGTCTAGACAAAGCAAAAAAGAAATTTATAACAAACATAATAACAGCAGTAATAATATTCTTTATTATATCAATAGTAAACTTTATAATAAACATATCAGTTGGAACAGAAAGCGAACTAAAAAATTGCGTATACTGTCTAATTCATCCAGAAAAATGCGAGCAAATTGATAGCGAAGCTACTACTCTTTGTCCAGGATTACTAAGCGAACAACATAAATATGATTCCAATTGTAATCTTAAAGATGAATATAAAGATGAAGAAAAAATAGACTACGCAAATACTGGAGATACAGGAGTACCTGCATATACAAACACAATCGCATCTGCAGGAGGAAGCGCAATCGCAAGAACAATAACAGATAATCCAAATGCACTTACAAATCAAAACATAATCACAAAATCAGATGTTGAAAGTGGATACAGTTACTATGTATATGTACCAAAAAAAATAGATGGAAATAAACCAGCTCTAATAGTATACTTACATGGTAATGGTAGAGAATGTGGATATGGATATAATTTAATGGCAACTGGATTCGGATTCGCAAAATACATTGAAAAAGGAATGGAATTTAATGCTTATATACTAATGCCTCAAAAGCATGATAGGTCAGGATGGAACACTAGTGCTGTTACAAAAATTATGAATAGAGAAATAGAAAATCTAGGAATAGATAAAGATAGAATAAGTATATGGGGATATAGTGCTGGAGCAGAAGCAGTGCCTGGAATGGTAAACATCAATCCTAATACATTTTCAAGTGCAGTAATACTTGCACGAGGTGGAAACCCAAGCTATGTATCATTAACAGGATTTGATAAAATATCAACATACGGATTTTATGGAACAGCAGACGGCTACGCAAACACAAACACACCAGGATTAATAAATAGATTAAAAAATGCAGGATATAAAGCATATATAAAAGCATATCAAGGTGTAGACCATGACCATGTAATGGAAAAACTAATGGTAGACCAAGATATAGGTAATGGTTTTACAAATATTATGGACTGGGTACTATCTCAAAGAAGAAGTAACTAAAAGAGGTGAAATATGAAAAAAAAATCAATACTAAAAAAAATCATCGTTTTACTTACACCACTAACACCAACAATAATAAATGCTAAAGAATATATAGTATGTGGAGCAGACAAAAAATTTCCAACAGTAATTGGGACAATGGTATCAACAATATACATAATAATCAGAATTATTGTACCTCTACTACTTGTATTTTCCGGATTAATCTCATTCTTAAAAGTTACTATCTCGGGAAATGTAAATGATAGTCTAGACAAAGCAAAAAAGAAATTTATAACAAACATAATAACAGCAGTAATAATATTCTTTATTATATCAATAGTAAACTTTATAATAAACATATCAGTTGGAACAGAAAGCGAACTAAAAAATTGCGTATACTGTCTAATTCATCCAGAAAAATGCGAGCAAATTGATAGCGAAGCTACTACTCTTTGTCCAGGATTACTAAGCGAACAACATAAATATGATTCCAATTGTAATCTTAAAGATGAATATAAAAATGAAGAAAAAATAGACTACGCAAATACAGGAGATACAGGAGTACCAGCATATACAAATACAATTGCATCTGCAGGAGGAGGCGCAATCGCAAGAACAATAATTGATAACCCAAATGCACTTACTAATCAAAATATAATTCAAAAATCATATATAAATGGATATAGTTACTATCTTTATGTACCAAAAAGAATAGATGGAAACAAAGCCGCATTAATAGTATATTTACATGGTACCGGTGGAACAGGTGGAGGATATTCAACACTTAAAGCAGACGGAGGAGGAGGATTCCTACACGAAATAGAAGATAAAAATGTGGAATATAACTGCTATATATTAATACCACATGCCCCAAAAATTGCATCAAGTAATGGATGGAGTGCATCAGATGTAATGGGAATGATAAATCAAGAAATCCAAAACCCAAATAACAATATAGATACAAAAAGAATTAGTATTTGGGGATATAGCTTAGGAGCAGAAATAATTCCTACGTTAGTCAATAATAATCCAACATATTTTTCTAGCGCAGTCCTAATCGCAAAAAAAGGAATTACAAATGTACAAGGATTTAAAACTGTTCCAACATATGGATTCTATGGAGCATCTGACACCTATGCAAATGGAAAAAAGTATCCAGGAACAGGAATACCAAACTTTATAAAAAAATTAAAAAATGCAGGATATACTGCATACGTAAGAGAATACCCTGCTCCACAGGATCATGCTTTTATGCCAAACGTAGTACTAGAAGACACAAATATAGGAAACGGATTTACAACAATTATAGATTGGGTATTAAGTCAAAGAAGAACAGATTAATTATCTGTTTTTTTCATAATAAAAAAAGACTATTAAAGTCCTTCATACCAATCTTTTACCTTTTGCCTTCCTTTACCTAAAATATCAACAAAATCATCCCAATCACCAAAAGCAGTATCAATAAACAAATCTTTATACTCCCCAATCTTTGCATAGTTTTCTTCGCCTAATTTCTCTTTAGAAAAATTTCTAATATCTTTACTACCTTCTCTAATAATTTCACTAGCTTTATTATAAGCAGTTCCTAATCCTTCCTTGATATTTTCCTTATAATTAGGATACTTAGAACAAATTAAAGAATCGATAGTAGTAATATCAAGCAATAACTGTTCTTTTGCTCTATCAGTCAAATCACTAAAACTAACACCTTTTATTTCACCATCATAAAATAAAAAATCAACACAATAAACAAAATATTTTTTACCCATTTCAAGAAAATCATCAGAATTAAAATTATTTTTAATATTATTACCTAATGTATTAAAATAATCTAATATAGAACAATCATAAGTAGTTAATGTAAAAGAATTATTAGAATCATCATCTATATATTCACTAGATGTATATGTATCAGAATCAAATTCATAACTAGTTTCAAAAATAGTTGAAGTAGATGTAGAAGAACCAGTTGTAGAATTAACTATTATAGAATTAGTACTAGTCGTAGAACTTGTACTAGTTGTATTAGATGAAACAGCATCCAAATCATTTAATACAACATAAGAATCAGATTTAGAACTAGAATAAGATTTACTCTTATCACAAGCAGGTAACGATAATAAAATAAAACCAGAACCCAAAATAGAAAAAACTTTTTTATTAAATTTATAATTCATAATATCCCCCCAAAGTATTATTTTAAACTATTTTCATATTCTTTAATAACATTATAAACACAAGAATAACTACGAGTTCCATAAAATCTACAAAACTTTCTAATACTAGCATGACTTTTCTTATACAAACCAATAATCATATTCTTCTCTTCAGCACTCATTGCATTAACAGGTTTACGATTTTTATTTCCATGCTCAATCCTAATACTTCCATTAATAATCTCTTTTTTCAACTTTAAAATATACTTAGGATGATAACCTGTAATTTCAGCAATCTCAATATAAGATAAAAAAGAATTCTTATTTAGTTTCTTATTTATTAACTTTATAGCTTCTTCTTTTCTATTCATAATATCACCAACATAACTATATCATAAAAGTAATTTTTTTACAAGATAAAAAGGGATTTAATCCCTTTTCATATCCAAAAACTTTAAATTAGCAATATCATCATTAATAATTGTGACAATATTAGAAACATTATACTTTTCTAAAGAATCTTTAATATCATCAACGGACTTCAAAAATAAATCCAATCTATCTGATAACATCTGAGCTAAAGTAGAATTCTCAATTCCAATAGAAACAAAATAATCTATAACAGAACAAACATTAACCTGATTAAATATAATAGTATTTATAACACTTTCATAATTATTATTCTTAATAATATTAATATCATCATCAGTTATACCATATTTCTTTAAAAAATCCATTAAACCACCTCAGAACTATCACTTGTAATATGCTTAGCTAACCAATAATTTTTCTTATCACTTAAACTCCTAAAAATAATTTTACCATTCTTTCTAGCACTTATTATATTAGAATAAATATTTCTAAGCCTATAATAAGAAGTAGTTAGACGTAAAGGATTCGAACTTAAATAATCCTTTAATCCACATTCTTCAAAAGAAGAAATAGAAGTAGCTAAGAATGGATTAATAACAACAACACTAAACACCTCACTAGGTAAATCTAAAGAAGATAAAATCGTAATATTCTTAGAAATATCAGGAATAATTAAAGCCAAACAATTACAATTAAATATATCACCAACAGATAAATTATTTTCTTCTAAAATAGTAATATTTTCGTTAAATAATTCAAAATAAGAACCAATATATTTTAAATACTCAAAATTATCATTTGAAGATACATTTACTAAATTATCAGACATCTCATTTGAAATAAAAACACCAGGGATTTTGTAAAATTCAGTAAAATTAAAATTATACTTATTTGAAACATCCACAATAGATTTAAAATTAGAAACATTAGAAAACAACAATAAAATTAATAATAAAGAATTATCAATACTTAAATTATTAGAAGAAATATAATCAATTAACTCATCAGCATTTGAAACATTACAATAGTTAATCAAAACATTTCTTTCACTCTCATTATATGAATCAAAATCAATATTGATCTTCTTCAAAGAAAGACGCAACTTAACTTCTTCCTTAACATGACCATCTAAATCCATATTATAATTTTTACTATTGTTACGAAGAATTTCATACTTAACTTTAATAATATCCTTTAAAGAAACATCATTTTCTCTAAAAATTTCATCAAGAACATCAATATTTCTAACAACACCAGTACCAATTTCTTGACTTAACTCTTCACATTTTGACAAAAAATCTTCAAGATATGCTTTAGTTTCAGTATTTTTCTTATCCAAATCACTACAATAATTATCAATAATTTCATATACGCCCTTAACTAGTTCCTTTTGAGAATCGTCCAAAGATAAATCCAATCCATCATTAATACCATTGACAACTATTCTTATCATATCAATATTAGATAAAATTTCAGAAACAGTATCTTCATCAGTAATTACAGACAAAAGATTTCTTAATTCATCATCATTAACATTAACAATATTATTGACATCACTAAGCATTTCCTTAACCTTAACATAATCTTCACTCTTCTTAATATCTTCCTTTATAGACGATAATTCTTGTAATCTATCATGAATAATATTAGAAAGCAACTCAACCAAATAATTTTTAAGTTCCATAATTCCTCCTATTCATTACCAAGAAGATCACTCAAATTTTTAATTTCTTCCTGCATCTTATCATTTTCATTCTTCATGTCAACAATATCAGAATGAACATCATCAACAATAATTCCATTATCATCCAAATATTTTAAATTACATTTAATAGCTAAACTTAACAAAGAATCAATTTCTTCATCACTAAACTTACATAAATCAATGATTTCTTGGAACAAATCAATATCAGAAATAAGTCCAGAAAACTCATCATCCCCAACAATATTTAAAAAACTAGTATACTCAGAAATTTTATTATTAAAATTTTTCTTATCAGTTTTAAGTTTTTCATTAGATAACATTTTTTCATATTCACTATTTAACTTTTTACATATTTTCTCTAAATCCTTTACAGAATCATTATATTGTAAAAACTTTTCCTTATCAACACTTTTACTTGCTTCAATTAAATACTTAGCAGTTTTAATTTTTTTAATTTCATTACCAGATGGAAAAATATGATCAATAACATCATTTAAAATAGATTCATCATAAAAAGGTAAAAGCAAACAATCACTTTTACAATAATTAACAACATCTCCTAAAACTTGAATAAATTTTTCATCCTCTTCAATTTTAGAAATAGAATCATTATATTCACTAATAACATTATTTAATTTATCACGTAAACTAGATAAAATATCACTAACACTATTCATAATTTCCACCCTATCTTATTCTAAATAATATTATATCAAAAAAATATAAAAATATATAGTACTATTTTTATTTTTATCTTAACTTTTTCTTTACACATCATAAAAAAAAAAGAATTAACTATCAAAAAAATTACTTTTGACTCTTTAATTCTTCAATTTTATCATTTATATCATCCTCGAAATATCTATAAGTCGCAATTAAAACAATAGTAAGAGGTAAAGCAATAACAATTCCACCTATACCGTATAAAATACCTCCAGCAAAAACAGCAAATATAGTTGCTAGCGCAGGAACATTATTAGTCTTACCATAAACCCTAGGAGAAATAATATATCCATCAATATTAGGAAAAACCAATGTAACAATAAGAGTTAAAACAAACAATTTTGGTGATATAAAAAACGCAGTAACAGAAGCAATAACATTAGAAAATATACCTCCAAAATAAGGTATTATAGTAGTAACCGCACATAAAATACCAAGTAATAAATAATAAGGATGACCAATTACTAAAAATATCAAAGTATACTCAATAAACTGAATGACAATAAACTTTTCAAGTCCAACAAAATACTGACTAACCTCATAATCTATTCTTTTAAAATAGTTAAAAGTTTTTTTACTCTTCAATTTCAAATACTTTTTAAACCTAAACCTAATAACATCCATACTTATTAAAAAATAAATCGAAGAAATAAAACATATAATAAACTTACTTAAAAATCCTAAAAAACACGAAATAAACTGAAAAGAAAAATCACTAATTGGTTTACCATAATTATTAACAATAGAATTAATATCCGTAATATTTTCTTGAATATAGTTTAAATCAATATTATACTTTGTAGAAATATCCTGTACAAACGCAAGTAAAAAACTACTAAAAGAACCAATTTGCTTAGCAATAATAGGAATAAGCAAAGAAATTAAAATAATAAAAAAGCCAATAATCAATACTAACATTAAAGTAATAGAAATAGATTTTCTAACACCCCTCCGTTGTAATTTTCTTAAAAAGGGATATAATGCATACGCAATTACAAAAGCAATTGCAAAAGGCGTAATAATAGCAAATATCTTTTTAAAAACATCCTTCCATAAACCAATAGTATTATAAAACAAAAAACATATTCCAAAAATCAATAATATATTTAATAATTTATAACTTAATTTTTTTTCACTCATAATATCATTCCATTCTAACTATATTATATCATTATAAATTTATTAAAAAAACAAACAAATAAATAAAAACCAAAAAAATAGACAACTAAATGTCTATATTAAATGGATATCTATTAGGAATATCCTCACTAAATTCCATAACTTCATGCGTAGTAGGATGAATAAAACTCAAATAATATGAAAACAATGCTATTTGTTCACCAACCTTAGAATTCACATTATATCTCTGATCACCAAATAAAGGATATCCCCTACTAGAAAACTGAACCCTAATTTGATGAGACCTACCAGTAATAAGTTCAATATCAACTAAAGAATAATTTTTATTAGACCATAAAACATTATATTTTAAACAAGATTCCTTTCCAGTTGGATCAACACGAACCATATTAGTCCTACTATCCTTTAACAATTTATCACGAAATTCACCACTACCACATAAATATCCACATACAACAGCATAATATTTCTTACAAACCTTACCTGACCTAACCTGATCACTTAACCTACTAGCAGCCTTACTAGTTTTAGCAAAAACCATAACACCACCAACAGGTCTATCAAGCCTATGAATAAGACCTAAATAAACATTACCAGGTTTATTATACTTTTTCTTCAAATAATCCTTCAAATAATTAAGTAAATCAACATCACCACTACTATCAAAACAAACAGGCATATTTTTAGGTTTAACTACGACCAAAACATGATTATCCTCATAAAGTATCTTAATCATTTGACTGCCATCTTCCACAAATACCACAAGGTAAAATCAAATCATTATTAACAATTGGAAGCCCTACTTCATCAGCATCAACTACGCCACCAAAGCGAGGAACAAGCGTAGTCTTTAAAATATTATACAAAACAGTACTAGAAATACCAGTAGTATAAGCATTAATTAAAAAGAACAAAGGTTTATCAGACAATATATCCATACAAGCATTAATTAAATTATATAAATTATCCTCAAACTTCCAAACCTCTCCATTTGGTCCTCTTCCATAACTTGGAGGATCCATGACAATTGCATCATACTTATTACCACGACGAGCCTCACGCATTACAAACTTCAAACAATCATCAACAATAAATCTAATACGATTATTAGATAAACCTGATAACTCCATATTTTCTTTAGCCCATGAAACCATACCCTTACTAGCATCAACATGAACTACTTCACAAGCACCAGCACTACTACATGCCATAGTCGCACCACCAGTATAAGCAAATAAATTTAAAATCTTTATAGGTCTACCAGCACCCTTAATCTTATCAATCATAAAATCCCAATTAACAGCCTGCTCAGGAAATAATCCAGTATGTTTAAAATTAGTAGGACTAACCTTAAAAGTTAAATTCCTATAACTAACAGTCCAATAATCATCTATTTTTTTATAAAAATCCCAATATCCTCCACCTTTATCACTTCTATGATAAAAACCATCAACATGCTTCCAATCACTTCCATTATTAACGGGCCACATAGCTTGAGGATCAGGACGTCTCAATATAACGCCATTCCAACTCTCCAATTTTTCGCCATTTCCAGCATCAATTAATTTATAATCTTTCCAATCATAACTAAGTCTCATAAAACCACCACACATATTATATCAAAATAAAAAAAATAAAAAAAGCCCATAAAAATGGACTTTGAATATCGAAATATTATCTCTTTGAGAATTGTGGTGCACGACGTGCTGCTTTAAGACCTGGTTTCTTACGTTCTTTAATACGTGAATCTCTTGTAACAAATCCAGCTCTCTTTAAAATTTTTCTATAACTATTTTCACTATCTTCATTAGCCTTATCATACTCAATTAAAGCACGAGTAATACCTAATCTAATAGCTCCAGTAGCACCAGTAAATCCACCACCATTAACTTTAACATCAATGTCAAATGACTCTTCTGTTCCAGTAGCAACTAAAGGTTGTTTTAAATCCATAACATTAGTTTCATATGGAAAGAAATCTCTAACATCTCTACCATTAACAGTAATTTTTCCTTTACCAGGAACCATTTTAACTTGAGCAACAGAAGATTTTCTTCTACCTGTTCCTAAAAAAACTCTTTTATTAGCCACTTAAAACCCTCCTTAGTCCATATTAACTGGCTTTTGTGCCATATGTGGATGTTCACTACCTGCATAAACAAATAATTTCTTGTAAGTAGAACGTCCTAATCTTCCCTTTGGAAGCATTCCTTTAACAGCTCTTTCAATCATCTCAACAGGATAATTTTCCTTCATTTCACGAGCTGTTCTTTCTCTTAAACCGCCAGTATATCCACTGTGGTTATAATAAATCTTGTCATCTAACTTGTTACCAGTTAAATTAACCTTTGAAGCATTAACAATAATCACATAATCTCCACAATCAACATTTGGAGTAAATGTAGGTTTATGCTTACCTCTTAAGATATGAGCTGCTTTAGTAGCTACACGACCTAAGTTCTTTCCCTCAGCATCAATAACATACCAATTACGAACTATATCTTCTTTTCTTTGCATATAAGAATCTTTCATAATTATTTCCTTTCTCCTTTACATTCAATAAGCTGTCCCAAGGCTTATCAATGTGGGATTAAATTTAAAATGTACCAAGTAACATTGTACTAAAAAAGCAAAATAAAGTCAACTAAAAACAAGAATTAGTTGACTATTTTTACTGTTTTTTACCAATTATTAACTTATCATAAACAAAATCCCAAACTTTATCAGGAATATCACTTTGTTTATTAACACTAACACCACATTTTAATGCAATCCTTTTAGCCTCTTCCATATAATCATCAACATAATCATGACCTGTCTCCAATGTTTTAATTAATATATCGGACCAATGATGTTTGCAACTAGACAACTTACTATTACGGATAAATTTAACTACAAATTCCAAATTATAATTCAAATGATAAAAATGACTAGTCCATTCACCACCAACAAGTTCCATAACAGCAAATTCTAATCCAGGAGAACCAGAATAACACTGACCAATACTACCAGGATTAATGTACTTACAATCATTCTTAATAAACAAGCACTGTTTATGAATATGACCAAAAACATTATACTTATATTTAACACGATTATTAAGCTTATGGCTAACATAAATTTGAGGACAACCCTTAATATCAACAACAATCTCATCAGGAAGTGAAGAAATATATTTAATATCTTCAGACTTTAAAGATTTATAAGTAAGCATCAAACTACCAGTAGAATCAACACTATCAAAATCACTAACCTTTTTATGATAATCAATAATATAATCCTCACGATTTCCCTTAATAATCCAATGTTTATACTTTTTATTCTTCAATCTAATAAATTCTAAAACCTCAGAAGATAATAATAAATCAGTAATATAGTCCCCACACCAAATAATCCCATCGATTTTAATTTTTTCAATAAATGCAAAAGCTTTTTCTAAAGCAGGCAAATTACCATGAATATCACTAATAACAACCAATCTCATCTATAAAAAACATCCTTTAAATAAAGTCCACAAGGATCAGCACAAATACCAGCTTTTCTCCTATCCTTTGCATTTAATATATCAATAATATCAGTACTCTTATACTTACCTTCACCAATTTGAATCAAAGTACCTACAATATTTCTAACCATATACCTTAAAAAGCCAGTACCTAAAAAAGAAATAGTAATCATATTAACATTTTTTAAATCACGAATTAAATTAGTTTGAATAATAGTACGAGTATAATCAGAACGTTCATCATCCCCTGCAGTAAAAGACTTAAAATCATGAGTTCCCTCAATATACTTTAAAGCACGTTCCATCTCAACAACATCGAGTTTCTTATTATACTGATAAACATAATCCTTCATTATTGGATCATATTCCCCCATATTAATTTTATAAACATATTCTTTCGCACTAACATTATATCTTGCATGAAAATCATCATTAACCTTATTAACATCCCTAACATAAATATCACCAGGAAGTAAACTGTTCATAGCTTTCTTTAAACCTTCAGGAGTAATCTTAGTAACAAGATCAAAATGAATCTTTTGACCATATGCATGAACACCAGCATCAGTCCTTCCAGATGCACTTACTATTACCTTTTCACCACCATTAATACCAGTTAAAACAGCTTCAAGTTTATCCTGAATAGTATTCCCATGAACCTGTTTTTGATACCCGTTATACTTAGAGCCATCATAAGCAATTGTCGCTAAAAATCTCACATAACCACCTCTTTAACCAAAATTAAAACAAATAAAACTAAATGACTAGCAAGCATATAAAAATCGTTAAAACGCCATCTATAATCAACAATATCACTTCTATCAGAATGAAAATTAAAATTCTTAACTTCCATAGCATCACTAATTGCATCAGCCCTTTTAATAGAAGATACAAACATAGGAATAAAAATAGACTTTATACCAACAATTCTATCCTTAAAAGAACCATCACTATAATTAAATCCCCTACTCATCTGAGACCTAATAATTTTATCAGAACTAGCAAACAAGCTAGGAATAAAATTTAAAGACAAAGAAATTGCCATAGAAATCTTAGAAACAGGTAACCCAAAAATACATAAAGGTCTTAAAAAAGAAGAAAAACCATAAGCAAGACTATTTGTTGTAGTCGTATAAAGTAAAATAGAAGAATACATAACTAATAAAACAATCTTACTAATCATAACAAAACTACTATAAACGCTAACACCAAATATAAGATTAATTAAAAATATAAAAACAATTAAAAACTTCATACTCATTAATGACTTAAAAAAACTAATAAAAGGAACATCTGATATAGTAATAATAAAAGACAAAATTAAAAATAAAGAAATAATAGCCTTAACATGACTAGACACCAAAACCATTATAACAAAAACAAGCAAAGCAAGAATCTTACATAAAGGATTTAACCTGTGTATTGGAGAATTATTATTATAATACCTAGAAAACCTACCATTTCGCATACCTATACACATCCTTTATTAAATCATTAATCTCATCCCTATATCCAATCTTAACACCCTTACGTTCCATAACCAAATTAGAAAAATGTATAACATCAGGAACCTCTAAACCATATTGATTCATAACCTCTTCATTAGAAAAAACAAAATACTTATCCCCTTCCAAAACGATCTCACCATTATGAAGCAAATAAACATAATCAACAAACTTATGAAGAAAATTAATATCATGACTGACAATGATAATAGTCTTATTAAATTCATTTTTAAGCTTCTTAAGAAGCCTAATCAATTCATTTTTACTCTTATTATCAAGACCAACAGTAGGTTCATCCAAAATAAGAACATCAGGTTTATAACATAAAACACTAGCCAAAGCAACCTTTCTTCGCTCACCATTACTTATTTTATATGGATTACGTTCTAAAAAACTATCATCTAAACCAACAAGCTCAAGAGATTCACGAATTTTTATATCAATGTCATCACATTTAAAACACTTAAGACCAAATTCAATTTCCTTATAAACACTAGAATTAAAAATTTGTTCTTCAGGAAACTGAAATAAATATCCAACCATCCGACGAGAAGAACCAATATCCACATTACCAATTTTAACACTTCCAGAAACGGGAGTCAGAAGTCCATCAATCAAATCAAGCAAAGTACTCTTACCAGAACCATTAGATCCAACAATCGCATTAATACCACCAGAAAAGCAACAAGAAAAATTAGAAAAAAATTTACTATCATCATAAGAAAAAGAAACATTAGATAACTTTACTTCCATAAAACATCCACCATTTGATTCATATCAAAAATAAAACCATCAACTAAATCATAATATGATAACCTATTAGATAAATCAACCATAAAAGGTAAATCAAATCCATATTTCTTCAAATCTTTCTCACACTTATAAACCTCTGTTTTTTCATCCTGAATAATAACACTTCCATTATTAAGAAGAAGAATTTCATCACCATAAACACTTTCTTCAATATCATGAGTGACATTAATTATAGTTACATCATAATCCTTCTTAACCTTTTTTAAAATCGATAACACTTTCTTTTTACTTTTCAAATCCAACATAGATAAAGCCTCATCTAAAATTAAAACACTAGGACCTGTTATTAAAGCACAGCCCAAACTAACAAGTTGTTTTTCCCCACCACTTAATTCACTACAAGACTTTTTAAGCAAATGAGATATACCAAGATAATTACTAATTTCATTAATTTTAGAATAAATAAAATCCCTAGAACAATTTAAATTTTCAAGAGGAAAAGCTAAATCTTCCAAAACAGTTTCCGAAATCAAACAATTATCAGGGTTCTCAAAAACAACACCAATATTTCGCCTTATAGAACTAATATTAGAACTACATAATTCAAAACCACAAATATTAATTGAACCAGAAAAATCAAGAAGACCACATAATATCTTAACTAAAGTACTCTTTCCACTTCCATTATTTCCTAGAATAGTAGTAAAAACACCATTTTTTATGGATAAACTTAAATTATCAAAAATAATTTTATCATCATAGCTAAAACTAAGATTATTAATAACTATACTATCCATACCCTACCACCCTATATACATTTTAGTATAAATAAATCTTTTTTACAACAAAAAACATACCGTTTTTAAAAATAAAAAGAAATAATTACAAATAATTATTTCATATTAAATTCTTTCTCAATAATAATTTTATTATTCTTAAGTCTCTCATCATCAGGAGAAATTTCTAAAGCATTTTTAACATATTTATAAGATAAGTCATAATCACCCCTATAATAATAACTCAACGATAATAAATCATAGATAGTATGATCCCAACTAAAAGGTTCATTTATATAACTCTTCGTACACTTATCAATTTTTAAAGCATCCAAACAATATTTTTCAACCATCTCCCAATTTTCTAAACGATATTCAAGTAATGCCCTCTCAACAAAAGGATCCCTCAAATAAGGAGCCTCCTCAATAGCCTTATCTAACCACATTCGTGCCTCTTCATACCTTTCTAAATTGGTATAACAGCGCGCAATAAATCTCATAGATGCACAACGCTCATCACGCCAGGTCGCATTTTTCATATTTAAATGCTTAATTAAAGTATCAATAGATTCATTCCATTTACCATAATACATATATTCACGACCTAAATAATGCATATTCCTATCATCATTTGGACACTCTTTAACAGACAATTCTAACAAAGGTAAATAACTACTCCTAGATTTATTACGATCAGGATAATGGTTAACAGTAATTAAATCAGTAGTAATAAAAACCTCCTTAACACCCTTAAATGATAAAACCTCATGAACAGGATGAGTCCAAACATAATCATTTCTAGAATGAATTTTTTCAATATAAAAATTTACAGCAGGATTTCCATTAAAATCAAAACTCCAATTATAATTATACCTAAGTTTTGTAGTTCCATCTTTCCAAATATTTTCTAATTTATTCCTCCATCCAGGTTCAATAACCTCATCCAAATCAATACATACACATATATCAGTATCATCAGGAACCATATTCAAAGACTCATTACGCGCAACATCAAACCTCCATGGATCAATTTTCATAGATTTGACAATTGCACCTCTTTCCTTCAACTTGGAAGCAGTATTATCCGTAGAACCAGTATCCAAAACATAAACAAAATCAGCCTCACTAACAGAATCCATCCATCTATCAACAAATTTCTCTTCATTCTTACAAATCGCATACACACATATTTTTTTACTCACATTAACACTCCTTCAAAATATTATATGAATAAAAAAACAAAAACAATCATAACAAAAATATTACAAAATATTAATTAGCATATACTATCACTATATATAATACTCTACAAACAAAAATGTAAACACATATACTCATCTTATCTTACAAATATATTACCATTAACATAGCAAAAAAAGATGCTATTTAGCATCTCCTTCAACTAATTCAAGAATAACAACTAAAGCGTCGTCTCCTCTTCTTTCATTTAACTTTAAGATTCTAGTATAACCACCATTACGGTTTGCATATCTTTTAGCTAAATCATCAAAAACTTTCTTAACAGTTTCTTTGTCATTTTGTAAGAATGCAAGTGCATTTCTTCTAGCAACTAAAGAACCATCTTTACCATAAGTAATCATCTTATCAACAAACTTACGAACTTCTTTAGCTCTAGTTTCAGTTGTTTCAATTCTTTCATTATTAATTAAGTCCTTAGTTAAATTAGCAAGCATACTTCTTCTATGTTTATTAGTACGACCTAATTTTCTGTAAGCCATATTACTCCTCCTAACTAGTCTTCTTCACGGAATTTAAGTCCCATATCTTTAATCTTATCCATAACTTCTTTTAAAGACTTCTTACCTAAATTACGTATTTTCATCATTTCTAACTCTGATTTTTCTGTTAAATCACCAAGTGTATTAACACCAGCTCTTTTCAAACAATTATAAGCTCTAACTGAGAAATCTAAATCATCAATAGAAGTTTCTAACTTCTTCATCTTACTATCCTCTTGTTTAGCATTCATAATTCCAGTCATATCAGCAATTTCGCTTAAATTAGTAACTATATTTAAATGCTCAATTAATATCTTAGAAGCTAAAGCCATAGCCTCCTCAGGTCTTAAAGAACCATTAGTTTGAACATTCATAATTAACTTATCATAACTTGCATCTTGACCAACACGAGCAGATTCAACCTCATAACTAATTCTCTCAATTGGAGAATATAATGCATCAATAGGGATAAATCCTATTTTTTGATTTTCAACAAAAGATTTATTCTCATTTGAAGGAACATATCCACGACCATTAGCAACCAATAATTCCATTTCTAATTTACCACCCTTAGAAACAGTACAAATTACCTGATCAGGATTAATAATTTCAACATCACCATCAGTAACTATATCAGCAGCAGTTACAGTCTTTTCTTCATTAACAGATAAAGTTAACTTTTTAACCTCATCAGTATTATTCTTAATAACAATACTTTTTAAGTTTAAAACAATTGTAGTTACATCCTCAACTATACCTTCGATAGTAGTAAATTCATGCATTACACCTGCAGCCTTAAAAGCAACAATTGCAGATCCAGGCATAGAAGATAACATAACACGTCTAAGAGCATTACCTAAAGTAGTTCCAAAACCTCTTTCAAGTGGCTCAAGTTCAAACTTACCATAATTATTACCTTCAATATAATCAGTTATCTTATAAATAGGTTTTTCAAAATTCAACATTATTTAACACTCCTTTTCTATTATCCACGAGGACGTTTTGGTGGACGACATCCATTATGTGGAATAGGTGTTACATCAGAGATTGTCTCAATTTCAAGTCCAGCTGTTTGAAGTGATCTAATAGCTGTCTCACGTCCTGATCCTAATCCTTTAACAAAAACCTTAACAGTTTTCATTCCCATATCTACAGCAGCACGACCTGCAGCTTCAGCAGCCATACCAGCAGCAAATGGAGTAGACTTTTTACTACCTTTAAATCCTAAAGTACCAGCAGAAGCCCAACTTATTACATTACCTTCTAAATCACTAACAGTAACGATAGTATTATTGAAAGTTGTATGAATAAATGCTTTACCTTGTGGTACATTCTTCTTAACTTTACGTTTTCTTGATTTATAAGCCATTTAAATAACCTCCTTTTTGGTCTATTTCTTCTTATTAGCAACAACTTTACCTTTACCTTTACGAGTTCTTGCATTTCTATTTGTTCTTTGTCCACGAACAGGTAAACCTTTTTTATGACGAGTTCCTTGATACGAATTGATTTCCATCTTAGTCTTAATATTCATATTAACTTCACGACGTAAATCACCTTCTGTAGTATACTTATTAATTTCATCACGAATACGAGCTAATTCGTCATTAGTTAAATCTCCTGCCTTCTTATTAACATCAACTTTAGCATCAGTTAATATTTTATTTGATAAACTTCTTCCAATACCATAAATATAAGTTAAAGCAATTTCACTTCTCTTATTATTTGGTACATCCACACCTTTAATACGTGCCATATTAACACCTCCTATTAACCTTGTCTTTGTTTATGTTTAGGGTTTTCACAGATTACATAAATCTTACCCCTACGTCTAATAATTTTACATTTTGGACAAATCTTTTTTACAGATGCTCTTACTTTCATAATTTACCTCCTAATTTTTCCTATAGGTTATGCGCCCACGTGTTAAATCATACGTAGATAATTCTAGAGTTACTGTATCACCTACTAAAATGCGAATATTATACATTCGGATTTTACCAGAAACGTGAGCATTTACAATATGTTTGTTCTCTAGTTCTACTTTAAATTCACCATTTGGTAAGGCTTCAATTACTTTACCAGTTACTTCAATAACATCATCTTTAGCCATCAAATCACCTCTTTGTTAAAATTTCATACCCATCCTTTGTAACAAGTACAGTATGTTCAAAATGGGCAGATGGTTTACCGTCAGCTGTTATAATTGTCCAGTCATCATCTAATATATATATTTTAGGAGTACCTAAATTAAGCATAGGCTCAACTGCAATAACCATACCTTCCTTTAAAACAGGACCTGTACCAGCAAAACCATAATTAGGAACATCAGGATCCTCATGAACATCAGTTCCAACTCCATGTCCAACAAGTTCACGAACAACACCCAAATTATGACGTCTTGCACACTTACTTACTGCAGCACCAATATCACCTACATGAGCTCCATCCTTTATAACAGACAAACCTTCAAATAAAGATTCTCGAGTCCATTCTAATAAATCTTCGCACTTCTTACTTATCTTGCCTACCGGATATGTCCAGGCAGAATCACCATGATATCCCTTATAACAAGCACCAATATCAAGAGAAATGATATCCCCCTCCTCTAATACACGATTACCAGGGATTCCATGAACAACCTCATCATTAACAGATGTACAAATTGTACCAGGAAACCCATCATAACCCTTAAACGAAGGAGTACAACCACGACTTAATATGTAATCATACGCCAATTTATCTAGTTCACCAGTAGTAACCCCTGGCTTTACAAACTTTTTTAAATAATTATGAGTATCACCAGTAATCTTCCCAGCAATTCTCAATAACTCAATTTCTTCAGGTGTTTTAATACTAATCATTAATACCACCTAAGATTCCTTCTATAACTTCAAAAATTTCATCCTTACCCATTCCACTATCAACTTTATGAAGAATACCTTTTTCTAAATAATAATCAATAAGTGGAGCAGTATTATTGATATATACATCATAACGCTTACCAAAAGTCTCACTATTATCATCAGTTCTTCTAATAAGCTCACTACTACAATCATCACATTTTCCAGAAACCTTCGGCATAGCTTCTTCAATCATATCATTAAATACACGATGACAATTAGGACAACTTACTCTTCCAACAATACGTTTTAAAGCAGTTTCTTTATCAACATCTAAATAAATAACAACATTTGAACTAATACCAAGTTCTTCTACAATTTGATCGTATCTCTTTGCTTGATTAACATTTCTTGGAAAACCATCAAGTATAAATCCTTTTTTACAATCATCTGAAATTAATCTTTTTTGAAGTAAATCAAAAACTATATCATCACTAATAAGTTCACCATTTTCAAGTTTACTCTTAATAACTTCATCAGTCTTAGCTACCTCTCTTAACATATCACCTGTAGAAATATGAGCAAAACCATATTTCTCAACAAGCATATCAGATTGAGTTCCCTTACCTGCAGCAGGTGGGGCTATAAGAATAATACTTCTCATCGACTTCTCCTTCTTCCTCTCTTATAAGTATGACTAACAAGTTGACTCTCTATTTGTTTATAAGTTTCCAAACAAACACCTATAACAATCAAAATACCAGTTCCACCTAAAGTGATATTACCACCTAATTTAGTAACAATACCAAATATAATTGGAAGAGCTGCTAAAAAAGCAAGTCCTAAAGCACCAAAAACAGTTAAATTTTTAAGTACCTTATTAACATAATTAATTGTTTCATTACCAGGTCTTACTCCTGGAATATAACCACCATTCTTATTCAAATTTTCAGCCATTTCTTTTGGTTTAATTTGTAAGAATGTATAAAAATATGAAAAAGCAAATATAAATAATATATATAAAACAAAACCTGTACCACTAGACATATTTAACCATTTCGAAACAAAATCCTTAAATCCTTGTTTATTAATAAATCCAGCAATAACACCAGGAATAGTAATAAGTGCAGAAGCAAATATTACAGGCATTACACCAGCAGAATTTAATTTAAAAGGAATATAATTTTGATTTGAAAAAGTGCCACTAGTCTTATTTGAATATTGTATAGGAATTCTACGCTCAGAAGTTTCAATAAATATAATACCAATAATAAGCGCTATATAAACTAAAACATAAGCAATAAACAATGCAATTCCAAAATTACCACTATTACCAGTAAAAGTAGTCCAAGCATTCTTAAACATGTTTGGCATACTAGAAACTATACCAGCCATTATAATAATACTTGTACCATTACCTACACCCTTGCTTGTTATTTGATCAGCAAGCCATAAAACAAAACATGTACCTGCAGTCAATACTAGTGAGAATAACATATATTCAGTAACATTATGACCCTTAATATATGTAAATGAAAACATATATCCTTGAACAAATGCAAGAATGATTCCGACAATACGTGTAATTTGATTTAACTTAGCTCTACCAGTTCCACCTTGTTTAGATAATTCAGCAAGATAAGGAACAATATCCATCTCCAATAACTGAATTATGATAGAAGCAGTGATATATGGAGAAACACCAAGTGCAAATATAGAAACATTTGATAAAGCTCCTCCACCCATAACATCTAATAATTCAAAAAATCCTAAATTATTAATTTGAGCTACATTAACACCAGGAATAACAATAGCAGTTCCTAACTTAAAAACAAATAATACAGCTAATGTAAATAATATTCTTTTTCTAATTTCTTTATTCTTTGGTGCAAATATCTGCTTTACTGTCGCAAACATTAAATCACCTCAGCTTTTCCACCTAATTTTTCTATTTCTGCAAATGCAACATCTGAAAATCTATGTGCTTTTACAGTTAATTTTTTCTCTAAAGTTCCATTTCCTAAAACTTTAATTCCATCTAATTGATTCTTAACTAATCCCATTTCTTTTAATAATTCAGGTGTTACAACAGCACCATCCTCAAATTTATTTAAATCACTTAAATTAATAACAGCATATCTTACTTTGAACTTAGCATTACTAAATCCACGTTTTGGTAATCTTCTAAATAATGGTAATTGTCCACCTTCAAATCCAGGTCTAACTCCACCACCACTACGTGCATTTTGTCCTTTATGACCTTTTCCTGAAGTTTTTCCAAGACCACTACCTACACCTCTACCTAATCTCTTACGAGAAAAAGTAGCACCTTCAGCAGGATGAATAGTATTTAACTTCATTATCTGATCTCCTCAACTTTCTTACCACGTAATTTAGCAATATGTTCAATAGTTCTTTGACTCTTAAGAGCCTCTAAAGTTGCAAATGCCATATTAATTTTAGTACTTGATCCAAGTGATTTAGATAAGATATTTTTAACACCAGCTAATTCTAATACAGCTCTGACTGGACCACCAGCCTTAACTCCTGTACCAGCAGTAGCAGGTTTTAACATAACTCTACTAGCGCCTCTAACACCAATAGCTTCATGTGGGATAGTTCCATCAACGATAGAAACTCTAACTACATTCTTAACTGCAGCTTGACTAGCCTTCTTAATAGCATCCGGTACTTCTTTAGCTTTTCCAGTACCAATACCAACACGGCCCTTTCTATCACCAACAGCAACTGTAGCAGAGAAACGGAAATCACGACCACCTTTAGTTACCTTAGTAACACGTCCAATATTAATAACTTCTTCTTCGAATTGTTTTTGACGTTGTTCTCTTGGTTCTCTTTTCTTATTTTCCATATTTCCTCCTAGAATTCTAATCCATTTTCACGTGCAGCATCAGCTAATGCTTTAACACGTCCATGATATAGGTATCCACCTCTATCAAAAGTTACTTTAGTGATTTTTGCTTTTTTAGCTCTCTTAGCTAATAATTCACCAACTTTAGCTGCAGCTTCAACATTTCCACCATTTTCAAGCTTCAATTCCTTGTCAATAGAAGAAGCACTAACTAATGTCTTATCACAACTATCATCAATGATTTGAGCAAAAATATTCCCGTTTGATCTAAATACATTTAGTCTTGGAGTTTCACTATTACCAACAACTTTTGATCTAACACGGTCATGTCTAGCAATACGTGCTTCATTACGAGATTTTTTATTTATCATGAATAACTCTCCTTTACTTAATTATTAAGCAGCTTTCTTACCTTCCTTACGAATGATATGTTCATCAGAGTAACGAATACCTTTACCTTTATAAGGTTCTGGTTCTCTAATACTTCTAACTTCTGCAGCAAATTGTCCAACTGCTTGTTTATCAATACCTCTTATGAATAATTCAGTATTACTTGGACTTTCAACAGTAATACCAGTAGGTATCTTTACATTAACTGGATGAGAATATCCTGCATTTACAACTAACTCATTACCTTTAACTGTAAAACGATATCCAACACCTACAGCCTCTAATTTCTTTTCAAAACCAGTAGAAACACCAACAATCATATTTTTGATGTTAGCATTTGTAGTCCCATGAACTGTCTTAAAATTATCATTTTTACGAGTAATTCTAACTTCAGTTCCTTCAACTTCAACAGTAATATTTTTATCAATATTAGTAGAAAGTTCACCCTTAGGACCTTTTACAGTTACTACAGAATCATTAACATCAATAGTAACACCAGCTGGTATTGTAAGAATTCTATTACCAATACGACTCATATTAATCCTCTCTTTCTACCAAATGTAAGCCATTACTTCTCCACCTAATGATTCTTTTCTTGCATCCTTATCAGTCATAACTCCATGAGAAGTAGATATGATAGCAATACCTAAACCATTTAAAACACGTGGAAGTTCATTAGCTTTAGCATAAACACGTAATCCTGGTTTAGAGATTCTCTTAAGTCCAGTAATTACACGTTCTTTTCTATCTCCATATTTTAAACTTAAAACAATAATACTTTGAACATCATTTTTCTTGATTTTATAATCAGAAATAAATCCTTCATCTTTAAGTATTCTTGCTATTTCGATTTTAATTTTTGAAGCGGGTACTTCAACTTCTTTATATCGCATTTGATTTGCATTACGAATTCTTGTAAGCATATCTGCGATTGGATCATTTGCAAATCCCATATATATCCTCCCTTCATCCTACCAGCTAGATTTTTTAACGCCTGGTATTTGTCCTTTATAAGCTAATTCTCTAAAACAAATACGGCAAATCCCATATTTTCTTAATACAGAATGAGGTCTTCCGCATCTTTCACAACGTGTATATTCACGTACTTTGAATTTTGGTTTACGACTAGCTTTTACAATCATGCTTTTCTTAGCCATATAATCCTCCTATAAATTATTTCTTAAATGGCATTCCGAAACCTTTTAGTAAATCGTAAGCTTCTTCATTAGTCTTTGCAGTAGTTACAAAAACAATGTCCATCCCACGAACTTTAACAACGTTATCATATTCTATTTCTGAGAAAATAAGTTGTTCAGTTAAACCTAAAGTATAGTTTCCTCTACCATCAAATGCTTTAGAAGAAATTCCTCTAAAATCACGAACACGTGGTAATGTAATACTAATTAACTTATCTAAAAAGTTATACATATTTTCTCCACGAAGTGTTACTTTACATCCAATTGCTTGACCTTCTCTAACCTTAAATCCTGCAATTGCTTTTTTAGCTTTAGTAGCTACTGGTTTTTGACCTGTTATAACCTCTAAATCATTCATAGCAGCTTCTAACAATTTAGAATTAGTTGTAGCATCACCTACACCCATATTAACTACTATTTTTTCTAACTTAGGAGTTTCCATAACACTCTTATAACCATATTTCTCCTTTAAACTAGGTATGATTTCTTTATTGTATTTTTCTCTTAGGTGGTTCATAAATACCCTCCTTCCAATTAATTAAGTTGTTCATTAGATTTTTTACTAACTCTAACTTTATTACCTTTTTTATCAGTAGTATGACCAATTCTGGTTCTCTTATTAGTTTTAGTATCAACCATCATTACATTAGAAGCATGAATTGGAGCTTCAACTTCAACAATACTTCCAGCAGTTTGACCATTTGGCTTGATATGTTTCTTAACCATATTAGCACCTTCAACAATAACCTTATTAGTATCTCTCATAACATGAGTTATTGTTCCAACAGTACCTTTAGATTTACCAGAAATAACAACTACTTTATCTCCTTTTTTAAAGTTCATATTATTCCTCCAACCTATAACACTTCTTTAGCAAGTGATACAATTTTCATAAAATCTTTATCACGTAATTCACGTGCTACTGGTCCAAATACACGAGTTCCAACTGGACTCTTATCATCCTTAATAATAACACAAGCATTATCATCAAATTTAATATAAGATCCATCTTCTCTTCTTAGACCAAATTTACTTCTAACGACTACAGCCTTAACAACTTTACCGCGTTCAACTGTACCGCCAGGAGTAGCTTTTTTTACAGTTCCAACTACAATATCACCGATATTTCCTGTCTTAACGTGGCTTCCACCCATTACTCTAATAACCATAAGTTCACGAGCACCTGAGTTATCAGCAACTTTTAAACGACTTTGTTGTTGAATCATATATTAATCCTCCTATTCGTATGCAATTATAAAACAACTGCTTTTTCTACTACTTCAACTAAACGGAAATGCTTAGTCTTAGATAGTGGTCTAGTTTCAGCAATACGAACTGTATCACCTACATTTGCAACATTCTTTTCATCATGTGCAGCATATTTCTTAGAATATTTAACACGTTTACCATATAAACGATCTTTCTTGTAAGTTTCTACTATTACTGTAATAGTCTTATCGCATTTATCACTTACAACTTTTCCTACTAATTCTTGAGTTCTCTTTTCCATTATAAACCTCCTAATCTTGTAGTTCACGTTCACGTAAAATTGTCTTCATACGTGCAACTAACTTTCTTAATTCTCTAATTCTTGAAGGTTTTTCAAGATTACCAGTAGCTTGACTTAAACGTAAGTTAAATAATTCTTCTTTATATTCTTCAATTTTAGCTAATATTTCTTCATTAGATAAATTTCTTATTTCATTATTTTTCACGTGTCTCACCACTTTCCTTCTTTACAAATTTACATTTGATTGGAAGTTTATGCATTGCTAGTCTAAATGCTTCACGAGCAATATCTTCAGTAACTCCACTTATTTCAAACATAATCTTATTTTTCTTAACAACAGCAGTCCATACTTCTGGTTGTCCTTTACCTTTACCCATACGAGTTTCCAAAGGTATCTTAGTTAATGATTGATGTGGGAAAATGTTAATAAATACTTTTCCTCCACGTTTCATGTAACGAGTCATAGCAACACGAGCTGCCTCTATTTGTTGTTGAGTAATCCAAGCTCCTTCTAAAGCTTGTAATCCATACTCACCAAAATGTAATTCAGTATTTCCTCTAGAAACACCTTCATAAGGTAATCTATGAGTTCTTCTATACTTAGTTCTTTTTGGAATGACTGCCATCTACATTACCTCCCTTATTTTTCTTTTCAGGAAGGATTTCTCCTTTATAAATCCATACTTTAACACCAATCTTACCATAAGTAGTATCAGCTTCTTTATGAGCATAATCTATATCAGCTCTTAAAGTATGAAGAGGAATATTTCCTTCAGTATATCCTTCAGTTCTCGCCATATCAGCACCAGCTAAACGACCAGAAACTGCAGTCTTAATACCCTTAGCTCCAGCTTTCATCGCATTTCTAATAGCTCTCTTTTGAGCAATTCTAAATGAAACACGATTTTCAATTTGATGAGCAATGTTTTCTGCAACTAGTGCAGCTACAACATCAGGGTTTTTAATTTCTTTAATAGAAACTATGATATCTTCATTAACTAATTTTGATAATTCTTTTTGAAGTTTTTCAACTTCATCACCAGCATGACCAATAACAACTCCTGGTTTTGCTGTATTTATAATTACATCAGTCTTCTTAGCAGTTCTTTCAATAAGAATACTAGCAACCGCTGCATCTTTTAATTTCTTAGATAAAAATTTACGAATTTTAACATCATTATTTAAAAACTTAGCAAAATCTTTATTATCTGCATACCACTTAGATTCCCAAGTTTTATTGATGCCAATTCTAAGTCCTATTGGACTAACTTTTTGACCCACGAGTTTTCCTCCTTCGTTTATTTTTCACTCACAACTATTTTAATGTGACTTGTTCTTTTCTTAATTGGATCTACGTGACCACGAGAACCAAATTTCATTCTTTTCATTGTTTGTCCTTCGTTAACAATTGCTTCCTTAACAAATAAGTTTTCTTTATTTAAACCTAAATTGTTTTCAGCATTTGCAACAGCAGAAACTAAAACTTTTCTTGATATTCTAGCTGATTCTTTATTAATATTCTTTAAAATCTTATCAGCTTCAATAACACTCTTACCACGTATTAAATCTATAACTAAACGAGCCTTACGAGGTGCAATTCTAACTCCTTTTGCAATCGCTACTGCTTCCATTTTAGTCCTCCTTCCCGGTATTATTTCTTATCTTTGTTTTCACCGTGTCCACCAAACTTACGAGTTAATGCAAACTCACCTAATTTGTGACCAACCATATCCTCTGTTACATAAACTGGAATAAATTCCTTACCATTATGAACAGCAAATGTAAGTCCTACAAAATCAGGATAAATTGTTGAACGACGAGACCAAGTTTTAATAACTTCTTTTTTGCTTGATTCTTTAACTTTTAAAACCTTAGCTAACAAGCTTTTATCAGCAAAAGGTCCTTTTTTCAAACTTCTAGCCATATCTTATAGTCCTTTCCTATTTTTTACGACGACGAACAATTAACTTATCAGATTGTTTTTTATTGCTACGTGTCTTGTATCCTAATGCAGGTTTACCCCAAGGAGTAACTGGACCCTTACGACCAACTGGTGTACGTCCTTCACCACCACCATGAGGGTGATCATTAGGGTTCATAACAGATCCTCTTACATGTGGTTTAATACCCATATGTCTTTTACGACCTGCTTTACCTAAATTTACTAATTCGTGATCAGCATTTCCAACTTCACCAATAGTAGCACGGCAAGTACTTAATACTTTACGAACCTCACCACTAGTTAAACGAATTAATGTATATCTTCCTTCACTACCTAATATTTGAGCACTAGATCCAGCAGAACGAACGATTTGTCCTCCCTTTCCAGCCTTTAACTCAATATTATGTACTAAAGTACCTTCAGGAATATTTCCAAGTTCTAGAGAGTTACCAACTTTAATATCAGTCTTAGCTCCACTTTCAACTTTATCCCCAACTTTTAATCCTTTTGGAGCGATAATATATCTTTTTTCTCCATCAGCATATTTAATTAAAGCAATGTTAGCAGTTCTATTTGGATCGTATTCGATAGAAGCTACAGTTCCAATAACACCATCTTTATTTCTCTTGAAATCAATTAAACGATATTTTCTCTTAGCTCCACCACCACGATGTCTTAGAGTAATTCTACCTTGATTATTACGTCCACCATTCTTCTTTAATGAAACTAATAAAGATTTTTCTGGTGTAGTACTTGTAATTTCTTCATTAACTAATTTAGACATATTTCTAGTACCATTAGTTATTGATTTAAAAGTTTTAATCGCCATATATACCCTCCTTAGTTAAGTTCAATAGAACTTCCTTCACATAATTTAACAATTGCTTTTTTAACTTTGTTAGTCTTACCAACATAACGACCAACTCTTTTTTTCTTTGGTTTTACGTTAACAGTGTTAACTTTTTCAACTTTAACATTGAATACTTTTTCAACAGCTTGCTTGATTTGAGTCTTATTAGCTTTAACATCAACACTAAATACGATAACATTGTTCTTAGCTAAATCAGAACTCTTTTCAGTAATAATTGGTGCTTTAATAACATCTCTATAATTACTCATTAAACAAGCACCTCCTCTATCATCTTGATAGCTTTTTCAGTAACAACCATGTAATCAGCAGATATAATGTCTAATACATTTATTTCACTAGCTTCAAGTAAAATAACATTACTTAAATTACGAGTAGCTAATACCATATTTTCATCTAACTCATCAACAACGATTAATACATTCTTGCTAACTTTTAAATTTTCTAATACGCTTACAACTTCTTTAGTCTTAGCACTTTCTAACTTAAATGAATCAACAACAACTAATTCGTTATCAATTGCTTTATAAGCTAATGCAGACTTTAAAGCTAAACGTCTTTCTTTACGATTCATTTTCTTATCGTAATCTCTTGGATGTGGTCCGAATACAACTCCACCATGTCTCCAATGTGGCGCTCTAGTACTTCCTTGACGAGCTTTACCAGTACCTTTTTGTCTCCATGGTTTAATTCCTCCACCACTTACTTCACTACGTGTTTTAGTACTTGCTGTACCTTGTCTTAAAGAGTTTCTTGATAATGTAATTGCGTCATACAAAACGGCGTCATTTGGTTCCATAGCCCATAAATCTTTATTTAAAGAAATATCGCTAGTCTTTTCACCTTTAATATTTAAAACAGATAATTTACCCATTCAAATACCTCCTATTCAGCACTCTCTGCAGTTGTTTCTTCAGCTACTTCCTCAGTAACAGTTTCCTCAACTACTGGAGTCTCCTCTACAACTGGAGTTTCTTCTACATAAGAAATTAATTCTTCTGCAGGATTTACCTTTCCAGGATTCTTAACAGATGTTTGGATAACAACCAATGACTTCTTTGGTCCAGGAACATTTCCCTTAACTAAAATTACATTATTCTCTTTATCAACTGCAACAATCTCTAAGTTTTGAATTGTAACAGTTAAAACTCCCATATGTCCAGGTAATTTTTTACCCTTGAAAACACGCATTGGTCTCATAGTACCCATTGATCCAGGTCTTCTGTGATAATGTGAACCATGTCCCATAGGTCCTCTACTTTGTCCGTGTCTTTTAATAACACCTTGGAACCCATGACCTTTTGTAGTTCCTGTAACATCAACAACTTCTCCAGCTTCAAAAATATCACATGAAATTTCTTGACCTAAAGAATAATTGTTAATTTCTACACCTCTAATTTCTCTAAAGAAGCGCTTAGGTGTAGTGTTTGCCTTATTGGTATGACCAATAGAAGCTTTAGTCGCTAACTTTTCTCTCTTTGTATCAAATCCTAATTGAATAGCCTCATAACCATCATTTTCAACTGTCTTAATTTGAGTAACAACATTAGGTTCAACTGAAATAACAGTTACAGGAATCAATTTACCAGATTTAGTAAATACTTGAGTCATTCCTAATTTACGACCTAAGATTCCTTTTTTCATAAATTTTTCCTCCTATAATTAATTTTGTTTGATTTTAATATCAACACCACTTGGAATATCTAAATGAGTTAATGCCTCAATAGTTTCCTTACTTGGATTGATAACATCAATAAGTCTTTTGTGTGTTCTTTTTTCGAATTGTTCACGAGAATCTTTATACTTGTGAACAGCTCTTAAGATAGTGATCTTTTCAACTTCAGTTGGAAGTGGAATAGGACCGCTAACTTCACCACCAGTTCTTTTAACAGTTTCGATTATTTTAGCACAAGCATTATCTAAAATCTTGTGATCATATGCTCTCAACTTAATACGAACTTTAGTATTAGACATATGTATCCTCCCTTCGCCTATATCTAGTATAGACTTGCTCCGTGTAAAAACCTGATGCTAAGCATAAATTGTTTAACAACTTAACCTAGTGTATCAGCAACCTCACACATCAATGCATGCCACACATCCAAAATTATATCTTATTTAGTATTGAAAATCAACACTTTTTTCAACTTTTTTTAATTTTTTTCAAACAAAAAGAAAAAATGAGAAATTAATCTCATTTTACTCCATAAAATGTATATACACTATCTTTAGATTTCCAAGAATCAATATTATTAATTGCATCTTGACAATTTTCATATCCGGTTAATTCCTTCATATAATTACCAAATGTTTTTTCAATACGATTTATCCTAGAAACCTTCCCATCACCAATATATTGATATTCATTTTTTACATAGACAGCATCATCATATGATTTTATGACTAAAGGTCCCTCCTCAATTTCTAACATTCTTTTACAAGCATATTCAACATAAGAACCTTCTTGCACTGCATCATAAGTAATTTTACCATTCTCAAAAGAAGTAGAATAATTATACATATGCACACCACTTAACGAATCCCAATCAATAGTAGAAATAACATTCGCATCTAAATCAGCTATTAGAAAAAATGCAGGTCTACCATTTCCGGTTCCAGAAGAACCACTAATATACAAATATTTATCATTGGTAAATTTAATTTCATGAATCCTATAACCATCCAACTTTATAGGTTTACCATTAACAGACACTACTGCCCCCCAATTATCTCTATCATCGTCCCAAGAAGACTCAACCTTAACACCGTTTTTATCATATAGCAAGCAACGCTCCTTACTATCGATACAGGTATCAGGCGTTACTCCAACAGCAGATCCCTTTCCAATAACATTAAAATCAGAAAATTTACCATCACCTAAATATGAAAATGACACTTTATCGTAATTATGATATTCATATATCTCATCATCCCTAGCGGTATAATTATCTATTTCAGTAGAAATTTCAACACCTACAACAGAATAATTATATGTATTCTCTATGTCTTTCAAAACATTACCGTTCATATCAACAAAAACTAAATGATTATTGCCATACAATATAGCAATTATATCTTTAATCAAATAAACAGATGTTATATCTACACTACCACATCTAAAAACCTCAACATCATTAACAAATACAGAATTACCTTTAACAATAACATGATATTCAAATGCATTATACTTATAATACCTGTCAACAATACCAGTCAATACATAATGTCCAGATTCATCTTTAGTATAATGATCATACACCAAAACACTATCCTCTACATCAACTACATCTTTATCCTCAACAACAGTATCCTTATCCTCAATAACAACTTCATCACTTAAATCATTAAAAGGATAACCATCTAATTCCGATCCTATTACATAAAAATCAACAATTGTGAATAGCGCAGCAAACACTAAAATAATTGTAATACCTAAATTTGTATCAATATTTTTCTTCCATTCCATAAAAATTTCTCCTTAATCTAACTAATACCATACAACATTACTCATAATCACAATATAACCAATCAACATATAAATAGTACTAAACAAACAAATAAGTAAAATTCCTAATCCAGTATCAACCTTTTTTTTTGCCAACTCCATCATAACATTCCTCCTACTATCTAAATAATAACACACAAAAAATAATTTATCAACAAAAAAGATAGTTATAAAAACTACCTTTACAAATTACTTAACAAATGGAAGTAATGCCATGAAACGTGCTCTTTTAACTTGAAGAGCAGCAAATCTTTGATGTTCAGCACAACATCCAGTTACTCTTCTTGGTAAAATCTTAGCCTTATCTTTACTTACAAACTTACTAATAACATCAATATTTTTATAATCTACTTCTTTACCAGCACACATTGGACATACTTTTTTCTTTTTTCTAAAAAACTCTGCCATTATAATTCCTCCTCTTAATCTAAGAAGTTATCATCAATTGAAACACTATCTCCAAAATCAGCAAATGGATCTTCAGACACATTTACATCAGGAGCATCTTGATAATCATAAGGACTAGGACCATCACTTACAGCGCCTTCACTTCTAGAATTCTTACTTTCTAAAAATTGAACACTATCAGCAACAACATCAGTAGTAAATCTACGATTTCCATCCTTATCAGTATAACTTCCTGTTTGTAGTCTACCATCAACTGATACAAGTCTACCCTTGTCTAAGAAATTACAAACATTCTCAGCTTGTTTTCTCCAAACAATAACACTAATAAAATCAGCCTCTGTTTGACCATCATTATTTCTAAAATTTCTATTTACCGCAACAGTAAATCTTGCATAAGGTAAATTAGATCCTGTATATCTAAGCTCAGGCTTAGCAGTTAATCTACCAACTAAAGTTACTCTATTCATACTTTACCTCATTACTTTTCTTTATTAATAATTAAATGTCTTAAAACATTACTATCGATTGCAGCTAAACGATCAAACTCTTTAACAGTCTTATCAGAAGCTTCACAAGTAATTACAAAGTAAAAACCAGTCTTGCAATCTTTAATTTCATAAGCTAATTCTCTTTGACCCATTTCATTAAAATCAACAATCTTAGCCCCATCATTAGTCAAAATATCTCGGAACTTCTTAGAAGTAGCTTTAACTTCATCTTCTCCAATAGTAGTTTTAACAATGAACATTATTTCATAATTTTTCATTTCTACACCTCCCTTTGGTCTACCGGCTTAAATAATATTAAGCAAGGAGTAATAAATACTCGTATGAAATTATAACAAATAAAAAGATATTTTACAATACCTTTTTTAAATATTTTATATTTAATCTATCAATAAAATCATAAATAAATTTAACACCTAAAGAAGCTAATATAAATATAGATATATGTATAAAATATGCATACCTAGGTTGAATCTCTATAAGTAAAAATACAAAGAAAGTAATAACACACATAATAAGTAAAAACAATGCTTCATTAGACAATCTCTTTCTATTAATAAAGATACCAATAAAAAACATAACAAACACAAACATATAAATATACCCATTAACACTAATAACTTTATCTAAAATACTACCCATCTTAATATTATAACCAAATAAATTAAAAGTCCTATCACTATATTGACCAGTCTCCATATTTAAATCTGATTGCAACCAAAAATGGTCAATCTTACACAACATTAATCTACCAGTACGAGGTAAATCAGATAAAGCCCTTTCTTTAATAATAGAAAGCTCAGTCTCACGATTAATCTGATATTGACTATCAGAATCCTCATAATAACCACAAGTATTATAATTAAAACCTAAAATAAATTTCCATAAAGGATCTTTATTACTTAAACCAGATGGATTAACCCCTGTCTTAATAACTAAAAATGAAGCACAAAATCCAATACTCAAATAAACAACTAAAAATGAAACAACTCTAATAATAGTATTAAGTATCTTATTTTTATCAAGCAAAAAGAACTCATAAACCAAAAATGAACAAACAACAATAATTCCTTCCGGTCTAATAATATTACCTAAACTAATTAAAAGTCCTCCTATAATATAATCCTTAAATGATTTATTCTTCTTAATCAAAAACAAAATTCCTAAATACATAAACAATGTAGCTAAATGATGATTAGCCATTATTGAATTTAAAAACATATGAAATGGAAAAATCATATATAAAAGAGAAACAATTCTAGCACTTTTTTCATCACTTATTCTTCTACCAACTTTATAAATAAACAAAACAAGACAAGAAGAATAAATAATATTTAATAACTTAAGTAAAAATTCACTATTAAATAATTTAAGCAAAATACCCTGATAAATTACAAACCCAGTTTGATATCCCCAGGTACGAAAATGAAACCAAGAACTAAAAGAGTAATCGCCATGAGAAAACATATGAGATGCTTCAAGTAAAGTAGAAAAATCATCTAATTGAGGAAACTTAAATATAAGAATAAATAATAACCTTACAAAAAAACTAATAAGCAATAAAAACAATCCAAAATGTTTAAGTTTTTTAGATAAAAAAATAGATAAAATTAATAAAACAATAAAGTAAATAAAACTATTAGTACATAAATATAATAAAAAAACTAGGAAAAATATAATTATAGAAATATATATAAAAACCCTAGATAATTTTTTTGAAATTTCTAATCCCATAATTTAGATGGATAAACTCCTTCATTTATTAAACCATTAATTTCATCAATAACCAATTGCTTATCTTCTCTATAAGTTATACCTTGCCACTTAGCAGTAGTACTTAATAATTTAACCTTACAAAAACCTTTCTTCATAGCATCAAAAACAGTATCAGGAATTAAATATTCACAAGTAAGAATATTATCCATATGAAGAGATAAATATTTAGGAAAATTCTCTTCAATATAATTAAATATACTAGTATTAAATCCAAGCATATTCATACTAACTAAAGTATCATCAGTAACACTAAATGAAGCACTTCCATCAAGTGGACTAGCTACAATACCACCTTCAACTCTTTCAACCTTACTCTCAATAAGTTCAGTTAAATAACCATTTTCATTATGACAAACACCACGCTTAACAGATCCATTAAGAGATAATGTATTACCTAGTCTATACCCAACTACACAATATGTATTATCAATATAATTTTCATCTAAAAATTTAGACATAACATAATATGCATCACGACCATAAAAATCATCAGCATTTATAATCGCAAAATTCTCATGAATTAAATCCTTTGCAGCTAAAATTGCATGAGAAGTTCCCCAAGGTTTCTCACGATCGATTGGACGTGTAAAACCAAGAGGTAACTTATCCATATCTTGAAAAGCATACTCTACTTTAATATGATTAGAAACCCTATTACCAACAGTCTCCTTAAATATTTCAAAATTTTCCTCTTTAATGACAAAAACAACCTTAGTAAAACCAGCCTTAACAGCATCATAAATTGAATAATCAATTATAAATTCTCCATTAGGACCTACTGGTTCAATTTGTTTTAAACCACCAAATCTGCTTCCCATACCAGCAGCCATAATTAATAATGTCTTGTCCATAAAACACCTATACATTAAATCTGAAATAGCAAATATCGCCATCCTTCATAATATAATCCTTTCCCTCTAATCTTAATTTTCCATTTTCCTTAACCTTTTTTTCATCACCACATAAAACTAAATCAGAATAACTCATAACCTCAGCCTTAATAAAACCTTTCTGAAAATCAGAATGAATAATACCAGCACACTCAGGAGCTTTCATACCTTTTTTAAAAGTCCAAGCACGAACTTCATCGGCACCTGCAGTAAAATATGTAGCTAAATTTAAAAGTGAATAAGTTGCCTTAATTAATTTATCAAGGCCACTCTCTTCAACTCCCATATCCTTTAAAAACTCATTCTTTTCTTCATCACTAAGTTCAGAAAGTTCAGCTTCTATCTTAGCGCATACAACTACAACCTCTGAACCTTCATTAGATGCATACTCACGAACCATTTCAACGTACTTATTACCACTAACAATATCATCTTCAGAAACATTAGCCATATAAATAATAGGTTTAGCAGTAATCAAATTAAAATGCTTAACAAAAGCCCACTCATCATCCTCAAAATGAAGACTTCTAACAGGTTGATTTTTTTCTAAAACATCTTTAATCTTGAATAAAATTTCTGCTTCTTTTTGAATTTCCTTATCCTTAGACATACTAGCCTTCTTGCCAATTTTATTAATTCTATTCTCTATAATCTCTAAATCAGACAAAATAAGTTCAACATTAATAATCTCTATATCACGAATAGGATTAACATCATTTTCAACATGAATAATGTTAGAATCTTCAAAACAACGAACAACTTCAACAATCGCATCAACCTCACGAATGTGAGATAAAAACTTATTTCCAAGTCCCTCTCCATTTGAAGCACCTTTAACAAGACCAGCAATATCGGTAAACTCATAAGCAGTTGGAACTAAACTCTTTGGTTTATATAAATCATTTAAAAAATCTAATCTATAATCTGGAACAATAACTACACCAACATTTGGATCAATAGTCGCAAAAGGATAATTTGCAGCCAAAATATTTTTTTTAGTAATTGCATTAAACAAAGTTGACTTACCAACATTAGGAAGCCCAACTATACCTGCAGTTAAACCCATAAATAACCCTCCAATACATAATAAAATAGTCGTTGAAATACATTATACAATTTTTTAGAGAAAAAAACAACAAAAAAAAGGATATTCTATAAAGCAGAATACCCTCCTAAACCAATAGGCATGCCAGAAATATACCATAAAGCAAGTATTAATAACCACAATAATCCGACAATTAAACATATTGGAACTGTAACTTTTAAAACACGAGATATAGATAATGGATAATCATCATCCTTAAATCTATACATAAATCCAATAAGAATAATAAAATAAGCATAAATAGGTGTTAAACCCTTACCAACACTATCAGCTATCTGATAAATAAATTGAGTAAAATCAGGTGTAATATTTGAACGCATCATAAGAGGAACAACAACAGGAGAAGCTATAACCCATTTATCAACAGTAGAAGGTATAAAAATACTCATTAAAATTATAACTAAGAAAAATATAATAATTAAAAATACACCAGATAATTGCATCTTACTGATAAAATCAATCATATTACTACTCAAAACAACGCCGATATTAGTCCAATCAATTACTCCTTGCAAAACAGAAACTAAAAACATAAGACAAAATAAATAACCATAACCATCAAATATATCAATTAAGCCTTTAGTATATACTTCAGTTGTTCTAATGCCATTCAAAAACCCATAGAAAATACCACAAATAGATAAAATTAAACTAAAAATACATATAAATCCATTTGCAAAAGGACTATTATAACCAAATAGCTTATCGATATATCTTACAGAAGTTTGATCAAGCAATAACCCTGATCCAGGCAACCCCGGAATAAGCATATATATTAAAATAAGAAGCAATCCAAAAAATAAAAACATAGTTGGATAAGAAAACTTATTATTACTAGAAACAACATCACCTTTCTTATAATAAAAAGGCGCAATCTTTTTTTCAATTAAACTAGTTAAAACAAAACTAATAATAAAAGTACTTATAACCATTATATATTCAGTTGAAACCAAACTAAATGCATAATCCTTATCAACTTCAACCTTTGCAGCAGCTTCAGTAAGCTTTCCTAAAATATAAGAATCATAATTAAACATTATTCCAGTTCCATACCCCAATGTTACACCAAGAAAAACGGTAATAAGACCTAGTAACGGATTCTTTCCGATCTTCTTATATAAAAGACCAACAAGTGGAAACAAAATTACATAACTCGAACTACCAAAAAAAGTAATCGAAACACTAATTATAATAACTATAAACGTTAAAAAAGAACTCTTAACCTTTCTCAAAGGTAAAAAAACAGTATCAAGCATTCCACTAGAATCAGCAATTCCTATTCCAATAAGAGAAATAATAAGCAAAACTAATGGCTCAAATAATTTAAAATTAGTAACTGCATTAGAAAAGAAAAACTTAAACCCCTCAACAGAAAAAATATTATTTACAGTTACTAATGAAGATTCCAAAATACCATTAGAAATATAAGTTTCATAGCCTTGAAATCCAAAAATAGAAAGAGCAAGAGATAAAACCATAACTATAAAAATCATAAATAAAACAACTGATAAATCCCCCTGAAAAAACTTTTTAGTTTTTTTCTTTCTCATAAATCCTCCTAATAAGAAATAACCTTCTTAAGTTTTTTATTAAATTCCAATCTTGGAAGTAATATAACTCTAGAACATTTGATACACTTAATCTTAATATCCGCGCCTACTCTAACAACTTCCCACTCATTAGTACCACACGGATGAGGTTTCTTCATAACAACAATACTACCTAACCTATAATCCTTATCCATTGTGAACCACCACCTGAGTAAATGGAATTTCAATTTTATTCTTATCTAATTCCATTTTAATTGCCTTTCTTAATTCTCTTTCAACTTGATAATTCATCATAGGCAATGTATCAACAATTACCCTAAATGAAATAGAACTATCATCATAACTTTGTAAACCAAGTATAGATATCTTACCCTTTAAACCATCTAAATTTCCATTTAACTTATCAAATAATTTATTCAACACACTCTCCAACTTATCAATATCAGTATCATATGAAACAGGAATATCTACAATTGCCACTGACTTATCCAAACTATGATTAATTACCTCTTCAATAAGATGATTTGCTATTATCATTACTTCACCAGTATATGCCTTAATCTTAGTAGATTTAATTCCTAAAGAAATTACTTCTCCTCTAAAACCTTTAACAGTAATAGTATCTCCTACCCTATATTGATTTTCTAAAATAATAGTAATTCCAGCCACAAAATCCTTTAATGTATCTTGAACAGCAAGTCCAACAACAAATCCTGCAACACCTAAAGAAGCTATAAGAGTCTTTGTATCAACTCCAAATATATCAAGAATCATAACTATATCAATAATTATAATAAAATACTTAATCAAATTATTAACAAGACCATTTATAGTCTTACTCTTTCTATTATCAATATATTTATTCTTTATTTGAAAAAGATTATTAATTATCCCCTTAAGTATTAAATAAATAACAAAAGAAATTAAAATAATTAATATAGGACCAACAACCTCTTTAACTAAAATCTTATCCAAAAAACTTTTCATATTATATATCCTTAATATCTAAAATTTCTAATATTCTATTTAAATCAGCATCACCATCATAAGAAATCTCAATCTTCTTACTTTTAATACTAATCTTAGTATCAAACTTATCCCTAAGAATATCTTCAACATATTTATACTTAGTAGAAGAATTTCTATTTACCTTAACTTTTTTAGCAACATCATTAGAACTAGTTATATTTTCAATATCTCTAACAACCAAATTATCATCAACAATTTTATTTGCCAAA
This sequence comes from uncultured Caryophanales bacterium, assembly GCA_946624985.1. GTDB lineage: Bacteria > Bacillota_I > Bacilli_A > RF39 > UBA660 > UBA3631. Next base: position 28,080 of record CAMOSQ010000001.1, on the reverse strand, counting down.
CTAATAATTTCGTCATCATCATTTAATTTACTCAAAGCCCTTGCATGTCCCATTGTTATTCTATTATCACTAATCATATCTTGAACAACTTTAGGCAACCTCAAAAGACCAATAATATTTGTAATATGACTTCTACTCTTACCTACTTTTTTAGATAAATCATCCTGAGTCAAATTAAGTTTTTCAATCATTGACTTATATGCATTAGCTTCCTCTATTGCATTTAAATTTTCACGTTGAAGATTTTCTAACAAAGCAATTTCCATCATTTGAGAATCACTAAAATCACGAACAATTGCAGGTATCTTTTCTAATCCAGCAATCTTAGACGCTCTAAAACGTCGTTCACCCGCAATAATATCATAACCCTTTATACTCTTCTTAACAATAATAGGTTGAAAAACACCGTGTTCCTTTATTGAAGAAGCGAGTTCATTTAAAGCTTCATCATCAAAAACCTTTCTAGGTTGATATGGATTAGGACGCAAATCACTTAAATTTAACTCAACAATCTCTTCACTAGAAGCACTATCATATATTTGTTTTTCAACATTAGAAAAATTTAAATTTTCACTATTAAATAAATCTTCCAAACCCTTCCCTAAAACCTTTTTCTTAGTTTCCATTTTTTTCAACCACCTCTCTAGCTAAATTTAAATATGCATCAGTAGCTCTACAACGTGGATCATATGCAATTATAGGCTTACCATGACTTGGAGCCTCTGCTAGCCTAACCTGCCTAGGAATAATTGTTGAATAAACAACCTCCTTAAAATAACTCCTAACCTCTTCCACTACCTCAATTGCAGCATTTGTTCTAGAATCATACATAGTAAGTAAAACTCCTTCTATAGCAAGATTAGGATTTAAACCATTCTGAGCAAGCCTAATTGTATTCAAAAGCTGAACAATACCTTGAACTGAATAAAACTCACACTGAACAGGTATAATAACAGAATTTGCAGCAGTTAAAGCATTAGTTGTTAAAACTCCCAAACTAGGAGGACAATCAATTATAATATAATCAAAAGTTTCCTTAGCAATATCCAAATGCTTCTTTAACTGACCATTCTTTGAAAAACTCATATCAACCCTACTCATATCAATAAGCTCTATATCAGCACCAGCTAAATTAATAGTAGCAGGAATAACATACAAATTTTTAAACTTAGTCTTAACAATAACATCCTTAAGTTCAGCCTTACCAACTAGTAAATCATAAACACTACATGAAAGCTCACCTTTATCAATACCTATACCAGTAGTAGCATTACCTTGAGGATCTAAATCAACTAACAATACTTTTTTTCCAAGTGCACCCAAAGATGCAGCTAAATTTATACTAGATGTAGTCTTTCCAACTCCACCTTTTTGATTAACTAAGGCAATAACCTTACCCATAACATCACCATCTTCTTTTATAACTCATTTATAATTTTATCATACTTTAGAATAATTTACCATCAAATGAATCAAAAAAAACAAAAAAGTATCCAAATATTTTAAAAAATACTTTACACTTATATTACATAACAAAAAATAAAATTATTTTTCAAAAATGTTACTTATAAATAAATAATATTAACATACAATATAATAAATAATAAAAGGCCAAAATTAATTTTTGACCTTTTATATAACAACTAATAGACTTTTACAACAGTTCCTTTACCTACTATTCTTTCACTCTCCATAACATCAAACTCAGTTCCAACTTCCAATGGAATACCATTTTCTAATTCAATTGTTGTATCTAATGAATCGCCACCCCAATAAATAGCATCAGCAGAAAAACTAAATTCACCTTTTAAACGAAATGTTCTAAAACGAATTATTGGCCTATAACCAGTAAAAATCGGAGTATGACGCCCACCTTCTTCCTTTGTAAACAAATAAACATGTGCCTCATACTTAGTAATAGACTTAATTGAATTAGGTTGTATTATAGCCTGACCTATTTGAATATCATCAGACGATACACCACTAATAGTAAGTAAAACATTATCTCCAAATTCTGCCGAATTAATGTTATTTCCATCCTTTTCAATACCAATAACATCAACACTTTTTATTTCTTTATCAAGACCAATAAGATGAACCTTATCATTTATATTAATTATTCCACGTTGAATCTTTCCAGAAACAAGTACATTACCACTAGAATCAGTAGATACATTTTCAATTTCCATTAAAAATGCACCAGTTTTATCATAAGTTAAATTAGTACTTGGGTCTACTACTCCAACAATTTTTTCATCAGTAATTAAAGGCTTTTTATTTTCTATATTATTATTAATAGAACCATCATTATTATTTTCTTCAAAGACTTCATTTTCCTCAATTTGATTACTATTATCTACCGAATTATTTGCTTTAGAAGAGCCCTTAGAACTCATAAATGAATAAGCAATAATAATTAAAACAATAACTATTAATACAACAAAAATCTTACTAAAATTACTATTTTTCCTATTATTTGTAGAACCACTTAAATTACTTTGAACATCTTCTTGCTCAGAAGTAACACCATCTAAACTACTATTTAATTGTTGAGCTTGAATATTTTGCCTTAAATTAGTACCACATTCAGGACAAAAAATCATATCATCAGTTACATGAAAACCACATTTTGGACAAGCCATTTAAATCCACCTCACCTATCTTATCTTACTATTTAATAATAACATAAAAAAATAAAATAATCAAACAAAAAAGAATTAACCCTGTAATTCATCGATTAATTCTTCCTTAGTCATTTTACTATATCCTTTAATACCTTTATTCTTTGCTAACTCCTTTAATTCAGCAACAGATAAATCCTCAAGATTTAAATCTTTAGCCTCTTCTTCCTCACCTTCAGCAGGTAACTTTCCGTAAAGAACTAAATGATCAATTTCTTCCTTAGTTATTGTTTCTTTCTCTAAAAGAACATTAGCAATCAAATCAAGTAAATCCTTATTATCTTTTAAAATCTTTTGAGCATCTTTATAACAATCATCCATAATTTTACGCATCTCTTGATCAATCTCAAAAGCAACCTGACCAGAGAAATTACGAGACTTGTTATAATCTCTACCTAAGAAAACACTACCTTCTTGTTGTTCTAATTGAACAGGACCTAAACTACTCATACCATATTCAGTTACCATAGCACGAGCGATCTTAGTAGCCTGTTCAAAGTCATTGTGAGCACCAGTTGTAACCTCATTAAACATCATTTCTTCAGCAACACGTCCACCAAGAAGACCAGTAATTCTTTCTAATAACTCTTTCTTAGTAGAAGTAAATCTTTCCTCTTTAGGAAGCATCATAGTATAGCCACCTGCATAACCACGAGGAATAATAGTAATCTTTTGAACATCATTTGCGCCATCTAGCTTAATACCAATAACAGCATGACCAGCTTCATGATAAGCAACTAACTTCTTATCATTTTCAGTATACTTCTTACTAACTTTAGCAGGACCCATTAATACTCTATCGTGAGCTTCATCAATCTCAGACATAGTAATACAATCCTTATTACGACGAACAGCTAAAAGTGCAGCCTCATTAAGTAAATTCTCAAGATCAGCTCCGCTAAATCCAACAGTTCTCTCAGCAATATTATCTAGCTTAACACTCTTAGCAAAAATCTTATTTCTAGCATGAACTGCCAAAATTTCTTTACGACCCTTACAATCAGGTAAATTAACTTGAACCTGACGGTCAAATCTACCAGGTCTTAAAAGAGCTGGATCCAAAACATCAGGTCTATTAGTAGCTGCAATGATAATTATACCTTCATTGGCACCAAAACCATCCATTTCAGTTAATAACTGATTAAGTGTTTGTTCACGTTCATCATGACCTCCACCTAAACCAGCTCCTCTTTGACGTCCAACAGCATCAATTTCATCAATAAAAATTAAACATGGAGCACTTTGTTTTGCCTGCTTAAACATATCCCTAACACGAGAAGCACCAACACCAACAAATAACTCTACAAATTCAGAACCACTTATAAAATAAAATGGAACGTTAGCCTCACCAGCAACAGCACGAGCAAGAAGTGTCTTACCAGTTCCCGGAGGACCTACAAGTAAAACTCCTTTAGGAATTCTAGCACCTAATTTTTGAAATTTCTTAGGACTTTTCAAGAAATCAATTAACTCAGCTACCTCTTCTTTTTCTTCATCAAGACCAGCAACATCCTTAAAAGTTACTTTATTATTATTCTCACTTAAGCGAGCTCTACTTCTACCAAAATCCATTGACTTATTAGCGCTACCCATTTGCTTAGTAATAAAATAGAAAGCAGCACCAACAATAATAACCATAGGAAGTACATTCACAATAATAAGTAAAATCGTACTAGATTCAGGATCAGCTGATGCATCAACTACAAACCCTTTAGAAGACTGTAAATCCATTATATTAGAAATAACCTCATCAGTAAGAGGCATCTTAAAAGTAAAATATTCATTTTCACCATAAGACTTCAAAGTACCCTTTACATCATACAAACTAGCACGCGAATTAGGAGTTATATTAACTTCCTTAACATTTCCCTCACTAGCAAACCCTAAAAATTCATCATAAGTAATAACATTCACCTTTTTATTTGCAACATTAAGAAAATATACAACACCTAACATTATTAAAAATAAGAATAAATAAGGTAAAAGTCCCTTTTTAACAGTCTTTTTATTCATCAAAACAACTTCCTTTCTAATAATACCTAAGTATTATATCACACTTTTCACCTTTTTGCCTATCAAATTTTGATTTTTTTAAATCAGGAATCCAAACAATAGTATTATTGGAATCAACTACAACAGGCCAACTATCACGTAAATTAACAGGAATCTTAGAATCAATAAAAATATCCTTTACTTTCTTACTACCTATCATTCCCTTTAAATAAATCTTATCACCATTCTTACGAGTTCGAACACGTAAAGGCAATAAAACATCATCACTAGAAAGTCTGATAACACTATTATCAGTAATAGTAGTTCTCTTTAATCTTTGAATATTTCTTCCATTTGGTAAATTAACATATTCAGAAATCTCAATATCATAATCAGATTCATCAATAGCTTCATAAATAAGCATAAAATTATTATATGATTTAACAGCCTTAATACCATTAGGTAAATGAATACTCAAATTAGACTTTTTAGAACAAATCATATTATAAATAAGCTCAGCATGCCTATCAGTAATAAGCATTAAATCATCTTGATAAAAATCCTCTAAAAACTTATAAATAATTTTCATACAAATAACATGATCAAGTTCTAAAAACTTATCAATCAATAAAACATTTTGAGAATAAACCTTCTTAATATTTTTCTTAACCTGAGAATCGATATAATCATTATACTCTAACAAAGTCTTACTAAACTTATAAAACTTATCATGAACACGTAAATCCTCTTTTTTTAAAAAAGGTAAAACATACTTTCTATATCGATTTCTAGTATGAACATCATCAAGATTTGTCTTATCAATAACAAACTTAATATTATTCTTCTTATTATAAGAAACAATTTCATCCTTCGTAAGATGAATTAAAGGACGAACAATCTTATAACTACCCTTATCAACAATCATAGAAAATCCACTATACCCTCTAAGAGTTGACCCCCTAACAATACGCATAAGAATAGTCTCCATTAAATCATCACCATGATGAGCAGTAAACAAAAACTTAGAATTATGTTTTTTTACTATCTCACCAAAATAATTATAACGTCTAGTACGAGCTTCACTCTCAAAATTATCATCACCATAATCTTCAATCTTCATATACTCAAAAACGATGTTATGATCACGACAAAATCTTTCAACAAAAATTTTCTCAGATTCACTCTCACGTCTAACATTATGATTAACATGAGCACAAACAACCTCAATATCTATCTCTTTTTTAATATCACAAAACAAAGAAAGTAACGCCATAGAATCAGGGCCACCACTACAAGCAACTACAACAGAATCCCCATATCTAAGACCTATATCATGAAGCAAAAAATTATAAGCATCAATCATAACAACCACCTACAATAATTTTACAAAAAAATCAAAAATATATCAAGACTTACCAATTAATCTTACTAATACCATTTTTCTCTAAAAAAGAATTAGTACGAGAAAAAGGCTTACTACCAAAAAAACCACGACTAGCAGAAAGTGGACTAGGATGAGCACTCTCAATAATAAAATGATTCTTATTAGTTATAAATTCCTTCTTACTTCTAGCATAACTTCCCCACAAAATAAAAACAATTGGCTTTTCTCTATCATTCAAATAACGAATAACATTGTCAGTAAAAATTTCCCAACCCTTACCCTTATGAGATAAAGGAGTATCCTTAACAACAGTTAAAACACTATTTAAAAGTAATACACCCTGTTTAGCCCAATCAGTAAGTTCATTACCACTTCTTACAACACCAACATCACTATAAAGTTCCTTCAAAATATTATTAAGAGATGGAGGACGTTTTACATCATCATGAACAGAAAAAGATAAACCATGAGCCTCACCTTCACCATGATAAGGATCCTGCCCCAATATAACAACCTTAACATCATCATAATCAGTAAACCTAAAAGCATTAAAAACATCACTGTACTTAGGATAACATATCTTATTTTTATATTCACTCTTAACAAATACACCCAAATCTCTAAAATAATCCTTTTTAAACTCAGGTTCTAAAATAACATCCCACTTCTTATTAATCATACTACCACCAAAATAATACTAACACATAAATTAAAAAAAATAAATAAAACTAAACATCATCCTTAAGTTTCCACATAGAATACAAATTAATCAAGACAACAATACCAACCAATATATCAACAATATCCCAAAGTAATCTAGAAGAAACAATACAACCTAAAAACAAAATAATTAATGTAACACCCCTCAAAATATAAACATACTTAATATCTAACTTAGAAAAAAAATAATTAAAACTAGACTCACCATAATAATAACCAGTAATAATAGTAGAAAAACTAAAAAGAATAATAGAAATAAGTAAAATATAAGTACCAATACTACCAAAATGATAATTAAAAGCATAACTAGCAAGTTCAATACCATTAATATCACTTAAAACCAAACTACCATAATCACTAAACAAAATAATAATAGCAGTAGCCGTACAGATAACAAAAGTTGTAACATAAACGCCAAACATCTGAGTATATCCCAAAGTCTTATAATCATAACTATCACTACTAGAACAAACAATACTGCTAGTACCAATTCCAGCCTCATTAGAAAAAATACCACGCTGAATACCAACAATAAACATAGGAATAAAACCACTAAAGAAACTCTTAAAACTAAAAGCACTCCTTAAAATACTAAAAAATACAAAACCAATTCTATCATAATTCATAAATAAAACAACAATAGAAGAACCAATATAAATAAGTGACATAATAGGAACCAACCTCATACTAACATTAACAATCTTCCTAAATCCACCAGAAATACAAAAGAATGTAACACCACATATAAAAAAACCAACAAAACCGACACTAAAAGGAAAAACACTAACCAAAGATCTAGCTATAGTATTAGACTGAATGGACAAAAAACAACCAATATAACTAACAATAATTAAAAAAGAATATAAACCTCCTAAAAACCTATTATTTAGACCATCCCTTATATAATAAGAAGGCCCTCCATAATAACCATTATAACCCTTAACCCTATATTTAACACCTAGTACAACCTCAATATAAGTTATAATAGAACAAAAAAAAGTAGAAATCCACATCCAAAATATAGAACCTGCTCCACCAATATAAATAGATAAACTAACTCCAGCAATACTACCTACCCCAATACGACCAGCAAGTGAAGTCATTAAAACGCCAATTGAACTCCCCTGAAAAACAGATTTAATAATAGATAAAAACCTAAACTGAAGAGCCTTAAACTTAAAAGTATAGAATAAACCTCCAACTAAAATAAAAGAAGTACAAAATAACCAAATGAATCTATTAAAAAAGGACATAATATCACCAAAAAACATTATATATAAATATAATGTCTTATCTTGTCAAATTATTAGAAATATCAACAAATACATCAATAGATAAATTCTCTGCTCTTACACTTAAATCATAACCATACTTACCTAATACAGATTCAATAATAGATAAATCATACCCCTTTAAATTATTTTTAAGAGTCTTTCTCTTTTGTCTAAAACTATCCCTAACAAGCCGAAAAAACAAATCCTCATCAATAATATTAAAACTATTATTTTTTCGTCTAAACTCAACAATAATACTATCAACATTAGGCTTAGGAATAAAAATATTACGGCTAATATCCATTAGCTTATAAACATCAAAATAATAATTCAAATAAATACTTAAACTACCATAATCACGACTACCAGGAACAGCCTTAAACCTATCTCCTACTTCCTTTTGAACCATCACAACAATCTTTTGGGCAGGAATCTTATCCTCGATAATCTTCATAATGATTGGAGTAGTTATATAATAAGGAAGATTCGCAACAACATATAACTTATCATAACTATAATCCTTCAAATCAGAACAAACATCTGCATTCAAAAAATCACAATACTTAACTATAACATTATCAAAACCACCTAAATTATTAGATAAAATATCACGAAGACTATCATCTATTTCATAACACAAAACATTCTTAGCAACACTACATAATTTATAAGTTAAAGAACCTGCTCCAGGGCCAATCTCAACAACCATAGTATCCTTATCAATCCCCGCACTATAAATAATCTTATCAATAACATTCTCGTCAACGATAAAATTTTGACCAAACTTCTTCTTAAACTTAAAACTATTACTATTTAATATCTCATTCATCTTTTTTGGTGAATACTCCATCTAACCATCTCCAAAATCTATATAGATTATACTAAATAAAAATAAATTAATCAAATAATCATTGAAAAAAAGCAAGAAAAATGATATAATAAAAAAAATAAAATAAATAAGTATGGGAGGATATATGAAAAATGAAAATTCAAAAGTGAAGAAAACACAAGATGAGGAAACAGAAAAAAAAATTAAATCTTTTTTAATAATTCTTTCACCAATACTATTTATAATTATTATTATTACTTCATTAAGCAATACACAATGGCATGAAATGATAATTAAAACAGAATTAAATAATATGACAAATGATGGTATGAAAGAAACTATAAAAAAAGTTTTTTCAATAGAAGGTGACACATACATAGAAAAAATAAAATATAAATCAGGATTTGATGATGGACACATCTATGGATTATGTGTATATACAAAAAAAGGAAAAAGATGTAAAACAAGTGATAGTCCTTTATAAAAAAACAAGCAAAATAGAATTGCTTGTTTTTCTTACTCATTCTTAGCGCCACAACCAGTACAATAATCACTACTAACAGGAGTACCACAATTAGGACAATATTTATTATTATATCTTAATCTTTTATTATCAAGAGACATCTTTTTAATTCTTTTAAAACTCTTAATATATAAACAAATAATAAATACAAAAAATATAATAATAAAACCAAAATTACCACTAAACAAACAAAAATCATAAATACCATGCAGCATCATAGGAACAAATAAACTTAGAAATTTATACTTTCTCATAGAAGAATAATTATGATTAATATCAGCAACCTTTGCCATAGATAAATAATACCCCATAAAAATACCATCACAAAAATGTCCAGGAACAGCAAGCAAACCTCTAATAACAGCAGTACCCATACCATTTTGAAACACATATAAAATATTTTCAAAACAAGCAAATCCCAAAGCAACAAAAGCAGAATAAACAACCATATCAAAAACCTGATCAAATTCATAATGATTATAAGAAGTATGATACAAAATCAACCACTTAGAAAACTCCTCAATTAACGCAACTCCAAAAAAAACATGAAAAATTAATTGAGTAAAACTAAGAGTTGAAGTATCAGCCAAAATTATAGGAAAAAAATTTCCCAATATCATAGAAAAAACAACCGTAATAAATAAAGAACCCACTCCACCGATAAACAACTTAATAAGAAGACCAATTGGTTCTTTGTCCTTATCCTTATTATAAATATACAAAGCCAAAATAACAACAGGTAAAACAGAAGCAAAAAGTAAATTCATACCATCACCATTTTATTTATAACATAAAAACAAAAAATTTACAACAAAAAAAGTATATAGCTACCACCCAGTCCTATATACTTCAAATTTAACATTTCCACTTTTATCAGTAGCATAATTAATACCATTAGAATTCTCATAACTAAAAGCAATATCAATCAAAATATTACCATTTTTCCATGCATTTCTCATAGCAGAACCAGTATCCATAACAATAGCCATAAAAGGATCCATATTACCATTATCAATTGACATTATAGTACCACATGGAAACTTACTATTATCAGCCGCAACAATTCTAACACTACCATACTTAGAATCATTATAATAAATACCGTCACTAATTAAATTATGAGAAATACCATCTAAGGTAGAACAAGAAACAGTACCACTACACCCTACACAATCAGCTCCATATCCTGTAGTAGAACCAAACAACACATCAATCTTTCCAGTACCAATTTCAACAATCTCATTAATAGGAGAAACAATAACATTTCCACCTAAAACAGAATAACCATCTACACCACTACGAATAATTTTAGAACTTCCTTCTTCTACTTTATCATTATATACATAATCCGTATTATAATGATTCATAACAAGAGAAATATTTGTAGACTTAGAAAAATCATCATTATAAACACTAATAACACTATCACTATCATTAACAATTAAAAATACAAACAAAAAAAATGCAAAAAGAATAATTAAATAAGTTCTTATAAATTTCATATTTCACCTCTTCAAAAATGAAACACGAATATCATACATCAACTACTTATTAAAATCAAACAATTTATACGCATTTTCACTGGTAATTTTTAGTACATCATCAAAAGGAATACCCTTTATATCAGAAATAACACGAGCAACATACTTAATATTATAAGGCTCATTTCTCTTTCCCCTAAAAGGAACAGGCGTCATATATGGACTATCAGTTTCCAAAAGTAAATTACAAATATCTATTCCTTTTACAACCTCTTTTAATTTAGATGAATTCTTAAAAGTAAGAACTCCACCAATACCTAATTTACATCCTAACTTAATAAACTCCCTAGCCATCTCCAAAGAAGACGAAAAACAATGGATATCTGTCTTACTACCAATATTATACTTTTTAATAATATCATAAGTATCACTTATTGCGTCCCTACTATGAACAACAATAGGTTTATTATTAGAAATCGCAATCTCAATTTGTTTACAAAATAAATCTATCTGAGCCTCACGATTATCCTTTGTATAATAATAATCAAGACCAATTTCACCAACCGCAACAATCTTAGGATCATTAATATGACTAGAAACAAAATCTAAATCATAACTTAAAGAAGCAGACTCAGGATGAATACCCAAAGTTCCATAAACATTAGAATACCGAGAACAAAGTTCAATAACCTCCTTATTAGAAGCATTATCAACTCCACTCACAATAATTATATTATCCTCCATTTTTTTTATTACAGCATCAATATCAGGATAATCTTCAAGAAATATATGACAATGAGTATCAACCATAATAACCTCCAATATTATTCTCTACTTAATATTAAATATCTACAAGCAGTATAAATAACAAGTAAAAAATAACAAAAATCTATAAATTTAAAATTATTAACCATTAAGCAAATTAAAATTAAACCTATCACTGCAAATACAACCATAACACATTTTGTATCCTTAGACTTAAACATTAAATATTCTCCTCACTATTACAGCAACAATAAAAATATACCATAATAACCAATAGAAAACAAACAAAAATTAACAAAACTATACAAATAATTTCAACAATTTACACAAATTTACAGCATTTATTGACAAATAAAACAATATTAATAAATAATTCGACAAAAAAGGAACTACTTAAGTTCCTCTAAAACTGCATCCTTATCAATACGTACAAATAAAGGTTCAGGATCATTCAATAAAATACCAAAATCAAGCCCATCAAAAGACTTCAAACTATCATAATATCTATTTTCAGTATTTAATTGTTTAAATATCTTATCACTAGTTTCAGGTAAAACAGCCTGTAATAAAACCGCACCATGACGAATTGCCTCTAATAATACATACATTACAGTAGAAAGTCTTGGTTTATTCTCATCATCCTTAGCCAAAATCCAAGGAGTAGTTTCATCAATATACTTATTACATTTCTTAAATATTTCAAATATAACATCAATTGCTTCACTGACCTTCAACTCTTCCATCTTAGAATCAACAAGACTAGGAACAGATAATACATAATCAATCAATTCCTTATCAGTATCATTATATTCAATAGGTTCAACAACAACACCACCAAAATACTTCTTAGACATACTAATAGTTCTATTAACTAAATTACCTAAAATATTAGCTAGATCACTATTAACCCTATCGATCAATAATTCATAAGTAAATGTTCCATCATTACTAAAAGGCATCTCATGAACCATATAATATCTAACAGCATCTACACCAAACTTATCAACCAAATCATCCGCATATACAATATTACCCTTACTCTTACTCATCTTATCATTACCAAATAACATCCATGGATGACCAAAAACTTTCTTAGGAAGAGGTAAATCCAAAGCCATTAAAATAATAGGCCAATAAATAGTATGAAATCTTAAAATATCCTTGCCAATTAAATGTAAATCACAAGGCCAATACTTCTTAAACTCATCACTAGAACCATTTATTCCATAACCTAAAAAGGTAATATAATTGCTTAAAGCATCAATCCAAACATAAATAACATGCTTGTCGTTAAATGATACAGGAATACCCCACTTAAAACTAGTACGACTAACACATAAATCTTGAAGTCCTGGCCTAATAAAATTATTTAACATCTCATTCTTTCTACTCTCAGGTTGAATAAAATCAGGATGAGACATAATATAATCCTCTAACCTCTTCGCATACTTATCCATCTTCAAGAAATAAGCCTCTTCAGAAGCACTGTGAACCTCTCTACCACAATCTGGACACTTTCCATCAACTAATTGAGACTCAGTAAAAAATGACTCACAAGGAGTACAATAAAGACCCTCATACTTACCTAAATAAATATCACCTTGATCATATAACTTCTTAAATATATCAGCTACAATTGCCTCATGACTAGGATTAGTAGTTCTAACAAACTTATCATAACTAGCATTCATAATATCATAAATACGACGAATCTCTAAAGAAACATCATCAACAAACTTTTGTGGCTCAACGCCTGCAGCCTTAGCCTTCTCCTCAATTTTAATACCATGCTCATCAGTTCCAGTTTGAAAATAAACATCATATCCAAGTAATCTCTTATAACGCGCAATAACATCCGCTAAAACAATCTCATAAGTATTTCCGATATGTGGTTTACCAGACGTATACGCTATAGCCGTAGAAATATAAAATTTTTCCATACTATCCCTCCTATAATAATTATACAAAAAAACACACCAGTAGATGTGTTAAAATATATAAAAATCTACTGAAAAACTAAAGATATTATAACATTTAAAATCCTATTCTTCAATAGCTTTTGAAAGTATTTTAGAAGCAATAACACTAATTTTCATATCATCATCACTAATATCATCGCCAAAAATAATAACAAGACCAACAGAATCACCATTAGAAACAATCGCATTCATCGCATACTTTGTGCTAATACTATAATCATTAGTAATAACAAGATTCTTATCATACTTTTCTAAAATACTCTCCCTACGCTTAATAGAAACACTAATATCATCACTAATAGACTTATTAAGTAAATCCTTTAAATTACTAGAACAAGCAATAACACTATCACCATCAGTAATAACAATACTTTTTTTAGTAATAGAATATAACGCATCTGCCATAGTACGAGCATACTCATCAACATTTCTCATAATAGAAAACTTCTTCAAAATAATACTATTACCATCAACAAAAATCTCCAAAGACTCACCATCACGAATGCGAAGATTACGCCTAATTTCCTTAGGAATAACAATACGACCTAAATCATCAATCCTACGTACAACACCTGTTGCTCTCATAAATCACTCTCCTAAATAATATTTTGTATTTATTTACCAAATTTATACCAAAAATCAAAAGATGTGTTATAATATATCACGTAGGAGGAATTACAATGAATAAAACAAACGAAATATTTGTATTCGGACATAAAAATCCAGATACAGACGCTGTAACATCAGCAATCGCACTATCATATCTAAAACAACAATTAGGAGAAAATACAACACCAAGAGTTTTAGGAAATATAAACAATGAAACAGAATATGTTTTAAATCACTTCAATATAGAAAAACCAGAATACTTGAATAATGTAAAATTACAAATAAAAGACTTAAATTGTAATAATAAACATCATATAGAAGACACAAACTCAATATACTATGCATACAACTATATGACAGAACACAATATAAATAATATTCCAGTATTAAGTCCAGAAAACAATGTTGAAGGAATAATCGCAATGAAACATATCGCAAAATATATGATTTCAGGAGACTCAAAAAATCTAAACGCATCATACGATAATATTCTAGAAACATTAGAAGCAGAAAAAGTATTAAAATTTGACGAAGTAATTAATGGAAAAATAAACATAGCTGCTTTCAAAAGCGAAACATTTATTGAAAATATAAAAGTAAATGAAGAAACAATAGTACTTGTTGGAGATAGATACAAAATTACAGAACACGCAATTAAAAATCACGCAAAACTATTAATAATTACAGGTGGACATGAACTACCTAAAGAACTATTAAAACTTGCTAAAGAAAACAAAGTAAACGTAATTAAAACAAACTTCCATACATATGAAGCATCAAAAATGATTTCACTAAGTAACTACGCAATACAAATCGCTATTAAAGAAGGTATTGTTACAGTGACCGTTGATGACTTAGTAAGTGAATTTATAGTTCTAGCAAACAAAACAAAATATAGCTACTTCCCAATAGTAGACAAAAAGAATAAATTCATTGGAAATGTAGAACTAAAAGATACAACAAATCAAAATAGAAAACAAGTAATGCTAGTAGACCATAACGAATATGATCAAAGTGTAGATGGACTACAAGAAGCAGAAATAGTTGAAATTGTAGACCACCATAATATTGGCTCAATTGGTACAATGGCACCAATTAGCTTTAGAAGTATGCCAGTAGGAAGTACAAATACATTACTATATAAAATGTATCAAGAACATAATATAAAAATACCAAGAGAAATAGCGGGATTAATGCTATCAGGAATAATATCAGATACACTTTTATTAGTGTCCCCTACTACAACTGAAATAGATAAAGAAACAGTAAAAGAATTAGCTAAAATAGCAGGAGTAGATCCACAAGTATATGGACTAGAAATGCTAAAAGCAGGAACTTCATTAAAAGGAAAAACAGAAGAAGATATTCTATTTGGAGACTTCAAAATGTATGAAGTTAATAACAAAAAAATTGGTGTTACTCAAGTATCTACATTCGATATTAATGACTTTACAGATAGTATAGAAACATATAAAGAATTAATAAATAGAAATGCTAAAAACAATAGCTACGATGTATTCGCATTCTTTATAACAGATATATTAAAAAATGGTTCATACATATATTACAACGATAATGCTCAAGATATTATCGCATCATCATTCCAAAAAGAAGATATGCATCAAGGATACTATCTAGACGGTGTTGTATCTAGAAAAAAACAAGTTATTCCAAAAATAATGAAAGCATTAGACTAAAAAAAAAATTGTTAGAAAAATCTAACATTTTTTTATATAATTATCTACTTTTACTAAACGAATCATCATTTTCAAAATCGAAATGGTCATTATAATCATCATTATATATTTCAGGTGATTCTTTATTTGCTGATGAACTAGAACTATCACTGAAAAGCGCCATAGTTCTCTCAATACTAGCTTCTGAATGTCTATCAAGTTATTTAGTAATTCTTTCTCTTAACACTCTAGAACGTTCTTCCAAAGAAGCAATTTGACTATCAATATCATTATTACTACTTCGTTTAGATCCTATCTCATCAATATAATCTACATTCCCGTAAGGTGCCTCTAATCTATTTCTATTTATCATAAAATCCCCTCTGTTACCCATATATTAACACGCACTAACATAAATCACAACAAGATTAAATCAAAAAAAATTTCATTTACACATAAAAACGTAAAAGAAGCACATACTCACCTTTCAACAACTACTATTTTTTTTAAATCATGCTACAATAAAAATAGGTGAAAAATATGAATTATAATAACGGTCAAATTATCCAAAATTTCTATAATCAAGATGAAGAAGAATTAAAAAAAATAGCAAATGATTTTTCTGAAGAAAATATTGTACTTAAAGAACTATTATTAGCTCTATGGAAACAAGGTATAAAAACAGAAGGATGTTGTAAAGGTCACAAAGAAAAAAATCAATTGCCATATATATCAATAATATCATCAGATAATATATCTTTATATGTAATCTCCCAAATAATAGAATTATTATTACAAGAATTAAATGATGAAATCAATATTTCTTTTTTAAACAACCAGAATAATGATTTAATAATATCATTTTGTACAACCATCGAAAATAACAATAAAATGTTTAAAATAATTTCACAAATACAAAATACTAGATGGAAAGAATGCGAATTTACAAAAACAATGATAGATATTATTAAAATACAAAGATTGTTTCAAGAAATGAATTTATCATACCAACTTCAAATTAGTAAAAAAGAAATGCAAATTGGAATAGCACAAAAAAATAGTCTAATATTTTTTAATAAAAACATACAAAATATTGAGTCAATATATGAAATTATACATAATAAAACAATACCATTAGAATCAACAAAAACTTATTCATGTACAAAAGAATCACTAAAATATTTCACAGATTTATTATATGAGACTTTTACAATACAACCAGAACAAGAATCAAATAAAAAAAAATGAATACTTATAAACACAAAAGAAGCCCTACTCGGCTTCTTTATTCATATTCTCCTCTATTAATTTAAATAAATCAATTAAATAAAATATAAAATGTTTATCCAAATTATTAAGATTCAAACTAATCATTAAACACTTACCCTTAAGACTAAATCTAAACATTCTACCTATATTAGAAGTCTTAATAAATAACTCCTGAACATTTAAACTATTAGTCATTTCATGAGTAAGCATAATATCAATACTAGTCTTATTCTGATGAACATTAGTAATACCTAATTTCTTAGATAATTTTTCAAACCATTCCTGATGCATATAAATGTACATATCATCAGTAATCTTACCAAATCTATCCTCTAATTCAAACTTAACAGACTCTAACTTCTCATAAGAATCAATCTGATTAATCTTCTTATGAATCAAAATCTTAATTTCTTCATCATCAACATAATCATCACTAATAGAAGTACTAACCTCAACAATTGGTTTCTCATCAATTGCCTTAGTTAAATCAACAACACCCTCACCCTTAAGAAGTTTAACCTGATTATCAAGCATAGATAAGAATAAATCAACACCAACACTATCAATATAACCAGACTGCTGACTACCTAAAATATCACCCGCACCACGAATAGATAAATCACGCATCGCAATCGCAAAACCACTACCTAACTCAGTAAACTCTTTAATCGCATTTAACCTCTTAACAGCTATCTCAGACAATATCTTCTTCTTATCATACATTAAATAACAATAGGCTATTCTTTCACTTCTGCCAACACGACCACGAATTTGATAAAGCTGAGCTAAACCAAACCTATCCGCATCCTCAATAATTAAAGTATTAACATTAGGAATATCAATACCAGTCTCAATAATAGTAGTACAAAGTAATATATCAAACTCATGATTAATAAACTTATACATTACATCCTCAAGTTCATTCTTATCCATTCTACCATGAGCATACACAATTCTAGCCTCAGGTACTAACTTAGAAATCTCAATAGCCTTACTAGGTAAATCATCAACATGATTATAAAGAATAAATACCTGACCACCACGACTAAATTCCTTATAAATCGCATCCTTCAAAACTTCCCTGTTACTAGCAAGTACATAAGTTTGAACGGGATATCTATTACTAGGTGGTGTTTCAATCAAAGAAAGATTCCTAATACCAACCATAGACATCTGTAATGTTCTAGGAATTGGAGTAGCCGATAAAGTTAAAACATCAACATTATTTTTATAACTCTTAATTTTTTCTTTATGTCTTACACCAAATCTTTGTTCCTCATCCACTATAAGCAAACCCAAATCCTTAAACACAACATCATCAGATAAAATTCTATGAGTACCAATTAATAAATCAATACGACCTTCCTTCAAATCAGATAAAATCTCTTTAACTTTTTTAGGAGTAACAAACCTATTTAAAACAGCTATCCTAACAGGAAAATTACCAAATCTCTCCAATGCATTATTATAATGTTGACTAGAAAGAATTGTAGTAGGACAAAGAAGCGCACACTGTTTACCAGACATAATTGCCTTAAATATAGCTCTAAAAGCAACCTCAGTCTTACCATAACCAACATCACCACAAAGTAATCTATCCATTGGATGACTACTTTCCATATCATGCTTAATCTCCAAAGTTGCCTTTAACTGATCAGGAGTAACAGTATATGGAAACTCTTTTTCAAAATCATACTGTAATTCATTATCAGGAGAAAAAGAAAAACCAACAGAAGCCTCCCTCTTCGCATACAACTCTAATAACTCATAAGCCATATCCTCAATACGTTTACTAACCTTATTCTTAATCTTATCCCAATCTTTACCACCCAACTTACTTAAAGTAGGCTCATGACCATTACTAGAAGAATACTTAGTAATAAAATCAATCTTCTCAACTGGAATATACAACTTATCATCATCACGATAAAGTAACAATATATAATCCTTTAGTAATCCATTCTTATTTAAAGTAGTAATACCAGCATACTTACCAATACCATGATTAACATGAACAATATAATCCCCTATCTCTAATTTATTAATATCACGAATCTTACTACCTAACTTAAAATTACTATTATAATTATAATTAACATTCTTCTTATTATATAACTCAACAGTAGAAATAAAAACATAACCATTATAAATAAAACCTTTACTAATATTTTTAACAATAACATTAATCTTATCCTTATATAAATTATTAATATCAGTAAAAACAATATCATCTCTACAAAGATCATCAATTAACTTATTAACCTTATATCTATCAGGTAAACAAACAACAACAGTTCCACGAGATAAATAATAATCTAAAGACTCATTAATCTTATTAACCCCACCAGAAAAACTATCAACATCATTTGAACTATAACTAATCTGTTCATCTTTACCCAATGAATTATCAAAAGTCATAAAATACTTACAACAAGAATTCTTAATTTCATCAAAATCAAACATATACTTAGTATCAGCAGAAACTTCTAAACTAACATTATAATTAAAAATCTCATCAACTAATATCTCATAACCCTTTTTAATATCATCATACTTATTAAAAAATACACAACAATTATCTAAATAACCACCAATATTTAAAACATCAGTATACTTATATAAATTCTTTTGAACTTTATCAAGAAAAGGAACATCTTTTGAACACAAAAACTCAGTAGCAGGAATAACAACAACATCTTCAACTGAATCAATAGTCATCTGAGTATCAACATTAAAATACTTAATAGAATCAATAGTATCTCCCCAAAACTCTATACGAATAGGATTACTACTATTAATAGGGAAAATATCAATAACAAAACCACGAACCGCAATCTCACCAGTCTTATTAACAACACTCTCCCTAACATATCCAATATCAAGTAACCTACTAACTAAATCATTAACAACATAATCATTACCAGACTTAAGACTAATAATACTATCCTTAAAAACAGACAAACTAGGTAAAAACCTTAAATAACCCATTAAATTAGTAACAACGATATATTTCCCACCATTAAGAATCTTATTAATAGTCTCAATACGAGTAACACATAACTCAGGAGAAATCGCTAAAGCCTCACTAGTTAAAAAATCATCCATAGGAAAAAATAATACATTACTAGTATAATTACAAAGAGATTGATAAAATAAATTAGCCTCATACAAACTGTTACACACAACTAAACTATTTCCATTATTAATATAATAATCATAAACATAAATACTCTTAAGTTCCTCATTTAAACCATTAATATATTTATAATTAAAATTATCAAACAACTTATCAAACATATTATTCCCTCCTAAGCACGAAAAAGATACAATACGTATCTAATTATATTTATTCATTAATTCTATAAAACTTAAACTTAAATAATCTTTAAATATTAAAGGCATCTTAGATAAAATATCATCTAAAACTTTAATATCATCAGAAGAAAACTTACCAAGTACATAATCTTTAGTATCATAATTCTTATTATTAGAAATACCAATCTTTAATCTTGAGTATTCACGAGTACCTAAATTAGCCTCAATATTCTTAAGACCATTATGACCACCACTTGATCCATGAGACCTAAATCTAATCTTACCAACATCCATATCTAAATCATCATGAATAATAAGAATATCACTAACATCTATATCAAAATAATCTACAAATTTACCAACAACATTACCAGATAAATTCATATACTCCTGAGGTTTTAAAAACATAACCTTTTCTCCAAATACATTAGTTGTACAATATAAACCACCAAACTTGTTCTTATCAAAACTAATACCTAAAGAATCAACAATCCTATCAATTGCCATAAAACCTATATTGTGACGAGTCTTATCATACTCACGTCCAGGATTACCAAGACCAACAATTAATTTCAACTAAATCACCTCTTTAAATGATACTCATTATAAATGACACTCTTAGGAACTCCTCGTTCCTTCGCAACCATCTTAATCGCATCCATATCATTATTTCCCAAGCTCTTATAAAACTCAATATGTTCAAGAATTGTCAAGTTGTCAGGTTTTTCCTCTTTATCTGCCCCAGATACAACTACAACAATCTCACCCTTAATGTCTACCATTTGTTCAATTACATCTGATACACACCCTCTATAAACCTCTTCAAACTTCTTAGATATTTCCCGGGAAATACTTATTTTTCTATTTCCCAAAATAGAAAGAATATCTTTAAGCATATCTACAATACGATGAGGAGACTCATAAAATATAAGAGTTTCACTATGAAATTTCAAATCTTCCAACTCTTTCTTACGACGAGAAGACTTACTATTTAAAAAACCAATAAAAGTAAAACGAGAAATATCCAAACCAGATACAGTAAGTGCTGGAACAAAAGCAGTTGGACCAGGAAGACTTACTACATTATATCCATGCAGAATCGCACACATCGCAAGTCCATACCCAGGATCACTAATAGCTGGAGTTCCTCTATCACTAACAACACCAACACTATAACCACTAGATAAATACTCAAGTAGCTTATCATAATTAGTATCCTCATTAAAATTATGACTTGAAATAAGTTTCTTCTTAATATCTAAATGCTTAAGAAGTAAACCAGTAACACGAGTATCCTCAGAAAAAACTACCTCAACTTCATTTAAAACCTTTATAGCTCTTAAAGTAATATCATCCATATTACCAATAGGAGTCGGAATTAAATAAACGGTTGGACTTCCATCATAACTTTTCTGGCTCATAAAATCACCTCTCAAAATATTCTAAAACCTCTTTAGTATAACTACCATCAGAATTATGAGTAATAAGTGGAGGTAAAATCTTTAAACCAGTTTTACCATTCTTACTACCCTCAACTAAAATCATATTACATTCTCTACCCTCTTTAGGATAAATAAATCTTAACCTCTTAGGCTCTATATTATTCTCACGCATAACACTAATAATATCAATCAATCTATCAGGTCTATGAACAATAGAAACAACTCCACCATTCTTAAGTAACTTACGAGAAATCTTAAATAATTGATTTAAATCTAACTTAACCTCATGCCGAGCAATAACCTTATACTCACTCTCATTGAAATTAGAACCAGGATTAACCTTAAAAAATGGAGGATTACAAGTAATAACATCAAAAGAATCACTCTCTACATTATTCGCATAGTTATTTATATCATCATTAATAATATTAATTCTATCATCCAAATTATTAATAGAAACACTTCTTTTAGCCATATCATAAACATCAGGCTGTATTTCAACACCTGTAATAGAAGCCGAAGTCTTAGTTGATAAAATCAAAGGAATAGGCGCATTACCACAACCTATATCTAAAACATTAGTAATATTCTTATTCAAACTAACAAAATTAGCTAACAATACTGAATCTAAAGAAAAACTAAACATATCAGTATTTTGAATAATCTTCATATTATCATAACCTAACAAATCATTAATTACTTCCACGAGTTACCTCTATAATATTTCCATCAACATCTACCTTATAAGTCTTATTTAAAATATCAACACTAATAACTTTACCCTTACCACTATCAGTATCAACTAAAGAACCAACCTTTGGTAAACACTTACTACACTCTACATAATTATCATTTTCATACTTTAAACAACACATTAACCTTCCGCAAACACCGTTAATCTTATTAGGATTAAGCGCAATATTCTGATTCTTAGCCATATTAATAGAAACAGTATCAAGATCCTTTAAAAATCCCGCACAACACAAACTTCTACCACATTGACCACATCCACCAACTTCTCTAGCCTTATCACGCGCACCAATCTGTCTTAACTCAATACGAGTCTTATAAATAGAAGCAAGTTCACGAGCTAAATCACGAAAATCAATACGACTATCAGATAAAAACCTAAACAATAATTGGTTCCTATCAAAAGTATATCTACAATCAACAACAACCATATTAAGACCTAAATCATTAACTAACTCCTTACACTTTTTCAAAGCGAAAGAAGCATCCTTTATATTCTTCTTATTCTTTAAATAATCATCCTTTGAAGCAATTCTAACAACCTTATTTAACTTAATCTTTTTATCATCATCGAAAGGCTCCTTAACAACAGTACCAAACTCTAAACCTTTATCAGTCTCAACAATAACAGTTAAATTCTTCTTCAAATTCATTTTAGAACAAGAAAAATACTCTATATCTCTACCACTTATATTAACTCCAACAATCACTTTAATCCCTCCATTCCAATAATCAGCTTGTCCATCAATAAAGCCGAATTAACATTAGAATAAATCCTATTCTTAAGCTCAATAATAAGATTAATACGCTTCATAATATAAGATAAATCATAAGAAGAAAACCTCGTAATATCATCATTATACTCAGTTAAAATAACCCTATTATTCAACTTATAACTAATAACATCATTATAATACATAAGCATTATATCAAAAGCAAATATATAATCATCCTTAGAAATATACTTATTCCACAAATCATTAATATATAACATTGTATCAAGACCATTACTATCTAAATACTTAATAAAAGAAATAATATGATCAATTTTATCTAAACTATCTGAATCATTAATAAAACTATCTATCTTACCACTCTCATCATATAACTTATTCGCAACATTAACAATCATACTATCACTATAAGTATCACTATTATTAAGATTAATAACCTGACACCTAGAAACAATAGTACCTAATACATTATAAATATTATCAGTAACAAGAATCGCAACAATACCCTCTTCTGGTTCCTCTAAAAACTTTAAAATAGAATTAGAAGCAGAAGCATTTAAATTATGAGCCCCATTAATGATATAAACCTTACGATTAGAACTAACAGACTTCATAGAAAACTCAGCCTGTAAATCATCCATTTGTTCCTTCTTAATCCATAAACCATCACAATTAATAACCTTTAAATCAGGACAAACATCATTATCAACTGATGCACATACACTACAATTACATTCATCACTTCCGTTTGAACATAATAATACTTTCGCAAAAGCCTTCGCAAAATCAAACCCTTTATTATATCCATTAGTATTAATTAGATATGCATGAGAACACTTATTATTACGTACACCATTCATAAGAATTCTATAAGCAATAGCTTGTACACTAGAAAAATCAAAAAACACACATATCACCTCACAATACTAAAATAACAATCAGTCCAAATAAAGCAGGAACACCTAAAATAGATAAACAAGAAACAGTAAATAAATTAATAGGAATATTAAATCCTATAGGACTAACAACAACATTAAAACTATAAAGCAAAAACATATAAAAAACAACCCTCTTAAAAAAAGAAAATAATTTTTTAAACATATAATCACCTAGTAATAATATGCATTAATCACTAATTATTATCACTAATCTCCTTACGATCAGATAAAGCCATCTCCAAAGTAAGCATATCAATATACTCAATATCAGCGCCCATTGGTATACCATGAGCAATCTTAGTAACTTTAACACCCTTACCAGATAAAACCTTAGAAATATAAAGACTAGTTGTTTCACCTTCAATACTAGGCTTTAAAGCAAGAATAACCTCACTAACACCCTCAGAGTCAATTCTATCAATTAACTTATCAATATTAATGTCCTCAGGTCCTACACCGTCCAAAGGAGAAATTAAACCATTTAAAATATGATACTTACCCTTATATGCACCCATCTTCTCAAAAAGAATAGAATTCTTAGCCTCTTCAACAACACAAATAACGCTAGAATCTCGATTCTCATCACGACAAATATCACATACGTCAGACTCAGTTAAATTATTACAAATACTACATCTTTTAATCTTATACTTAACATCCTTTATAGAATCAGAAAAACTCTCAATAAGTTTCTCATCAAAACCTAAAACAGATAACGAAAAACGCTCAGCTGTCTTCTCTCCAACACCTGGCAATTTCTTAAAACAATCAATTAAATTCTTAAGTGAACTAGGATAATTCATAATTAAAACAATCCTGGCATACCTTGAGTATACTTACCCATTCTCTCTTCAGTTTCTTTATCAATCTTAGATAATACATCATTAAATGCAAGCATAACCATATCCTGTAACATTTCTACATCATCAAGAGCTTCTGGATTAATTTCTACACTCTTAGTCTTTTTATCACCTGTCATTGTAACAGTAACTAAAGATGACTTACCCTCAAAAACCTTTTCATCAATAGCTTTCTTCTCATCAAACATTTTCTTTTGTAATTGTTGTGCTTGTTTCATCATAGCTTGTATATTCATATATATCCCTCTTTCTAACTATATTCTACAACATCATTAAACATATCCGCAATCTCATCATTAGACTTACTTTCATGCTTAACAACAACTTCCTCAACATAAACATATTCCTTCTTCTTAGAATTAAACTCAGTTTTAATAACTTCCCATTCTAGAGAAGAAACAGAAATAACCTTATATTTATTAGACAAAACCTTACTAACTAACTCTTCAATAATATCAACATTCTCATTAAAAGAATTAGAAACAGAAGCATTATCATAAACAAAAATTAAATACTCATCACTTGCAGCCTTAAACTTTCCATCACACAAAATAGAAGCCCACTTACCATATTTTTCATCTAAAACATAATCCTTAAATGTTTCAATTTTACTCATCATTTCTCTCATTAAAGACTTATTAAATCTAGCTAAAGTATTATTAACTCTTACCTTCTTCAAATCAGAATCATCAAATTTGTGTATAATAGACGCTTTTGCTTTTTCATCCTCTTTTTTAACCTCTACTTTAACTTCTTCCTTCTTCTCAACAATAACCTTTTCATTAAATATACTTGATATATTAAATAAACACATTTCTAATATTAATTGAGAATTAGAAGACTTCTTCATATTAGTCAAACACTCATTAAGCATAGATAAAGATTTAACTAACTTAGAAGAATCAAAATCATAATCCTTATAAATATCTGAATTTAAACTATTACTCTTAAAGAAATCAGGAGCCTCATAATATAAAAGCAAATTCTTAATAAAAGAAATCATACCTTCAGTAATCTTAACCAAATTCTTTCCATTCTTATTGTATTCATATATTTTAGAAAAAATATGTTCAAAATTACCACTAACAATATTTTCAAAGAAAGCCTTTAATTCATCAAGAGTCAAAGTACCATTAACCTCATGAACATCATTAACAGTAATAGTATCATTCGAATAAGCAATAATCTGATCCATAAGACTTATTGAATCTCTAAGACCACCATCAGAAACATTAGCAATTTCAGTTAACACCTCATCACTTATTTCAATACCTTCCTCCTTAGAAATAAATCTAAGTCTAGAAACAATATCATCAACAGAAATTCTTTTAAAATCAAATCTTTGACAACGAGACAATATAGTAGCAGGAACCTTATGTGGTTCAGTAGTCGCAAGAATAAATATAATGTGACTTGGAGGTTCTTCCAATGTCTTTAATAAAGCATTAAAAGCACCAGTCGTGAGCATATGTACCTCATCAATAATATAAACCTTATACTTACTAAAAGATGGAACTAAATCAACTTTATTACGAATCTCTCTAATCTCATCCACACCATTATTACTAGCCGCATCTATCTCAATAATATCAACATTATTCTTAGAATTAAAAGCAACACAGCTAGGACAATTATCGCAAGGAATAAAATCATTAAGATTCTCACAATTAATAGTCTTAGCTACAATCTTCGCAATACTAGTCTTACCAGTACCCCTAGGTCCAGTAAATAAATAAGCATGACTTATTCTATTATTAAGAATCGCATTCTTCAAAGTTTGAACAATAACATGTTGTCCAGCAATCTCATTAAAATTACTAGGTCTATACTTACGATATAAAGCTTGATACATAATCTCACCCCACACTAACAATTATAACACAAAAAGGACCAATTTAATACAAAACTAATCCCTTTTATTAGAAAAAAAATCTTTTAAAATCTTAGAGCACTCATCCTCAAGAATACCACCAGTAACAGAAACTTGATGATTATTTTTTTTACTGTTCAAAACTTCACTTATACTATGAACATATCCGAATTTTGCACATTTAGCGCCATATACTACTCTACCCATTCTAGCCTGTAATATCGCACCGCAACACATCAAACAAGGCTCCATAGTAACATATAAAGTACAATCTTCTAAATGCCAACTGTGCAACTTCGAGCAAGCCTTCTTAATAGCTAAAACCTCTGCATGATTAATCGCACACTTTTTAATATTCTTAGTATTATAAGCCTTAGCAATAACTTTATCCTTATAAACAATAACCGCACCAACAGGTACATCATCTTTATTAAAACCCTTCCTAGCCATAGAAAGAGCTAAATTCATATAATATTCATCACTCATATTAAACCTCATAAAAAAGACGCACACATTTAGAGGTTCTTAAGGCTGCTGTATTCCTACTCTGACCTGGTTCAAACATAAATATTGCGTCCTAATAATTATATAACAATTGTAAATAAAAATCAAACAAATATGTTCAAACCTTTAAAAAAATTAATATTGTCGTAAATAGACAACATCAATAAATTAAGAAAATATATAACTATGTTCAAAATTAGACACATTCCTACATGTAAATCAAATTACTGTCGACTATTTTAAATATAATATGTGCATAATTAATTTAAAATAGTCTCCAAATTATTTCCCAGGAAATACTTATAATCCAATAGCAAACAATATGTTCAAAAATAATAAAAATATCAAGAAATGTTTATAAAATATATTACTTCGTTCACTATGTTTCACGTGGAACATTATTTTATTTCCATTTCTTATTTACTTTCTTTTACTTCGTTCACTATGTTTCACGTGGAACATTATTTTATTTCCATTTCTTATTT